>JANNVI010000027.1:0-52883 GCA_031414335.1 Gammaproteobacteria bacterium | reverse complement strand
GAACTTCAGAAGGTACTTAACAGCGCGCTGTTGTCGTTGTTCTCCAATCGTATTCTCGCCTTTGGCGAGCGCTCGGCGGAGGCCTATGCCCAGGTGGTGACGGCGGCGAACGCGGCGGGCAATCCGATCGACTTTGCGGATGCGGCGATCGGCGCCATTGCGATGGAACAAAACTTCACGTTGGCCACTCGCAATGCGCGTGACTTCAAAGGGAC
Organism: Gammaproteobacteria bacterium; assembly: GCA_031414335.1. Lineage (GTDB taxonomy): Bacteria > Pseudomonadota > Gammaproteobacteria > Steroidobacterales > Steroidobacteraceae > UBA964. The sequence goes on along the minus strand of JANNVI010000027.1, from coordinate 52,668 downwards.
CTCAGTCAAATTTCTGAATCCCTGGTCGTAGTCTCCAGACCACCAGACTCCACCTGTCGCTCAGCCACAGTAGCGCGCCGCGCCATATGCAGGTCCAGCCCGCGAACTTTGTTGGGGCGCGTCTTCGTCCGCCAGGATCCCGATTTTATTGACTCATTCCCTTGCCACGCGGAAGATGTTCGCGAGGTTTGCAGCGACAGGGAGTTAGGGCCTATGTCATTTCCTCATTACATTGTTCGCGCCGCCAGTGCGCAATCTCACGTACCTGGTAGACAAGTCACGGGTGGACGCCTACAAGTTGCGCCATGGGTACTGTTGTTTGCGTTGGCGTGTTGGCCGATTGTCGGTTCTGCGGCAGTTCAAGTCATATCGGCCACGTATGGTTTGAATTGCGGTGCGGCGCTCGACAACGCCAAGGCGGCGCTGGCCGCCGCCTGCGATGGCCAGAATCGCTGCGAGTACATCGTCGACGTGCAAGTCCTGGGCGATCCGGTGCCTGGGTGCGCAAAAACGTTTATCGCAGAATATGCGTGTTCAGTAAACGGTACGCATCGCAAAGCGCTGATCCAAGCGGAAGCGGGATTTAAGTCGCAGCTGCGGTTGTCGTGTGAGATGGCGGCGGCGGCGCATTTGCCTCACGCGATTGAGATACCCCCGCCACCACCACCGCCACCCCCGCCGCCGCCACCGATTATGTTGCCGCCGCCCCCGCCGCCGGGTCACATTGAAGCGGCTACGGGTACTACAAAGAACTACACCGTCGTGCCGGTTTATTTTGCGACCGATCGCAAGCCTACGGGCGACAGTGCTCCGGCAAAACAGTTCGGACCGGACCGCGGCCCAATGAGCTATGGCAGCTGTACGGTCAGCATTCCAAATCATCACAAAATGGGTGAATTGGAATCGCCCTCCATATGGAGTTTGGAGTTCCGGCCCGATCCAGAAAAACATGTGGTGTTGTTGGAAGTCACGACGGTGGCAAAGGATGCGATGCTCAACTTGTTAGCAGAGAGCGTTAGGACGAGCAAAGCAAAAAGTGCTTTCCTGTTCGTTCATGGATACAACGTGACATTCGAGGATGCCGCGCGGCGTACCGCGCAGCTGGCGTTCGATCTGAACTTTCACGGCGTGCCTATCTTCTACGCCTGGCCGTCGCAAGGTAATACAGCGGCATATACGGTCGATGAGCAGAATGTCGAATGGACGCAACCAAACTTGGAACGGTTTCTGGCGGACGTGCTCGCTCGTACCGAGGCGAGCAATGTGTATCTGGTTGCGCATAGCATGGGGAATCGAGCGCTGACCCGCGCTTTCGCTGCGTTGGTAATTGACAAGCCGCAACTGGCGGCGCGCGTGAAACAGCTTATCTTGACCGCACCGGATATTGACGCGGATGTTTTTAAGAATCAGATTGTGCCGCAGCTATTGAAATTGGGAACGCCGATCACGTTGTATGCATCGTCGACGGATTTGGCGCTTCAGGCATCGAAGAATGTACACGGCGCTGCGCGCGCTGGCGATGCGGGTCCGAACCTCGTGATCGCGCCCGGCCTCGACACGATTGATGCGACGTCCGTCGATACCAGCTTCGTTGGGCATAGCTACTTTGCGGAAGAGCAATCGGTACTCTCCGACATCTACTACCTGATGCGGGACCATAATCGCGCGCAGGATCGATTCGGTCTGCTGGAAGTTGTTCGGCCGGCGGGGAGATATTGGGAGTTCAAGCATTGAACCAATCACGTTGTCGTGTCTAGCTGTTGCCAGGGTGGCCCGGATGATCGCTCGTGGGTTAGCGCATGTTTCTGCAGTACCAATGGGCGCTGGCATTGCCGCTGCAGGCGTTAGCCGCTCGAACTACATACCAATCGCTGCCTAACGGTTCGACCCGCTGATGCATAGTGTCGAAACTCGGACTGGCCGGTTCCACTGTGTGCGGTGTTACCCGCGATGCATGACGCATCCGCCCCTTGCTGCGCTTGGCGAGGCCCACAAAAGTGTCGTCGATGAAGACCTTTGCAGAACGAGCCGAGCAGCATGAAGCAATCCGGCGCGTGTGTGAGACCTTTACCACCGGTCGACGACGTGGTGCTCAAAATCTGGACTCCGGGAGGGGGAGGCGGGATGATGGCCACACCAATTAGTGGCTACAATTGCGTATGACTAAATTGCCACCTCCTGTCCATCTGTTGCTGTTAGGTGCTGGATTCACGCGCAATTGGGGCGGGTGGCTGGCGCGAGAATTGGAGGGTGACATTCTGCAACGGCTGCGCGCCGCGGTCTGAGAGACGATTTGATAGGAGAATGAATAATGGCTGACATGCGCGGCGGAAAAGTTGATCCAGTCTCAAATCCCCGGCCGAGGCTCGCGGTGTTTGCTGAAAGCCTGCGGCTGCATCCCAAGCGGTTGGTGATTATCAGCGAGGGCGATTCCTGGTTCAGCTACCCGCTCAATCGCAACATTGCGGATTTCATCGAAATGATGAGCGATTTTTCGATGTTGCGACTCGAGCACAGTGGCGATGAGGCGCGCGAGATCCTCGGTGCGGGTAGCGATCAGATCAAGGATCTGCGCAAGTACCTCAAGCGTTACCCGGTCGACCTGCTGCTCTTCAGCGGCGGGGGCAATGATATTGCAGATGAGAATCTGCCTGGCCTCTTGAACCGCAAGACGCCCGGCATGGCGTGGAGGGATTGCATCAACGACACGGCGCTCGCGGCTCGGCTCGATGAGATTGTCGATGCGTACCAGCGACTCATCGATGCGCGGGACACCTATCGGAAGACCTGTCACATCGTCACGCACTGTTACGACTACCCGGTACCCAATGGCATACCGGCCAAGGGACCCTTCGGACTCGGGCATGCCGGGCCGTGGCTGAAGCCGCGACTGGTGCAAATGGGCATCAACCCCGCGACGGATGGCGTGCCGATCCTGCGCTACCTGATCGATCAGTTTAATGATCGTTTGCAGGCGCTAGCGGCCCCCGTCAAGAACAAGTTTCATGTGGTGGACACCCGCGGCACGCTGATACCCAATGATTCAGTGCAGTGGGCCGACGAAATGCATCCCTCGGGCGTGGGCGCCGGGCTGCTGGCGCAGCGCTGGCGTGCGGCGCTGGCCGCGATCTTTCCGGGGCGGGGGTTTTAGCGAACCATGGACGCTGCCGGTCCGGGCAGTCGAATTAATTGTCAGGATTTGCCGATCGGGAGTTATGGGCGGTGCATGATCCGGGAGTTGCTGTAGGCGGGATGGCCCAACGCATGAGGACTCGCTCAACATGATAATTTCGGTCATTAATCTAACAGACGATGCGATCCTGGATGAAGACCTGCAGGCGGCCATCCGTGCCGTGAATCGGCAGCTGCGGGAGGATTTCGAACCGCATTGGCAATTCGGTGCGGAGTTGCGACTTGAAGGCAAGGTCAATCGCCGGCGCAAATGGGACGCCGCCGACATGCGCGGCGATGCCGTGCTGTATGTCCGCGGGGTGTGTCACATCCGCGATGCCGAAGGGTTTCATGACCAATTCTTTCATGGCGTTCCTTACGGCGTTGTCTATCTTGAATTAAGCAAAGCACTCAAAGAGGACTGGACGGTGACCTTGTCGCACGAGGCGCTGGAGCTGGTCGCCGATCCCCAGGTCAATCTGCTGGTCGCCGGCCCGCATCCCAGGCAACCGAAACATCGCGTGTTTCATTGGCTCGAGGTCTGCGACGCAGTACAAAACGAGAGCTATCGTGTCGACGGCATTCTCGTCAGTAATTTCGTGCTGCCGCTGTATTACACGGCGACCGCAGAGCTGGGCAGCCGCAATGATTTTCTCGGTACGCAGGTCAAAGGGCGCACCTTGCCATCGTTTGGCGTCAATCCGGGCGGCTACATCGGCTTTTTCGACCCGCGTAAGGGCCGTCACGGCGATGACGACACCTTCGAGCGCGAGGACGACCCGGCGGCGCTCCGGCGGCTCGCGATCAAGCGGAAATTTGGCACCGGAAGGGGTAACCTCAGACGTCGCCGGCAATCGCGTTAGTTCCATTCAGTTCTGGTTTGAGAGGGGAATCGATCATGCTAACAACACTGACTGGCACTTCTTGTATGAAACGTCGGGGCAGATGGTTGGCAGTGTTGCTGGGAATCGCGGTGCCTTGCAGCTGGAGTGCCTTTCCCGATGCTTTTAACGCGCCGCCGCCCGGTTGGACCGGCCCGGTCTTCAAATTGAGTCAGGCGTATCCTGCGACCAAGCCGGCGTTGGAGCCGACCTCGCAGCGCAAATGGGCGGCATTTGATTTCAAGAAACCCGCGGACGCACCGAAGTATCTGCAGGCCGTGCTCGATTATTGTCTGGCCGGCAACACGGCTAACAATTTCGCCGATGTCGGCGCCAACCCGGTGCGCAAGTGGTATCACGCGCCCTGGCTGCACAACACCAACGCCGGCCGTGAATTCATCCATGGGCTGACCGGCGAGCGGCGGTCCAAGGCGCTCGAGTTGGGCCCCGCGCAAACGCAGGAGTGGGACAATTGGGCGGTCGGGTTCTATAGCGCGCGCGGCGGTTACACGATCGGACAAGTGTGGAATGATCCCACGCGTCCCGATCCGCGCAAAGCCATATTCCCCTCGCACACGGTGACCTGTAAATTCCTGTTCACCACGGCGCCGGTGACCCAGGCCCCGTTTCTCCAGGGCTCGCTGGAATTTCAGGCCGACATCAATCGCGCCACGGGCACTGGCCCGCGACCGACGGTGCGGCTGTTGCAGGTCGACGTGGCGGTCAAAGATCCACGTGCCAATGCAACGGTTGGTTGGGTGTTCGGCACCTTTCAGTACGAAAAGGCCGCTTCAACCTCCGCCAATTGGTGGGAACATCTGGTACCGGTCGGTCTCATGTGGGGCAACGACATCGCCCAGGTGTTAGCCGGTCAGCCCTCGCGCGAGCAGTGGATCAACACGGCACGAGGCCAGGCGTTGCATCTGGGTTTCCGCGGACTCCTCAATGGACCGGTCGACAATCCGCGTGCGTCGTGCACAGGCTGTCACGGATTTGCGCAGATTGCGCGCGTCAACACGCCAACACCGACCTTGCCGCGCATTCCTGCCGCTGGCGCTAATGACACGACATTGACCGCGTATTTCTCCAACATCAAAGCGCCGACGGCGACGGTGGCGAGAACCTGGATGCCGGACTACCTGTCCGTCGACTATTCCCTGCAACTGTCGATCGGCATATCGCGCGCGCTGGATGCTAACGCCGCGCAATTGCCAGCCAATCTGAATGGGACCAATCTCACCGCGAGACCGGTGGCCACCAAAGTACAAGCGATTAATCGCAGCAACGATTGAGATCAGAACGTCCGTGAGTTGCTAGGAAGCAAGCTCGTGGCCGACCAACCCGAGTGCGCTCCATGAAACCAACGCGGGACAAGCTGTTGCACCTGCAACTGTTGTTGCACCCCGCGCATCGCGGTGCCGAGCCGGCCCGTGCGGTGGCCGATCGGGCCCGGGCGCTGGGACTGACGGTCACCGGCGTTGGTCAGGCGGCCTTGACGGTCACCGCGACCGCGGCCGAGTTGCGGAAGTTTTTCCCACGACTGACGCAGTCGCGGCTATCTCGCGCCGCGGCGTTGCTAGACGTGCCACCCGCGCTCAAGGATGCCATCGTGAGCATCAGTATTGCGCCCATGGCCAAGTATTTTTGAGACCCCGGATTGTGTTAGCTCTCAACCCTGGGGACGACGCCTGGTTGCGTGCCCCGTGATCCGCCGAGGAGAATGCCATGAAACCCTATACCCCTGACACCGGCCGCCCGATTGCGGGAGCGCCGTCCGACATCCTGCGAATCGCCGTGACGTTTCCGCGCGCCCATGGGGTCGGTCCCGTCAAGTTCGGTTCCCGTCTGTCCCTGAGCAGCGCGCGCGAGTTCGCACCCGACCCGGCGCACGTGGATCAGGCGATTGCCGAGCTGCAACGCCGTGGCATGAAGATCACGGCACGCGGCCGACTGGCCGTCTCGATGCGCTGCACGCGGGCGGACTACGAGAAGATGTTCGGTACCAAGCTCGCGGTGTTCAAGACACCGAATGCCGAGGCAGCCCAGTGCGGCAAATTCTACTTTCCGCCTGCAAAAGCCCGCTGGCAACCGCAGGACGCGGTCATGAGCCTGATCGACGATGCCTATATTCAGTGGCCGCACATTTATCTCGCTAAGAAAAAGAAATCACCGCGACCCGCAGCCGCGACGCTTGCGGGCGGTGTCGGGGGTGGCCCGGATCTTGGCTATCACTATCTGTCGGCGCCGTTAGGCGTGCGCCAACTCCTGAACGTGCCCAAGGTTCACGCGGCCAAGATCACGGGCAAGGGGATTCGCGTTGCGATGGTGGACTCGGGCTTTGATCAGCGACATCCGTGGTTCAAGCCGTATCGGGACCAGTCGGCGATTGTGTTAGCCGCAGGTGCCAGTCACCGCGCCACCGATCCGAACGGACACGGGACTGGCGAGTCGGCCAACATTTTCTCGGTGGCGCCGGAGGTGACCTTTATCGGTATCAAAGTCGACAACGATGACATACCGGCCAATGGTGGCAGCATTCTGGAGGGATTTCTCGAAGCGCTGCGGCACAAACCACACATCATATCGTGCAGCATGGGACATGATTTGCGCGGCGACGATGGCAAACCGCTGAAAAAATTGCCTAACAATCTCGTGGCGCTGGAAGCGGAAATACAAGCAGCGGTCGCCTCCGGCATTGTCGTGGTGTTTGCGGCGGGCAACGGCCACTACTCGTTTCCGGGGCAAATGCCGAATGTGATCTCGGCGGGCGGCGTCTATGTCGACGCCCAAGGCGCGATGCAAGCGTCGAATTATGCGTCGGCCTTTCCGAGTGCGATTTATCCGGGCCGATCGGTCCCCGACGTGTGCGGCCTGGTGGGTATGCAACCCGGTGCCAATTACATCCGCTTGCCGATACCGAAAGGATCAGAAATCGATGTCGAAGAGAGCTCGAACGACAAGACGCCCCCGGACGATGGGTGGGGTGTTTTCAGCGGCACGTCGGCCGCCGCGCCCCAGGTCGCTGGATTGTGCGCGCTCCTCAAACAAAAAAATCCGGGTCTCACGCCCCAGGAAGTCAAAGCCATCTTGCGACGCTCAGCCATTGATGTGAGTACCGGGCGCGCGAGCGCCGACAGCGATGCGCGCAACAAAGGCGGCGTCAAAGCCGGACCCGGTGCGGACGGCGCCACCGGCTCCGGGTTGGTCGATGCGTATGCCGCATTCCGTCAGGTCTAACAGCCGCCGCTTATGTGTAGTACGCCGCCAGCCCGGTCTTGAGCCAGGCGGGCGGGTTCAATTGCGCCGCGATGCGATCCAGAAAATCGGCGTCATCGGCCACGGTGAGCGCATCCAGAGTGAGGGGCTGAAGAATTTGCGACAGCGGTTTGCTGCCAGACCCACTCATCGGTTGCGCGCCCACATGTTGATGACCGAAGAGCAGGCGCGGGCGCAGGCCGGCGCCGGTGTGCTCGATTTCATCGAGCGCCAGTTCCCAGACGGGTGCGCGTCTGGCAAGCCGCGACATGGTGATCGGCTTTTCGAGCGTCTTGGCCAGTTGCGGCAGTTTCTTGAGCGCATCGGTCAGGATGTCGCGCGCCGCAGAAAGCGAGAGCTTGCCGACCAGGGGATCCTGCGTATCTTGCTTGAGAAAGAGGCGTCGCGCCTGACCGCCGACACTCAGGGATTCGGCGCCGGTGACACCGAGCGCCGCGAACAGCGGCGCGGTGCCAAATCGCGGCACGCCATTGATCAGCACCAGTTCGATCGCAGTTTCGCTCGCATGCAGCAGTCGATCGTAGGGATCGCCAGCGGTACCCGGAATCGCGAACAGGTCGGCACGCTTGCCAGCCGCCAACGAACCTAACACAGAATCCCATTGCAGGATGTTCGCGGCGGTGCGGGTTGCCATCGCCAGCAGGTCGCGGGAACTGAACAGATCGCCGTTCGCGACGGAGTGCAGTTTCGCGACTTTGAGCTCGCCGAGCAGATTCTTGCTGCCCGACGGCGACCAGTCCGAGCCGATGCCGATACGGACGCCCGCGGCACGCGCGGCGGCGACCTCGGCGGTACCGCCGTAGAGGAGATAATTCGACAGCGGCGACCAGATCATGGCGCCCTGGTGCTGGCCTAACACCGCCATGTCCGACGCAGTGAGTGCCGCCGCATGTATACCGGCGAGCGCGCGATTGATGGCCCACTGGCCGGGCGCGATTTGCAGCGCCTGGAAGTGTTTGCGAGCGGTGGGATCCCGGCCTTCGGCCAGGTGCAGCAGAAAGCAGCTCTCTTTTTGCAGACGCTTGAAGAATTTCGCGGCAGTCATGTCGTTATCGAGGTCCGGGATTCGGGCGTTGGCGGCGGGCAGCTCGGCGTCGTCGGTCGCTTCGACGTTGCGCACAATGCCGCGGTAAAAACGCCGGATGCCGGTATTACTCGACAACGTGATGCCCTGCGATGTGGTCACCCCGGCGACCAGGCATTTGGCTTCGACGTAACGGATCAGCGCCGGGAGCGCGGTGGCGGTCTTGCCGATGACCTGCATGGGGCCGGAGATGAGTTGCCGGTACGGGGGAATACCCGCCCATCGATCCCGATTGGTGTAGAGCTTGGGCACTTGCCAGAGCCGCAAGGCGTTGTAGGCCAGGTGATTGTGCAATTCGATGAGCCCGGGATAGAGCGTGGCGCCGGTTTCCGTCACGGCAATGCCGGCAAAACCGGCGGGCGGCGGCGCGGTTGCCGCCGCAACGGCAACGATGCTGCCGTCGCGAATGTAAAGTCGACCATTGGTGATGACATCGAACGTGTCATTCATGGTGACGACACGGCCGGCTAGGACTATGGTCAGGCCCGTGGCCGGATCGATTGGCGTCTTTTTGGCGCTGCCCATGGACCCTCCCTTTGAACGAAGAAATAGCGACCAATACGCGCAGACTACGGCGATCAAATCGGCGGAGCAATGACAATTCGCGGGACGTGACGAACCTGTCAGCGCTGCGGCGGTTGACTCGATTACGCCGACGGTTCTAAATAGTCCGCAACCAGAACGGAGGGTTATCGTGGCGATCGAGCTGCAAATTAATAACTCCGCCAATGCCTCGGCGCGCTTTGTGAACTGGGCCCCCGCGCCGTGCCGGATTCGGCAAACCGGTGGTGCCGCGGCGCTGACTGTCAAACTCCAGAATCGACCCGGCGGCCTCGCGGGCCAGGTGCGATTCCGTGCGACGGGGACGGCAGCGCCGGCCAGCACGTTGACGGTCACCTTGCCGGCGTCGGGCGCCTGGGTGCCGCTCTTTGTGTCGGGACGATTTGGCTTTGCGAGCAAGAACACCGGCGATGCGACAGTGCAGGTCTTGTTAGGGACCGCGCTGCAGCTCGAGGTACCTGTGACGGTGCGCATCCGCAAAAATGCCAATACCTTGACGACGGATGAACGCAATCGATTGATTGCCGCGTTCGCGGCCTTGAATAACCAGGGCGCGGGGCGCTTTGTCGATTTTCGCAATATGCATACCAATATTGCATCGCCTCAGGCACACGGCGCGCCCGGGTTCTTACCCTGGCACCGGATCTACCTGCTCGATCTGGAACGGGAACTGCAGGCGATTGATCCGAGCGTGACGCTTCCGTACTGGCGGTTCGATCGACCCGCACCCAATCTCTTTAGCCTGGATTTCCTGGGGGTGTCCGATTCGCTGGGGCGCGTGCAGTTCAGTGCCGCGAATCCGCTGCGCTTCTGGCGCATCGATGGTTTGCAGCAGATCGATCGCCGGCCGCTGTTCAATACGGCCACGCAAGCGGCCAACGTCTTGAGCGAGTCGCAGACGTTGAGTCTCGGGACCCAGTATCAGGCGTTCGAAAGCATGGAAGGCGATCCTCATGGCTCGGCCCACGTGAGCTTCGGCGGATGGATCTCGAGCATCGGGACCGCGGCGCGAGATCCATTGTTCTTCTTATTGCATACGAACGTGGATCGACTGTGGGCGAAGTGGCAGCGCGCGAACAACCGTTTCGATGCGGCGCAGGCGGCGGCTTTTGACAGCAATAGTGCGGGTGGTGGCAATCCCATCGGTCACAACCTCACCGATACGATGTGGCCGTGGAATGGCGTCACGGGCGGACAACGGCCGCCTACGGCGCCGGGTGGTGCGTTGGCGGCGAGTCCAATCGTGACGGCGCCCGGTGCACAACCCCGCGTTCGCGATGCGCTCGATTATGCCGGTCGCATCGCAAATCCCGCGCAATTGGGTTTTGCGTACGATGACGTCAATTATTCCTAACAGCGCGACGATCGGTGGAGACTTAACATGGCATCCCGCAAAGTTCGACCCCGGAAAAAGGTGGCGGCGCCGCAACGAGCCACGAAGCGCCGGCCGGTGCGTGCGGTCGCGAAACCCAAACCGCTGTCACGCGCGGGCAGTTACGCCGTGGCGATCGCCGACAAGAGCAGTGTGGCCGCCCGGGTCAAGGCGCTGCGCGGTCTTGGGCAGACCGTATGCCAGCCGAAGACCTTTTCAGGGGTCCTTAAAATATTGAAGAATGCGCGGCAGCCCGAAGCCGTGCGGCTCGCGGCGCTGCAAGCCCTGCAGTCCGCCAGTTTTGCGGTGATTCGCTTCGCGCAATTGCGACCGGAATATCTGGCCACGCTGCGATCGATTGTGAGCGATGCCAGTCACGAGATTCGCCAGCGGGTGCTGGGGATGTTGGCGCGAGAGCAGGACGGATTTGCGCAACAAGCGCTGCTCAACGGCCTGAAAGATCCCGGCAAAGCGCTGCTACCGCCCGAAAAAGCGTTGCAACTGTTGAGTAATGATCCGCATGCGGAGGCCTATCAGGCGGCGCGGGCGATCGCTGCCAAACCCCCGAACGCGACGGCGCGGCGCGAGGCCTTGCGGCTCCTCGGGAGCGACGCCTCAGCGCTGCCGATGTTCGAAGCGATACTGGCTGACCGGAGCGAGCCCAGCGATGTTCGCCAGCTGTCGGCCACCATTCTCCATGCCGAGGCACCCGAGAAATTGCAGGCCAAGGCTCGCCAGGTGGTCCTCGATAAAAGCGAAGACAAGGATCTGCAGGCGACCTGTCTGACGGCACTCACGCAGTTTGGCAAAGCAGAGCTGCTCACGGCTGACAAGGAACTGGTGGAGCGCATTGGCCAGCTCAAAAATGAAGGCGATGCGAATTCTCGGCAGGAAGCGCAGCGTTTCTTAAGCAAATACCGGCGCTAGCCGCATGGCCATTGCCCGTCCCAACGTTCAGCTCAACATTCTGTCTGACGCTGAAGCCGCGTTGGTTGCGGACGTCAATGACTTACGTGATCGTGCGGCCACGCATCCAGAGGCCGCCCGTTCGGCCCTGCTGGCGTATTTGCACGAAGGCCACGGGATGTATCGCGACCGGGGGAGCGCCGCGGTGGTCCGGATGCGGGGCTGGGTGTTGTTAGCGTGCGCGCCAGTGGCCTGGTCGAAGGACCTCGAACGATTTGTTCTTGAAGAACTGGACAATGGTCAAGATCCGTATTTGACCGCGGTTGCCGCATCAGTGCTGCGGCGGATGGCAGTGCCGCGGATGTCGTACACGCCACTTCTGCAGCGTGCTCTCGACACGGTTCGTTGGCACGACGATGCGATGCAATTGGACTCCTATGGGGGCTATGTCGCGCAAGGCACGTCCACCACCGCGGTGCGCGAGGTGCTGGCAGCCCTCGAGTGGTTGGGGCCTTTGGCGGTGGGTGCACTCACAACGGTGCAGTCGTTCACCAGCCAGGCGGCGCAAATGCCGACCCGGACTCGCGTGCAATGGGCGCGGACGATCACGGCGCTGACCCGTCAGGAGTCGCAACCGGCGGTCGCCTCGTGCTGTGCGATGCCTGCGACGGCGCAACACGCGGATCCACCACACCGCGCGCACGCTCTCGCAGATTGCCTGCTGCAGGATCAGGACGGCGCGGTGCTGCGCTTCGGCGATTTCTTTTCGGGTAAACCCTCGCTGTTAACTTTTTTCTATACGCGTTGCGGCAATCCCCGCAAGTGCTCGGCCACGATGGAGCGCCTGGCGCAGTTGCAGCGCGCGCTGCGCGCGGCCGGTATCGGTGACCAGGTCCGGACAGCAGCCGTGACCTACGATCCGGCGTACGACCGGCCAAGCTTGTTAGCTGCCTATGCGACGGCGCGGGATTGGCGGTTCGATGCGGACCATCGGGTGTTGCGGACGGTCGGCGAGTTCGAGCCTTTGCAGCAAGCGCTGCAGCTGGGCGTCAATTTTGTGAGTTCGGTCGTGAATAGACATCGACTGGACGTGTTGCTTGTCGATCGCCATGGCGCGGTGGTTGAATCGTACCCACAGGTCACGTGGCAGGTACCGGAGATGTGCCAACGGCTGGTCGAGCTCGCGGGGCTTGATTGCCACAGCTCGCAGTTTGCTGCGAGTAGCCAGGGGTCTCACAGCGTCGAGTAATGGTCGATGTCGTTTTAACCAGGAGAGATCACTATGACGCGGAAACCCAGAACAATCGTGCTCGGTGCTTTGTTGTGGCTCGCGGGCGCCGTTACTGCTCAGGCAGCGCCACAATTCGTTCAGATCACGGTGACCTTCGTTCGTGTTAGCGATGGTCAGGCTGTCGGGCAAGTGGTGGTACCTGCGGCCGGATACACCAACATGGGCGTCGCAGGAGATCGGCGAGTTGTGATCAAAGCCACCGTGGGCAACAACCCGGGTGGCGTCAGCTCTATTGCTTTGACCGGTGAGTCGACCGTGGATTGCCAGACACCTGGAGAAGCGACGGCGCAACGGCAGAGCGGAACGCTCGCGGCAATATCCGATGAGGTCAAAGCCGGCACTAGTGCGCCGGGCAGTCCTGCCTTGCGCAATGCAACGTTCACTGTTGATCCTTTGGATAATCGACCGGACCGGCGCGCTTGTGGTTGCGCGCGAAATATTCTGGCGCCGTTCACTAACGACATCGTGCTCGTGGCGCAGGGCGGCAACGGCACCTCAATGCGTTCGCCGCGCATCCGTATCGGCTATGTGTCGACGCCGCCGACCTGTGCAATAGCGGGCGGCATTTGTGGTGACAAGGCGCGTGGTCAGATACGTAGTTGCCCGAACAACGGGTTGTGCGACTTCAGGCGCAGCCAAAGTTGTTCGGGGTTCTGGATTTTTCGCCAGTGCCAAACCATTGTGTCAATCGACATGTTCTGCCCTTTATAACGTGGTAGATGGCAGCACGCGGCGTTGCACGGCCGGGCGCGGATCGCAGCGCCGCTGGGGGCGAACATGTATAGGATCCTATCAAAACCCAGTCGACAAATTCCGTGGGCAGTACCTCAGAGCCGCTCGCGGAGCGCCTGGAATGTTTCAGTGCTGGTGGCGCGTCTGCAGGAGCTCGCGCACGCCGATGATCAAGTCGACTGAGTTATGGGTTCCCGGCGCCCACGTGCACTCCATTCCCCGGCGCGCCGCACTTAGGAGGATGACGCCATGACGCCAGACCCTGCACCGATCCCTGCGTCCGCCAAGGTGACGCCTTTGGAGGACCGTTGCCCGGATCTCATTGAGACCGATGCAACGGTCATGGAGTTCGAACGCGAGGCGCTGTTCGGCAAGGACAGTCGCGACAGCAAGGCGCCGCTTGGCGTGGCTCTCGCATTCTCCGGGGGCGGTATTCGCTCGGCCTCTTTTGGTCTGGGTGTACTGCAGGCGTTATGCAACGCGAAGTGTTTCGAGAAATTCGACTATCTCTCGACGGTATCGGGCGGCGGCTATCTGGGCAGCGCCATCAGCTGGCTGCGTAAGATCGTCGGCCCCAAGTTCACGCTCGAATTCGGCTCCGCAGCCATCGGCGCGCGGACCTGCGAGCCCACCAAAGCCGCACCTGCGGCAGCCGTGGAGTCCGCGCGCGATTCGGCCATGAACCAATCGATTCGTTGGCTCAAGAACGTGCTGCAGCCGCCACCGGCCGTGGTGCCTGACGCGGCCGAGTCGGCTGAGGACGCGCCACATGTGTGGCTTGATTTCCTGCGCCAGCATGGCAATTACCTGAAGCCGAGCACCATCAGCTCGCTGGCGCTCGTGGGCAATGCGCTGCGCGGTGCGATTTTCAATCTCGGCGTCTATGGGACGGTCGTGAGCGGGTTGCTCGCGTGCATGCTGAAGCTGGGTCTGCTGCCCGTGTCGGGCGAGGCGGCCAGTGGCCTCGACGGGCCGCCGCTCGTGATCGGGACCTGGTCGCTGTACGTGCGCTCCGCATCCTTTGCGCTGCTCGCGGCGTTATTGTTCACCGCTTCGATCATGCTCTACGGAATCGCCACCTGGCTGGCGACCAAGAGCAACGAGTTCGCGGCGGCGCTCGGGGCGCTCCTCACGTTCGGCTTGCTGGCCGCGCTGTTTGTCGTTTGTGGCGGCAGCTACGAATGGCCTTTTCACCGGGGGTTTCATTGGGCCGAATCGGGTTGGGGCTGGCGCTGGCCGTTGGCGCTGAGTCTCGGTCTGGTTGCGCTGCGTTGCCTGGCCCTGGTCGCGGATGCCTGGGGCGAGCGCGCGAGCGCGAAGGGCAGCGGAGGGCGGCCGCATGCCACGTGGCACTACCTCGCACGCGTGCTTTATCAACGGCTGTTAGGGGGAGCGCTGGGGGGGCTTATCGGTGTCATCATCGTGCACACGCTGCCGGTGGTGTCGGCGTGGCTGGATGCCAAAATTGGCGCGCTAATCGCTGGAACATCGGGTGTAGGCCTCGGCGGGCTGGGCGCCATCTACCAGTTTCTGAGCAAGGACAAATCGCCGGGCCAGCGCGGATCGTTGGCGGATCTACGCATCATCATTTCGGCATTGCTCCTCATCTATGGATCGTTGCTGCTCGCATTCGGCGTGGCTAACACCTGGTTGGAGCCGCTTGAGGCGTGGCCGCTGCTCGCGGTTCTGGGGTTTGCGATCGTGCTGGGACTGCTCATCAACACCAACTATTTTGGCATCGGCCGGATGTATCGCGATCGCCTGATGGAAACCTTCATGCCGAACCTGTCGGCGATTCGTCGCAATCAGTGGGAGCCTGCGACGGTGGCCGATGAGACCGCATTGACGGACTTTCGGAGCCCGAGCGGCGGTGTCGTGCGGCCGCTGCACTTCGTGAACTGCAATGTCGTGATGGTCGATGCAGCGGTCGACAAGTACCGCAATCGCGGCGGCGATAGTTTTTTGCTGTCACCGCTCTTTTCGGGCAGTAATGCCACGGGATGGGTCGCGACGGGCCACTTTGGCGATGGCAGCCTGAGTCTCGCGACGGCCATGGCCATCTCGGGTGCCGCCGCCAATCCGCGTACCGGGGTCGCAGGCCGCGGCGTGACGCGCAATCGATTGGTGTCGTTTCTGATGTCGATGGTCAATGCGCGTCTCGGCTATTGGCTACCGAATCCTCGTCGAGGGCGGCGCCGTTGGTTGCGTTTCGCCCCGAACCTCTGGCAGCCCGGTTTGCAACAGGGTCTCTTCGGGCGGGGTCTCGATGAGTCGGCGCGCTACGTCGAGCTGACCGATGGCGGGCATTTCGACAACACGGCGCTGTACGAACTCATCCGCCGCCGGGTCAAAGTCATCGTGCTGTCGGAAGGTGGGCAGGACAAGGAGTACCAGATGGACGATCTCGCCAATGCCATCGAGAAGGCGCGGGTCGACTTCGGCGTGCACATCCGCTTCGACGAGCCGCGCTGGGACTTGAGCGACCTGCGTCCAAAGAATGTGCGCACGCCCGCGGAGCGCGGCTATGCGCTGGCGCGGATCAAGTACCCGAAGCCGGGCAAGCGCGGGGAACATCCCGAGTACGAGACGGGTGTACTCCTTTATATGCAGCCCACCTGGGTCAAGGACATGCGGCCGGACACGGATTCTTATCGGCGGCGGAACCCCATCTTCCCGAATGAGCCGACATCGGATCAGTTCTTCAACGAAGAGCAGCTCGAGGCGTACCGCGAGCTCGGTCTGCGAACTGCTAAACGCGCGATCGCGGAGCTCGCGGCGGTGCCGGCAGGCGCGTCTGATCTCATCGATTTGCTGCAATCGTCGTTGTCGCTCGAGCAGGCTGCATCCTTCATGCAGCAGGCGAGCTAACATGCGTCGACTACCGGAGAGGATTCTCATGTCTCGCACGAGTTATTGAGCGCATAGCGGCGCCATCATGGTAGGGTCAGACACGGTTTTGACGAGTGCGATGGCCGCGTGATTGACGGGATCATTTCGTGCGCCGCGACGGCCATGTATGAGCGTATGCTAAACGCTCTTTCGCGCAGGCGCTCCCAAACTATCGTACATAACGTAGGAGAGGATCATGGCAGGCCACGGTAGTAAACCCATACGCGGACTCGAAAGCACTCAGCAATCGAGCATTCAAACCGGCAAATTCGGGCGGATGTTTCGGTGGTTGCCGCCCGGCCTGGCGCCCCGTAACCCCGCCGAGCAGCAGCAGGTCGAAGACTTGCTCACCGATCTGGCCAAACTGATGGTCTCTGAAGAATTCAAAGACAACGTCGCCAAAGGAGATCCGCCGGATGCGCCGATCACGGAATCGGAACCCGTCGATGAAAATCCGACCATCGCCGCGGGTTATACCTACTTGGGTCAGTTCATTGATCACGACATTACCTTCGATCCGGCCTCGTCGCTGCAAATGCAAAACGATCCGGATGCGCTCGAAGATTTTCGGACACCGCGACTCGACCTCGACAGTGTGTATGGCCGCGGGCCGGCCGATCAACCGTATATCTATACCAAGAGTAATCGCTCGAAGTTTGTGTTAGGCCCCAATCGCGGCACGGGGGCGATGGATCGTCCCGACTTGCAGCGCACCGCCGATGGTACGGCGCTGATCGGTGATAAGCGCAATGACGAGAACAAAATTGTTGCGCAACTGCAGGCGCTGTTCCTGAAGTTTCATAACAAAGTGTATGACACCCTGGCGAGCGATTTCGGCGCCAGCGAAGAGGAGGCGCATTTTCTGGAGACGCAGCGCATTGTGCGTTGGTGCTACCAGTGGATTGTGTTGAACGACTTTCTGCCGCGCGTCTGCGATGCGTCCATCGTCAAAGGGATCATGCCGGCCAAAGGGGCTCGCAAGCCCAATCTGCAGTTTTACGCACCGCACGAAGGTAATGCCTACATGCCGGTCGAGTTTTCAGTGGCCGCCTATCGCTTCGGACACTCGATGGTGCGGCCCAGTTACGCACTCAACAGCGTGGCCAAGTCGACCGCCAAATTTCCGATCGGCGGCGGTAAGTTTGTGGATTTCAGCCGTATCCCGATTTTCGTGGCCAAGGCCACCAAATCAACGGACGCCATGAATGGATTTGGCGAGCTGTCGCCGGAACTGCCGCCGGACTGGGGGATCGATTGGAGTTTCTTTTTTGGCAAGCTGGGAAGCGCGAAAAAAGGAACACCGCAGATTCCGCAGCCGAGCTATCGGATCGATGCGACGCTGGTCGATCCGTTAGGCGCATTGCCGGAATTCGCCGCCAAGGCGGCGGCGCTCACGCCCTTCGCATCACTGGCGTTTCGCAATCTGATGCGCGGTGCGTCGATGGGGCTGCCCGGTGGGCAACATATCGCGGGCATGATGAATGCCGACGTGGTACTGACCGAAAAACAGTTGTGGAAAACGAAGGCCGAGGGCGACGTCTTGAAACCCTGGCCGGAAGGTGAAGCGTTCTATACGAAGAATATTCGCTGGCTCGAAGGGCGCGCGCCGCTGTGGTTTTACATCCTGAAAGAGGCCGAGATTCTGCACAAGGGGCATCACCTGGGTGAGGTGGGCAGTCGCATCGTCGCGGAGACGCTCGTCGGTCTCGCCTGGTTCGATCATTTTTCGTATTTATTCCAGCAGCCGCAGTGGACACCGGCGGCCGAGGACATCAAAGGACTCGATGCGAAGCTCGACATGTTGGCGCTGACGAAATTTGTCGGTTGACGGTGCAGGGGACCGGCATGGAAGCGGCACGCGCCGTAGGCGCCTCCCAATTCCGTCGAGGTGCAAACCATGGCAATTGAGGCGGTGCAGCGGCGTTATAGACATCAGCGCAAACCACAAGGCCTGGCGGAGGCGCGGCGGTAAGAAAGCGGCGCGCACGGTTGCAATGAAGCTCTTCTCGAACGGACGAAATTGATTTCCCATGTTCACGCTGCCTAGCAGCCTCTACGGAGTACCCCGTAGAGGCTGCTAGCGGGGCCTACCTTGTCGGCGCCGTTGTTTTCAGCGCCGTAGGGTTTGTGGCGTGGCGCTTTGGTAAGTCGATGCAACGGCCGATCACCCAATGGCTGGGTGTCGCGCTGATGTTCTACCCCTACCTGGTGCCGAACACCGGGGTTCTTTACGCGGTGGGCGCCGCCTTGTGTGTGGCGCTCTATTACTATCGATAGGCCCTACGCATCGAACGCACCGATCCGGTAGGTTCAGCCAATATGATCGATCCGGCCGAAAAGCTTGATGTCGATGCCGCCGTGATCAATCCGGCGGAGTGCTTCGCTGCGCCCAGTGAGGTACTCAACGATGCGCGCCTGACTCGAGACGAAAAACGCAGAATTCTCGAATCCTGGGCGCTGGATGAGCGGCTGCTTTCGCAAGCCGAGGCCGAAAACATGAAAGGTACGGGCGGGCTGCGGCTCCAGGAGGTCAGGCTTGCTTTGCTGGACCTGCACATGTGGTAGAACTTGGCAACGGCTTTAGACCAACCGAGAGGGTCTGAATCCCCTGATGCATCGCCGCAAATAACTGTGACAGGTGAGCCGCGCGGTCGGTGTAGTTTGCAGGAGTTCTGAACTCAATCCGCGACATCGGGTGTAAACAGGCGATCATCCATGAATGACACTGCCGCACATCAAACCGGGGCCCCGGGGGCGTCGCCCCACACCGGTACTGAGAAACTGCCCGGGATCCGCCATATCGTCGCCATCGGCAGCGGTAAGGGCGGCGTCGGGAAGTCGACCGTAAGCGTCAATCTGGCCCTCGCGCTGCAGCGACTCGGGGGGCGCGTCGGGCTCGTGGACGCCGACATCCTCGGCCCTAGCATCCCCGGCATGCTGGGCATGCCGACCGGCCGGCCACCGGCCGCGGCCGCAGACGGCAAGGCGATCCCGCCGGAAGCATACGGCATCAAGACTATGTCCATGGGCATGCTCACCGGTGATGACACACCGGCCGTGCTGCGCGGGCCGATGGTGGGCAAGTACCTGCGCCTGTTGATCGGCGGGGCGCAGTGGGGAGAGCTCGACTACTTGATTCTCGACCTTCCACCCGGCACCGGCGATACGCAACTGACATTGGCGCAGAGCCTGAAGTTGTCAGGCGCCGTGATCGTCACAACACCCCAGGATGTCAGCCTGAAAATCGCCCGCCGCGGCCTGCGGATGTTTGAGAAGGTGCAAGTCCCCATACTCGGGATCGTCGAGAACATGAGCACTTTCACCTGCCCCCACTGTGGTCAGAGCACCGATATCTTCCGTCGCGGCGGCGGCGAGCGGATGAGCCGCGAACTCGGGGTGCCGTTCCTCGGTGCCATACCCCTCGATGCCGATATCGTCACCGGCGGTGACGAGGGCCGCCCCATCGTGATCGACAAACCGCAGTCGGTCGCTGCCCGGGCGTACGCCGCGATCGCCGCTGCGCTGGCGACACAGCTCGGCGCTGCTCCGGCCGGCGTGCTGAAGTCCTTTGTGTGGAAATGGGACAGCCAGGAAGGAGCGCCGAGCTGGCTGGAGGGTGTCGTCCGCCCGTCGGGCTCTCGTACCATGGCGCTTGGCTTTCGCCAGCGCGACGCTCGCACCCTGTCGATGCTCTGGGAGGACGGTCGCCGCGACGACTTCGATGTGCGCGACTTACGCTTGGCGTGTCACTGCGCTCTGTGCATCGAGGAGATGAGTGGCCGCAAGCTCCTTGATCCGAAGACGGTGCGGCCCGATGTAAGTCCGCGCGTGATCTCGAGCATCGGTAACTATGCGATCGGGATCGACTGGAGCGACGGCCATAACTCGGGGATCTACTCGTTCAACCACCTGCGCTCTTTAGGCGAGCGCGCTGCAGAGAAGATTATCGAAGATGTCTGACGCCCGGCCTGTTGAGCCACCGGTCAGCATCCGCGCTGAGGTCTCGCTTGCGGATCCCGACAGCTGCAAGTTCACCGTGAGCCGCTCGGTCCATCCCGGGGGCCCGTTCTTCTTTGAGAATCAGGAACAAGCGCGCGGGTCACCGCTCGTCGAGCGGCTGTTCGACCTGCCGGGCGTTGCGCACGTGCTCGTCGCCGGTAACGTAATCACCGTGGGCAAGGAGAGCGGCTCCGCCTGGTCGGGCTTGAATGCAACAATCGGAGCAGTAATTCGGAGCCAGCTGCTCACGGGAATATGCGCCATCCTCGAGAGCCCACGGCGCGCAGGCACCAGCCAACGGTCGGATGCCGAAGTTCGCACGGTTGTTCAAAGCCTGCTCGACCGGG
Source organism: Gammaproteobacteria bacterium (assembly GCA_031414335.1). GTDB lineage: Bacteria > Pseudomonadota > Gammaproteobacteria > Steroidobacterales > Steroidobacteraceae > UBA964. The sequence goes on along the minus strand of JANNVI010000027.1, from coordinate 32,159 downwards.
AGGTTAATCGTTCCATCGCCAGCCACGGCGGACGGATCTCGATCGTCGAGGTTCGCGACGGCAAGCTCTTGATCGCCATGAGCGGCGGATGTCAGGGGTGCACCGCATCGCAAGTGACCCTAAAGGACGGGTTCGAACTCATGGTGCGCGGGGTCGCACCGGAGATCGTCGAGATTGTGGACACGACCGATCACACGTCAGGGAAGAAGCCGTTCTATCCGCGGGCAGGGGAGGCGGGATGACAATATCAGACGAGGGCGGGCCTCAGTCCCACGCGAGGAACGGCTTCGGCTTCGCGCCTCTCTGGTCGGCTCAGGAGTTCGCACGACGAGGCCCGCTTGAGATCGTACTCGCTCCTAACAAACCCGGGACGAGCGCGAAGGTGTTCGTCGCGAGCCGCGCGGGTTGACGAGGCTCTCAATGGCCTCGAATCGCCTTCCACCCATGTCGACCAGCACACCGGCGCATGCGGCGGATCTGCCCGGCGCAGAGGCCACTCCAGAAGTAGTGGTCATGGCCTACCATGAGCGGACGAAGCACCACTTCCACCGCTACGCCGCCGCGCTCGGCACCATGGACTGGGCAACGCAGCCCGATCCGTTTCGGTGCTACGCGGGAGCGGACCTGATTCGTCTCCCTCTGCCCGAAGCGGGCCGCCCGCTGCCTTATTGGCAGCTCTATGCAACTCCGACCGTGCCACAGGTGCCACTCTCGCTGGAATCGCTCTCGCTCTTTTTCCGCTACGCGCTCTCGCTGACGGCATGGAAGCAGTTTGGCGCGACCCGATGGCCGTTGCGCGCAAATCCTTCCAGCGGGAATCTTCATCCGACCGAGGGCTATGCCGTACTGCCTGCGCTCGAGCAGCTCGGCGAAACGGCCGCCGTGTACCACTATGCGCCGCGGGAACACGCTCTTGAACGCCGAGCGGTGCTCGACGCGAAGCGGTGGACCGGGCTGGTTGCGCCTTTCCCGGAAGGATCCTTCCTCGTGGGTCTGTCGTCGGTTCATTGGCGCGAAGCCTGGAAGTATGGCGAGCGCGCGTTCCGCTACTGCCAGCACGATGTCGGCCACGCGCTGGCGAGCTTGCGTATCGCGGCAGCGGCGCTCGGCTGGAGATTGGTGCTCCTCGACGGCGTGAGCAACAGCACCCTCTCCAGCCTGCTTGGGCTTGACCGAGATGAGGATTTCGCGGCGGCGGAGCGTGAGGAAGCCGAACTTCTCGTGGTGATTGCCCCGGATTTCTCGGCGTCGCTTCCGACCGACTCTAAGCCATTGATGGGGAACGGCGGCGTGCTTTGGCAGGGTAGGGCCAACACGCTAAGCCCCGAACACCGCGTCGAGTGGCCCGTGATCGACGTGGTTGCGCAGGCGACGCGACGCTGCGAAAGTTCGCCTATCAAGGAGGACTTCTCCGGCTTTCCCTCGGAAGATGCGCTTTTCGGGACACCTGTTCGTCAGGGTCGGCTTCGCGCGGAGCAGGTCATTCTTGGCCGGCGAAGCGCGGTAGCGATGGATGGCTCGACGGCGATCTCGCGAGCCGCATTCTTTCGCATGCTCGCCCGACTGATTCCGACGCATGAGCGGCGATTGATGCCTTGGGACACGATTCCCTGGCGGCCACGCATCCACCTCGGGCTTTTCGTTCACCGCGTTGATGGCTTGGCACCTGGTCTTTACGTGCTCGTTCGAGATCCAGATAAGGTCGAGATTCTCAAGGGGGTGATGGGCGAAGGATTTTGTTGGCAGCGCGTGGCCACGTGTCCGACCGGACTCCCCTTGTATCTCCTCCAGGAGGGGGACGGTCGAGCGCTGGCGACTACCATCTCCTGCGGCCAGAAGATCGCCGGGGATGGCGCCTTCAGCCTGGCCATGATCGCCGACTACTTGAATAGTCTGGCCACATACGGAGCCGCGTTCTACCGGAATCTGTTCTGGGAGGCCGGCGTCGTGGGCCAGTTGCTTTACCTCGAGGCCGAAGAGGCGGGCATTCGCGCCACCGGGATCGGCTGCTACTTCGACGATCCGGTCCATGCGGCCTTCGGGATCGTTTCACGCGAGTGGCAGAGTTTCTACCACTTCACTGTGGGCGGCCCGGTTGAAGACGGGCGGCTCACCACCTTGCCTGCGTATCGCGTCGAGGACGAACTGACGAGTATCCCAAGCGATATGCAGGCAATCCGAACAGAACCCCAACCAACCCGAAAGGTGTAACCATGTCTCTAAGCGAACCTCTCCGAAAGCAGATTTCCGAACTCTTGGCCCAAAATCGGATTGTCCTCTTCATGAAGGGAACGCGCAGCATGCCGCAGTGCGGGTTCTCCGCCCAAGTGGTGAAGATCCTCGACGAGTTGCAGCCGAGCTATGGAACGGTCGATGTACTTCGTTCGACCGAGATTCGGGATGGGATCAAGCAGTTCTCCGAGTGGCCCACGATCCCACAACTCTATGTTGACGGGCAGTTCATCGGAGGCTGCGACATCGTCCGCGAGATGCATGCGTCCGGAGAACTGCAGAAGCTCATCGGCGTGCGGGTCTAGGGACATCAGCATGCCTAAGATCACCGTGAGCGAGGCGGCCGCGAAGGCGTTCGAGGCGGCCAGGGCCGATTCGGGTGGAAATCCGCTGCGCCTCAAGATTGATGGCGACTTCCAACACGAGCTGTCCTTCGGGCCGCTCGAACCGGGAGACCTTGAGGTCTGTATGAAAGGCCTGGTCTTCCTGCTTGATCGTTCGAGCGCCCTCCGCGCCAACGGCGTGAGTATCGAGTTCACCGCTGGGCCTGGCGGCGAGTTCACGATCTACAATCCGAACGAGCCACCGAAGGTGAAGCAACTGAGCGCACCCGAACTCAAGTCAATGCTCGATCGGGGAGAGATCATCCTCTTCGACGTCAGACCGATCAACGAGCGCGCGCTCGCCAGCATTGCTGGGGTACGTCCCCTCGATGCGGCTGGCCAGGAGTACTTGCTTGGGCTCGACCGCGACGCCCCTGTCGGCTTTCACTGCCACCATGGAATCCGCAGCCAGGAAGCTGCCCAACAGCTGCTTCGTGAAGGCTTCCGGCACATCTACAACCTCAAAGGCGGCATCGACGCGTGGTCGCTGACCATCGACGCCTCGGTGCCGCGTTACTGATGTACACAGGAGATTCGCATGTCGTCCCATCCAACTGACTTCCGAGGTTCCGTCATCGATGCGCTCCGCGAGGCCATCGAGAGCCAGATCCCCGATGCACGAGCCGACGTGAACGGCGGTGGCGGCCACTTCAACATCGAAGTGACCTCGCCCGTGTTCGCCGGCAAGAGCATGCTGGAGAGCCAGCGCTTGGTGTACGGCGCCATCGCCGATCTGATGAAGGGTGACAAGGCTCCGGTGCATGCCGTCGACCGTCTAAAGACTCGGACGCCCACGGAGCAACGGTAGTCTGGACAATGTCATGAATGACTTGTCGTGCCGTCCCGTCTTGATTTGCCTGCCATGATTCACCTGTCTAAAACGCGGTCATCTTCTGATGCTCGACACACTTCATTTTGATAATCGCTTTACCCGTGAACTGCCTGCGGACCCGCAGGCAGCCAATTATCAGCGCCAGGTGCAGGGTGCCTGCTATTCGCGTGTGGTGCCGAGGTCGGTGGCTGTGCCACGCTTAACCGCCTACGCGCGCGAAGTGGCTGAACTGCTCGATATCAAGCCTCCAACCTGTGAATCGTTGGAATTTGTGCAGGTGTTCTCCGGTAACGCGTTGCTCCATGGCATGGATCCGTTCGCCATGTGTTATGGCGGCCATCAGTTTGGTCACTGGGCGGGACAGCTGGGGGACGGTCGCGCGATCATCCTGGGCGAGACCGTGAATCGCGCGGGACAGCGCTGGACCCTGCAGCTCAAAGGAGCCGGGCCCACACCCTACTCGCGCACCGCCGATGGTCTGGCTGTCTTGCGTTCCTCGATTCGCGAGTTTCTGTGCAGCGAAGCGATGTACCACCTTGGCGTACCGACGACCCGTGCCCTGTGCGTGATGACCACGGGTGAAAGCGTGATTCGTGACATGTTCTACAATGGCCAGCCGCGACCCGAGCCCGGTGCCATCGTGTGCCGCGTAGCGCCGAGCTTCACGCGTTTTGGCAATTTCGAACTTCTCGCGGCGCGCAATGACATTGCTCTGCTGCGAAAGCTGGTCGATTACACCCTGGCAACGGATTTTCCCGGGCTGGGTGCGCCTGGCAGGGAAACATACATACGCTGGTTTGGCGAGGTCTGCACGCGCACGGCGTTGATGATTGCGCACTGGATGCGGGTGGGCTTCGTGCACGGCGTGATGAACACCGACAACATGTCCATTCTGGGCTTGACGATCGACTACGGCCCTTACGGCTGGCTGGAAGACTACGATCCCAACTGGACTCCAAATACCACCGACGCGGAGCACCACCGCTACCGTTTTGGCGCGCAGCCACAGGTCGCGATGTGGAACCTGGCGCAACTGGGTAATGCGCTGATGCCGCTGGTGGAAGATGCGGCACCACTCGAAGCAGCACTGTCGGGATACAGCAAAAGTTTTGACGCACAGTGGCAACAGATGATGGCGGAAAAACTGGGGTTCTCAACTTTTCGTGCGCCGTCCCATGCCGAACTGATTTCGGAGTTGCAGGCAGTGCTGCAGCAGGTTGAAACGGACATGACCATTTTCTTTCGGCGCCTGGCCCTGCTTGACACCTCGCCTGCCGCGTCTGACGAAGCGCTGCTCGCAGCGTTCGCGGCGGCGTATTATCAGCCGGAAACGCTTAACGATACGCACCGCCAGCGTGCGCTTCAGTGGGTGCGTCGATACGCTGGGCAGGTGCGCGCGGAAAGCATGCCGGAGCACGAACGCCGCGTCCGTATGCAAAGCGTCAATCCCAAGTACGTGCTGCGCAATTACCTGGCGCAACTTGCCATCGATCGCGCCGAGCAGAACGACGATGGACTCGTGAACGAACTGCTCGACGTGCTGCGTCGCCCCTACGACGAGCAACCGGATAAGGAAACCTTCGCGGCCAAGCGCCCGGACTGGGCGCGACAGCGGCCCGGCTGCTCGATGTTATCGTGCAGCTCATGATAGGCGGGACCCCTGCCTCGCCATACACATGCTGCACGATTGGAATCCAGTTCCTTTCATGAGGTAACTTTCGCATGCAGGTTCTGCTCGCCAAACCACGCGGTTTTTGTGCCGGTGTCGATCGTGCAATTGAAATCGTCGAGCGCGCAGTGCAGATACATGGCGCGCCAATCTACGTGCGCCATGAAGTTGTGCACAACAAATTTGTGACCGACGACCTGCGCTCGAAAGCCGCAGTGTTGGTCGGAGATCTGAGCGAGGTGCCGGCCGGGTGCACGGTGATTTTTCGCACTGCGGTAAGCGCTCGATCAGCCGCACACTGTTGAGTATTCGAAGTCTGGTGCAGGCTAGCTGTCAATGGAAGCGACGTGCGGGATGGGCAAGGTAGAGACGTTATCCAACGGATAGGCAGACCCAGGGTGAACGGCTTTGATCTCGGACATGGTTCAAGGCCCATGCTGCGAACCCCTGGCCACGGGAGTGAACTCCATGACGCCGACCAGAATTGAACACGACAGCTTTGGTGACATCGATGTCGATGCACGCTGCTACTGGGGCGCGCAGACCCAGCGATCACTGAGTTTTTTTGCAATTTCGACTGAACGACAATCGCCGGCGCTGATCGACGCCATCGTGCTGGTCAAGAAGGCCGCCGCCGTTGCCAACCATGAACTTGGACTGCTGGATTCCGCCAAGGCCGGCGCGATTGTCAACGCCGCCGACGAAATACTGGCGGGGAGACACGCCGACCAGTTTCCGCTCTCGGTTTGGCAGACCGGCTCCGGCACGCAAACCAACATGAACGTCAATGAAGTCATCGCGAACCGTGCCAGCGAACTGCTCGGCGGCGTACGCGGCATCGGGCGGCTGGTTCATCCTAACGACGATGTCAACAAGGGCCAGTCGTCCAACGACGTATTTCCAACCGCAATGCACCTGGCCGCCGGCAGTGCCATTGCCCGGAACGTCATACCGGCACTGGCGGAACTGCAGGAGGCCCTGCTGGCGAAGTCCCGGGATTTCTCTGCCATCGTCAAGATCGGCCGAACGCATCTTCAGGATGCAACTCCACTGACACTGGGCCAGGAGTTCTCGGGCTATGCGTTCCAGGTTGAGCAGTCGATCCAACACCTGCAGTCCACGCTACCGGCGTTGCGACAACTGGCGATTGGCGGCACTGCCGTGGGCACGGGCCTGAATACCCACCCGCAATTTGGCCGGCGGGTCGCGGAAACTTTGTCGGCCCTGACAGCAACGGAGTTCGTCCCGGGCAGCAACAAGTTCGCCCTGTTGGCGGCCGCGGATGCGCTGGTGGCAGCCCATGGCGCTTTCAAGACCTGCGCCGCGAGTCTGATGAAGATTGCCAACGATATTCGCTGGCTTGCGAGCGGACCCCGTTGTGGCATCGGGGAAATCCGCATTCCGGAAAATGAACCCGGGTCATCCATCATGCCGGGCAAGGTCAATCCGACCCAGGCGGAGGCTCTGACCATGGTCTGCTGCCAGGTCTTTGGCAATGATGTTGCCATCAACATCGGCGGGGCCAGCGGCAATTTCGAGCTCAACGTCTATCGGCCGATGATCATCCACAACTTCCTGCAGAGCGCCCGATTGTTAGCAGACGGCGCCCGGAGCTTCTCGACGCACTGCGTTGCCGGCATCGAGGCGGATCGCGAGCGCATCGCCGCGCTGCTTGCACAGTCCCTGATGCTGGTTACCGCCCTGGTGCCGCACATCGGCTATGACAAGGCCGCGCAAATCGCCAGGCACGCGCACCAGAGTGGGCATTCACTGCGCGCAGCGGCGCTCGAACTCGGCTTGCTGACCGCCGATCGCTTCGATGCGCTCGTCCAGCCGTCGCGGATGATCGGTCCGCAGGACTGAAGAGCCCCGTTATCCGCGTGAGCGGCCGACCAGCAGCGTAACCACGGCGACGATCAGGAATACGACGAACAGGACTTTGGCGATGCTGGCGGCGCCGGCCGCCAGACCCCCGAAACCTAACACAGCAGCAACGACCGCGATGACAAAAAATACAGCAGCGTAACAAAGCATAAATCTGGCCGCACTGCGCCGGGCCGCGCAGCGTCCGGATGGCAAGTCGATGGGCCGGCCGATCACGCAATGGCTGGGTGTCGCGCTGATGTTCTACCCCTACCTGGTGCCGAACACTGGGGTCCTTTACGCGGTGGGTGCGGCCTTGTGTGTGGCGCTCTATTACTATCGATAGGCCCCTGACCACATTGCCGCCAATTCGCTCCTTAGATCAGACTCTCGCCATCCAATCGCCAGTGCGCCGAGAACAGATTACGGATTGCGTGGCTTCGGGATGACGATCCGGCCTTCCGAATCGTTACCAAAGTCGATGGTGTTCCTTTGCAAAAAAGCGTGGGCGGCGAGGGCACATAGGGCAGCGTCGACGTAGTCGATATTTGGAAGGACGCTGTCGTCGAAGCCTTCTGCTTGAAGAAATGCGCTGCGTTTAGGTACCTTTGGTTTGGCGGGAACCACACGACCGTGCCATGCGCAGACGATGGCGTTAGGAAACGTCTCGATACAGCACGCCGCGTTGTGCGTTGGAGAGCCAGTGAAATCCCAGCGCCTCACGCCACTTCCTGGTGCTCAAAGAGCGTACGCCGGCGGTGATACATCGAGCGCAAGGACGCCAGATCCGGCGCCGCGACGCCCACCGTTCACCCAAATGGCGCCACAGGGACGGCGGCACGATGCGCACCGCTTCGAGCAGGCGCCCGCTCATGCGCAGGAATCCGATCTGCAGTGCCAGCGCGAGCTTCAAAACCGGGCTGCGCCGCTCCTCAATAACCCGCCGCTCGGCCTCTGAGAACGTGAAGAACGCCTCGATCTCGAAGTCGCTCAAATCACGCGGGAGTGACCGCCGCCCCAAACACGTCGATTGCCAGTCGTTCATGTTCCGACCCTCCCCAGGGTCGGCTACCATACGCCTCTAAAAAGCGCGATCAGCAAGTCCTTGGCTGGATTACGAAATCCCAACCGACCCGCTGTAATTACCGACAAATCCTACCGGCACTTTTGGCAGCAACATCAAGGGAACCCCTCGACGGGACGCGGTCTCGGAAAACGTGCCCACCACTAACACGGCAGGTCCACCTCAAGATCTGGAAACCATTGCTACAATTAGCGGCTATGGAATCGGAGATCAATACTGTCGAATCAGTCGTCCGCCGCGTCTGGGAATGCTTCGCGCGCCAGGAACCGGCCAGCATGATGGCTTGCTTGGCGCCGCAAGCGACCATCTGGGATATTTTCCAACCGCAGCTGGTAAGTCGCATTGATCTTGAAAAATACGTCGAATCGGATTTTGCCCAGTCAGCCGCGCGCGGCGCTTTGACGATGAATATGCACGACATGCTGACAACTGTCTGGGGCGATGCGGCAATCGTGCGTTTTTATCTCGACTACCAGTACGCGCCCCCAAACGCGATTGCAGGTAGCGGTCGCATTACCTGCGTGTTGCGGCAATTCCCGGAGGCTGGTTGGCTTGTCATGCATGTCCACGAGGGGCATGTGCCGGACGGGATTCCGCGGTTACGGGCTTCGAACTAAATTGGTTACGATGCAGCGCAAGTTGCGCAGGGCGACGGTGCGGACGCGCCAGACGCGTAAAGCGAGCAACACGCGATTTCGCATCCTGGAAGGAGCTCTCGATTCCCTGCTCGACCTGGGTTATGCGAACACCACGATCAGCACCATATGCGAGCGCGCGAAAATGTCGCGCGGCGCAACGCAGTTTCATTTTCCAACCAAGCAGGCGGTCATCGAAGCGTTGATCGGCCATCTTGCGCAGCGAAGGCTCGATCTTTATCGCACCGACTTGTCAAAAATTAGTGCGGGCAATGACTTTCTCGACCATGCGATCGAGGTGTACTGGCGGCAGGTCACGCGCCCGGAGTTCATTGCCCAGCAGGAGCTGGTGCTGGCTGCGCGCAATGATCCCCGCCTTGCAGAGCAGATTTCGCGCGGCATGCGTGAATTCGTGCGCCATTCGCGGCAACCGTTTCTGGATGAATTCCCGCAATGGCGCGAGCTGGGCTCCCGTTACGAAACCGCGGCCAACATAGCGCAGTACCTGCTCGAAGGCATGGCCTGGGGCTATCTCAACAAGCATCTCGATCAAACTGCGGTGCGCTCGTTGCTCGAGGAAACCAAGGCACACGTGCGCGCGATACTCGAAGGTACACAAGCTGTGGTTGCGGTCAATGCGCGCAAACGGCGCGCCAGGCGCAGGTCACTGACCTGAAGCCGATTGCGCCCCACTGGTTTGTTCGACCGTGAGCCCGGAGGAAAGATTTTCAAGCAACAGGAAAACACTGGTGCCGACTGCGAGTGGAATCACCGCAAAATAACTGAATGTCAGCGCCCAGCCCAGCGAGCTAACGTTGTATGTGATCAGGATCGGCGCAATCAGCCACGCGAGCGTGACTGCGAGGGACCCCGTAAGGGCGGTCGCGGTGGCGCGAATGTCGGTTGGAAACAATTCACCGATCAATGGCATGCGAATGGCTTCTGAGCCGTAGAAAAAAAGAATCGACAGCCCCAGTCCACCTAACAACGCGAGCGGCGAGCGCGCGAGCCAGATAGTCAAAGCAAAAACCACAGTACCCAGGCCCAGCCAGATCAGCAGTGCATTGCGGCGGGTGGTCACGAATTCACCGAGGTAGGAAACCAGCAGGTAGCCAACCGCGCCAATCAAATAGGACCCGCCCACGATCAGGCTCGCCTGATCCTGCGGAACGTTCATGCCCTGCACCAGGTAGGTCGGCAGAAAGTAGGTGGTTCCGCCAATCGCCAGGCTGATCATGAAGCTGCCCAGGAAGCAAACCGCCGCTCGGCGTCGATACGGCGGCGCAGCAAGCCTGCGCAGCCTGGAACCGAAAGTCCCGGGCAATGTGTCGTGTGCGCCGCGCAGGGATGCAAAGCGTTCGGTTTCCGGCAGCCAACGGAACAGCAACGGCAGCATCACTACGACGATCAAGGCTGGTACGAAGACCGACCGCCACCCGTAATCCACGATCAGGGGCGCAGCCGCGAGCGATGCGAGCGCGAAACCCAGCGGGTAACCGATTTGCAGCCAACCCGCCATGAGTCCACGGAATCGCTGCGGCGCGCTCTCCACAACGATGGTATTGGCGATCGGGAATACTCCCGCGCCAACCGCGAAGCTGGCCACGCGGACCACTGTCAGTGCGCCTAACGAAGGCACCAAGGCATGTGCCCCGACGAGCAGTGCCGATAGTCCGAGCAGAACCAGCAGTACGGTTTTTCGTCCAAGGGAGTCTGCCGTCACGCCGGCCACGACAACCGTGAAACTGGCCACTGCAAACGAAAGGGACAGCATTTGCCCGATGGGTTCCAGGCCTATCCCGAATTCCGTGGTGATTGCCGGAATGGCAAATGAAAACAGCGACTGATCCGCAGACGACAGCATGATCGCCAGCAGACAAACGCCAAACGCCCGACCAGAACTGCCGCGGAAAGCGGCGCGCAGCTGCGTTAGTACCGAGCCCGTATCGGCTGCGCCGGCGCTCAATCCGCACCGCGCGCGCGTAGCTCAGTCATCATTTGTTGGTGTTCGATATAGCCTTCGTCAGCAAGTCGCTTCGCGACGCCGGCTGCCGGAAAGCCGGATTCAAGGCCAGCCAGCAAAATGACTTCCTCTATCTGGGCGCGGGTGATGCCGTGATGCAGCGCGGCGCGAACAAAATATTTGACGTTCTGATGTGCGGCCGTGCAAGCTGCGATCGCACACAGAACTTTGGTTTTCACGTCCACGCTATCCAAGTCCCAGACTTCCGGAGCGATACGGCACATCAGGCGACGATTGAAATCGCCTTCGTCGAGTTGCGCCATCAATTGCGCTCCGTAATGGGGTCCAAAGACCCGCACAAACATCTGCCGCGCACGTTCAATTTCTTCAGGGCGCATGGTTCTTCACCTTGATTCTGTTAGACGCAGATCAGCGATCGATCAAGGTCGTAAAGACGTTCCGCACCATCGCGCGTCACTCGCATCGATTCCTCAAAAAACATGCCGCCCCAGCCGATCTCGTGAAGTTCCATGTCGATGTTGAGAACCATGTTCTCTTCGACACGAAAATCGCCGAGCGTTCCGCCTGCGATGAACGGCACCTCGATGTGATCGAGGCCGATGCCATGCGTAAACGCCAGTTCAAAACTGGGCAAACCAGACTTGCGCACGGTATCAATCGTGCGACGACGCAGTTCCGCCGTGGATACGCCAGGCTTCAGCGTGTCGTAAGCAGTGGCGATACCGGCTTCGTAGGCCTGCCAGTAACGCTTCAATTTCGCCGACGGCTCGCCGAGGACCGCCGTACGCTGCGCATCGCCGATATAGCGCCGCCATTTAAGCATGCTGTCAAAACAGACCTGATCGCCCGGGCGAATGGGGTAATGTCGATCCGGCCTGCCAGCGCCCGCACTCCTGACGCCGGCACCATTGAAATTCGCGAAAACACGCGCCCCCTGGCGAGCCACGCTGACCTCGTACGCCGTATGGACGTCGTGCCAGGTCGAGCCCGGCACGATCGCCGCAAATGCGTCGCGCATCGCCTGCTGATTGATCTTGGCCGCCTGACGCAAAATCTCAATTTCCGGGGCCGTTTTAACCATCCTGATTTCGAGAAGGATGTTGGTCGCGTCGTGGACCTTCGCCTGCTGCAGCGCAGGGCCCAGCGCGCCTGCAAAGCGCGTGTCGTCAAATCCCAGCCGCGCACCCGTCAGCCCCATGTCCTTGAGTGCCGCCAGCGCGCCGTCCATCACGCTGGCGTAGCCGGTTTTTTCCGCGGCTTTGACCATGTTCTGAATAGTCAGGTCTTCGCCTTGCAGCGGTTTGCTGTCGTCAAATGTGTGGACGCGCAACACGCCGCCGTAAATGCCGAAAAAATACATCCGCACGTCCGGCATCCAGGTGGGCTGCTGGACCAGCACTGCGGCTTCGATTTCCGTGACGACGAGGCATGGCGCAATCTGTGGAGAGCGCGGATAAATCGCACAGGCGACCCACGGTACGTCGTACAGAAAATCGGATTCGAAGTCGCTGAGGTAAAAAACATTGTTCGCGGTTACGGCCACAAGGACATCCAGTCCCTCGCGATCCATGATCTCGTTAGCACGGTGACGATTGAGCAGCATGGCGCGGACCTAACGAAAAACCTGCGTAGCCATGTATTTGCCAACCCGCTGTTGCCAGTCGTCGACTTCGCGGTAAATACCGGTGTATTTGTCGTTCATGTAGAGCAGCCACAAAGCGCCGGTTTGGGTGCAGACGGGTCCGTGGCGGATACCAGGCGGCCTCGAAATGTAGAAGTCCCTGGTCAGTACCAGGTCAAACTTCTCGTCCAATTTCTTGTGGTCATAGGTGTAGCCGATGTATGCATCGCCGGCCACGAGGTACAGGCACTCGTCATGCGGGTGATGTTCCGTTCCCGGATCCACGAAGCCGGGCGCCAGCGATGTCAGCGCGACCATCTCGCCGGTCTCCAGATCGTGCCGCAAAGTCTTGGTGAGCACGCCAGGCGGCCGTCCCTCGCGCCCGGTGTTGGGATCCACCCAGGTGGATTTCTTGACGACTTCCTTCATGGGGTCTTGCCACGGCAGGCGCCAGGTCTGGTGCGGACCGATGGCTTTGTCCGGTCTTGCGTTCGGAGCATGAGCGGCCGAGGGCACGAATCGATGATGCTTGTCGTGAAAGACAATGGCGCGCGCACCACCGATGCTTGCCATGGTTTCGAAAACGACTCCTTCCGGAATATAGGCATAGTCGCCGGTGCTCAGGTGCATCGTCCCGATGGTGAGTTCGCCCTTCAGCAGGTAAATATCCTGTCCTGCGGTAACGTAACCCGGCAGCGAGTGCTGCCATCCGGTCGGATAGTCGACGACCAGGTGATCGCCACCGGTGGTGGCGTTGACCGTAAGTTCGCGCGCGTTTGGACCCGGCGTTAGTCCGCCATCCAGCGGTCTTGGCCTGACAGCATTCACATCGAGACAGTCTTCGCGACGTACGGCCATGATTATCTCCCGCGGCGCGCGCGTCGCGCCGGCTTTGCTAAATTCTGCAAAAACGCCATGACCATCTCGCTGCACGCTTTGGGTTTGGTGATCATGCAGTAGGTGCTGCCGGCCCCGCGGACGGTGGCCACTTTGACGTTCGGTTTCAGGCGCTTGAAATCACCTATCAGTGCTGCGTAGCTGGCCGATTCCATGCGATCGTTGTCGTTGAGGGCGCTGTCGTTACCCATCAGGAGCATCGTTGGGCAGCGTATGTTGCGTATGTCACTGGTCAGATCGACATTGGCATACGCGTCGATCACCGAGTGCAACGTGGTCATATTGACATTTTCGGCGTAACGCAATTTCGCCCAGCGTTCGTATTTGATCCCCGCAGCGGAATACAGCAGCTTTGGCGGCAGCACCACGCCGGCAAACAGCCGCGATAATTGCTCGATTCCGAACACGCGTGCGACTTCATAGGATGCCTTGAAGATGTCGCGCCAGGTTGCGTCGGCACGCACCCAGGGATACGCGATCAGGGCATGCATGTTATCCGGGTACTTGGCCGCGAAACGAGTGCCGATGGCGGAACCGGTCGACGTACACCAGATACTTACTTTTTTGAGCCCGGCGTGGTCGATGATCGCTTTCAGATCGTCGACCCAGCGCTCGACACTATAAGCCTGCGTCATGGTCCAGTCGGACTTGCCAACACCGCGATAGTGCCAGTGCAGAACCGCATGCTTTTTCGTCAGGTAGGTATCGCAGAATTCAAACTGCCGATCGACCAGCGCGAAGCCGCCGATACAGACAAGCGGAGTGCCGGTGCCACGGATCTGATACCAGAGCTTGGCTCCATCAACTGTGACCATGGGCATGTGGGTGTGTCCTTTCTATTTGAGGTAGTCGTGCACGACCCGGATGCCGTGCAAATTGAAGCCCATTGGTATCCAGTAGCCACCTAACACGGCGGTCGGCTGGATGGGTAGCAGGTCTTCATTGTCGGACGGATAGAACTTAAGGTCTGCCGGCCCGCGCAGCACCTCGCCGAAGCGCGTGTCTGTCATGACCATCTGGGTAAGATCGTGCACCAGCGGTCTGCCTAACGGCGGTACGTGAATGTCAGGAAAATGGCGCATGCAAATGAGCGGCAAATGGTCGAAGTAGAATTGCATGGTCTCGATGCCGACGCGCTCGCGTGATTCGAAAGACATCTGTACGATCTTCTCGCCATGGCGCGACACGGTACGCACCAGTTGCGAGCCGATGCCGCCGGTCTGCGCGGAGTCGGCGATCAGGGGATGCACGCCGCTTTGGTCAATGGTTGCGTGCTTGGAGCAGGCGCCCAGAAACCAGCTGACAGCCACCAGCCAATCGCGATCGCCCCACTGAAATGTGGAGAACAACGATCTTTTTCCCTGGAACATGCAGGGAATGCCGATCACGCACACGTTGTAATGCGTGCGATGGGGGTTCAACGCCTTGGCGTCGAGGCCCTGTGGATAGCAGCGCAGATTGGGGCTCCACAGGAATGCCTCATCGCCGGGCGTGGCGGGCTCCAGCGGTAGCGGCAGCAGCGCGGCCAGCGCCTTTGGATCGGCCTTGAAGTGGACCAACAGCAGATCGCCGCCAAAATGCCAGGGCAGTGCCGGGACCAGCGATGCATTGCCCTGTGGCGTAAACGGCCGGCTGAAACCCTGTGTCATTCAGTGATTCCCCGACCAGACGCCCCACGGAGCGGCCGGCGGCTGCACGCTCGTACTCAAGTACGACTTCACCTGGCTGGCAGCCCAGTCCGCCGAATGGAACTTGAAATCAATGCGCTTTTCCCCACGACAAAACCAAACGGCGCCCGAACGAGTTGCTTGTGGCCCATGCGGACGATCGCCGGGCCGGAAGATGTACGCGCCCGCGTGTATCGCGCCGGTCCTGCCCATCAGGTAATCGCCCTCGAGCAACAGCAGCTCTTCCCAGGTGTCGTGAGATTCGAGTCGCAAATCCTGCCACCCGGGAGCGTGGCAAGCTAACAACGTGTAGGCGCCGGTTTCGGGATGCTCGCGCAACATTTTGACAGCCAGTCCAGGCACGGTGTCGGCGCTGCTGCGCCCCTCGTAGTCGTCCGGGAAACGCCAGGGCATGGTCGCAATATTCAGGATCGTCATACTTTCCCCCGGGTTTTTGGCGGCCGACCGGGCGGCCATAAAGTCGGGAGTTGCATCAAACATCAGGATTGCGCGCGCGCCGGACGTGCTTCGCATGCCACCCGGTTGGCCACCACGAGAAATGTCGGCGTAGGTCCCGGTTGTTAGACGATGCGCGCCCAGGGTCAGATCGCCGCTCAGCAACAGTAACTCCAGATCGCAGCCGGCGACCTGCGCATCGTCGTAGCGCCACAGCGCCGGAATTTCGACATAGCAGGTGAGTGCGCCCGTCGTTGTATTTTCACTCAGGATCGCGCCGCGCATACCGGTGGCGTGACCGGCTATCGAAAAAGATCTCAGGGGCAGGGTGTCGGCCTGCACATATTCGATATGGCCGCGAGTGCCCTTGCGGTCCACGGCGGCGGTCATGGACGTACTTCGTCGTAGACCTTGGTCAGCAGTTGTATGGCCATCTCGGCGTTTGGAAAGCCGGATTCCAGTCCGGTGAGCAACAAAATTTCTTCCACTTCGTCACGAGGAATCTTGTGATGGGCGGCCATCTTGAAGAAAAATTCCACCTCAGTCCGGTGTTGCGCAGTGAATACTGCGATGCAGCACAGGATTTTGGTGCGCAAATCGACCTTGTTCATTTCCCAGATGGGCAGCATCGCCTCGATCAGTTTCTGGTGAAAATATGGCGGCCGCGTGTCATGGATCCACTGGTATATTTCGGCACCCTGCTGCTCACCCCAGAGCCGCAGGCAAACGGCGCGAAACCGCGTTTCCAGATCGCTCATGAGCTGGTCCCCGGCTTTTCGCCAATGGTCATCCACCAGGGATAGGCGCCAAAGAAGTAGCTTTCACCGCTTCCCCAGCCGGTCAGCTCGTTAGGCAGCGGCACGTCTCGCGCGTTGTCAAAGCCGCCACGCCGAAACATCGCAACCCGATCTTCGCGGAAAAACTCCGGAATGAACGGATCTGCCATGCGTCGTCCGGTGGAATCGAGCAGGAATTCCGACAGGGGACTGTAATGCT
Source organism: Gammaproteobacteria bacterium (assembly GCA_031414335.1). GTDB lineage: Bacteria > Pseudomonadota > Gammaproteobacteria > Steroidobacterales > Steroidobacteraceae > UBA964. The sequence goes on along the minus strand of JANNVI010000027.1, from coordinate 15,840 downwards.
CGTTGAGCACCTTGAACGGCGGCGATTCCATGATGGCGAACACACCCCCGGGGCGCAGTATCCGATAGGCCTCGCGCACGGTTGCATCGCGAGCCTTGGCGGGTAGCTCGTGGAATAGAAAAATGGCCGTGACCAGATCGAAGCTGTCGGATTCCATTCGCGTTTTCTCGACCATGCGTTGCACGAATCGTACTTTCTTCTGGCGCTGCTCCGCGAGCTGGTGCGCGTATTTCAGCATTTCAGCTGCATAGTCGATTCCGACAACCTCGGCCTGCGGATACAAATCGCAATAGGCAAACGTGCTCTTGCCGACCCCGCAGCCAAGGTCGAGGATGCGGCGGTAGTCGCGTTTCGGGACGCCGCGCGCCAATGCCCATCCCATCTCATCACCATCGTCTCGATGGACGAAAAACGGGCTGATCATCCAGTGGTACAGGATGCCTGAAAAATCACCGTGGTAATTGCCAGGCTGAGTATGGATCTCGAGCTTGCGGTAATAGGGCGGCACGCCGGTCGTGTCGTCCAGCTCCAGGCCGCCCAGTGAACCGGGTTTGTTAGCTGAATCCAGCCACGCGCGAACTTCCGGCTCTCTGCGCCGCAGTATTTCCAGTGTCGTGTCGAAAATCATCGCGTGGTTGTGACGTTCGAAAAAAGCGCCAAATTGATACGGTGGCGCAGCGCTCATGACCTCGCTCACCTGCTCCAGTTTGGGGTGCGGACCGAGCTGCTCGGTGTGCCGCGCGTAGTGATCGGACATTGCCTTGCCAATGCCTGTGGAGTTGTACGCCATCAGCCCGGATACGAAATCGAGTTTGGCGCGCTCGGAACGGTCAAGTTGAATGCGCATAGTGAAACCACAGCGTAACAGATGAATTATACAAAACAAGCTATACGTATTGTTACCAATTGAATACTGGACTATAGTCTGTGTCGAGCTGGCTGAGCGAAAGACTGTACCGGAGCGTTCGGTCGCAGTACCCGCTGTGAATTCCGCAGTGTTGCGCGCCCAAACTACAAGCGCATCAACCTGCTCCGTGGGCCCGGGGGGACGGGTCAATGTTGGCGCATCGACTTAAACTGACGGCACCGCTGGGGGAGTTTATGAGTTCTATCAAAACGCGAAACGGTCTTGTGGCAGCAGCGTTTGCTTTGGTTCTGGCGTTGCCAGCGGCTCCGGCCGGCGCCCAGGGTCCAGGTTCGGATCTGGAAGAGGTAACAGTCACGGCGCGCAAGCGCACGGAGAGTCTGCAGAATGTGCCAATCGCAATAACTGCGGTCTCGGAAGCGGATTTCCGCCGCCAGCAATTCAGCGACCTGAAGGACATGGCGTATTCCATCCCGAACTTCAATGTCTATAACAACCAGACGACCACTAACAGTTCTGCGCCGTACATTCGCGGCCTGGGCCAGGACGATTCGACGCCGGTTCAGGAACAGGGTGTAGCAACCTACGTGGACGACGTCTACATGGCGCGCTCGCAGGGTGCGCTGGTCGACCTTCTGGACTTCGAGCGCATCGAGGTTCTGCGCGGTCCGCAAGGCACGTTGTATGGACGGAATTCGTCGGGTGGGGCGATTCGCTTCATCACCCGCAAACCGGATTTGGAAAACCTGCGTTTTTCGGCAGATGCGACCTTCGGCAACTTTGATCGACAGGATTTTCGTTTGTCCCTGTCGACTCCGGTCGCGGTGGGATCGACTGCTGTCAAGTTCGATATCGTGTCGCGTGATCGCGCCGGATACATGACGCGCCAAAGAGACCAGCGCGACGTGCAACGGATGGATAGAGTCGCCGGCAGAGTGGCCGTACGGCACAAGTTTTCCGAGGACGTGATGCTCGACGTGGTGTTTGACGCGGCGCAGGATCGCTCAGGCATGCAGGCCCCTACGCCGATTGGCCCGATGGCGGGCGGGTCGCTACCCGGGGGGTACGCGCCTCTGACCGGCGACATCTACACGACCGCGGCGGATGCCCCGGACATCAACACCTTCGATGGCTGGGGCGCCTCAGCGACCCTCACCTGGGACACATCAGCGGGTCAGTTCAAGTCGGTCAGTGCGTTGCGGAAATTCGACAATGAATTTGGTTCGGACCTGGGTGGGCGCACCGGCAATCTCGATCTGTACCGCAATCTTGACGACCGGCAGTTCACGCAGGAACTGCAACTCGCCAGCAATAGCGAGGGGCGTGTGGACTGGGTTGTGGGCGCATTCTTTTTGGACGAGACTTTTCACAACAAAGATGCGTTCCTGTTTTTGCATGATTACACGCAACAGTCGGAAAGCGTTGCAGGTTACGGTGAACTGACCTTTGCGTTTACGGACGCCCTGAACTTGACGGTGGGCGGTCGTTACACGCAAGACAAGAAGACCATCGACATGAATTTCACCGGCCTTGGCGGAACCTTCAGCGTCAAGAATCTGAAAAAGTCATTTTCCGAATTCTCACCCAAGGTGGGCATCGATTGGAAATTGTCCAGCGATGTCATGCTGTACGGTTCTGTTAGCAATGGCTACAAGGCCGGCGCATTTCAGGGGTTTCCGCAAAACTTGACCGATCTGACTGTCGAAGTGCTCAAGCCTGAAACCGTACGGGCCTACGAAATCGGCGCCAAGACAGGTTGGGCGGGTGGGCGCGTGACCTTGAACGGCGCGCTCTTTTTCTCCGACTATAAGGACAAGCAGCTCAACGCATTCAATCCCGGCACGCTCGGATTCGTTGCGCGCTCGGTGGATGCAGAGATCCAGGGCGCCGAACTGGAACTGACCGCGCGGCCTAACGAAGCGCTGTCGATTTTCGCGTCTGCGGGATATATCGACGCCAAGATCACCAAATCGGCATTTCCGACCGACCCTCTGGTGCCTCGCAAAGGGCTCAAACTGGCTTTTGTGCCTGAGCTGTCCGCCAAGGTCGGTTTCAGTTACGACATCGGCGTTTCCAGCGGCGGCGCGATTGTGCTCGGGGCCAACATCGCATACCAGAGCAAGGTCTATTTCGCCGTGACCAACGAGCCTTTTGCGGTCCAGAAGGCCCACGAACTTGTCGATGCGCAGATCGGCTATCGCAGCGCGGACAAGCGCTGGCAGACGACTTTGGGGGTCCGTAACGCAACCGACGTGGCATGGGCGTTTACCGGGGCGCTGATCGACGGAGGCACACTGTGGATGGCGGAGCCACGCACTTATTCAATCAACATCCGCTACAGCAACAACTAACGCGCTGACAGAATGGCAAAACAACACGTCGAGGACTTGAACGTCAGCGACGTGCTGCCCACGTCCTGGCAGCCGCAGGGTCTTTTGCCCGGCGCGTCCGCGCGGATGCTGGCAACGGATCCGGAGACCGGGGGCTTCACCGCTATTCTTGAATTGCCGGAGAATTATCGGATCACGCAGGCAAGCAAGTGTGATACCGAGATGCAGTGGCTGTTGTTAGCCGGTGACGTCAACTCGGGAACCGAGCGTCTGCGCGCCGGTGCGTATTGCTACTACCCTGCAGGCGCAACGCAACCCGCATGGACGGTGCATCGCGCCGCGCTCATATTTGCGATTTTCGGCAAGCTGCCTACGTTTCAGCTAATGCCAAACGCGCCGAGTGACCCGCGGACGATTGCGCATCTGGATACCTGGGCGCTTGACTGGGTGGATCCGCTCAAGGCGTCAGATCCGAGTCGACCGTTCCGTGCCGGAGTCATGGTGAAGGTCCTGCGCGAAGACCCAGTTACCGGGGCGAGCACGCACCTGGCGGGGCTGATGCCGGGCTGGTATATGCCCGGCATGGAAGTGCATCCTGTCTACGAAGAAAACTATTGTCTGAGTGGCGATGTGCACATTGGCGAGGTCGCCGGCAGGCCCGGCTACACCATGACCGTGGGATCCTACCTGTGCCGTCCGCCCGGGGTTCCACATGGCCCGCTCGTCTCCAAAAATGGCAATGTGAACCTGACCTATGCCCATGGCCGGCTCGGCATCGAATATCGCGACAATCCGCGAAGCATGGAGCTGATCGACAAACACCTGACAGCCTATCGCTGGAACTGACGGTGCTGGCTAACATGGAACGGGCGCGGGGCCGCATGACTCGCGATCGACTGGACGCACTGGTCTGTGTGTTGCCCAAGAACGTTTACTATTTCAGCGACTACGAAAGCGATTGGCTGTTTGATTTTCCCTGGGCTGCCTGCGCCATCGTGCCTCGTGACGAGACTATTGCGGCCACGCTGATCGTCCACGACGTGGAGCTTACAAACCTTGCGGAGCGACCGTCCTGGATGCCGGAGCTGCGCGTCTATCGTGCGCGTGTCGGCGCAGAGACCTTTCCGCACTACGATGTCGCGCAAGGGGCGCAGCACACGCCCGAGGACCTGCGCACGCTGGAACTGATGAAGGCAACTGATGGATCTGCTGCCGACGGCCTTATTGCCGCCACGTTGAGTGCGTTGCGGGAACTCGGATTACAGGTCGCTACTCTCGGATTCGACGACACCCGTTTTGCCGGCGCCGTTGCGGCGGAGCTGCCTCGTTGCCGAACCATCGATGCACAAGCGCTCAGCATCGAAATCAGAATGGTCAAGACGTCAGACGAAATTGATCGGTTGACCGCCGCGGCATCACGCAATGTGGATGCCGTCGGCGACGCTTTGGCCTGTGTGCGCGCTGGTGCAACCTGGGGCGAAATCAAAAAGAGATATTTTGTGGCCGCTATTGAACGCGACTGCATGCCGGTCGCATTGTATGTCGGCGCCGGCTCGCGCAGCACGGGCTTGCGGCGCAACGACGACTACCCGATTCGATCAGGCGACCAGGTTTGCCTTGATGCGATGCTGACGCACGATCGCTACTACGGCGATTGCCAGCGGACAGCCATCGTCGGCCCCTGCAGCAAGAAAATGGAAGCGTATTGGTATGCGGTTCAAACCGCCGCCGTCGAGTGCTACGGACTGATGGCGCCTGGCGTTTCGACCGCTGCCTTGCGCGACCGCGCCATCGCAACCGTCAGGTCGCTCGGTATTTCGGGTTTCCGCCATGCGTTCGTGCATGGACTGGGTCTCGACCATCTGGAATTACCAGTGACTGCGATGCAGTTCGGCACCTTCGATCTCGAGGCCGGCATGGTCATAAACATGGACCTGGAGGTGTGCGAACTCGGCTTTGGCGGTGTTTATTTCGAGCAAACGATGTTGGTTACCGCTACAGGCGCCCGGCCGCTGGTACCAGCGCCGGTCGAACTTGTTAGGCGAAATTGATCGCGGCGCGATCAGGAACAGAAGGGAATTTCGATGGCAAAGGATGTGTTCCTGGGTGATCCCATGCTGGACAGGATCATGAAGGTCGTCGTATCGCTGGCGCGCGAGTTATACGTGGCTAAGGATCGTATCAATGTCCTGGAGAAGGTGTTGCAGGACAAGGGTACATTCGGCGCTGGCGAAGTCGACTATTATGAAGCCGACAGCGAGCAGTCCAAGGCCTGGCTGGCGGCTCGCGATGCGTACATTGCGCGCGTCCTCGGCCCACTGATCGACGATGCCGCCGCCGATACCGAACATCGCGTTCATCGCTGATGCATGACTTGCGAACAGCCCTGGGCGAAATGCGCGGCTACCCGTTGCGTGTATTTGCCGTTTGTCTGCTGGGTTGGGTACTTACCAACATGGACCAGTCGTTCTTCGGTTATGCCGTGCCGTCGATCATGGCCGAGTTTAATGTCGGTCTGCCGGTCATCGGCAATATTCTGGCGATAGGTTTTGTTCTCGCGTCCGTATTCATTGTGTTAGTTGGGGTACTCGCCGACCGATTTGGCCGGCGCATCATGTTTGTTTTCTGCCTGGCCACGTCCGCGGTACTGGTGGGTGCGCACGGACTGGTCCGGAACGAAAACGATTTGCTGGTGCTGCGTTGCGCGGCCTTTGCTTTGAGTTCGGGGCTTGTGCCTATCACCAACGCCTTTGTAGTTGAAGCAGCGCCGGCACGTTTGCGCGGCATGATGTCAGGTCTTTTGCAATGCGGGTTTCCGCTCGGTTGGTTCATCGCATCGCTGCTGGCAATCCCGACGATCGCGAATTGGGGCTGGCGCTACATGTTTGTGCCAGCACTGCTGGTTGTACCGCTGACCTTCTGGTTGGCGCGATTGCTGCCGGAGAGTCAGCGCTTCAGCAATGCGGTGAATCGCGAGGTCGAGAGCCACGGTGGTGTCCAGTTGTCCGCGCGCGAACGAATTGGCGAACTGTTCAGTTCCCGATATCGACGTTGCACGTGGCTCGGATTTATTGCGACTTTTTTCTTTGGCGGTGCGTATGCAGGCACTGCATTCTATTTTCCGACCTTCTTTCAACAAGTACGCGGCTACAGCGCGCAGGACGCGACATTTATCGTAGGGTTGTCATACGGTATAGGCGTCTTCGGCTATATCGGTGCGTCGCTGGTTGGTGAGTTCGTAACGACACGACGCAACACGAGTGTGATCTGGAGTTGGGTGGGCGCTGTAACGGTGCTGGGTGTCGTTTGGCCCGCACACAGCTTTGTCGGGGACGTAGTCTTTTTCGGCATCATGGCAATGTTCTTTTTCGGGAATGCCGCAGTGCTGACAACTATGTTGACGGAGATCTTTCCGACCCGGGTGCGAGCCACAGGGGTTGCGATCGCCGCGGGTGTCGGCATGAATCTCGGGTTCGCGATCTTCCCGGTGCTGGTCGCCGTATTGATCGAGCGCATTGGTTGGCAGTGGGCGTTCACGATCACAGTGGTGCCAAGCTTAATATTGTCAGGTCTTGCAAACCTGCTGCAGCAAAATACGCGCTCCGGCATCGACATCGACAATATCGTGTCACCGAGTTTGCGTTCCCAGAATTTGTGATTTAGTCCGTCTTGTCCGACGAATCCTTCGCAATGCTCGGCCTCGGTGCACACGTAATCAGCTAACAAGGTCGAGTGCTGGCGGCCGTTTTCCACCGGGGTAGGGGATCCCTTTTATTCTCAAAATCTGGGAACCTGTCGCAGCGCGCAGCATAGTTGAGTTGCACACACGAGACGACATGAATCAGAAAAGCGGCAGGATTGTCTTTATTTTTAGGCGGCGCGCGCTCGGAGAAAAGCCGACTGGCGCAAGGCAAAGCGCAGGAATTTCCGGGCGCGCTTACGATGCTGGTAACCGCTCAGGCGCTCGACAACCGCCGGCACTTTGGCCGATGGATGTCCGGTATCAGGTTGCGCAGATACGATTCCGGCCTAGGGGATGTTTACCCAATGATTTTGGCTGTGGCAACCACCTTGCGCAGCTGCTCCGCAGCCTTGCGCGCCGGCACCAGCTTCTGTTCCGAGGTGGCGGCCATCAACTCGCCAAGCTGGATATTAAGGTTCTGGGCGGCGTCGGCGTCGAGCGCGGCAATCAGGCGATCACGGATCAATGTGAGGGTAAACATGTCACCGTTGACGGCGCCGAAATCCTTCGCAGCGGTGTCGACCAGCACCTGCGCCGCCCAGAGATCAAATCGTGCCAGGTCGATTTCCGCGACCGGGCGATGACGGAGCTGCAAATCCAGTGACCAGCGCGCCGTCTCAATGGCGGCCTGGCGCATGGCCTGCAAATCCCGTTTGCCGACCGCCGTCTGTAAATCCAGCACTGCTTTTTGCAGCAGCGGTTTGAGGGGTTTTGGCATCGCTGTGCTGGAGAATTTTTGCCAGGCGGCGGACACCGCTTGCGCCGACTTCGCTACGGAGTCCCAGTTCTTGTCAGCGCCCGCATCAAAGGCCTGCATCGCCGCGTTTGTCAGCATGCGGAGTTCCGCCGGCACAGGTCCCGGCAATCGATCCGTTGGGATCGAGAGCGCCAGCGCTTCGGTATCGCCATGGCTGCTGGTGAAAGCTTCACCGTAACGGGGAGAGAAGGTCTTGGACTCGGCGGTGCCGTCTGCGTGCAACTCGCGTCCTAACATGCTGCCGCGGATTGGCCCCAGCGGTCCCTCGTAGACGTGATTGACGTCGATCACGGTCACTTCTTCGAAGGCGATACCCGGCATGTTCTCGGCTCGATAGACGTCGCCCACCTTGGGATTGCCAGGCATGATCATCGCCGGCGGGCCGTCCTTGCCCGCGAGCCACGTGCCTTCCTTGGTATAGATGTAGCCGTTGCGAAAATCGCTGACATCCTCGCCGAGATACCATACCGATCCGTCGTCTGCCTGTGCGTAATAGTCATACGCAACCTCTTCGACGCGGCCAGCCGAATACGCGACGTATTGCGATATCAGCGCTTCGATGTGGATGCCGTTCCAGGATATGACGCGGGTGTAAGGCAACAAAGTGACTTCGGTGCGGAATGGCTTGTTGTCGACCATGCCAGTGAACAGCACGGATGCCTGGTTGGACACGGGAAACAAGGGATTGGTCACCCGGGTTGGGTGTGAAAAGGTGGGCAATATCAGGTCCCGGCGATTGGCGTCGCCGCCGACCGGCTGCGACGTCACCTTCGGTTGCGGAATGGGCACGCCGCCCGCGAATGCGAGCACACCGAGGCTCGCGACGCACAGTGCTGCGAATCGGGCCGAACGGTAGCTAACAGAATTCATTTGCCACTCCCGAAATCGTATTCCCAGCCCACCAAGAAGATGATCGTGCCATCGGTCTTGCCGGTGACGCCCTGCTCGAGCTTGAAATGCTTGCCGAAACGTTCCGCGATACCGAGCGTCATCTCGACTTCGGTGCCGGATGCCACGGTCAGCGCGCTTTGGACTCCGCCCAGCCCGAAACCAGTGCGGGAATTGCCGCCGAGGCTTCCTCCGGAACTGCCGACGATCTCACCCACCAGGTCGATGCGCGGCGACACATGCCACTCGCCCGATACCCCCAGCTCAAATACGTTTTCTGTTTTGACGCCTGGCGGCTTGCCAACGAAGGTGTAGAGCGCGCTGGCCTCGAGATCGTGGTGCACATAGCCCTTCGTCAACACGACGCCTAACGAAAAATCGGTCTTTTTGGTACCCAGTTCAGGGTTGCTGGCGGTGGGTAATTTGACGTCGAATTCCAGTGCAACACTGGGGCGATGACGGGTCTCGCGCGAGATTTCATAGACTGCGCCGATATCCAGATCCTGCATGCCGCTGACCTTGCTGCCGCTATCCAGCGAGACCGACGCATAGCTCGCCTCCAGCGACAAAGCGAGTTTGTCGTTCGGGCTCCATTCAAGCAGCAGCGGCACGACCGTTTCGCCGGTTTCATGTTCGATGCGGTTGCTGATGGTCACCTCCCGCGACAACCGGTTCTTGGACTTGGTGCGAACGATTTTCGCGTCACTGTCCAGTGGCACCAGTGCCAGCAGCAGCGCGCTTAATAGACAAAGGCAGGCGGACGTATTTGCTTTGTTGTAAGTCATGGTGTTTTGCTCATGGAAATCAGTTCAGTGATTTCACCGTCCTCGGCTTCCGCTCTGACGAAGCCGACGCCGCGTACGTACCACTTCATGCTCGAACCCGCTTCGAGTTCGGACCATTCTTTGGTTCGCACGCTGTCGGGAAAACTCGCGAAAGGAACCTGCACCGGTTCACGCAGGGCCATGACCTGTGCCTTGTCCTGGGCGTTAGTCGCGTGTTCCTGCCAGTATTCGGGGCCGGGCGCGGGTTTGGCGTACATCATGATACCGGGCTTCGCGCCGTCGACGCCCGCTTCCCATGACCCTTCTTTGCTAACACCACCGCGTTCGTCGTAGGCGGTGGAGTCCTCGCCCATGTACCAGACGTTGCCCTCGTCATCCTGGGAGAACCAGTCGAACGTGTCTTCCTTGACCACACCTTTTTCAGTGACGACGTCGTGGACCACCGTGCACGGCACACCCATTACCAGCTTGGTCTCCGCCATGACAGTCATGACGTCATCGGCAATTTCGGAGCCTTTTCGTTCCCGATAGCGGTACACCGTTCCGGGAACCAGTGGAAACCACGGGTTGTCGACCCGCGCGCGAAACTCTTTTGGCTCGATACGCGGTTCATAGTTTTCGTCTTCTTTCTGGCTATCGTGAATCAATGCGCAGGATGCAAGTCCCAGCGCGGTACCCGTCAGAATCACGGTCTTGAATGATATCGGCACGGTTTCCCCCGCAAAATGACTTCGCTCCCACGCAAGACGCGGCGGCTGCGACAATCCTTCGCGAATGACGTAATGCGCAAGAACCTGCAGCCGTGCGACATCGCGCGACTGTTGCGCAATGCTCGCTGCGAGGTCCGCCGCGAAAGCCGGCGCTGGCGGCCCGGATAGCGCGCAAGCGCTGGTGCAGGCGCCGACTTGCCATAACAAGGCAAGACTCACTAACAAGGTCTTCTGCGGCCTGTTCATGTCTCGAATCCCCTTTTGTGGGCCTATAATCCGCAGGGGATTGACGCCGGTCGTGCGAAGATCCTTTTTTGAGTGATTGGCGAAGGATTTTCCTGGCGGCAACGTCATGGATCTAAATCATGGGACACAGCGCGTGACACTGGTGCCAGGAGACCGCCTGCTGGCGCGACGCATCCTGCGGGGTGACGAACGTGCGTTTCGTGAACTTTTCGATGAGTTCTTTCCGCGGCTGTACCGCTTTGCCCAGGTTCGGCTGGGCGGCAACGTCGACGATGCGCGCGAGGTCGTGCAAATTACCTTCTGCAAGGCTTTTGAGCGCATGAGCACCTACCGCGGTGAGTCGACGCTGTACGCCTGGTTTTGCCAGATCTGTCGCAACTCCATTGTCGATCTGGCGCGCAGCCGGCAGAGAGAAATGCGGCATGTAATCGTATTGGACGACGACGAGGCTATCGCGGGCCTGCTCGACACGATTTCGGGGCCCGCGGCCGACGAGCCGGAAAACGAACTCGCGCGTGGCAATCTGGTGCACCTCATCCAGGTGGCGCTGGATTTTCTGCCGGACCGCTATGGCGATGTGCTGGAGTGGAAGTACATTGACGGGCTCAGCGTCGAGGAAATCGGCGCGCGCCTGGCGATAGGCACCAAGGCTGCGGAATCCTGTCTGACCAGGGCGCGCAAAGCGATGCGTGAGGCACTGTTAGCTCTGGGCAATGAGGCCGAGATACTCTCGCTAGCCGGTGGGGGCGCGGCGCATGACTGAACAACGCGATGTGATAGCCGATCTGGTGCGGGCAGCGGGCCGCCGGCCCGATCCGCCGACTGCGGACCGCGATGCGGTGCTGCGCGCTGCAAGCGACGCCTGGCGACAGGCCGTACGCAGGAGGCAGCGTCACCAGATCGCCTGGGGATTGGCGGCCAGTATTTTGTGTGTTGCAGTGATCCTCCGGATAGTGGGCAGCGGGCCGGTTCAGCCCGATTCATCGGCACAATTCGGTACGGTCGGATCGCTGCAGGGCGAGATTGCGGTTCGCGATACAGAGCGCGCAGTGTGGCGTCCACTGCGCGACGGCGAGATGCTGGGAGCCGGTGCGCAAATCCGTACCCCGCAAGCGGCGGCGGCACTCATCGTCCCCGGCACCGGCTCGATTCGCCTGCAGCCTGCAACGCTGCTGGCAGTTCAGGGTCGTGCGCGCCTGCGCCTGGAAACAGGCACGGTTTATGTCGATGCCGATGCGAGCGCCCCGGGGCAGGGTGTGCAGATCGAAACGCCGTTCGGCGTGGCCCGCGATATTGGCACGGTGTTTGAGCTTGCCGCCGATGCTAACGGATTACGGCTGCGAGTGAGGGACGGTCGCGTCGAGCTTGGGCAACAGGGTGGTGCGACGGTTTTTGATGCGGCTGCCGGCGAGGAGCTGCGACTGGGCAACGACGGCTCGATACGACGGGGGTCTATCGACGTGACCGGCGCGGAGTGGCACTGGGCGGAACAACTGGCCAAACCTTTCAACCCCGAGGGCCGGCGGCTCGCTGAATTCCTGCGCTGGGTAGCTCGCGAGACCGGGCGCCAACTACGTTTTCGCAGCGCCAGGGACGAGACGCTGGCGAATAGCGCGGTACTGCATGGGGCGACGCGCAACCTCGCGCCGATGGAGGCGTTGGACTTGATGCTGGCCGCGACAGATTTTGAATATTCCCTGACGCCTGATAGCGTGTTGATCGTGGGACGCCGCGCAACAGCAAATTGAGCTCCAACTATGCGACGCTTGCGGATCGGGTGGCTTGTTAGCTTCTGGGTCGTGTGCAGCGCATGCGATTTGGCCAATGCTGCGTCCGATACGGTGCCGGTGCTGCGGGGGTTGACACTGGAGCAGGCGATCGGCCGCTTGCAGCAGCAGGGGCTGTCGATCGTTTACAGCACCGACCTTGTCAAGCCGTGGATGCAGGTTGCCGCGAATCCAGCGCGCGCTGAACCTGTCGCGCAGCTCGATGAAATCCTCGCGCCATTCGGCCTGCGCGCGCGTCGTCACAGCAGCGGCGTATACGTCGTGACTCGTTGGCGGGCGGTCACCGCTAATTCCGATGGAGCACCGCGGGTCGAGTCCGCTAATGCAGCCACCACGGGACGTGCGGCGCTGGAAGAAATTGAAGTTGTCGCGCGGCCCTATCAACTAACGCGCGAATTGGATGCCGGCGCTATCACCATGCTAGGCACCGAGATTGAGAAAATTCCGCAGTTCGGTGGCGATGCATTGCGCGCCATAAGTCGACTGCCGGGCACTGCGGCCAGCGGTTTCAGCGCGCAATCGCATTTCCGCGGCGGCGATGTTGACGAAGTGTCGGTGCGATTCGATGGCTTGCCGCTGCGCAATCCTTATCACCTGAAAGACTACCAAAGCGTCTTCAGCGCTATTGATGCGCGACTTGTCAGCACCGCGGAGGTCTACACGGGCAGCCTGCCCGCGCAGTACGGCGAGCGTATGAGCGGCGTGGTCGACATTGCGCCATTCAATCCGCAACCCGGCCGCTATCGGGAACTCGCGGTGAGCCTGTTTAACACGTCGGTGCTCGCATCCGGCGATTTCCGCTCCCGCAACGGTTCGTGGATGGTTTCCGCCCGGCGCACCAATGTTGATCTATGGTACCCGTCAGTCAACAAACAGGGCGGATTGCCGACCTACGGCGATGGTTTTGCGCGGCTGGCGTTCGATCTGACAAATTCTCTGCGATTAACTCTGAATACATTTTACTTTGCCGACGATTTGACGCTGCAGGCAGAAAATGGCGATGAGCAGACCGAGACAGTTTACATCGACCGTTACTACTGGCTGCGACTGGATCATCGCCACGGTGAGACGCTGAGCGGCGTCACGCTGCTGTCGGACGCGCGTCTCGCGAGTCACCGCTTCGGTGTCGTGCAGCAACCGGGTGTGAGCAATGGCGCCATCGACGATCAACGCGAATTTCGGTTTGACGCGCTGCATACGGACTGGACCTGGCAACCCGCTGGAAATTGGCTGCTGCAATTTGGCGCATCGGCACAGCGATCAAGCGGCCGGTACGCCTATTCGAGTGACGCTCAATTTGACTTGGCATTTCGACTTGCTTCATCCGACAGCGGGCAATTGCCGGGCGGTCAGTCGCTGAGCCGTGCTCTGCTGACGCAGGCAACAGGTGACAGGTTCGGACTGTACGCGAACGCGCGCGTGGAAATCGCACCGCGGCTTGCGGCGGACTTGGGCCTGCGGGCGGATCGGCAAGCGCTCGAATCGTCGAGTCACTTTGAATTGAGCCCGCGATTGGGGCTGCGTTATCGTATCAGCGCAGCGGACGATCTGCGCCTGAGCTGGGGCCGCAGCATTCAGGCGCAGGACGCCGACGAATTGCTGATCGAAGGCGGCACGCGGTTTTTCTATCGGCCGCAAACCACTGATCAGCTGACTCTGGGTTACGAACACCGGCTGCCCGGTGGCATCGAATTGCGCCTGGATCTGTACGACAAGAAAATCCGCGATCCGCGGCCACGCTTTGAAAACCTGCTGAACACCCTGACCCTGGCTCCCGAATTGAAACCTGACCGCCTGCGTATCGAACCGCTCAGCGCCAATGCACGCGGCGTTGAGTGGTCGATCCGCCAGTCCGACCCGGGGCGCCCGACTTGGTGGGTGTCCTACAGTTTTGCCAAGGCAGTGGACCAGTTTGCCGACCACCAGGCGCCGCGCAGCTGGGACCAACGCCACACGGTCAGTGCCGGACTCAGCGTCGAAAGCCCCAAATGGACCTTCGGCGCCAGCCTGTTAGCTCGCAGCGGCTGGCCGACGACGCGGGTGCAAACCGATTTGACCGGTCCGATCCCGCTGGTCGTGGCCGAGCGGCGCAACGCCTCGAATCTCGGCAATTATGTATCGCTGGATCTTCGGATCGCGCGACGTTTCGAGCTGCAACAGGGGTCGTTATCGACATTCTTCGAGCTGACCAATGCGCTGGATCGGCGCAATCCTTGCTGCACGGCTTATGATCTCGACGAAGAAACTCTGGGTCTGGATCTTGAGACCAAAACCTTCCTGCCGCGCTTTCCATCGTTGGGGTTTGTCTGGAAATTCTGAGTTAATTAATTGTTCGTGATTTTCACAAGCTCCAGCCGCTCACCTGTCTTTGGCTTGATTTGCAGGATAAATCCGATACCAGCCTTATAGTATTTGTGCTCCAACAGGTCTGGATCCAGAGGCGTAGTCTCCTCAGTGACCAGGCAGGTCAGCGAACAGCTGGCAACCGCAGTGCTCGCGCTGCCGTTGAGACTGATAATCTCGGCCACGTCTTCGGCATTACCGAGATCAAATTCCTGCCGGTATTTCTGGCCAACTGAGGGCGCAGCCAGCGCGAAGAGACCGGGACGGGCGCCATCGACATCTGCCTGGAATGAACCATTGACATTTACAGGCACGCCGTCGACATATTCCGCCGTCGATTCGCCGCAATACCAGACGTTGCCAGCGATATCCTGGGCAAACCAGTCGACAGTTTCCTCCTCCAGTTGACCATTCACCTCAACACGGTCCAGTACGACGATGCACGGAACGCCGTCGATCAGCTTGACCTTGTTGGTCGTGATCACCCGTACCGCTTCGTTAAGTGATTGGTAGAACATCGTTCTGCCAGCAATGAGCGGCACCCACGGATTTGGCGCGACGCTACCGCCAATCTCGCGCGGGTCTATGAAATTGGCTGGCTCGAACTTCGGATCATAAGGCGCCTCGCCGAAGTCCTTGCAGAGGTCCTCGCGAGCTTCGCGCTGGGCGAGGCAGCTCGCATTCGCGTCACCGAGTGCCGCGCGCGCGTCCCGCAGGCAGGTTTCGCGATCTACCGCCTGGCTTTCGTTGGTGCATTTGCCGTTGGCGATCATCAACGCGTCGAGATTGTCATAAAGGCAGGCGCTGTATGCGAATTTGGTCGTGTTAGTACACGAACGAAGCGCGGCGGCGGGCTTGTTAGCCGCACGGGCTGTCGAGTCCACCAGCCCAAGCAGTGCCACCAGCACCGCAATAACTCGAACTTTTGACCATTCCATATTCGCTCCTGAGTGACTCTGCAACATCGCAGGGCGTTGTGCCGCCTCTCAGTTAGACGCGATGTCTGATGAAATCCTTCGCTGTGGGTTAGCAAACCGCTGCGGTCGCGGCTGCGGGCTTTCGAGAAGTCAAATCAAAAACGCCCGGGCGTACTCGCAAGCCGTCCTGTCGTGTGAGGTACTGAACAGAGCTGGCCCGGAGGCTTGGTACATAACCGCTGGAATTCGGCCATTCGTGAGAGGCCGCATCGGGTCAACAGTACTGGTTGGGCGGTCAGCCCTGGGAGTGCGGACCCAACGGCAGGTTGGGAGCAGGCCGTGAGTCGGAAGGCGACCCTCAACGGTCATTGCTGCGCCAAAATAACCTGCCATATTGCCGGCATTTAAATTCCACAGGCAATGCTGTCCCGGATGGTGCTTGATAGCTACTATGCAGATTGCAATCACTT
>JANNVI010000026.1:0-8558 GCA_031414335.1 Gammaproteobacteria bacterium | reverse complement strand
CGCGGTGCTGATCGTCGGCGCCACGGGCCGCAGCGGACCCGCCATGATCGACGCACTTAAAGCCGGGGGTTACACCAATCTATTTGCGTTGGTGCGCGATGCCTCGACCGCGAAAACCAAGCTCAGCAGCGACATCAAGCTCCTGGAAGGCGATGTCCGCGATCCAGCGAGCCTCAAAGCAGCGATGCAGGCGATGCAAGGCGTCACCTACATCGTGTCGTCGCTCGGCTCCAATACCTTCAACGATCCTGCTAACAGCCCGGAGATGGTCGACTTCCAGGGCGTACGCAACCTGGCGGAGGCGGCCAAGGCAGCCGGCGTCAAGCACTACGTGCAGGTCTCCTCGCTGGGCGTGACCAATCCGAATCATCCCCTGAATCGTTTCGGCAAGGTCATGGACTGGAAACTCAAGGGCGAAAACGCGTTGCGCGCCAGCGGCGTTACCTACACGATCGTGCGCGCGGGCGGCCTGGCGGATGAACCCGGTGGCAAGTCGGGCATTCGCGCGCTGCAGGGCGACAAACTCGAGGGCGGCCGCATTACCCGCGCCGACGTCGCAACAGTTTGCGTCAAGGCGCTGGGCGACCGCCACGCCCGGAACAAGACTTTTGAAATTGTCGCGGGCGAGGCCGGCGCCAAGGTCGATTGGGCCAAATTCTTCAAGGTTCTCGCGACCGACCCCCGGCCCTGAGCGGATCGATTGCGCGCGGCAGCGCTACATGGGCGCTGTCGCGTGCTCGACCTTGTCGCCACCGTAACGTAAGTACAAGCGTCCGTAGATCCGCTTGATCATCGCCTCGCGTTCGCTCTTGAGCAGCGCCTGGGTCGCGGCTGCGGGCCGCCCGGTCTCGAGCTCCGCGCGCACATCGACGCCCTTCCCGGCTAACAGTTCTTCCAGGAAAACCTGCCGGTCACGCAGCACCCAGATTTCCGCGCCGAGCTCGAGCACGATCCCGATCAGGTGATCGACCGCTTCGTTGTCGAAATAGGTTGGGTTGTTAGGCTGGAAGCCTGGCAGGCTGCGCACAGAGTCGAGCGAATCCGCGGCTGGGTTCTTTTTTTCGGTCATGGTTTGACTCCTACGCGGCCGGTCCGCAGCGCGGCGCCCTGGTCCATCGCATTGTATGGACGCATGACAAAGCCGGCGGCGCTCATCAGGTCCTCGATGTTCGACCTTACGTAACCGGGCAGAAAGGGCTCGCCGTTGTCCGCGGCATCCATTTCCGCGAAGAACATGCTGTAGACGTCGCGGCCGCGGTCGCCGGAGAAGTCCAGCACCGTGAATGTTCCGCCCGGCCGCAACACCCGGAATACCTCGGCAATCACCCGACGCGCGATCGGCACCGGCACCTCATGGAAGAACAGCAACGCAAAGACGACGTCGAAATGACCGTCCGGATAGCGCATGTCCTCGGCGCGCATCTGCTTGAAGTGGACCTCGATGTTCTGCTCAACCGCGCGCAAGTGCGCGTACCGCAGCATCGGGGCGCTGATATCGATGCCATGCACTTCGGCATCCGGGAAGGCGCGCTTGAAAGCAGTCGTGGTCGCGCCTGCGCTGGCGCCCAGGTCCAGAATTCGCCGCAGCTGGCCGTCCGCCGGCCTGGCGGCCGCCCGAATCGACATGTTAGCAATCAAGTCGTTGTCTGCGGCGCCGCCCAGGAATACCTTCAGGCCGAAGTCGTACAGCACGCCGGCGAGGGGATCGCCGTTATAGCCGTTCGGCTGCAGGTGAATCTGCGTCTGCGCATAGTCCGGGACCTGTGCCTGGGGGTCATATTCCACCGTGCCCGGACCCTTGCGATCCGCCTCATCGAACGCCGCCATCATTTGCTCGCGGCGGCCACCGAAAGCGCTCAGCAGGCGCGTCCAGAAGGCCTCCTGCAGGCTGCGCTTGACACGGTAATAGGTCTTGAGAGCCGGGTCCGCCATCAGCACATCGATGGACCGGCGCGTCGCCGCAGCATCGGGCGTCTGCGGTACTCCGGCCGCCTGCATGACTTGGCGGCTGTAGTCGCCAATCGGGCGCTGCTGCGCATGCAGCAGGAAGTTGCGCGCGTCGGCGATGAAATCGATATAGGCCTCATCGCGTCGCGTCGGCAGGGCCGGATACGGGCCGGCTACTTTGCCGCGCGGATAGGCCAGTTCAGCGATGGACATGGGGGACCTCCTACTAACACGCAACCAACCCATGGCGGGCGCCGTGAAATTCGTTGCAAACGTGTGCAAGTACGGTAGATTGCCATACTCCAGCGTCACCCGGGTGTCACTATTATGCGCCGACAGCACGAGTACCCGCTCCCAGCAGGCGTAGCGCCATGAACGATCCGAAACCACCGGGCACCGACCTGATGTCGCGGTTGCTGCAACGTATCGGGTCGGTCCGCGAAGATGAGACCCGCGCGGTCGGCGCCGCGCTGCTGCTGTTCTTTTGCGTGCTGGGCGGATATTTCGCGGTGCGGCCGATACGCGAGACCATCGGCACCGTGCTCGGTCGCAAGACAGTCAGCGACCTTTGGGTCATTACCGCGGTCGTATCAGTCGCAATCGTGCCCGCCTACGGCGCGCTGGTTGCGTGGGTTCGCCGCTCGGTCCTGCTGCCCAGCATCTACGGTTTTGTCAGCCTGTCGCTGCTGGCGTTTGCGGCCGTGTTCCGGGCCGATCCGCGCAACGCGCTGGCGGGTCAGATTTTTTACGTCTACATCAGCGTGCTGAACCTCATGCTGGTGTCGGTGTTCTGGAGTTTCCTGCTGGAGCTGTTTGATTCGGGTCAATCCAAGCGGCTGTTTGGCGTCATTGCCGCCGGCGGTACCGCGGGTGCGCTGGTCGGCCCGTTGCTAACGGACCTGACGGTCGACCGCATTGGCACGTCCGGCGTGCTGATGATTGCGGCAACCCTGTTTCTGGTCGCGATTGCCTGCCAGGCCTTGCTGATGCGTATCTGGCATCCGCGCGCCGCGCCCGGTGGTCAGGCCACGGGTGCTAACGAGCGTGGGCTCGGCGGCAACCCGTTCGCAGGTTTTTCACTGGTGCTGCGTTCACCCTACCTGCTGGGCATCGCGCTGTTCGTGGTGTTCGTGTCGGCCGTCAACACGATTCTGTACTTTGAGCAGCTGCGGCTGGTGGAAGAGCGTTATGCCGATCTTGCCGACCGCACGCAGATTTTTGCGCGGCTGGACTATGTGGTGCAGACCCTGACGATATTTTCGCAAGTACTGCTGACCGGTCGCATTGCGACCCGCTTCGGGCTCGGCAAGCTGCTGATGAGCGTGCCGATCGCCATGGTGATCATGTTCACGATACTCGGCGCAACCGGAGGCTTCTGGGTGCTGATCGTCGCCATGGTCGGGCGCCGCTGGGGCGAATATGCCTTCATGCGGCCCGGCCGCGAGATGCTGTTCAGTCGTGTCGACACCGAATCAAAATACAAGGCCAAGAACACCATCGACGTGCCGGTCTATCGCGGCGCCGATGCGCTGGTCGCGCAACTGCGCAGCGCGCTGGAGTCCGCCGGCCTGACCGCCGCTGGCGCGGCTTTCATGGGCGCGGGAGTTGCGGCCCTGTGGGCGGTCAACGCGTGGTGGCTCGGGCGCGCTAACAAGAACGCCTGATTCGTCGGCGCTGTCAGGACCTGACGGTCAGCAGGACCTTGCCGACGTGCGTCGACTCCTCCAGGATCCGATGCGCCTCGGCCGCCGCGGACAGTGGCAGGCGCGCGTGCACCACCGGCACGACCTTGCCCTGCTCGATCAGCGGCCAAACGTGCTCGCGCACACTGGCCACGATCGCCGCCTTTTCGGCCCGTGTCTGCGGACGCAGCGCCGTGGCATGCACGGAGGCGCGCTTGCCGAGCAGCGTGCGCAGGTTGATCCCCGCCGTGACGCCGCCCTGCAGGCCGATGATCACCAGCCGGCCCTGCACCGCCAGCGCGTCCACATTCCGCGCCAGGTACGCCGCGCCCATGATGTCGAGGATCACGTCAGCACCATGACCCGCGCTTGCCTTGCGGATTTCCGCGACGAAGTCCTGCTGGCGATAGTCGATCAGCACATCGGCGCCGAGTTCGCGGCAACGCGCCAGTTTGTCGGGACTGCCAGCCGTCACCGCGACCCGCGCGCCGAAGGCTTTCGCCAGCTGGATCGCCATCGTGCCGATGCCGCTCGCGCCGCCGTGTATCAGCAGCAGCTCGCCGCGCTTCAGGCCAGCTAACAAAAAGACATTGCTCCAGACCGTGCAGGCGACTTCGGGCAGCGCCGTGGCATCCTGCAGCGAGACACCGCGCGGTATTGGCAGCAACTGCCCAACCGGCACCGCGACTTTTTCCGCATAGCCACCGCCTGACAACAGCGCACAGGCCTGATCGCCGACCGACCATCCGCTAACGCCGCTGCCGACGGCACTGATCACGCCGCTGGCCTCGAGCCCTGGCCAGGGCGGCGCACCCTCTGGCGGTGGATACTGGCCCTGGCGTTGCAGCAGGTCGGCGCGATTCACGGCCGCCGCGGCAACATCGAGCACCACCTCGTCCGGACCTGCCTGAGGATCCGGCACCTCGGCGAGCTGCAGTACCTCGGGCCCGCCCGGGGATGTAATAACCATGGCTTTCATGCCGGGAACTCTACTCCCCAGCCCGCTCTTGCGCGCACCGCGACAAGGTCCTAGTGTTCGCCGAACCCACTGGGAAAAACCAATGACCGACTCCGTTGCCGTTACCCGTCCGCTGGCCCGCTACGCCTCAGCCCTGCGTTACCGCGACCTTCCGCCCGAGGTCGTCAGCATCGCCAAGACCGCGGTGCTCAACATTCTGGCTGCGGCCATCGGCGGCGCGCAGACGCGCATTGGTGGCCTGCACCTCAATCTTGCCAAACAGATCGGCGGTGGCATCCGTCAGTCGAGCTTGATTGGCGACGGGACCAGAGTCTCCCGGCCGATCGCAGCCTATGCCAATGGCAGTCTCGCGTTCGCGCTCGACTATGAGGATGTCTGCCAGTATGTAATTCATCCCGGACCGATCGTCGTACCCGCGGCGCTGGCCGTGGCCGAATCGATGCGCGCCAACGGCCGGCGCATGCTGACCAGCGTGGTCGCTGGCTATGAAGTCGGCACACGCATCGGCTGGGCGATGCAGCCCTCGCCCGAGCGCGGCGCGCAGGTCTGGGGCCAGCAATACACGCCGTTCGCATCCTGCGCGGCGATCGGCAATCTGTTAGGGCTCAAGCCGGAACAGATGGACGCGGCGTTCGGCGTCGCCGGCAGCTATGCGCCGGTGCCGTCAGCGTACAAATATTTCGGCATCGTCGAAGAAACCCGGCCGATGCGGGAAACCAAGCTCGGTTGGGGCTGGATGTCGATGGCAGGCACCATGGGCGCACTGTCCGCGGCCGCTGGATTTCGCGGCGGTCACGGCATTCTCGATGGACGCGAAGGCTTCTGGATCATGGCCGGTTCCGATCGCTGTGATTTTCCGAAGATGCTGCAAGGCCTCGGCACCGAGTGGTTGATCCTCGGCACGGATTTCAAGCTGCATCCATCGATCGCCTGGAGCCATCCGCCGTTCGTCGCGCTGCAGAAACTGATCGCCGCCCACCAGATCCAGCCCGCCCAGGTGGCCAAAGTGCGGGTCTGGAATGTCGGTGTCTCGCGCATCGCCGACCATCGTCCCGCGGGCGCAGTCGACGCGCAGTTCTCGCTGCCCTATGCGGTCGCGACTACCTTGTTAGGTCTGCCACTGACACCGGCGCTGTACTCGGACAAGACGCTGCGCAGCGCCCGGGTGCGCGCCATGATCGATCGCATCGAGTGCCTGGCGGATCCGCAAATGGATCTCGACTGGTTCCAGAACAACATCATGCGTTCGCGCGTGGAAATTACGCTGACCGACGGCCGCAAACTGGAAGCCAGCGCCATCTTCCCGGGCGACAAGCCGAAGTACGGCCGCGATCAGGTGATCGCCAAGCTGGTGGCGATGTCGGACGGCCTGCTCAGCGCGACACGCGTGCAGCAGATCGTCGCGACCGTGGACCGGCTCGAGAAACTTGCCGACGTCAGCGTGCTGGCGCGATTGCTGGTGCCGGCGAAGACGCGCTCACGAAAGTGACGCGGCCAGCGCGCGCTCCAGGTCTTCGCGCAGATCGTCGATATGCTCGAGTCCGATCGACAGACGCACCATGTCCTCGGAGACGCCCGCCTTCGCCAACTCTTCGGGCGACAGCTGACGGTGCGTGGTCGACGCCGGGTGCGTCGCGAGCGAGCGCGCATCGCCAATATTGACCAGGCGAATGATCAACTGCAGCGCATCGAGGAATTTCTCGCCAGCCTTGCGGCCACCCTTGATGCCGAAGGTCAGGATGCCGGAGGCCTTGCCGCGCATGTACTTGCGCACCAGCGCGTGCGATGCATGATCCGGCAGGCCTGCGTAGTTGATCCAGCTGACGTTCTTGTGGGCGCGCAGGTATTCCGCGACCGCCTGTGTGTTGTCGCAGATGCGATCCATGCGCACGGCCAGCGTCTCGATACCCTGCAGAATCAGGAATGAGTTGAACGGCGACAGGGCCGCACCCATGTTGCGCAACGGCACGACGCGCGCACGGCCGATGTAGGCCGCCGGACCCAAGGCCTCGGTGTAGACCACGCCGTGATACGAGACATCGGGCTCATTCAGGCGCCGGAAGCGCGCCTTGTGTTCGGCCCACGGAAACTTGCCCGAATCCACGATTGCGCCGCCGATGCTGTTGCCATGGCCGCCCAAATACTTGGTCAGGGAATGCACGACGATATCCGCGCCGAAATCGAACGGTCGGCACAGATACGGCGTGGGCACGGTGTTGTCGACGATCAGGGGCACGCCGGCCCGGTGAGCAATTTCGGCGAGCGCGCCGATATCGGTGACATTACCTAACGGATTGCCGATCGATTCGCAGAACACCGCCTTGGTCTTGTCGTCGATCAGTT
Source organism: Gammaproteobacteria bacterium (assembly GCA_031414335.1). Lineage (GTDB taxonomy): Bacteria > Pseudomonadota > Gammaproteobacteria > Steroidobacterales > Steroidobacteraceae > UBA964. The sequence goes on along the minus strand of JANNVI010000026.1, from coordinate 1,607 downwards.
TGGCAAAGCTCTCCGGCCGCGTTGCGTCGGCAAAACGCACGTTGATACCGAATTGCGGCAGTGTGTGCGCGAACAGGTTGTAGGTGCCGCCGTACAGCGCGCTGGCGCTGACAATGTTGTCGCCAGCTTCGGTGATGGTCTGGATTGCATAGGTCACCGCCGCGCTGCCCGAGGCCAGACCTAACGCGCCGACGCCGCCTTCCAGCAACGCGAGCCGCTTCTCGAGCACATCGGTGGTCGGATTCATGATGCGGGTATAGATGTTGCCCTGAACCTTGAGGTCGAACAGATCGGCGCCGTGCTGCGCGCTGTCGAATGCGTACGAGGTGGTCTGATAGATGGGGACCGCCACGGCCTTGGTGGTCGGGTCTGGCGTATAGCCACCGTGGACAGCAATCGTTTCGGCGCGCATGGAGATACTCGAGGGTGATAAAGGGTCCGCGAGTTTAGCAGCCGGACCGGCACGGCTCACATGCCATCCGGTTATAAGCACATTCCTTTAGACTTGATTGCCGTACCGTAAGTCTCAACCCAGGAACTGCCCCAGTGTTTGGAATCACCCCGTCCGCCAGGCTGCGCCCTTCGCCCTACTACGAATCCACGCTCGCCGACGGTGTGTGCGCCTTCACCACCTACAACCACATGCTGATGCCGACCAGTTTTGGTAATGCGGAGGCCGAATACTGGCGGATCATCAACGGTGTCTCGATGTGGGATGTGGCCTGCGAGCGGCAAGTGCAGCTCAAGGGGCCGGACGCCGGCAAGCTCGCGCAGATTCTGGCGCCGCGTGATCTGTCGAAGATGAGCGTGGGCCAGGGCAAGTATGTGCCGCTCTGCAACCACGACGGCGTTCTCATCAACGATCCAATCGCGCTGAAACTCGCGGACGATCTCTACTGGTTCTCGATCGCCGACAGCAACATCTGGTTCTGGGCCCGCGCCATCGCCGCGGAGCGCGGTTTGCGGGTCGAGGTCAGTGAACCCGATGTCTCGCCGCTCGCAGTGCAGGGACCGAAAGCGGAAACCGTGGTCGCGTCGATCTGTGGCGACTGGGTCCGCGGCCTCAAGTATTTCTGGTTCCGCGAGACTCACATCAACGGCATTCCGGTCGTGGTTGCGCGCTCGGGCTGGTCGAAACAGGGTGGCTTTGAAATCTATCTGCGCGACGGCACGCGCGGCACAGAACTGTGGAACATCGTCAAGGAAGCGGGCAAGTCGTACGACATCGGGCCGGGAAATCCGAGTTGGTGCGAGCGGGTGGAAAGCGGCCTGATTTCCTATGGCGGCGACACCGACGGCCAGACCAACCCGTTCGAAGTGCGCATGGAAAAATATGTCGACCTGCAGGTGCCCGATGATGTCGTCGGCATCCAGGCATTGCGCCGCATTGCCGCGGCGGGACCAAAACGGCATGCACTCGGTGTGATCCTCGAGAGCAAGGATCCCATCGCTTTCGGTTTCAAGTGGAATGCGATCCACCAGGACGGCGCCCGGGTCGGCGACATGACGACGGCAACCTGGTCCTACCGGCTGAAGAAGAATATTGGTTTTGCGCTGATTGCGCGCTCCTGCAAGATCGGCGACCGGGTTGAAATTCAGCGCGATGA
>JANNVI010000025.1:0-6160 GCA_031414335.1 Gammaproteobacteria bacterium | reverse complement strand
TGCGGGCAAGTACCGCCCGATTTGCGCGCGGCCTTTCTGGCACTGGCAGGCATCCTGGGCGTCCTGGCGCTGGATGCGATCATCGGAACAGCGTGGCTACGCCTGGCTGTCGACCTGCCATGGTTGTCGACGATGTGGAATTGGTACATCACCGATTTGCTCGGCGTACTCGCCGCGGGCGCACCACTGCTTATTTGGTGGATTCGCGTTGAGGCCCCCGCGGCCGAAAGTCCCGGATCAAGCCTTGAGCTGGCGGGATTGATCCTGGTCGCTCTTGCGGTAACCGAGTTGGCATTTGCCGGTGAGACCTTCGCTCCGGACTTTCATCTGCCGTACCTGCTGTTCCCGATCACGCTCTGGGTGGCGACCCGCTACCATCCGAGTACGGTCGTCACCCTGACTGGCTCGCTAACGATATATGTAACATTCCTGGCGAATAATAAAAGGCCGCCTCCCATCGCGCCCGACGCGGCGTACCCGGAATCGATGCTGCCGCTGCAGTTGTTCCTGGCAATGTTGCTGGTCACGACCATGATGCTCAGCATTGCACTCAACGAACGGCGCGCCCTCAATCGGCGGCTGCTCCAAGTATCGCGGCAAGTGGCAGCTAAGCAGCTGTCTGCCCGCCAGCGGTTCGCGGCCGAGTTGCGCATGGGCGTCGACAGAGCACTCGCGCGCATTGAAGACATTCTGCGAGACGCGCCTGCCAGCACAACCGACACGTCGGTAGCAGAGTCGCTGAGCGAGTGCAGTCAGCTCGTTGCCGACATGCGCCAAAGCGTCCGCAGCGTCGCCGATGACCTGACGCTGGAATCCCTCGGCACGCAGGGTCTGAGCGCGGCACTCGAACAAACCATTGATCGGATGCGCGCCAGACATGGACTCAACGTCAGATTCGATGCGCAAAGCTTGCCGCAATCGGTCGCACCGGCGCGCGCCGCGATAGTGACGCGTGTGGTGCACGAACTGTTGCTCAATGTCGTCAAGCACTCCGGGGTCCGCAGCGCAACGGTAGCGGTGCGTGAACGCGGCGGCCATCTTGAGGTTGACGTACACGACGCCGGCCAGGGCTTCGATCCGCGGATTCTTCAGCAACCCGACACCAGGAGCTTCGGTCTCGCCAGCATTCGGGACCAGGTGGAATTCGAGGGAGGCAGCTGCGAAATCGACAGCGCACCCGGCGCAGGCTGTCGCGTACAAGTGCGGTTCGCGCTGGCGGACTAAAGCCGGACGATCAGCTCGCCGCCACGCCACTTTGAGCACTGCTCGCGCCAGCGGCCGAACAACGCCGCCAGCGGTTCGCTGTGCTCGATCAGCTCGATCATGCACCCCAGGGTGCTGGTCGCATCAACGTAGGCAAATCGCGGCCCGCCCTTGATGCGCGCCCTGTTAGCAACCACGCAACCCTGGCGCGCGTAGTGCGCGATGTCCGCATCCAGGTTGTGCGTCCAGAAACAGATGTGATGAAAACCCTCGGCGCCCGCAGGCACGGTGTCGCGGTAACAGCAGCCCGAGTCCATCGCCGGTTCGATCAACTCCACCTGGACGTTGCCGGCATAACAGATCGCGGTGCGCATCGAGAGTTCGGCGGGCTGCCCCCGATACTCGACCTCGGTAAAGCGGTTCGCGGTGTAATTCGCCACGAAGAAGGGCCCGATGCCACAGGTTTCGGACCAGCGTCGCGCGGCCGCCTCGAGGTCGCGGACCACCCAGGCCTGCTGAAACAATTCGCGGTCGGTGGGCAACATGGTCATTTGAACCCGGGCCTCTAACGAGGCTGCGCAACCAGTTCGCGCAGCTTCTCGCCCAGAAACTTGACCACGCGCTTGTCGCGCTCGGTTTCCTTGTGGGTCAGGAAGCTGATCGCCATTCCCTCCAGCACGTAGCGCGACAGGTCGAAGGCCAGGTCGAAGCGCTGCCCTTTGCCGCGCCATTGCGGAAAAATATCGAGACAGGCTTTTTGCCACTCCTCTTCAAACGCCTCCTGCGCCGGGCGCAGGATCTGCGCCAGTTCACGATCGGTGCGTGCCGCAACGGCGAGTTCGAAAAAAGCGACGAACATCGGGTGCTTGACGTGGGCCCAGTAGTTCTCGACGCCCTGCTGCACCTGGTCGCCGTCCTGTGGTGTCTTCGCCATGGACTTGGCAAAAGCGCGCAGGCGTTTCGCATGCAGGTGCTCGACCGCAGCCTTGACGATTTCGATCTTGGACGGGAAATGATGCAGCATCGCGCCGCGCGACAACCCGGCCCGCTTGGCGATTTCCGTGGTTGTGGTGCGGGAGTAACCAAGATCGACAAAGCACTTGATCGCCGACTCGATGATCAGCTTGCGGGTCGAGGCGCTTTTCTGCGCCTGCCAGCCACGCGGCTCTTTATCGGCCAAGCCGCCGCCATTGGTATCCACCTGATTCGCCATGCTGGTCCCTGAGGTTCCCGGTCGGCGGACAGAATGTCGGCGCTGTCGGAAAAAGTCAAAGCTGATTGAAACCGGCGGGTCTGACTGTTAAGTTGCCTTGGTTTTCACACCGCCGGAATGGCATACATCCGAGGGCATCAATATGGGTCGGCTGACAGGCAAAGTGGCATTGGTAACAGGCGCGGCATCGGGACTGGGCAAGGCGGACGCCATTGCGCTGGCCCGGGAAGGCGCGCGCGTCATGATCACGGATATCAATGAAGCAGGTGGTCGCGAACTGGAAGCGGCTTTGAACAAACAGCACCCGGGTTGCGCGCGCTTCATGACCCAGGATGTGTCCAGCGAGTCGCGCTGGCAGGAAGTCTATGCGGCTGCCAAGTCCCATTTTGGCGGCTTGCACGTGCTCGTGAACAATGCCGGCATGGTGCAGATCGGCGACCCCGAAAACACCACGCTGGAGCAATTTCGCCGGCACTTGAGCATCATGACCGAAAGCGTTTTCCTGGCCTGCAAGTACGGCATCCCGCTGATCAAGGCCTCGGGCGGCGGAGCCATCATCAATATGTGCTCGACGGCGACGCACCTCGGCTACCCGGTGTTTTATGCCTACAGTGCCGCCAAGGGCGCGGTGCGCTCCATGACCAAGGCCATCGCGGTTCACTGCCAGATGAACAAGTACAACATCCGCTGCAATTCGATCCACGCGGGCGCGATCGAAACACCGATGGTCGCCAGCGCCTCGAAGCAGCTGGGCATGGAGATGAGTGCGTATGAGCAGCTGCCGGGCGGGCTGGGCAAGCCGGAGGACGTCGCGAACCTGGTGGTGTATCTGGCGTCGGACGAATCCCGGCATGTCAATGGCACCGAGATCCTGATCGATAACGCCCTGACGGTGCAGTAAAAAAAACAGTCATGACTGTTTGTAATTAGGTCACGGCTGTATAATTTTCGGCTCTAAACGGGAGTAGCGGGCATGGATCTCGGACTGCGCGGCAAGAAAGTCATCATCACCGGTGCCACCAAGGGCATTGGCCGGGCCGTCGCCGAACTGCTCGCGACTGAGGGCGCGGATATCGGGCTGTGCGCCCGCTCGCCCGAGGAAGTCGAGGAAGCCGTCAAGGCGATTCGCGGCAAGGGCGTCAGCTGCGTCGGTGACCCGGTCAATGTTCGCGACGGCGAGGCCTACAAGGCCTGGCTCACCAAGACCGCCGACGCGCTCGGCGGCTGCGACATTTTCATCCCGGGCGTGAGCGCGGGCGGCGGCATGGACAGCGAGAAGAACTGGCAGCGCAATTTCGAAATCGACGTGCTGCACACGGTGCGTGGCTGCGAAACGCTGATGCCCTACCTGGAAAAGTCCGGCAGCGGTTCCATTGTCATCATCGGCTCGACCAACGCCGTTGAAACCTTCGCCGCGCCGATGGCGTACAACGCGATGAAGGCGGCGCTCATCACCTACGGCAAGCAGCTGTCGCAGTTTGTCGGCCGCAAGGGCATTCGAGTCAACACCGTCTCGCCCGGCCCGATCTTTTTCGAAGGCGGCGCCTGGGAAGTCATCAAGGGCACGCAGGCCAAGTTCTACGACTGGGCCATCAAGCAGTTCCCTAACGGCCGCATGGGCGGGCTGGAGGAGATTGCGCGCGTTATTGTCTTCACTGCCAGTCCCGCTGCCAGCCTGATCACGGGAGCTAACATCATCGCGGACAACGGCTTCACCAAGCGCGTTCAGCTCTAGGCTGAGATGGCACTGGCTCCTCGCGTCAATGTTCTGCTGGTCTGCGGCGGCAAGTATCACGACTTCGATTACGCCCGCCTCGAACTGCTGAAACTGCTGGCCGAACACAGCCGCCTGCGCGTGCGCGTGGTCGGCGACTACGGCGACATCGCGGCGCTCGATGGCGCCGACATGCTGATCACATACACCTGCAATGTGCTGCCGGACGTTGACGGCCAGTCCGCATTGCAGCGATTCCTGGAGCGCGGCGGCCGCTGGTTCGCGCTGCATGGCACGAATTCGGTGCTGCAATGGGTGCGCGAGCACAAGGCCTGGGAGGCGCCGCGCTCGGCGCCGGATTTCATGCGCATGTTAGGCAGCCAGTTCATCGCACATCCGGCTATCGAGCCCTACCGCGTTGAGATCAGCGATCCGGAACATCCACTGGTGCACGGACTGCAGGCGTTCGACGCCGACGATGAGCTCTACCTGTGCGATTACCATGGTGACAACCACGCGCTGCTGCACACGCGTTATGCCGGTGCGGCGCCCGGCTTTACCGAATCCGACTGGTCGCGCGGCGACCGCCAGCTCGTGCTCTACACGCACCGGCATGGCAACGGCGAAGTGCTGTACTGCACGCTCGGTCACTGCCGCGGACCCTACGACATGCAGCCCCTGATGGCGGAATACCCGCAGGTTGAGCGCGGTGCCTGGAAGCTGCCGGTATTTCATGAAATTCTGCGCCGCGGGATACACTGGGCCGCAAGACTATGAGCAAGCGCGATCCGGAATTTCCGCAACGCTCCAGCGCCCCGCCCTGGCGGCCGGTCGCGCGCGCCAAGACCGTCGCGCCCAGTGGCACACCGACCGAGAAAGCGCCGGATCCCAGGCTCGCAGGCGGCGTCATCGATCAGCGCCGCTACACGGACGCGGAATTCATGCGCCTCGAGTGGGACAAGATCTGGAGCAAGGTCTGGCTGCTGGGCGGGCGCGAAGCCGACATGCCCGAACCCGGCGATTTCATCGCGACTGACATCGGCCGCGAGTCGATCCTGCTGGTGCGCCAGGAAGATCGCAGCGTGCGTGGCTTCTACAACGTGTGCCAGCATCGCGGCAATCGCCTGTCCGACTGCGGTTTCTTCAAGGCCAGCGACAGCAAGACCTTCAAGTGCCAGTACCATCACTGGGAATACCGGCTCGACGGCGAATTCCACCGCATCCCGGATCTCGATACCTTTCCGCAGGGCGCGCCGGGCTATGCGCTGACGCCGGTGCATGTCGACACCTGGGGCGGCTTCGTCTGGTTCACGCTGAACGACAAGCCCGCGCCGTTGTTAGATTACCTGGCGCCGCTCACGGCGCACCTGGACCCGTACCGCTTCGCATCCATGGTGCAGACGCGCGACGTCACGGTCGAGTGGAACTGCAACTGGAAGACTTCGGTCGACGCGTTCAACGAGAGCTACCACGTGCAGGGTATTCATCCGCAGTTGCTGTGGTACCTGCACGATCTCGACATCCAGATCGACTGTTATGAACGCCACAGCCGCTACCTGATTCCGTTTGCGACCGTGAGCCCGCGCGTGCGTACGCCACCCGTGATTCCGGAACCCATCAAGGTCATCATGAAGGGCGCTGGCATGGATCCGGCGGATTACGACGGCCGGATCGCCGACATCCGCCGCGACGTGCAGCGCTGGAAACGCCAGCACGGCAAGAGCCAGGGCAAGGACTATTCGCGCCTGAATGACGATCAGCTGACAGATGACTATCACTACCTGATATTCCCGAACCTGTCACTAAACGTACATGCCGACGATTTCTGGATGTTTAGTGACAGATGACTATCATTATCTGATATTCCCGAACTTGTCACTGAATGTGTATGCCGACGATTTCTGGGTGTTTCGCCAGCGACCGTACTCCACCGATCTGGATCGGATGTTCTACGACATCCTGACCTATAAACTAATCCCCGAAGGCACCGAGTGGCCGAAACGCGCAAAGCACCAGCATTTCAAGTACGG
>JANNVI010000024.1:0-27338 GCA_031414335.1 Gammaproteobacteria bacterium | reverse complement strand
ACTGATCGAGTTGCCGGGGAACACCGAGATGGTGATGCCGGGTGACAACATCAAGATGACGGTGGAGCTGATTGCGCCGATCGCGATGGAAGACGGGCTGCGGTTTGCGATCCGCGAGGGTGGCAGGACCGTGGGCGCCGGTGTCGTCGCCAAGATTTTGAAATAGGAGTTCAGCGAACTGTCAGCACGCCGGCCGGCGAGATTCGAATATCGAATCAAGTCGCTCCCCGTTACTCGCTTGGTTGATTCGACATTCGAATCTTCCGGCCGGCTTACTGCCAGGGTGTTGAGCAGCAATTTGGAAGGTTACACACAACGTTAGGCACGAAGACTCCTGCGGCCGCGAAGAGGCCGCTCCCGGTCTTCGTACGAAAACATTAATGATTAGGCCAGTAGCTCAATTGGCAGAGCGGCGGTCTCCAAAACCGCAGGTTGGGGGTTCGATTCCCTCCTGGCCTGCCACGAAGAAAAGATGAACGAAGTAGTAGTAGATACCAGCGGCGCAACCGGCGCCGACAAAGCGAAGTTGTGGTCCGCGATCATCCTGGTGATCGCCGGGATCGCCGCGTTCTATTGGCTGCGCGGTTCGCAGGCTGACTGGGTGCGCTGGGCGGTGTTCGTCGGCGCGCTGGTTGCTGCAGGGCTGATGATCGTGTTCTCTGAGTATGGACATGCGCTGTCGAAGTTCATCGCTGACGCTCGGATCGAGTTGTACAAGGTTTTCTGGCCGTCCCGCGATGAAACAACTCGCATGACGCTCGTGGTGTTCGCGTTCGTGATTTTGCTGGCGCTGTTTTTCTGGGTGCTGGACATGGGTCTGACCTGGGGCACGAAGTTCCTGTCGGTTAAGGGGTAGGACGATGGCCTTGCGTTGGTATGTCGTTCATGCGTACTCGAATTTTGAGCACCGCGTTGCTGAAGGCCTGAAGGACCGTATCAAGCGTTTCGGGGTCGAGAGCAAGTTCGGCGAGATTCTGGTGCCGACCGAAGAAGTCGTCGAGATGCGCGACGGTCAGAAGCGCAAGAGCGAGCGCAAGTTCTACCCGGGCTACGTGCTCGTGCAGATGGAGATGGATGAGGAAACCTGGCATCTGGTGCGCGAAGTGCCCAAGGTGCTGGGCTTTATCGGCGGCACATCGGACAAGCCGGCGGCTATTTCCGAGAAGGAAGCGAACCAGATTCTGCGGCGCGTCGAAGAAGGCGTGGAGAAGCCGCGGCCGAAGGTCATTTTCGAGCCGGGCGAAGTGGTGCGGGTCACCGATGGTCCGTTCAACGATTTCAATGGCGTGGTTGAGAGCGTCAACTACGACAAGAACCGCCTGCAGGTGGCGGTGCAGATACTGGGGCGTTCGACGCCCGTCGAGCTGGATTTTTCGCAGGTCGAGAAGGCCTGAAGTTTTTTAATCGTCGCACGAAGGATCGTGCGGCGTGGTGGCATGGACGCGCATGGGGAGACTGGTTGTTAGCCGGTCGTTAGCACCCAGGAGAGAAGACTATGGCGAAGAAAGTTCAGGGGTACGTGAAGCTGCAGGTACCTGCAGGTTCCGCCAATCCTTCACCGCCGATCGGCCCGGCTCTGGGCCAACAGGGCGTCAACATCATGGAATTCTGCAAGCAGTTCAATGCTGCTACGCAGAAGCTCGAGAAGGGCCTGCCGATCCCGGTCGTGATTACCGTCTACGCCGATCGCAGCTTCACCTTCATTATGAAGACGCCGCCGGCCAGCGTGCTGATTCGCAAGGCGATCGGCATCGAGAAAGGCAGCGGCACGCCTAACACCGCCAAGGTCGGCAAGATCTCCCGCAAGCAGCTGGAAGAAATTGCCAAGGCCAAGCAGCCCGACCTGACGGCTGCCGACCTCGAAGCCGCGGTCCGCACGATTGCGGGCAGCGCGCGTTCGATGGGCGTCGATGTGGAAGGAGTCTGACATGCCATTCGTAGCCAAACGCCACAAGCCCTGGGCTGAGAAACTGCCGGCGGGCAAACAGTTTCCGATCGACGAAGCGCTGAAGCTCGTCAAGGAATTTGCCCAGGCCAAGTTCGACGAGACGGTCGACGTCGCCGTGAACCTCGGTATCGATGCCTCGAAGTCCGACCAGCAGGTCCGCGGTTCGACCGTGTTGCCTAACGGCACCGGCAAGACCGTGCGCGTAGCGGTGTTCACCTCGGGCAAGAACCAGGACGCCGCAAGGGCTGCCGGTGCGGATATCGTCGGCCTGGAAGACCTTGCTGAACAGGTCAAGAAAGGCGAGATCAATTTTGACGTCGTGATCGCGAGCCCGGACGCGATGCGCGTCGTGGGCCAGCTCGGCCAGATCCTGGGCCCCCGCGGCCTGATGCCGAACCCCAAGGTCGGCACCGTGAGCCCGGATGTCGCGGGCGCGGTGCGTAATGCCAAGGGCGGCCAGGTGCGTTATCGGGTCGACAAGGCCGGCATCGTGCATTGCACGATCGGTAAGGCGAGCTTCGCGGCGGAAAAGCTGCGCGAGAACCTGCAGGCGTTGTTAGCTGACCTGCAGAAGGCCAAGCCGGCCAATTCGAAAGGGATTTATCTCAAGCGCGTGTCGCTGTCCTCGACCATGGGTCCGGGCGTGACGGTGGAGCAATCCTCGCTCGGAATGTGAAGAGTTAATGTGATGGTTTGATGCGGTAACACGCATCCAAGACCGCAGGCGACTCGGGCCGTGGCAACACGGGGCCGGTTCTTAATCTGGAGCCTGCGCAGATGGTGGTCCGCTCGCAAGAGATTCGTCTCCTGCGAAGGTCATCGTCGACAAGGGTGGGACGAGGGGCACTTGCTCCAAGTCCTTTGTTAGGTGACTTTCGGGAGAGAGACTTTATATGCCACTCAACCTGGAAGACAAGAAAGCACTGGTAGCGGAAGTCAACAAGCTGGCCTCCGGAGCACTGTCCGTGGTCGCCGCGCAATATCGCGGCATCACGGTCACGCAGATGACGGATCTGCGCTCCAAAGCCCGCGCCAAGGGTGTGTCCATGCGTGTCGTCAAGAACACGCTGGCGCGCAAGGCGCTGGCCGGGACTGCGTTCGAGAAAATCGGACCCAGCCTCAAAGGGCCGCTCGTTCTGGCGTTTTCGAAGGACGATCCGGGCGCAGCTGCGCGCGTGATCAAGGACTTCGCGAAGGCCAACGAGAAGCTGGTTGCGACCCTGATTTCACTTGGTGGTCCGGTTTTGCCGGCCTCCGATCTGGAGAAGGTCGCATCGTTGCCAACCCGCGATCAGGCACTGTCGATGCTGTTGGGCACGCTCAAGGCGCCGATCGAGAAATTTGTCAGGACGCTTGCTGCGCCCCACACAAAACTCGTTCGCACCATTGCAGCCGTGCGCGACCAGAAGCAGGCCGCCGGCGCTTAATTGTCATTTATTAGCTGTTAGTTTCAGGAGTCAATCATGGCTGTTAGCAAAGACGAAATTCTCGATTCAATTTCCAAGATGAGCATCATGGAAGTTGTCGAGCTGATTTCGGACATGGAGAAGAAGTTCGGTGTTACCGCCGCGGCCCCGGTCGCGATGGTGGCTGCCGGTGGCGGTGCTGCCGCTGCGGCGCCGGCTGAGGAGCAGACGGAGTTCACCGTCATCCTCAAGGAATATCCGGCCGACAAGAAGGTTACGGTCATCAAGGTGGTCCGCGAACTCACTGGCCTTGGCTTGAAAGAAGCCAAGGATCTGGTCGAGGCCGTGCCGGGCACCGTGAAGGATGCCGTGCCGAAAGCCGATGCCGAAACGATGAAGAAGAAACTCGAGGACGCCGGCGCCAAAGTGGAAATCAAGTAATCCCTGGTGGATTACCTGCTTTCATTCAATGGTGACGCGCGCGTCTGCGTGCAACGCACCGGGCTAACACCCGGTGCGTTGTGGCGGGCGCGTACATTTGATTAATTGAGGTGCACGATGGCTTACTCCTTCACTGAGAAAAAGCGGATACGCAAGAATTACGGCAAGCAGCCGAGCATTCTGGCGACGCCTTATCTACTCGCCATCCAGCTGGATTCGTACCGGCATTTCCTGCAGGAAAACAAACCTGTGGAAGCGCGCGGCAGCTACGGTTTGCATGCGGCTTTCAAGAGCGTGTTTCCGATTTCGAGCTACAGCGGCAATGCCGTGCTCGAGTACGTGTCCTATCGACTGGGCGAACCGGTGTTCGACGTCAAGGAGTGTCAGCTGCGTGGCCTGACCTACGCAGCGCCGCTGCGCGTCAAGGTGCGCCTGATCGTGTACGACAAGGAAGCGGCTGGCCCGAAAAAGCCGGTCAAGGACGTGCGCGAGCAGGAAGTCTATCTGGGTGAACTGCCGCTGATGACCGATAACGGCACCTTTGTCGTGAACGGCACTGAGCGCGTGATCGTTTCGCAGCTGCATCGCAGCCCCGGCGTGTTCTTTGATCACGACCGCGGCAAGTCGCATTCATCGGGCAAGTTGCTGTTCAACGCCCGCATCATTCCCTATCGCGGTTCCTGGCTTGATTTTGAATTCGATCCGAAGGACTGCGTGTTTGCGCGCATCGACCGCCGCCGCAAGCTGCCGGTGTCGATCATCCTGCGCGCGCTGGGCATGAACGAAACCGAGATCCTCGAAATTTTCTTTGAGCGCAACAATTTCTACCTGTCGAAAGAGGAAGTGTCGCTCGCGCTGGTACCGCAACGCCTGCGTGGCGAGACGGCGGCTTTTGAAATCCGCGTCGGCGATCAGGTGATCGTCGAAGAAGGCCGCCGTATCACGGCGCGCCATGTGCGCCAGCTGGACGACGCGGGCGTGCGCAAGCTACATGTGCCGCGCGATTATCTCTATGGCAAGGTGCTCGCGCACGATGTCGTCAACAACGACACCGGCGAGATCATCGCCAAAGCTAACGAAGTACTGACGGCCGCATCAATCGAGAAGTGCCTGGAAGTCGGCATCACCGAAATCAACACGCTGTACACCAACGATCTGGATCGCGGCGCCTATATTTCCGATACGCTGCGCATCGATCCGACCAAGACTCGCCTCGAGGCGCTGGTCGAAATCTATCGCATGATGCGTCCAGGCGAACCGCCGACGCGCGATGCGGCGGAAAACCTCTTCAACAACCTGTTCTTCAATGGCGAGCGCTACGACCTCTCGGCCGTCGGCCGCATGAAATTCAACCGCCGCGTCGGCCGCAAGGACCTCGAAGGTTCGGGCGTGCTGTCGAAAGACGATGTGCTGGCGGTGCTCAAGGTCCTGATCGACATTCGCAACGGCAATGGCGTGGTCGATGACATCGATCACCTTGGCAACCGTCGCGTGCGTTCGGTCGGCGAAATGGCGGAAAACGCCTTCCGCGTCGGCCTAGTGCGCGTCGAGCGCGCGGTCAAGGAACGCCTCACGATCGCGGAGAGCGAGCCGCTGATGCCGCAGGAAATGATCAACGCCAAGCCGGTCGCGGCGGCGGTCAAGGAATTCTTTGGCTCCTCGCAGCTGTCGCAGTTCATGGACCAGAACAATCCGCTGTCGGAAGTGACACACAAGCGCCGTGTTTCGGCGCTTGGACCTGGCGGCCTCACCCGTGAACGCGCCGGCTTCGAAGTCCGCGACGTGCATCCGACCCATTACGGCCGCGTTTGCCCGATCGAGACTCCGGAAGGTCCGAACATCGGTCTGATCAATTCGCTGGCCGTTTACGCGCGCACGAATTCCTACGGCTTCCTCGAGACGCCGTATCGCCGCGTGGCCAATGGCATCGTCAGCAGTGATATCGACTTCCTGTCGGCGATCGAGGAAGGCGACTTCGCGATCGCGCAGGCGAACGCGACCATCGGCAAGAACAGCGAGTTGTCGGAAGACCTCGTATCGTGCCGCTATCAGAACGAATTCACGCTGATGCCACGGGCCCGCATCAATTACATGGACGTGTCGCCGAAGCAGATCGTGTCGGTGGCCGCGTCGCTGATCCCGTTCCTCGAGCACGACGATGCGAACCGCGCGCTCATGGGATCTAACATGCAACGCCAGGCCGTGCCGACGCTGCGCTCCGAAGCGCCGCTGGTGGGCACCGGCATGGAACGCCCGGTCGCAACCGATTCCGGTGTCACCGTGGTCGCGAGGCGCGGCGGCGTCGTCGACTCGGTCGACGCAGCCCGCATCGTGGTGCGGGTCGATGACAACGAGACCACGGCCGCGGAGCCCGGCGTCGACATCTACAACCTTACCAAGTACACGCGTTCCAACCAGAACACCTGTATCAACCAGCGGCCGCTGGTGAAGTCGGGTGATGCGATCGCGCGCGGCGACGTGCTGGCCGACGGTCCGTCCACCGACATGGGCGAGCTGGCGTTAGGCCAGAACATGCTGGTCGCCTTCATGCCCTGGAATGGCTACAACTTCGAAGACTCGATCCTGATCTCCGAACGCGTGGTGCAGGAAGATCGTTTCACGACGATCCACATCGAAGAGCTGACCTGCGTGGCCCGCGACACCAAGCTGGGCCCGGAAGAAATTTCCGGCGACATTCCTAACGTTGGTGACCAGGCCCTGGCAAAACTCGACGAAGCAGGCATCGCCTTTATCGGCGCCGAAGTACGCGCCGGCGATATCCTCGTGGGCAAGGTCACGCCGAAAGGCGAGACCCAGCTGACGCCGGAAGAGAAACTTTTGCGCGCCATCTTTGGCGAAAAAGCCAGCGACGTGAAAGACACTTCGTTGCGTGTTCCGCCGGGCATGGACGGCACAGTAATCGACGTGCGCGTGTTCACGCGCGACGGCGTCGACAAGGACAGCCGTGCGCTGGCAATCGAGAAATCGGAAATCGAGCGAGTCCGTAAGGATTTCGGCGACCAGCAGCGCATTCTCGAAGACGACATGTTCGAGCGCGTGCGCAGCGTTCTTGTCGGCAAGGTCGCCTCGGGCGGCCCGCGCCGCCTGAAGTCGGGCGGCACGATCGATGCGGAATATCTGACCGACCTGCCGCGCGACGAGTGGTTCGAAATTCGCCTGGAAGACGAAGACGCGAACTCGCAACTCGAGGCGTCGGCCGAGCGCCTCAAGGCGCAGCGCAAGATGTTCGAGCAGAAGCTCGACAACAAGAAGGCCAAGATCACGGCGGGCGACGATCTCGCGCCAGGCGTGCTCAAGATGGTGAAGGTGTATCTGGCGGTCAAGCGCCGCATCCAGCCGGGTGACAAGATGGCCGGACGCCATGGCAACAAGGGCGTTATCTCGATCATCGTTCCGGTCGAGGACATGCCGTACAACGCCGACGGTACGCCGGTCGACATCGTGCTGAATCCGCTGGGTGTGCCGTCGCGCATGAACGTCGGCCAGGTGCTGGAAGCGCATCTCGGCTGGGCCGCCAAGGGCATCGGCCTCAAGATTGGCAAGATGCTGGAGCAGCAGGCCGCGGTTGTCGATCTGCGCCAGCTGCTGGACAAGCTGTACAACAGCTCGGGCGGGCAGAAAGAAGACATCAATTCGCTGAACGACGCCGAGGTGATCGAGTTGTGCCGCAACCTGACGCGCGGCGTGCCGATCGCGACGCCGGTGTTCGACGGTGCTTCTGAGCAGGAAATCAAGCACCTGCTGGCCCTCGCGGATCTGCCGCTCAGTGGCCAGACACAGTTGTTTGACGGACGCACCGGCGAGAAATTCGAGCGCGATGTCACTGTCGGCTACATGTACATGCTGAAGCTCAACCACCTGGTTGATGACAAGATGCATGCGCGTTCCACCGGCCCGTACTCACTTGTGACCCAGCAGCCGCTGGGCGGCAAGGCACAGTTCGGCGGCCAGCGCTTCGGCGAAATGGAAGTCTGGGCGCTCGAGGCCTACGGTGCGGCATACACGTTGCAGGAAATGCTCACTGTCAAGTCGGACGACGTGAACGGCCGGACGAAGATGTACAAGAACATCGTCGATGGCAATCACCAGATGGATGCGGGCATGCCCGAATCCTTCAATGTGCTGGTGAAGGAAATCCGTTCGCTTGCGATCAACATGGAACTGGAGCAGGGCTAACACATGAAAGACTTACTGAAACTGTTCAAGCAGCATGCACCGGCCGAGCAGTTCGACTCGATCAAGATCGGGCTCGCATCGCCGGAGATGATCCGCGCCTGGTCGTACGGCGAGGTGAAGAAGCCCGAGACCATCAACTACCGTACCTTCAAGCCGGAGCGGGATGGCCTGTTCTGCGCGAAGATCTTCGGGCCCGTGAAGGACTACGAGTGCCTGTGCGGCAAGTACAAGCGCCTGAAGCATCGCGGCGTGGTCTGCGAAAAGTGCGGCGTTGAAGTCACGCAGGCGAAAGTGCGCCGCGAACGCATGGGGCACATCGAGCTCGCATCGCCGACCGCGCACATCTGGTTCCTGAAGTCGCTGCCGTCGCGCATCGGCCTGATGCTGGACATGACGCTGCGCGAAATCGAGCGCGTGCTGTACTTCGAAGCCTTCGTGGTCATCGAGCCAGGCATGACGCCGCTGACCCGTGGCCAGCTGCTGACCGACGAAATGTATCTGGAAGCGATCGAGCAGCATGGCGATGAGTTCGACGCCCGCATGGGGGCCGAGGCCGTTTATGAGCTGCTACAGAGCCTCGATCTTGCGGCCGAGCTCGTCAAGGTCCGCGAAGACATGGGCGCGACCTCCTCGGAAACCAAGCTGAAGCGCCTGTCCAAGCGCCTGAAGCTGATCGAGTCCTTCATCGAGTCGGGTAACAAGCCCGAGTGGATGGTGATGACCGTGCTGCCGGTGCTGCCGCCGGATTTGCGTCCGCTGGTGCCGCTGGACGGCGGCCGCTTCGCGACCTCGGATCTCAACGATCTGTATCGCCGCGTCATCAACCGCAACAACCGCCTGCGCCGGCTGCTCGAACTGAATGCGCCGGACATCATCGTGCGCAACGAAAAGCGCATGTTGCAGGAAGCGGTGGATGCGCTGCTGGACAACGGCCGCCGCGGCCGCGCGATCACCGGCACTAACAAGCGTCCGCTGAAGTCGCTGGCCGACATGATCAAGGGCAAGCAGGGCCGGTTCCGCCAGAACCTGCTCGGCAAGCGCGTCGATTACTCCGGCCGTTCGGTAATCGTGGTCGGGCCAATGCTGCGCCTGCACCAGTGCGGTCTGCCGAAGAAAATGGCGCTGGAACTGTTCAAGCCCTTCATCTTCAACAAGCTGCAGCTGCGCGGCGAAGCCTCGACCATCAAGGCCGCCAAGCGCCTGGTCGAGCGTGAAGGCCCGGAGGTCTGGGACATTCTCGAAGAAGTCATTCGCGAACATCCGGTACTGCTGAACCGCGCGCCGACCTTGCACCGCCTTGGTATCCAGGCTTTCGAGCCGGTGCTGATCGAGGGTAAGGCCATTCAGCTGCACCCGCTGGTCTGTACGGCATTCAACGCCGACTTCGACGGTGACCAGATGGCTGTGCACGTGCCGTTGTCGTTGGAAGCGCAGCTCGAAGCGCGCGCGCTGATGATGTCGACCAACAACATCCTCTCGCCTGCGAACGGCGATCCGATCATCGTGCCGTCCCAGGACGTCGTGCTGGGTCTCTACTTCATGACCCGCGAGCGCGTTGGCGCGGCCGGCGAAGGTGCCATGTTCTCCGATATTGCGGAAGTGCATCGCGCCTATGAAACCCGCGAAGCGCACCTGCAGGCGCGTGTCAAAGTGCGGTTGATCGAAACCACGATCGTCAACGGCGAGAAGCAAAGCCGACCACGCGTCATTGCGACCACGATCGGTCGTGCGCTGCTGTCGGAGATCCTGCCGGAAGGCCTGTCGTTCGACATCATCAACCAGGACATGACCAAGAAGAATATTTCCGCGGTCATCAATGTCTGCTATCGCATATTGGGCCTGAAAGAAACGGTGGTTTTCGCCGACAAGCTGATGTACACGGGCTTTACATACGCAACCCGCTCGGCAGTGTCCTTCGGCGTCGACGACATCATCATCCCGGACCAGAAGGGCCGGCTGGTGGCTGCGGCGGAAGCCGAGGTCAAGGAAATCCAGAACCAGTACGCATCGGGCCTGGTGACCAACGGCGAGCGCTATAACAAGGTCGTCGATATCTGGTCCCGTGCCAACGACCAGGTCGCCAAGGCGATGATGGAAAAGCTCGGCACCGAGGAAGCGACCAACTTGCGCGGCGTCAAAGAGCGCCAGAAGTCCTTCAACTCGATCTTCATGATGGCCGATTCCGGCGCGCGCGGCAGCGCGGCGCAGATTCGCCAGCTCGCCGGCATGCGCGGCCTGATGGCGAAGCCAGACGGCTCGATCATCGAGACGCCCATCACGGCGAACTTCCGCGAAGGTCTGAATGCGCAGCAGTACTTCATCTCGACGCACGGCGCGCGCAAGGGTCTCGCAGACACCGCCCTCAAGACGGCGAACTCGGGTTACCTGACCCGCCGGCTGGTCGACGTCGCGCAGGACCTGGTTGTCACGATGGTCGACTGCGGCACGCAGAACGGCCTGATGATGACGCCGCTGGTCGAAGGCGGCGACGTGGTCGAAGCGCTGGGCGAGCGCGTGTTAGGTCGCGTGGTCATCAACGACGTGTTGAAACCGGGCACCGACCGCGTGGTCGTGCCGGCTGGCACGCTGCTGGATGAAGGACTGGTACGCAAGCTCGAGATGGAGGGTGTGGACGAGATGCTGGTGCGTTCGCCCATCACCTGCGATACGCGCTATGGTGTTTGCGCAACCTGCTACGGGCGCGATCTCGCGCGTGGCCGCATCATCAACATCGGCGAGGCAGTCGGTGTCATGGCGGCCCAGTCGATCGGCGAGCCTGGCACGCAGCTGACGATGCGTACCTTCCACATCGGCGGCGCGGCCTCACGAGCGGCAGCGGCCTCGAGCGTCGAAGTACGCAACAAGGGCACGTTGCGCTTCCACAAGATCAAGACCGTCTCGCACGAGAAGGGTTACCTGGTCGCCGTGTCACGTTCGGGTGAAATCGGCGTGGTTGACGAATTCGGCCGCGAGCGCGAGCGCTACAAGATTCCCTACGGTTCGCAGATCACTGCGCGCGAAGGCAACAGCGTTGCTGCGGGCCAGGTCGTCGCGACCTGGGATCCGCATACGCATCCGGTCGTGACCGAAGTGGCCGGCATGATGAAGTTCCAGGACTTCGTCGACGGCATGACGATCACGACGCAGGTCGATGAGGTCACCGGCCTGTCGTCGGTTGTGGTGCTGGACGCCAAGCAGCGCGGTGGCAAGGACTTGCGTCCGACCATCAAGCTGGTCAATGCCAAGGGCAAGGAAGTGACCTTTGCCAACACGGAAATCCCGGCGGTGTACACGCTGCCTTCCGGCGCGCTGATCAGCCTGAGCGATGGCGCGAAAGTGGCGGTTGGCGATGTCATTGCGCGCATTCCGCAGGAATCCTCCAAGACCCGCGACATCACCGGCGGTCTGCCGCGTGTGGCGGATCTGTTCGAGGCGCGCAAACCCAAGGATCAGGCGATTCTCGCTGAGACCGGCGGTACGGTGAGCTTCGGCAAGGAAACCAAGGGCAAGAAGCGCCTGGTGATCACGCCGGAATCCGGTGACAAGTACGAAGAGCTGATTCCGAAGTGGCGCCAGCTCAACGTGTTCGAAGGCGAAACGGTCGAGCGCGGCGAAGTCATTGCGGACGGCGAGCCGAATCCGCACGACGTGCTGCGCCTGCAGGGCGTCGAGGCGCTGGCCAACTACCTGGTGCGCGAAATCCAGGATGTCTACCGCCTGCAGGGTGTGAAGATCAACGACAAGCACATTGAAGTGATCATCCGCCAGATGCTGCGCAAGACGGAAGTCGCGGATACCGGTGACACCAACCTGCTGAAGGGCGAGCAGCTCGATCGCGCACGCGCGCTCGAGCTCAACGACCGCCTGGCCGAGGGCAAGCAGAAGGCCACGCTGGATCCGGTGTTGTTAGGTATCACCAAGGCATCGCTGGCCACCGAGTCTTTCATCTCGGCGGCATCGTTCCAGGAGACCACGCGCGTGCTGACCGAAGCCGCGGTTCGTGGCCTGAAGGACGACCTGCGCGGCCTGAAGGAAAATGTCATCGTCGGGCGCCTGATTCCGGCGGGCACGGGCTTCGCGGCCCATGCGAGCCGCCGTCGCCAGGAAGACCCGAATCGCCGCAGCTACATGGACGTGGGCGCCAGCGCCGTGGACGCGGAGGAAGGCGGCACCGATACCGTCGAGGAGACGGTCGCGACCTGAGGTCCGCTCGAGCCGGGGAGCGGCACGGGCCGAACGCAAAAACGCCGCGGATTTCCGCGGCGTTTTTGTTAGCGCGCGCGCTGGAGCACCTAACAAGCAGTGCCGGATAATCGGCGTTATGTCGTATCGCGGCGCGCGCTACCGTTCGTCCCCCCAAGTCACACCTTCCGTCGGATGCCAAGTCAGCCGGCCCGGCAACTTGAACCAGTTCACAGTACACACACAGTCATACCGTTAGATTGACTTCCGAAGCCGGCCGGCAGAACGCCAGGTCCGGTTTACATAGCGCTTCAGCGGGAGGTCGATGACATGGCTAGGTTCGAGAAAATTCCACATTACGGGCGCGGTGCTTCGCTGCTGGAGCTGCTGGTCACCATGTCCGTGGTGGGCATTCTTTTCTCGGCGGCAATTCCCAGTTTCATTGATTTCAGCGTGCGTAATCGCATCGTCTCCTACAGTAACGAATTCATTTCGGCGATCAGCATGGCGCGCAGCGAGGCCATCCGCCGCGGCGGCACGGTTTCCATTTGTCATAGCAACGATAACGCGACCTGTTCCGGCTCCTGGAGCGATGGCTGGATCGTGTTCGCCAACACCGACGGCGACAGCCCGGCCGTGGTCGACGCGGGTGAACCGCTGATTCGCGCGTTTCCCAGCCTGTCCGACAATTTCACGATGCAGGCCGATGTGGCGCTGGGTGCGGACGTGACCTTCGGCCCGGATGGCGCAGCAGTGGCTACCGGCGTGATGTCGGTCTGCCACGATGGCCTGACCGAAGACGCGCGCGCCATTGTGATCACGAGCCTGCGGCCGCGGGTGGCGCGCGACACCGACAACGACAAGATTCCCAACCTGGACGACGGCACTGACATGGTCAGTTGCGCTTTGCCTTCGGGTTGATGCCATGAAGAACGCACGCGGTTTTACCCTGGTTGAGGTTCTGGTGTCGATCGTCATCGTGGCAATCGGACTGCTCGGCATGGCCGGACTGACGGCGGCGAGCCTCAAGAGCAATAACACCTCTTACTATCGCAGCCAGGCGACGGTGCTTGCTAACGACGTTCTCGAACGCATGCGCGCCAATGTCGTCCAGGCGCGCGGCGAGCAATACGATATTGCTGCGGGACCTGCGTATACGGCTGGCGCCGGGACTGTGCAGCGCTTCGATTGCGAGGAATGGATTGCGGCCATTGGCGCCGCCCTGCCTGGCGGCGCTGGAACCGTCGACGTCAATGCCGGCACGGCGACTATTGTCGTCACCTGGGACAATGGAGAATCGTCGTTCACGACGATTTCGCAACTATGAGCGCGCGTTCTGCCATGCAGCGCCATGCGCGCGGATTCACGTTGATTGAGCTCATGATCGCCATGACGCTCGGCCTGGGCACGATTGCGGCGACCGGGTACATCTACCTCGGCACGATCAAGACCTACCGTTCGCACGACTCGATGTCGCGGCTGCAGGAAGGCGGGCGCTTTGCATTCGAGCTGATTGGCAAGGATTTGCGCATGGCGGGCACGACCGGCTGTCCGTACGCCACCTCGGTCAATGTCCTGAATAACAACACCGACTGGGAAAAAGATCTGTTTCGTATGTCCGTCGTCAGCGTCGCGCAAGATGGCGCGGCGGGCAGCGAAACGGAATTCAGCGACGCGCTGCGGGTGCTGCGCGCCGATATGACACGCGAATACGTCGTGCAGGCGCACGACAGTGCGGCGGGAATATTTACACTGACTGGCCCTCACAACATCACGGCCGGCCAGTACATGATTGCGACCGATTGCAACCATGCGGTGGTCTTTCAGGCCTCCGTGCCCGCTGCCAACCAGATCAGCCACCCGCTCGGAGGCGCTCCTGGAAATTCCACCGGTCTGCTGGGCGCCGGCGGCGTTGCCTACACCTTCCCGGCGGGCGCACGCCTGTACCGCCTCGACTCGACCAGCTACTTCGTTGCTAACAACGTTGCTGGCCAGCCGAGCCTGTTTCGCAGCCGGCCGACGGGCGCGGCCGGCGTCATTGCGCGCGAAGAACTGATCGAGGGTGTTGAGGACCTGCGGATAACCTACGCGGTTGACACGTCGGTGCCGGCCGATGGCCTGGCGGACTTCGTCGACCCCGATGGCGATGGCAATCCGTACCTGACAGCTGCGCAAGTGGACTCGGCTGCCGTTCCCGGCGCCAATACTTCGCAGCGCTGGGCGCGAGTGGTCAGCGCCAGGATCAGTTCCCTGATCCGCACCAATGAGAACGGCATTGTGCCGGTCCCGCAGACCTACACATTCAACGGCGTCGCGACGGTCCCGGCGGACCGGCGCCTGCGCAAGGTATCCACCAACGTGATCCGGCTGAGGAATCGATGAACAAGCAACGCGGTGCAAGTCTGATGGTCGCGCTGATATTCCTCGTCATCATGGCGATGCTGAGCGTGACGCTGGCCAATGTCTCGAAACTCGAGGAGAGCATGGCCGGCAATACCCGGGATCGCGACCTCGCGCTACAGGCCGCCGAGGCGTCCCTGCGCGATGCGGAGCGGCGCCTGGCGGTGCCGCTGTTTCGCGTCACTGCATTCCCGGCGTTCAACGCTAACAACATCAACACCTCGCAGTACTGGGAAAATTGTTTCACGGCTGGCGTGGCTCCATGCGCCGTCACCTACCAGCCGTTGACCGCCATGCCGACGGCCGGCGCGGGCAAGATTGCCGAGCAACCCAGGTTCATTATCGAGCGCAAACCCAATGTGGGCTTGCAGCAGATTTTCCGGGTGACAGCGCGCGCGGTCGGCGGCTCCACTGACACCGTAGTAGTACTCCAGGCCGAATTCGGCGTGACGCCATAGGCCGTCGTGGCCGATCAATCTTGAGGTGATTCCGATGAACAAGAGTGTCTCTGTAAAGTCAAAATCAGCTGCCAGCTTCGGCGGTTTCCTGCTGCTGCTGCTGGCGACGCCGGCGGGCTGGGCGGTCAACATTGCCGACACGCCGCTGTTCCTGGCAGTGACCGTGCCGCCTAACATCGTGGTCACGCTCGACGACTCGGGCAGTATGAAGCGCTCCTACGTGCCGGACCTCTGCGGCGGCGGCGGCGATGACTGCGCACTTCTCGACAACCGTTACGTAAAGTCCGCGACCGGCAATCCCTTGCACTACAACCCGAACGTGCGGTACCCGCAGGGGCGGCGCGCGGATGGCTCGTCCATCGCGACCTTATTTACAGCCGCCTGGAACGATGGTTTTGACACGGCATTCGGTTCTGTGAACCTGAGCAACAACTATCGCCCGACTGCCTACTTGAATCACGGCGCTACGTCGGTCGTGGCGCATGGTTTCATCGGTCACTATGGCGATGATGTCCAGTGCAGCACGGCGTCCGGCGCCGGTCTGTGTCAGATCAGGACTCCGGCGGGTGGTTGGATCAGCGGCGCTACCGCGTGCGTTGGCGCCACCGCGCTGACCCGCAAGGCATTCTGCCGCGGCCAACAGACGGCGACGTCACCGAATGCGGCCGATGTCGTGCCGGGCGGCGTACCCGCCTATTACTATGTTTTTGACCTCACGCGCGTCGGCTGCACCGGCGCGACCAATGACAATAATTGCTACCGCATCGTACTGGTTACCAGCACGTCCGGTCCTGCGGGCAATGTCGATGAGCGCCAGAACTTTGCCAATTGGTACTCGTTCGCCAGGACCCGTAACCTGTCGACGGCGACCGCCGCCTCGATCGCGTTCGTCGATCTGGATCCGACCACACGTTTGGCGTGGCAGGGCCTGAACTCGTGCTTCAACACCGGCGCCAATACCCTGGTCGACACGGACTGCGACGGCTGGCGCAACAATTTCACCAACAAGAGCAATGCGATCCGGGATTTTACCGGGCAGCATAAAGCCGATTTCTACGACTGGATTTCGCAGCAGTGGACCAACAACTCGACACCCTTGCCGGTGGGCATGACGCGCGCCGGAGAGTATTACCGGACCACGGGCGAGAACAGTCCCTACGACAACAATTTTTCGACCGCCGCATCCGGCCAGTATTCCTGCCGCCGCAACTATCACATCATCATGACCGACGGTCTGTGGAACGCGACCGTTGGCATCGGCAACGTCGACAATTCGACCATCGTGCTGCCCGAAGTGGCGACCGAGCCCCAGCCGAACATCACCCGCTACACGCCGATGCCTCCGTACACGGATACGGCGTCCAACACGCTCTCCGACGTTGCGATGCGTTACACGCTGTTGGACCTCGCGCCGTCACTGACTAACAAGCTGCTGCCGATCTATCGTGACCGCACCGGCACGGCGACCCAGCAATACTGGAACCCGCGCAACGATCCCTATACCTGGCAGCACATGGTGAATTTCACCATCGGCCTGGGCCTGTCGAGCTTCATCCCGGCGGCCGGGCTGACCTGGACCGGCAACATGTATGGCGGCAGTTACCCGGACATCGTTGCGGGCACGCAGGCATGGCCTGCCGCCAGCACCGCCGAGCCTCCGGCTAACATCACCGACATGTGGCACGCGGCCATCAACAGTCGCGGGCAATTCTTCGCCGCGGATAACCCCGCAGCCCTCGGCGCGGCATTCCGCCAAGCGCTGGTGGCGATCACCAGCGACGCCGGCTCGTCGGCCGCGCTGTCGACCAACTCGACCAGTGTCCAGCCCGGCACGACCGTGGTGTATCAGGCCAAGTTCAGCCGCGGCTGGACCGGTAGTCTGCTCGCGCTTCCGGTCGCGGCCAATGGCGCGGTCGGTTCGCTGGTCTGGGATGCGAGCAAGGTCATTCCGGCCTGGGCTTCGCGCAGGATCTACACCTGGGACGGGACCAAGGGCACTAAGTTTGACGGCTGCGGCGGCGGAAATATGAGCAATGCGCAGCGCACCCTTCTCGACACCGATATTTTCGGTGTCAACGACGGCAAGTGTGACCAGCGCCTGGCCTGGTTGCGGGGCGCCGCGACCAACGAGCAGCGCAACGGTGGTGCATTTCGCAACCGCGCGGACACGGTGATGGGCGATGTCATCAACTCTGACCCCGCCTACGTCAAGGATATTGATTACGGCTACGCGAGCCTGCCCGCCGGCACGCCGGGTCAGGCGACCTACAACCTGTTCCGCACCGCCAACCTGACGCGCGAATCCATGGTCTATGTGGGCGCCAACGACGGCATGTTGCACGGGTTTCTCGGCAGCAACGGCGTAGAGAACTTTGCGTATGTGCCGTACGGAGTGTATTCGAATCTCAGCAAACTGACGGCGCCGACCTACGAGCACAAATTCTTCGTCGATGGTGGTATCACCGTCAGTGATGCCTACCTCGGCGGCAGCTGGAAGACGATCCTGGCGGCCGGCCTGAATGCCGGTGGCAACACCGTGTACGCGATCGACGTAAGCCAGCCGGGCAGCACCGCCGACAGCGACGTGCTGTGGGAGTTCTCAGAATCCGACCTGGGCCTGAGCTACAGCCAGCCGCAGATCGGCATCCTCGAGAATGGTCAGTGGGTCGCGGTGTTCGGCAACGGTTACAACAGCGGTAACGGCGGCGCCTATCTGTATGTTGTTGACCTCAAGACGGGCAGCCAGCTGGCGAAAATCCGCGCCAGCGACATCCCGGGCAACGAAGGCAATGGCCTGTCGACGCCTTTGCTCTACGATTCGGATGGCGACAAGCTGGTCGATACGGTCTATGCCGGCGACCTGTTAGGCAACATGTGGAAGTTCGACGTTTCCGGGGTGGCGAGTGCCTCCTGGAACACGGCATTCTCGGGCGCTCCGCTGTTCACAGCGCGCAGCGCCACTAACACCGTGCAGGCGATTACGGCGCAACCCAAGGCCGCCGCTCATCCGTCGGGCGGCAGCATTGTGATGTTCGGCACGGGACGCTACCTGACCTATGCAGACGTGTCCGATACCTCGATACAGACTTTCTACGGTGTCCGCGACGACGGGGCCAATCCGATCATGACGACCGATCGCAGCCAGTTGCAGGTTCAGCTCATTGACCTGCAGACCACTGGCTTCGGCCGTGATGTGCGCTCCTTCACCGGGAACTCGCCGGACTGGACCACGACCGTGGGCTGGTACGTGGATCTGCGGGATTCGGTGCTGGCGGTTGGGGAGCGTGTCATCTCGACGCCGATCGTCAGGGAGGATCGCGTGATCTTCGTGACCGCGGTTCCGAGTTCCGATCCCTGCACGCCCGGCGGCACCAGCTGGCTCATGGAGCTCAATTTCCTGACCGGCGGAACCTTCGATGAAGCCGTGCTCGACCTGAACAATGACGGCCTGTTCGATGACAAGGACAACGTTAACAATCAGGTCATCGGCGGCGTGCGCAACCAGGCCCTGGGCATCAGCAAGACACCGGTGTGGCTGCAGGCTACGCCAAACTCGGCCTTCAAGATCATGACCGGTACCAGCGGCGGCTTCCAGACCGAGCGCAATCGCACGTCCGTGGCGGGGCCGGTACCCGGTGCGAACACGGTTCTGCGTCGTTCCTGGGTCCAGATCCGTTAGGTGCATGCCATGATAATTCGCAAACACAGCGGTTTTACCTTGGTCGAGTTGATGATCGTGGTTGTGATCGTCGGCATCCTCGCGACCATCGGCATACCAAGCTATCGGGACTACGTGCGGCGCTCCAACCGTTCTGCCGCCAAGTCGGTGCTGCTGGACAATGTCCAGTTCCTGGAGCGCAGCCGCACGACCTCCAACAGCTATGCGCTCAAGGGTGATGGTGGCGCCATGGATGCGACCGCGCTGCCGGCAACGCAGGCGCCCAAGGACGGCGATGCGAAATACACCATCGCACTCAACGACCTGGCCGCGGGCACCTACACGCTGGTCGCGGTTCCGGTCGTCGGCGGCCCGATGGACGATGATCCGTGTGGGCAGTTGTCCATCGATGAACTCGGCGTACGCACCGTCAGCGGCACCGAAAGCGTCAATACCTGCTGGAACCGCTGATTCGGAATGACGCGCTAACGGTCCGCGACGCCGTCGCGGCGCATGGGCTCGCGGGCTGGGCTGGGATGTGTTAGTAACGGTACGGTGATTGCACGCATATTGGCCGTTGTCATCGTCGCGCTCGCCAGTGCCGCGGCGCGCGCTGACGAGGACGACGAACTTGCCACGGTGATTGTGACGTCGTCACGCGTGCCGCAGCTGGTGCAGGACGAGCCGCTGCATGTCGAAGTGGTGCCGGCCGAAGAAATCGAAGAAAACCTCACGGTTCAACCCGGCAATGTCTCGACCCTGCTGAACGAATTGCCGGGCGCGCGCCTGCAATCGGTTGCCGCCGGCCTCGGCGGCGTGGGCCTGCAATTGCGCGGGCTTGCTACCGGGTATACGCAAATCCTGCTCGATGGCCTGCCGTTGTTAGGTCCGGAGCCCGGATCATTCGGTTTGCTGCAGACACCGCCCATCGACCTGCAGCGGGTTGAATTGATCAAGGGCGCAGCTTCCGCCCTCTATGGCGGCGCGGCGCTCGGCGGCGTGCTCAACCTGATATCACGGTCACCGCCGGCGGAGTCCATGCTGCTGGCTAACGCGAACTCGCGTGGCGGACGCGACCTGCTGGCGTTTGTCGCAACGGAGGGCGAGGCGCCATGGAGCGGCAGCCTGACTGCGGGCGTCAGTGACCAGTCGCGCCAGGACGTCGATGGCGATGGCTGGGCGGACCTGCCGGGCTACCGCCGCTATACGCTGCGACCGCGGCTGTGGCATCGCGGCGCCGCAGGGCAAGCGCTGTACCTGACCGCCGGATTGCTGGACGAAGACCGCGATGGCGGGACGCTGCCCGGCCGCACCCTGCCTGACGGGCGCGCCTTTGCTAACACGCAGCACACCCGCGAGTTCGACGCCGGCGCATTCAGCGATTGGCAGCTGCCGGGTGACCTGACCTGGAGCAGCCGCGGCGCGCTGACATCGACGCATCTGGAGCATGTATTTGACTTGCAGCGTGTCGTTTCGCGGCACGATACGCTGTCGCTGGAAACGACATTGCAGGGTCAGCGCACGGACCACAACTGGCTCGGTGGCGTCGCGTTCGCCGGAGACCGGTTCAGGGTTCGCGATCTTGCGGGTGTCAGTTATCGCTATGCGGTGCCGGCGATTTTTGTGCAGGATGAATTTGCACCGCAGGCCTGGCTGAAAATCGCCGCGAGTGGCCGTGTCGATTTCCACAACGTGTATGGGACCTTTGTCAGTCCCAGGTTGTCGTTGCTGATGCGTCAGCCCGGCAGCGTGTGGAGCCTGCGGGCGTCGCTCGGTGGTGGATTCCGCGCTCCGACGCCGCGCGTCGAGGAGATCGAGGCCACGAGCCTCGCCGCATTGACATCGCTGCAGGGCCTGCGCGCCGAACGGGCAACGACCGCTTCACTGGATGCGGCCTGGGCCGATGAAGGCTGGGAGGTCAACGCGAGTCTTTTTTCCTCGCAGGTCCGTCATGCGCTGGAAGCTACCGCGACCGCCGTCGGCAAATTTGTTTTGAGGAACGCCAGCGACTCGCGGCGCATTGTCGGCGCCGAGGCGCTGGTGCGCTTTGTCCATGGGCCCTGGCATGCGATCGGCTCCTGGAGTCATCTCAACGTCCCGCAGGATGCCACGCTGGTGCCGCGCGATTCCGGCGAAATTGCGCTGATCGTGGAAGATGACAAGCGCGGCCGGATCGGCCTCGAGCTCGGCTATACCGGTACCCAGTTGTTAGCAAATGATCCGTATCGAGCGCGTAGCAGACCCTATTTTGAGCTGAACGCGCTGGCGGAAATACGCTTCGGCGCCGTCGCGATTTTTGCCAATGCCATCAACCTGACCGACGTGCGGCAGACGCGCTTCGATCCGTTGCTGCGGGTGGTGCCGGGGCCCGGCGGCAATCCGCTCACCGATGTCTGGGCGCCGCTCGGCGGCCGGACATTCAATCTCGGAATAAAGCTCGAGCTGTGAATATCAGGGCGCGCTGCCCCAGAGATTGCCGCCGCGGTCCAGGTATTCGGCTCCGGTCAGCGTTGCCGGTCCGGCGAAGCTGACACCGAGGGCGGCGAGTCGCGCGTCCGGGGCGGCCTCGACGCTGCCAACGCGGCTGATCAGCACGCTGTTCTGCAGCTCGACGCTGGCGCCCGCCTCGACAATTAACGCGACGCCGCCGGCGTTCACCTGGCTGTCGACCATCCGCAGGTGGCAACCGCGCTGCGCGACAATGCCGGTGCCGCCGGTGACGAGGTTCATGCCCGTGACCAGCAGATCTTCGCCGGCGCGGCAGAAGACGGTCTGGTTCATCGGGCCGTTGCCAATGACGCGGGTGGCAGCCGCGTTGCCGCGGCTGTTAGCTGCGGGTTGCAGGCGTTCGATCTTGAACCCCGGGCCCTCGATGACTCGCGCACCCGGCGCGATCACCGGTAAGGCGGGCCGGGCGCCCGCAGGCTTTTCGTCAGCGGCAAATGCCGCCGCCGCGACACCTAACGCCGCAACTGTCCAACAGGCTCGCCGGAAATTGTCCATTGGCTGCATCATAGCTGCAGCTTCAGTATTCCAGCCAGTCCAGACTGTGCGCCAGTGGCGCGCCGGCGATCCGGGTCAGTGCTCTTGTCATAACGGCGGCGGCATTGTCGAAGCAACCGTGCGTGGCGGCGATGGGCCGGGCGAGCGCGCCTGTGGAAACCTGCGGATCCGACAATATGTCCAATTGACCACCGGAAGTGCGCCAGAGATCCTGCCACGCGCGCGCGCTGGCAGCCTCCTCACGGTGCCAGGACTCGGATGATGCGGCCTCGCGATACAGCTCCTCGAGCCCGAGTATCGGTGTCTTGTGATTGCTCTCGAGCGCTCGCGACACCAGCCAGAGCAGCGACTTGCGGTACGGGCCGACGCTGTCCTCGCGTTCCCGCTGCTGCGACAGCAGGTCGATGCTCAGTGTCGCTGGTTTCAGAGTGCCTTTGGCAAACGCCGGCTGGTAGTGATCCAGGGCGAATCCTGCGCTGCAGGCCGGCGCGAACAACGCGCAACTTTTCGCCCGCAGCTTGTTAGCACGCAGCTCATCGAGCAGGTGGCCAAGGACAATGGCGCCGGCGGAATGCCCAAGGAGATGGATCTCGAGACCAGCCACGCGCCTGGACAGGCGCGCGAGCGCCGTAGCTAACAACTGCGCGCCATGCCCGGGTTGCGAAGCCGCCGCGGCATTCTGCTTCATTTGCGACCAGATGGGCTTGAGCACCGGCCCGGCGATGAGCTCAATGCTGCGGTCGAGCACGTCTGTGGCGGTATCGCGCAACCGGTCCCAGATCCCGCCTTCGGGCCGTGGCACGCGCTGCAACTGGTCTGCCACCAGGTCACGGATAGTTTCGAGCGGACCGGTCTTCCAGGTCAGGAAGAGCGGGTAAATTCCGTTAGCCAGGAAGTAGGGTGCCAGCACGCGGATACGGCGGATCGATTCGTCCTCCGAATTGAGGCCGCCATGCGCGTAGATCGCGAGTTTTCGTTGCGCCGGCGGCTTGCCACGCAGCCAGTCGGCAGCCAGGTTGACAACGATTTCCTGCACGGCGGCGGCCGCATTCTCGACGCTGACCAGGCGATTGATGACCCGGCCGTCGTTGCCGGATACCAATGCATGGCGGTAGGCCGCCTCGGTATCCATTGGCCTGACCAGCGCGGGCAGGCTGTCGGGCGCGCTCAGGGGTTTCGCCGCCAGCGATACCCCGGCCGCGGGCACCGGCAAGGACCGCGGCGCGCTGGGTTTGAAGGTCGCTGGCGAACGCAGCTTGGCCTCAAGATCGGCCGGAACACCTAACGCCGCAACCCAGGCGTCGTCGCCGTTGCGGACCCACTCGTCGTAGGGAAGCACCGCAAATCCCGTCATGCCCCAATCTGGACCCCAGGAATTCTGCACCACGAAACCGCGTTCGTTGTAGCCGACGAGCGCGAAGGCATGACCGCCGGTTGACTTCTTGTCGCTGATCGGATGGATCACCGGTAGCGCGTCATGCGTCAGCTTGCCCGCGGGGCGCTTCCTTGTCAGGTCTATATTCCAGCCGTCGTGGACCGTGGCCGACACCATGATCGCACCGATCTGCCGGATCGCCGCCTGCATGTCGATCACCGACGCGTGGTTCACCCGGTAGTAAACCCCGAGGGTCCTGGTCAGGGCATCGGTGTCCCAGCCATCGCGCGGCTTGATGAAGGCGACGCGACCGCGACTGTCCCGGTACGGCCACAGCGAATCGCGACAAACGCCATGCTTGTGCCAGGCCTTGAGCGCGCCGCGACAACTGGACCCCTCGTAGTCCTCGCCGGCCCATTCGTCATAGAAACGCGCCAGGTGGTACAGCATGCGGGCGCTGACCGGCTCGGATTTCAACGATCCCGAGGTGGAGATCCGCCGGCGGAACAGCAGGTAGTCGACGACTCCGGCGAGCCCGAAACCGGTGCAGGCACCTTCTTCGCCCTGGTCCAGCACCAGGCCCGCAGCCACAAATTCAGGAATCCAGATCGCGAGATCCGCGTCGACCGGCCAGCGCGGCGGCAAAGACAGCAGTTGTGGCTGGTATTCGCGGTCGCGAAGATCCAGACGATCCGGGCGGGCGTCGAGGGTTCGGCCCAGGGACGACAGGTACTTGGACGGCATCAGGCCTCCGGCACAAGAATCGGGTGGCAAGGTTGCCGGCAGAATTCTGCGCCAATCCCGGCGCTCGCGACACGCTTGCTGCGCTGCACCAATCGAGTTGACAGCCCCCGCCCGCCCCACTAAGATTCGCGCCCCTTACCACTCGGCCCAACCCGCCGGGGGGTAAAAACAGCGAATTCCGGCCGGGCCGTCCTAGTGACGGCCCGGTTGTTCTTGCAGACCTGTTAGGCAAGCCGGGATTCGCGGTCGCCAGCGCGGCGGCCGTGGGTCCGTGTTCTCCGGCACAGCTTCCATTGAAGCCTGCGCTGGATGTTTTGGCGGATCTTCGGCTTCAGCGTGGGCGATGAATAACCGCAAACGATTTGGAGTCCGAATGGCCACCACAGGTCAATTAATCCGCGCCCCGCGCCGCAGTGCCGTCGATAAAACTAACGTGCCTGCGTTGCAGGGCTCGCCGCAGAAGCGCGGCGTCTGCACACGCGTTTACACCACCACACCGAAGAAGCCGAATTCGGCGCTGCGCAAGGTTTGCCGCGTGCGCCTGACCAACGGCTACGAAGTCAGCTCCTACATTGGTGGCGAAGGCCACAATCTGCAGGAACACTCGGTGGTTCTGATCCGCGGTGGCCGCGTCAAGGACCTGCCAGGCGTTCGCTACCACACGGTACGCGGCACGCTGGACTGCGCGGGCGTCAACGACCGCAAGCAGAGCCGTTCCAAGTACGGCGCCAAGCGTCAGAAAAAGAAATAACCAGGTTATTGGAGTAACACGATGTCACGTCGTTCAGCCGCGCCGCAGCGCCATATTCTGCCGGACCCCAAGTTCCACAATGACATGCTCGCCAAGTTCATGAACGTGGTCATGAAGAGCGGCAAGAAAGCCGTTGCCGAACGGATTCTGTACGGTGCGATCGATCGCATCGGCGAAAAGACCGGCAAACAGGGCACCGAGGCCATCGACCTGTTAGGTGTCGCGCTCGACAACGTCAAGCCCGTGGTCGAAGTGAAATCGCGGCGCGTCGGCGGCGCAACCTACCAGGTGCCGGTCGAAGTCCGTTCCGCGCGACGCCAGACCCTGGCCATGCGCTGGGTGATCGAGGCGGCGCGCGCGCGTTCCGAGAAATCAATGGCGTTTCGCCTTGCGCACGAACTGATGGACGCTGCGGAGAACCGCGGCGCCGCCGTGAAGAAGCGCGAAGAGACCCATCGCATGGCGGAAGCTAACAAGGCATTTGCGCACTACCGCTGGTAACCCGGCGCACTGCATTTTTCCAAGTAACTTCCATGCCGCGTACCACACCAATCGAGCGCTACCGGAATATCGGTATTTCCGCTCATATTGATGCCGGCAAGACCACGACGACCGAGCGCATCCTGTTTTACACGGGCGTGTCGCACAAGATCGGCGAGGTGCACGACGGCGCGGCAATCATGGATTACATGGAACAGGAACAGGAGCGCGGCATCACCATAACGTCCGCGGCCACCACCTGCTTCTGGAAGGGCATGGACAAGTCCAGGCCCGAGCATCGCATCAACATCATCGACACTCCGGGCCATGTCGACTTCACCATCGAAGTCGAGCGCAGCCTGCGCGTGCTGGACAGCGCGGTGGCGCTGTTCTGCGCGGTCTCGGGCGTGCAGCCGCAATCGGAGACGGTGTGGCGGCAGATGAATCGCTATGGCGTGCCGCGCATTGCCTTCGTCAACAAGATGGATCGCCCCGGCGCGGACTTCCTGCGCTGCCTGGACCAGATCAAGACCCGCCTGCGCGGCAACCCGGTTGCCATCCAGTTGCCGATCGGCGCCGAGGAAAAGTTTGACGGCGTCATCGACCTGATCCGCATGAAGACCATCGTGTGGGATGGCGAGACCCAGGGGATGAAATTCTCGTTCGCGGAAATTCCCGACAAACTCAGACCGCAGGCCGACGAGTACCGCGCGATCATGATCGAAGCGGCCGCGGAAGCCAACGAATCCCTGACGAACAAATTCCTTGAAGTAGGCACGCTGTCGGAAGACGACATCCGCCTCGGCCTGCGTGAGCGCGCGAGAAAAAGCGAAATCGTGCTGTGCATGTGCGGCTCGGCGTTCAAGAACAAGGGCGTGCAGGCGCTGCTGGATGCCGTGATCGACTTCATGCCTTCGCCGAGCGAAATGCCGGACGTCAGGGGCCTGGACGACGATGGCGAGCCGATGACGCGCAAGGCCACCGATGAGGAGCCGTTCTCGGCGCTGGCGTTCAAGATCCTGACCGACCCGTTCGTCGGCAGCCTGACGTTCTTTCGCGTGTATTCCGGCGTGCTGAAATCCGGCGATGCCGTGTATATGCCGAGCAAGCGCCGCAGCGAACGCATCGGCCGCCTGCTGCAGATGCACGCGAACGAGCGCAGCGACATCAAGGAAGTCCGCGCCGGCGATATTGCCGCGGCCGTGGGCCTCAAGGATGTGTACACCGGCGATACGCTGTGTCACGAAGGCAAGCACATCACGCTTGAAAAGCTCGTGATCCCGAACCCGGTGATATCGGTGGCGGTGGAGCCGAAGTCCACAGTCGATCAGGAAAAGATGGGCATCGCGCTGCAGCGGCTGGCGAAGGAAGATCCGTCATTCCGCGTGCACACCGATCAGGAAACAGGCCAGACGATCATCTCCGGCATGGGCGAGCTGCATCTGGAAATCATCGTCGACCGCATGAAGCGCGAGTTCAAAGTCGAAGCTAACGTCGGCAAGCCGCAAGTGGCGTACCGCGAGACCATTCGCAACAGCGTCGAATGCGAAGGCAAGCACGTCAAGCAGTCGGGCGGCCGCGGCCAATATGGCCATGTGTGGCTCAAGATCGAGCCTAACGCAATTGGCAAGGGCGTCCAGTTCGTGAATGGCATCGTGGGCGGATCCGTGCCGCGCGAATTCATCCCGGCAGTGGAAAAAGGCATCAAGGAAGCCTGCGAAACCGGCGTCATGGCGGGCTATCCGGTCGTCGACGTCAAGGTCACGCTGTTCGACGGCTCGTACCACGACGTCGACTCCGACGAGATTTCCTTCCGCATGGCTTCGATCTTCGGTTTCAAGGACGGCTTTCGCAAGGCGAAGCCGGTGATTCTCGAGCCGATCATGAAAGTTGAAGTAGTGACGCCGGAAGATTACATGGGCGACGTCATTGGCGATTTGAACCGTCGCCGCGGCCAGATCCATGGCATGGAAGACCTGCCCGCAGGCAAAACCGTTACCGCTGAAGTTCCGCTGTCAGAAATGTTCGGCTACGCAACGTCCGTGCGCTCGATGAGCCAGGGCCGTGCAACGTTCACGATGGAATTCGCCAAGTATTCCGAAGTGCCGCCTAACA
The DNA here is from genome assembly GCA_031414335.1 of Gammaproteobacteria bacterium. Classification (GTDB taxonomy): domain Bacteria; phylum Pseudomonadota; class Gammaproteobacteria; order Steroidobacterales; family Steroidobacteraceae; genus UBA964. The sequence continues at coordinate 180 of JANNVI010000024.1, read as the reverse complement.
TCGCCGACACCATTATCAATAAGTAGAGGAGTACGCACCGTGTCGAAAGAGAAATTTGAGCGCAAGAAGCCGCACGTCAACGTGGGGACGATTGGACACGTGGACCATGGCAAGACGACGCTGACGGCGGCGTTGACCAAGGTGATGGCCGAGACGTATGGCGGCACGTTCATGGCGTAC
>JANNVI010000023.1:0-2402 GCA_031414335.1 Gammaproteobacteria bacterium | reverse complement strand
GCGTGTGAGATCGAGCCCCCGCGCGCGCGGTGCCAATGGCGGCGGCGTCAAATCTCCGCCAACCGACTCACCGTATCCGGGAACCGCTGCACCATCCGAATCAAGAGCGCCGCCTGGGCGTTGGGCTTCGCGCGACCTTGTTCCCAGTTCTCCAGCGTGCGCACGTTGGTGCGCAGGTAGCCGGCGAACAAGCCACGTGACAAATTCAGCTTGGCCCGCAATTTGGACAGCTCGCGGGCCGAGATCGTCGGCGCGGGCTTCAGGGCCACGGTATGAGTCCGCAAGGTGCGCTTGCCGGCGCGCTGGGCTGCCAGGGCCTCGAACCCTTCGGTCAATTCATCAAACAACTGGCGCTTCTTCATGCCTTTCTCCTCAAGTGCAATTCCATTTTCACGAGCTCCTTCAACGCCGCACGCTGCTTCGCGCTCAGGTCGGCCATTTCATCTTTGCTGTACAGCGTAAAGAGCCAAAACTCCGGGCCGCCGGTCCAAAAGTAGTAGATGACGCGCAGTCCACCGCGTTTGCCCTTGGCGCGCCGCGCATCGGCGAACCGTATTTTGCGCAGCCCGCCCGTTCCTTCGATCAGATCCCCCGCCTCCGGGTGGATCATCAGCGTCTCCTGCAGGTGCCGGAAACTATCTTCATCGAGGTAGCGGTCGCGATGCCGTTCGAAGGCCGGGAGCTCCATGAACACCGCTTTCATATGATCACTATACGTTATCTACGTATAAAAGTGGCGGGTTTGTAGTTATCAGCGCAGTTTCTGAATCCGGTTCAGCAATGGCGCCAATCTCGACCCTTCTTGAACGAGTTCCGGGTGCGCGATCATCGGCACCAGCGGCGCGCACAGCTTTTTGCCCAATTCCACGCCCCACTGATCGAACGCGTTGATGCCCCAGATCACGCTCTGCACGAACACTTTGTGCTCATAGAGCGCCACGAGCTTGCCGAGCGTATTCGGATCGAGCCGTTCGAACAGCAGCAGCACGCTGGGCCGTCCGCCGGCGTGCTCGCGATGCGTCGGGATGCCCTCGCCTTTTTGCCCGAGCCAGAAGGCTTCAGCCTGCGCGAGGCAATTGGCGATCGCGAGGTCCTGATGATCCTGCCGGCCGCAGGACGACTTCACCGGCAGCAGAAATTCCAGTGAGGCCCGCGCCGTGCCCTGGTGTAGCAGCTGAAAAAACGAATGCTGGGCGTTATTGCCGGGCTCGCCCCAGATCACCGCGCCGCTGCTGCCGGCGAGCGGCTGGCCATCGCGCGTCACGGACTTGCCGAGGCTTTCCATATCGAGCTGCTGCAGAAACGCCGGGAACCGCGCGAGCCGCGAGTCGTACGGCAGCACCGCCGTGGTCGGCAGCTGCATGAAATTGTTGTTCCAGACCGCGAGCGCGCCCATCAGGGCCGGGAGATTGCGCTCCCAGGGCATATCGTGAAAATGGGTGTCCATCGCATGGCCGCCGGCTAACAACGCGGCAAAATGCTCGCGCCCGATCGCGATCGCCAGCGACACACCGATCGACGACCACAGCGAATAGCGGCCGCCGACCCAGTCCCACATGACGAAGCGATAATCCGGATTGACGCCGAACTCGTTCATCGCCGGCGTATTCACCGAGACCGCGGCAAAATGCGCCGGCACTGCCGCCTCGCCGAGGCGCTCGCGGATCCAGGCACGCGCCGAGTGCGCATTTGCCATGGTTTCCTGAGTCGTGAACGTCTTCGAGGAAATAACAAACAGCGTAGTCGCCGGATCGCGCTCGGCGCAAAGATCCATGAGCGCGCAACCATCGACGTTTGACACAAAAAGCACATCCGGCCCCTGCCCCCGGAATGGCCGCAGCGCCTCGACCGCCATCGCCGGCCCGAGATCGGAGCCGCCAATGCCGATGTTGACGACGGTTTTGAAAGGCTGACCGCCCGAACCACGGACCTCGCCGCGCCGCACGCGTACCGCGAACGCCAGCATGCGCTCGCGCTCGGCTAACACCAGCCGCTCGACTTCAGCGCCGCCAATGCCCGCACCCGGCGGCTGGCGCAGCGCGGTGTGCAGAACGGCGCGGTTTTCAGAAGTGTTGATCGGATCGCCACGATACATCGCGGCGATGGCGCCGCGCAGATCAACCGCATCCAGCAAGCCAAGCAATGCAGTGCGCGCCGCCCCATCGAGCCGCTGGCGCGTGTAATCGAGCAGCAGCCCCTCGCCGCTGGCAGAAAAATCCGCAAAGCGATTCGAGGACATGAAGTCCGCGGGCGCAAGACTCGCCCGCCGCGCGGCGTTCTCTGCCAGCAGTTTCCAGTTGGCCGCTGTCATAGTCGGGTCAGCTCGGTCGCGGGAATGGCATGGATGCGCGCAGCCAGCGGAAATAGCAATTGTGGGTCGTCCATGCCGGCAAATTGCGATT
>JANNVI010000022.1:0-16425 GCA_031414335.1 Gammaproteobacteria bacterium | reverse complement strand
CGCGCTAACGCGGCATCGCGACGCTGTAGACGAACGTCGCCTTGGGCGTGCGCTGGTAGCGCGTCGCGATCGTGTCCTTGATGCCGGCGTAGCGATCCTTCGCATCGACATAGCGCGCCTTGAGCGCCTCGGCCGGCTTGCGATCGGCGCGCGACTTGATCACCAGCACCTGCTTCTCGAGCTGCGCGACCGCAGCGGGCAGCGCCTCGAAATCGATTGTCAGGCAGCCCTTGTCCTGGCCGTTAGCCGCAGTCTCCTCGTCACGCCACGCGAGTGCGCCGGCATCGAGGAAGCTACCGACCTGGATCGCCGCAAGCTGGCTGTAGTTGCGCGGCGTGCCGTCGGCCGCATACATGCCACGGGAGATATGGCCGAAGGCCCAGGTGATGCCATCGCGCAGGATGCGCCGGTGCTCGTCGGCGGTGAACACGCCCTTCGTGACGAGGTAGCCGGTGAGCCACAGCGCGGAGTTCTGTGCTTTCAGCTCCTCGAGCGTCGAGGCAAGCGGTCCACCGAATGCCACCGGCGCCGTGCGACCTGCCACCGCATAGTCGTGCGACGGCCCGAGGTTGTGGGCGGCTTCATGCAGCAGCGAATCGAGTACCGACTCTTTACCCGTCGGCCGGTAGGCCTCGTCGGTCGCTTTGCAAAAGAGCGCCGCCGCCTGCGTCGCGCGCCTCGCGTTGCTGTCGGGATCCGTGTAGAGGTTCGTCATCGAGACAGTGCGGCCTCCTGCCAGGGCGACCGGGCCCCAGTTCGGTAGTGACTGGCCGACAGTTGCACCTGAGGCGTAGCGCTGATGGCCCGCGTTGATGACCATGTCGATGAAGTCGGGCAGCGCGAAGTTCACGTCGCGCGCCTTGTAAGGTGCGCCCGCCAGCTTCGCGATCTCCTGTTCCATCCCGCCCTTCAGGGGTTCCAGGCGGGTCTGCCACTGCACCGAATCAGGATTGATACGCGCGAGCTGCAGTGCGAAGCCCGCCTTCCACGCGCAGGGGTCGTAGTAGACCTCGTCCGGTCCGACGCGCACGTACCAGCGGCTGTTGTTAGCGTTCATCGCCTTCCACGCACGGTTCGCCGGCTCCCAGTCGTTGCTGCGAAACGAGGCCGCCGCCGCGCGCAGGTAGGCCACCAGCGCCGGTTCGGTCGCGCCAAGGGCGTCTGCGGCGGCATTCAGCGCCTGCGCGGTTGCGGCCATGTCGTCGGGCCAGGCTTCCGGGTACGGCACGGCGATAAACTCGCCCGGCTTCGCGCCCGCCCTGACAATGCTGAAGTGATCGCGCAGCGCGTTAGCATTCGGGGCCTTCTCGAGGCGCTGGCAGAAGCCCGGCGTGTCCTGGATATCGGCCGGATACAGGCCCGAGCGCTTCGCAGGCTTCGGCTCGATCGCGCTGCAGAGCGGATCGTTCTCGGTCTTCGGTGCTTCGCAGAACGGCGACTGGTTGCGGTGGAAGAGGGCGCGGCTCGCGGCATCGTCCTTAGCGATGCCCGCGTCGAGACCGAACGCGCCCGTCTGCCGCGCGTACAGGCGCTCGATCAACATCGCCGCCTGCATCAGGTGGCCCACCATCGCGCGCTCGGCGGCGCTGTCCTTGCTCAGATCGGTACGCACCAGCGTCGGTGCGCTTTGCGCCAGCTCCTCGCGCACCAGTTGCAGCCGGTGCGGCGCATCTGCAGCGGCCGGTGTCTTCAGCGCCTCATAGGCCGCGAGGAAGCGCGGCGTGAATGCACCCGCCGCATCGACCCACAGCGACGCGTCGTCATCCGGCAATCCCCACAGCACCGCGAACTCGTCAGGCTGCAGGACACCATCGCCGTTAGCATCTTCGCGCCAGAACAGCGGCAGGAAGTGCTCGGCCGCGCGCGTGTTGAACTCGATGCGCGGAATGGTGTTGAGCGCGACGGCGACCGTGGGCTGCTGCGGCTTCGCGCAGGCGCTCAGCAGTCCGAGCGCGACGCCCGCCGGAACGAGGATGCGGGAGAAGGACGACATACGGGTAACTCCGGGACGCTTAAGACCAGGATCGCCAGTATATCGCCCGCCCGCTGTCTCAGAACTCCTTGCGCACGGTCAGGCCGTAGGTCCGCGGCTGGTTCGGGTAGCCCGAAAAGCTGCCCGCCTGTGCCACCGAGGGGAACGCGCTCAACAGGTAATCACCGTCGTTGAGGTTGCGGCCCCAGACCATGAACTGCCAGCCATTGCGCATCAAGCCGACGCTGGCATTGAGAGTCTTCACTTCGCGCGAGGCAATGGCTGCGGTCACGTTCTCGACCACCTGGACCTTGTCGGTAAAGAGATAGTCCGCACGCACAAAGCCATCGAAGCTGCCAACCGACCAGTTGTAGGTCAACGCCGTCGAGATGCTGTAGTCGTTGACACCGGCCGGCTTGGTCCCAGTCAGATCGGTTGGGCCAGCCGGGCCCGCGGCGCCCGGGAACGAGTCATATTTCGGATCCAGGAACGTGCCCGAGACATCCAGCTGCCAGTGGTCGGCGAACTTGTACTGGGTTTCGATTTCCAGGCCTTTGGTCGACTGCTTGCCCGCGTTACCTAACACGAAGCCGGTGCCGATAAAGATGTTCGACTGGAAGTCCTTGATCTCCTGCTGGAACAAGGCGACGTTCACCGCGAACTGCGGCCAGCGGCCCTTGAGCCCGATCTCATAGACAGTGGATTCTTCGGGACTTGCCAGGCGTGTGCCGTAGCGACCGTAGTACGGGTTAACGGCCCCGCCCAGGGGGCTGCGATCCGGCGTCGCAGGCGGCAGCGGCCGGCTGTCGCGCGAGAGATTCCAGGAACTGGCCTTGAAACCGGTCGAGACACCGGCGTACGCGTTCAGGTTGTCGCTGAATTTGTAGGCGACGCGCGCCGTGTAGGTGAGCTTGCTGTCGGCAGACCTGCTGCCGAAGGGCACGATCGGATACAGGAACTGCAGCGGGTAGAGCCCGAGCAGCTGGTTGCAAATCGGGCCGCTGGTGGCAGAGCACGGCCGGACACTGCCGGCATCAGCCGCCTGCGCCTGCGCCGGGAACGCGGCAAAGTTGGCCGGTATTGGCGCCTGGCCGCCGGTCAGCGCACCAAAAATCTGTGCAAAGCCGATCTGCACGAAGTTCAGGGCGGAGAACGTATCGTTGTTAGATTGAGTCAGCGACACGCCCTTCTTGGTGTCGGTGTAGGCGAGGCCGCCGGTGAGCGTCAAATGCTCAGCGACGTCGAAATCGAGTTGCCCGAAAATCGTATAGGCGTCATTGCTTTGCGTGCCGAATACCGCGCCGCCGGTCCCGTTCCTGAAGAACGTGCCGTTAGGAATGCCGAGCGCGCCTTCGAGCAACGAGAAAGTCGCGGGGTTGCCCGTCAGCAAGCCGGCATACGGGCGAAACGCGGGACCGTACAGAATGTTCTGGTCGTACTTCACCTTTTCGGTGAAATAGTACGCACCGAGCAGACCGCGCACGCGGCCCTTGTTGTCGTAGGCCAGGCGCAGTTCCTGCGTCACCGTGTCGATCTTTTGATTGTTCTGGTTGGTGGGCACCAGGTCCGCGCTGGTGAAGTCGGTGTCATAGTTGAACGCCGCCTTCTGGCTGCGCGACGAGGTGATCGATGTGAGCTCAAGCGCGTCGCTCAGCTTCCAGTTGACGTGGGCTGAAATGCCGTTGTTCTCGACCGAGTTGAGCGGCACGGTGTTGAAATAGGCCGATCGATCAAAGGGGTTGCCGGTGTAAATATTGCCGCCAACCGCCCTCACGGCGGCCCCGGTCGGCCCGTTCACCAGATTCACCACGCCGCAGCAAATTTCGGTGATCTTGCTCTTGTCCGCGATCAGGCGCACCGACAGCTTGTCGGTCGCGTTCCACAGCAGCTGGCCGCGCAAGTCATACCGGTCGCGATCGTTGATCTTCAGATTGTTGTTGAGTTCCGAGAAATAACCATCGCGCTGGTTACGGCTGCCGGTCAGGCTGAAGGCGATCTTGTCCGACAACGGTCCGGTGACCTTGCCCTTGAGCACCGACTCGGAGTAATTGCCGACCGTGGCTTCGAGATTGCCGCCCCACTCGAACGAGGGCTTTTGCGTAATGACGCTGATGACACCGGCCGAGGCGTTTTGCCCGAACAGCGTGCTCTGCGGACCGCGCAGCACTTCAACGCGTTGCACATCGACCAGGTCGCCGATCTGCGAGGCCGAGCGCGAACGATAAACACCGTCGATGAACACGCCCACCGAGGACTCGATGCCCGGGTTGTTAGCACCGTTGCCGAAGCCGCGGATCAGGAAATTGGTTTGCGTCGAGGTCTGCAACTGCGTGACGCGCAGCGAGGGCACGATGGTCGCCAGATCCATGACGTCCTGGATCGATGCTTTCTGGATGGTTGCCGCGGAGGTCACGGTGACGGCGACCGGCGTGTCCTGCAGGGTCTGTTCGCGCTTGGTGGCGGTGACCACGATTTCGTCGAGTTCGCCCGTGTCCTGATCCTGTGCGACCGCATTGCCCGAGGAAAACGTCAGTGCTGCCAGCAGGCAGGCGCTGAACGGGCCGATATTGGAAAATGACTTCATAAACAAAACCCCTTTGGAATTGACCCGCCTCGGTGGGCGGCTGAATCCGAACAATGTGCGTTGCCGCAAGTGTCCATGGAAAACAGGCCGCCGACAAGCACCCGGACCCTAAAAGGCATCTTTTCAGGGGGGCTGTGTGCATGGCGCCTGACTTAACACCTAACACGGCCGGGCCGCTATAATTGAGCGGTTCCAGGTCGCGGGTTGCGCTTTGCGCCACCTGCTAATATTCATCCATTCGTGGTGCGGTACGAACCGGTCATTCAGAAGCAGATTGATTGTATAATCAACAGCTTAGACAAGCTCGCCGCACCCCGCCCGCTCCGCCACATTCTCAAATTGACAGATATCACCCATGTTGCAACGTATTCGAGACACGCTCAAAGGCAGTAAGACCCTGCAGTACATCGTGCTGCTGCCTTTGATTCTGGTATTTGCTGCCTGGGGCGCTTACGGCGTGGTGGAGATGGATTTTTTCGGCGTCTCTGACTACGCCGCCAAGGTCGATGGCGCGACCATCCCGCGCGCCAAGGCCACCGAGGCCTGGAGTAATCGGCTCTCGGATTGGCAGCGGCGCTTTGGCGGTGAACTGCCCGCGGCGGAACAAAAACGCCTGCAGGAAAACCTGTTAGAGGGGCTGGTGCGCGAACGCTTGTTGAGCGATCGCGCTTTTGACCGCGGCTATCGCGTGTCGCGCGAAATCGTCAATGAGCAGGTCCAGAACGAGCCCTCATTCCAGATCGAGGGCAAATACAACGACGGGCGCGCGCTGTCGGTGCTGGCGCAAATTGGCATGACCCAGGACGCCTACCTCGAGGACCTGCGCATGCGGCTGCGCAACCGCGAATTGCAGCGCGGCGTCGAGGTTTCCAATTTCCTGACGGCGCCGGAATTACAGCGGCGCCTGACGCTCGAGGACGAGCAGCGTGAAGTCGCCGTGCTGACCTTTCCGGCCGACAAATTCGCCGGCGCTACGCCCGACGAGGCGGCCCTGCAGGCCTGGCTAACAAAACATGCAGCCGATTACCAGACGCCCGAGTCCGTGCGCCTGGCCTATGCCGAGCTGCAGCTCGCGCAAGTGGCCGCCAAGGTGGTGGTGACCGACAACGACCTGCGCGATCTGTACGACAAGAATAAAGTGCGCTACGTGACGCCGGAGCGGCGGCGCGCGCGGCACATCCTGATTGCGGCGAGCGGCGCCGACATCGCCAAGGCGCAGGCCAGGGCGCAGAGTCTCTACGAGCAGGCGGTGAAGCCGGGTGCGGATTTCGCCGCGCTGGCGCGCGCCAACTCCGAGGACAGCCAGACGGCCGCGCAGGGCGGCGACCTCGGGTGGCAGGAACGCAGTGAAGGCGATGTGACGCCCGAGCTGACCCAGGCCATTTTCAGCCTGCAGCCCGGCGCGGTGGCGGCACCGGTGAAGACGCGCTTCGGCTTTCACGTCGTCAAGCTCGATGAAATCCAGGCCGGGCGGGCGCGCAGTTTTGAGGAAGCGCGTGCGGATCTCGACACCGAGTTTCGCAATCGCACCGGCTCCGGCCAGTTTGGCGACCTGCAGGAGCAGCTGCAGCAGCGCATCGAAGGCGGCGGCGCCAGTCTCGCCGATCTCGCCAAGGAATTCGGGCTGACCATCGGCGCGGTGGAGACCTTTGCGCGCGGCACAGGTGGCGGTTTGTTAGGTAGCAATGCCGATCTGGAGACGGCGGTGTTCGCACCGCGCGCGCTCGAGCAACGCCGCATCAGCGGCCCGGTCGCACTCGGCGACGAGCGCATGGTCATTTTCCGCGTCGAGGACCATCGTAAGCCCACGCTCAAGCCGCTGGCGGAGGTGCGTGATACGGTCGTTGCCGCTGTGCGCAAGCAGCAGGGCACGGTAGCGGCCCAGGCGGCCGCCCAGGCGGCGCTGCTGCGGATCAATGCCGGCAGTGAGAGTGTCGAGGCGCTGGCCAAGGCGCAGGGCCTGAAGCTCGACGCGCCGCGATTTGTCGGTCGTGCCGACCCATCCCTGCCGGCGCAGCTGCGCACGGCCGTGTTTGCGGCCCAGCGACCTAACATCGGCAAGGGTCCGGGGGCGGTCCGGGGCGTGCTGGCGCTGGAGGCGGGCGGTGCGGCGCTGTTCGAAGTGACGCAGGTTCGTCGCGAACCCGATGCCTCCAACGCCGAGCTCAACAAGCAGCGCGTCGGCGAGACCATCGCGCGCGGCGGCGCGGGCGATGTGTCGGCGTACATCGAGGACCTGCGGCGGCGCGCCACGGTCGAGAAGAACCCGAAGGTCTTCGAGTAAGACGCGAGCGACGCGAACGATAGCGATCGCCGGGCGAGTGCGACAGCCACGGCCGAGTGGCGAATGGGCGGCGGCTCGGGCGCGCGGTCAGCGCAAACTTAGTAGCATCAGCTCAGCTTGGGAAAAGAGCCTGTGACGAACGTTTGCGCCCGCGCGCACGAGCGAACGCGCTAGATCGCGTGCGAGTCCGCGAGCCGCGATCTGGCAAGCGCGCCGCCCTTTGAGCCGCGCGGCCGTGGCTGTCGCGCTCGCCCGGCGATCCCTCAGATCCCGTCGGTGCGCGACAGGACGTTAGGTTTCAGCTTCGTCGAAGCTCATGCCGACCGTGCTGTAGCCACTGTCCACATAGACGATCTCGCCGGTGATGCCGCGCGCCAGATCCGAGCACAGGAAGGCGGCCGCATTGCCGACATCTTCGGCAGTCACATTGCGGCGCAGCGGCGCCACGCTGGCCACGTGATGCAGCATCTTGCGCAGTCCGGCGACGCCCGCCGCCGACAGCGTCTTGATCGGACCGGCGGAAATACCGTTGACGCGAATGCCCTGGGGGCCGAGATCCGCCGCCATGAAGCGCACGTTAGCCTCGAGACTGGCCTTCGCGAGTCCCATGACGTTGTAACTGGGGACCGAGCGCACGGCGCCAAGGTAGGAAAGCGTCACTAGCGCGCCTTCACGGCCGGCCATCAAGGGCGCCATGACCGCGGCCAGGGCGGTGAAGCTGTAGCTCGATACATCATGCGCGATCCGGAACGCCTCGCGCGAGGTGTTGGCCACAAAGCTACCGCCCAGGGCCTCGCGAGGCGCAAAGGCCACCGCATGCACGACGATGTCGAGCGAACCCCAGCGTTTGCCCAGCTCGGCGGCGCAGGCTGTTAGCTGGGCATCGTCAGTCACATCCAGCGGCAGCACGATGTCGCAGCCCAGTTCCTTGGCGAGCGGCTCGACCCGTTCCTTCAGCTTGTCATTGGCATAGGTGAAGGCCAGCTGCGCGCCTTCCCGATGCATGGCCTGGGCGATGCCCCAGGCGATCGAGCGTTCGTTGGCGATACCGACGATGAGGGCGCGCTTGCCCGCGAGAAATCCCATGGATCCAGCTCCGGATTTTATTGGTTGATTATCGATTATCGGCGTTGCGGCAGAAATATCTCGATCGTCTGGCCCACCCTCAGCGTGGCGACCGAGGCGAGATTATTCCAGCTGCGCAACTGTGTCACGGAGACATTGTAGAGCCGCGCAATCCGAAACAGCGTATCGCCGCTGCGCACGCGGTAGCGCAGCTGGTCCTTGCTGCTGCCGCTGCTCGAGCGCGCCGAGCGGCCGCGTGTGCCGCTGGCCTGGGCAATGACCAGGCGATCGCCCATCCGCAGCTTTTCGTTAGGTTTGAGGCCGTTGAGGCGCGCCAGCGTGCGCACATCGATGCCGGTCCGTTTGGCGATGGCCCACAGGCTGTCGCCCCGGCGCACGACATGAATCGACGGCCGGCTGCCACCGCGGATCCGGCCGCGACCGCCGCCGCCATCGACCCGGGCCGCCGCCCGCGCAACCTTGTCCGGCAGGCTGGTGCTGCCGGAGGGCACGCGAATCTCGCTGCCGACCACCAGCTTGCTGCCGTCCAGATCATTCAACTGGCGCACCACCAGCGGCTGGGTTGAATACCGTTTGGCAACCGACGCCATGGTTTCGCCGCGCCGCACGGTGTGGTGCGCGACACGCATCATTTCATCCGGCGTCAGCTGGCCGAGCCCCTGGCGGAAAGTATCCGCGGCGGTCAGCGGCAGCAGCAGGTAGTTAGGTCCCTGCGGCGGTGTCGCCCAGCGATGAAACGCCGGATTCAGTTCAGTGATTTCGTCGTAAGTGATGCCGGCCAGTTCGGCCGCCAGCTTCAGGTCGATCTGCCCGCCGGTGTCGACGCGCGCGAAGTACGGTTCATTGGGGATATGGCTGAAGCCGATGCCGTAGAGTTCCGGGTTGGCGATCAGCCGACTCATGGCTAACAACTTAGGCACGTAGGCGCGCGTCTCGGACGGCAGGCGCAGGCTCCAGAAATCGATTGGCAGGCCGCGCGCCTGGTTTTCCCGGATCGCGCGCGCGACGCAGTATTCGCCGCAGTTGTAACCCGCAACGGCTAACAACCAGTCGCCATTGAACTCATCGTGCATGAACTGCAGGTAATCGAGGGCGGCGCGCGTCGACTCCATGACATCGCGGCGGCCGTCGTACCACCAGTTCTGTGGCAGGCCGAAGCGCTTGCCGGTGTCGGGAATGAACTGCCACAGCCCGGCCGCATGCGCACGCGAATACGCAAACGGCTCAAACGCGCTTTCGACCACCGGCAGCAGCGCGAGCTCGAGCGGCATGCCGCGCGCCTCGACTTCACCGACGATGTGATAGAGGTACAGCTCGGCACGGCCGAAGACGCGCTCGAGGTATTCGGGGTTACGCGCGTACCAGCTCAACTGCACCTCGATCGCATTCTGATCAAGATCCGGCAGTTGCATGCCCTTGCGCAGGCGCGCCAGCAGGTCCGCAGCGGTGTCCGCCGCGGGCGCTGCGTCGGCCGCCGGCGTGGACAGCGCCGGTTCCGGCGGACCCGGAATTACCGCGTCGTTGGATTCGATCAGCGCGCCATCGAGGGGCGTGCCGGACTGGAGCAGGTTGGCGTCATTCTCGGCGCGCGCGGGCGCTACGACCGCCAGCAAGGCTGCGGCCAGTAAACTCTGCAGTGCAGTTGACCCGATATGCCTCGCCAAGCCAGCTCCCGAAGCAAAGGAAGCCCTGTGCCAATATATGACACAAGACCTTGATCCATTTGAGCGTATTTAACCCGCAAGTCCAGAAAATTGCTATTGTTTTTACCCCGGACCATGTCTCAAACCAGCACACAAAATCGCCCCGATACCGACCCCCTGGCGGTTTGGTGGCGCACGTCTCGGGGCAGTGCCATCGTCGCCGCCGAGGCCGAGCTGTTGCGCGACGCCCTGGACAAAGTGTTCGGCTGGGAGCTGCTGCAGGTGGGCGCCTGGGGCCGCAGCCGCGAGCTGCTGGCGGCCGCCCGCACCCGTCATCAGGCGCTGGCCGGCACCCTCGAGCAGCAGCGCGCCGGCGTCCAGCTGGACCTGGTCGCGCGCGCCGCGCACCTGCCGATCGCCTCCGATTCGGTGGACGCAGTGTTGTTAGCTCACGCGCTGGAATTCGCCGCCGACCCGCACGCGCTGCTGCGCGAGGTGGATCGGATACTGACCGGTGAGGGGCAATTACTGGTGCTGGGGTTCCGGCCCTGGAGCCTGTGGGGTCTGCGCGCGGTGGCGTCGCGCGGCGCGTTTCCGCCGGGCGTGCAGCACCTCTTGTCCGAGCGGCGCCTGCGCGACTGGCTGGTGTTGTTAGGTTATGAAGTCACGCCGGTGCGGCGTTATCTCTTCAGCCTGCCGTGGGGCAAGCTCGGCGCGCCGGCGCGCGTGCTGCGGCGCGGGCTTACCAGCTGGTGGCCTGCCGGTGCGTATCTATTGCAGGCCCGCAAACGCCTCTACGCCGGCACGCCGCTCCGGCTGCGCTGGCGTGATCGCGAACGCCTGCACGTGCTCGCGGGCCTGGCGCGTCCGACCACCCGCGGCCAGTCGAAAGACCCGTCGCTGTGAATGCCGATGCCGATGTGGAAGTCGTCATCTACAGCGATGGCGCCTGCCGGGGCAACCCGGGGCCCGGCGGCTGGGCGGCGCTCTTGATCAAGGGCAGTAGCGAGCGTGAACTGAGCGGCGCCGACGCCGCCACCACCAACAACCGCATGGAACTCACCGCGGTACTGCGCGCGCTGGAAGCGCTCAAACGCCCGGTGCGCGCGCGCGTTTATACCGATTCTGAATATGTCCGCAAGGGCATCACCGAGTGGCTCGCCAACTGGAAAAAGCGCGGCTGGAAAACCGCCGACCGTAAGCCGGTGCGCAACCAGGACCTGTGGGAGGCGCTCGATGCGGCCGCCGCTGCCCACACGGTGGACTGGCGCTGGGTCAAGGGTCATGCGGGCGTGCCGGGCAATGAACGCGTCGATGAGCTCGCGCGTCGTGCGATCGACGCGCTGCTTGGGTAGGATGCGCGCATGCGACAAATCGTCCTCGACACAGAAACCACCGGCCTCGAGGCCGCAGCGGGTCACCGCATCATCGAAATCGGCTGCATCGAGCTCATCAATCGGCGTGCGACGCAGAACCGGTTCCATCGCTATGTGAATCCCGAGCGCGACATCGACGAGGGCGCGCTCGCGGTGCACGGCATCACGCGTGCGCAGCTCGAGAAAGAGCCGCGCTTTGCCGAAGTCGCCGCCGACTTGCTGGCGTTCTTGGGCGATGCGGAACTGATCATTCACAACGCGGGGTTCGATCTGGGATTCCTGGACGCCGAGTTTGCGCGCGCCAAATTGTCGGTTGCGCGCTTTGCCGAGGGGCGCCGGGTCATCGATTCGCTGACGCTGGCGCGCGAGCTGCATCCGGGGCAGCGCAATAACCTCGATGCGCTGTGCAAGCGTTACAGCGTCGACAATGCGCGCCGCGAGTTACACGGCGCCTTGTTAGATGCGCAGTTGCTGGCCGAGGTCTATCTCGCCATGACCGGTGGCCAGGCGGCGCTGGCGCTGGGCGACGCGCGCGCCGCCTCGGTGACGCAGGATGTCAGCATCGGCGGCGCGCAACGGGTCGAGCGGCCGACGCACCTGCGGGTGATCCAGGCGGGGCCGGAAGAACTCGCCGCGCATGAGGTCTTGCTCGGCAAGATCGAAAAAGCCGCCGGAAAACCGGCCCTGTGGCGTGCTGCGGAGATGCCGGGCTGATTTCGCGACCCAGGTCGCTGTTTTGTTGTTGGTCAGTCCGCCACAATTGTCTTTTACAGGGGTATTTGAATGCTGAGTCTTCGCAATTGCCGCGTCGGTGTCGTGGGTTTGGGCTATGTCGGGCTGCCGCTGGCGGTCGAGTTTGGCAAGCACTTCAAGACCGTCGGGTTCGATATCAAGACTTCCCGCATCGCCGAGCTGCGCAAGGGCAAGGACAGCACGCTCGAAACCACCCGCGCGGAACTGAAGGGCGCGAAGCACCTGAGCTTTACCGACCAGCTGCCTGATATGAAGGCCTGCCGCGTTTTCATTGTCACAGTGCCGACACCGATCGATGAATACAAAAGCCCCGACCTGCGCCCCTTGATTGGAGCCAGCAACAGCGTCGGCAAAGTTTTAAAGAAAGGCGATGTCGTTATCTATGAATCGACCGTCTACCCGGGATGCACCGAAGAAGTCTGCATTCCGATTCTGGAAAAAGTCTCGGGCCTCAAGTTCAACAAGGATTTTTTTGCAGGCTACAGCCCCGAGCGCATCAATCCGGGCGACAAGCAGCATCGGCTGCCGAGCATCAAGAAGGTCACGTCGGGCTCGACGCCTGAAGTGGCCGAGTTTGTCGATCAGTTTTACAAGACCATCATCACGGCAGGCACGCACAAGGCCAGCAGTTTGAAGGTCGCCGAGGCCGCCAAGGTCATCGAAAATACGCAGCGCGATGTCAACATCGGCCTCATTAACGAACTCGCGCTGATCTTCGGGCGCCTCGGCATTGATACTGAAGAAGTTTTGTTAGCAGCCGGCACCAAGTGGAATTTCCTGGGCTTTCGTCCGGGACTGGTCGGCGGGCACTGCATCGGCGTGGATCCCTACTACCTGACGCACAAGGCGCAGGCGGTCGGCTACAACCCCGAGATGATCCTCGCGGGGCGGCGATTGAACGACAACATGCCGATCTATGTCGCGGATCGGGTCGCGCGCCTGATGGCGGCCAAGCGCATCCACATCAAGGGTTCGAAGGTGCTGGTGTTAGGCCTGACCTTCAAGGAAAACTGCCCGGACACGCGCAACTCCAAGGTCGTCGATGTCATCCGCGAACTAGAGTCGCAGGGTGCGAGTGTCGATGCCTACGATCCCTGGGCTGACCGCGCCGAAGCCTGGCACGAGTACAAGATCCGTCCGGTCAAGACACCGAAAGCGCGCCATTACGACGCGGTGGTCATTGCCGTGGCGCACGATCAGTTCAAGGCGCTGGGCATTGCCGGCGTGCGCCGCTTCTGCAAGAAAACCCATGTGGTCTACGACATTAAATATGTCTTTCCGCGCGCACAGGTGGACGGGCGCCTGTAAAATCGGCGCATGAAAATCCTGGTCACCGGCGCCGCCGGTTTCATCGGCTCGCACGTCGCGGGCCTGCTGCTGACGCGCGGTGACGAGGTCGTCGGCCTCGACAATCTCAACAATTACTACGACGTCAAGCTCAAGGAAGCGCGCCTCGCCCGGCTAACAGACCGCAAGGGCTTTCACTTCGTCAAGCTCGATCTCGAGAATCGCGCCGGCATGGTGGCGCTGTTCGCCGGGGAAAAGTTCGAGCGCGTAATTCACCTCGCGGCGCAGGCGGGCGTGCGCTACTCGCTCGACAACCCGCACGCCTACATCGACAGCAATGTCACCGGCACCATCAACGTGCTTGAGGGCTGCCGGCATAACCACGTGCAGCACCTGGTGTTCGCGTCCACGAGCTCGGTCTATGGTCTCAACACCAACATGCCGTTCAGCCCGCATCGCGGCGTCGACCATCCGTTGTCGCTGTATGCCTCGACCAAGCGCGCCGGCGAGCTGATGTGCCACAACTACGCGACACTCTTCAAGCTGCCGGTGACTGCGCTGCGGTTTTTCACGGTCTATGGGCCCTGGGGCCGGCCGGACATGGCGCTGTTCATGTTCACGAAGAATATTTTGGCGGGCCAGCCGATCGACGTGTTCAACAACGGCCACCACAAGCGCGACTTCACCTTCGTCGAAGACATCGCCGAGGGCGTGGTGCGCGCCTGCGACCGCATCGCGGCACCTAACAAAGACTGGAACCCGGCGACGCCGGACCCGGCCAGCAGTTCCGCGCCGTTTCGCATCTACAACATCGGCAACAACCAGCCGGTGGAACTCGCGCGCTATATCGAAGTGCTCGAGGATTGCCTCGGCCGAAAAGCGATCAAAAACATGCTGCCGCTGCAGCTCGGCGACGTGCCGGACACCTATGCCGACGTGCAGGACCTGGTGCGCGATGTCGGCTACCAGCCCGCGACGCCGGTCGAAGTGGGCGTCAAGCGTTTCGTCGACTGGTATCGGGGTTACTACCAAGTCTGAAGCAGCTCTGCGGCGATTTTTTCGACCTGACTAATCCGGTGGCAGGCACCGAATTAGTCAGGTAGAGTATGTGCCATGTTTCTGGCCCGCGATCATCATCAGGGTGCGATTCGGCGGCTGCTGCGGCACTACCCGGTCGTAGCCCTGGTTGGCCCCAGGCAGGTGGGGAAAAGCACGCTCGCGCGGCAGCTCGCTGGCCCACGCCCCGAGAATTACTTCGATCTGGAAAAGCCTGCGGACATCGCGCGACTGCAGGACCCTTTCCTGACGCTGGAATCCCTCAAGGGGCTGGTGGTCATCGACGAGGTGCAGCGTCGCCCCGACTTGTTCATGAGCCTGCGCGTCCTGGCGGATCGCCGCCCAATTCGAGCCCGATTTCTCGTGCTCGGCAGCGCCTCGCCAGAGCTGTTGCAGCAAAGCTCCGAGAGTCTTGCGGGTCGAATTCGTTACTATGAATTGCCACCGCTCTCCATGGTGGAGACTGACGCACGACGCATGACGCGCCTGTGGTTGCGCGGCGGCTTTCCTGCCTCTTTCCTGGCGCGCAACGATGCGATCAGCAACGACTGGAGGCGCGAATTCATTCGCAGTTTCGTGACGCGGGACCTGCCGTCGCTGGGTGTCCGGGTGCCGCCCGTCACCATGGAGCGCTTCTGGGCCATGCTGGCGCACTACCACGGACAGACTTGGAATGGCTCCGAGATTGGGCGTTCGCTGGCGTTGGCGGATACAACCGTGCGAAGTTACCTGGATATCCTCGCCAGTAACTACGTTGTTACGATCTTGCGTCCCTGGCATGAAAATCTGGCCAAGCGGCAAGTCAAGACTCCGAAAGTGTACATAACGGACTCTGGCCTGTTGCACAGCCTGCTGGATGTGCGCGATGCGATTGCCCTCGAGCGACACCCCAAAGTCGGTGCTTCCTGGGAAGGATTCATGGCACAGCAACTGTTTGTTCATTGGAAGATCGATCGCAATGAGCGTTATTACTGGCGCACGCGCGGCGGTGCAGAGCTGGATCTGTTGATCGTCCGCGGCCGGGAACGTATCGGTTTCGAAATCAAGCGCACCACGGCGCCTACCTTGACTCCCTCGATGCGCGCAGCAGTCGAAGACCTCAAGTTGCAGCAATTGTGGGTCGTCCATGCCGGCAAATTGCGATTTCCGCTGGCTGCGCGCATCCATGCCATTCCCGCGACCGAGCTGACCCGACTATGACAGCGGCCAACTGGAAACTGCTGGCAGAGAACGCCGCGCGGCAAGCGAGTCTTGCGCCCGCCGACTTCCTGTCCTCGAATCGCTTTCAGGATTTTTCTGCCAGCGGCGAGGGGCTGCTGCTCGATTACACGCGCCAGCGGCTCGATGGGGCGGCGCGCACTGCTTTGCTGGGCTTGTTAGATGCGGTGGATCTGCGCGGCGCGATCGCGGCCAAGTATCGCGGCGATCCGATCAACAATTCCGAGAATCGCGCCGTGCTGCACACGGCGTTGCGCCAGCCCAAGGGCGCAGGCATCGGCGGCGCCGAGGTCGAGCGGCTGGTGTTAGTCGAGCGCGAGCGCATGCTCGCGTTCGCCGAGCGGGTGCGCCGCGGCGAGGTTCGCAGTTCGGGTGGTCAGCCCTTCAAGACCGTCGTCAACATCGGCATCGGTGGCTCGGACCTGGGGCCGGCCATGGCCGTCGAAGCGCTGCAGCCGTTCCGGGGGCAGGGGCCGGATGTGCTCTTTGTGTCCAACGTCGATGGCTGCGCGCTCATGGATCTCTGTGCGCATCGCGATCCGGCGACCACGCTGTTCATAATTGCCTCCAAGACTTTCACGACCCAGGAAACCATGGCGAACGCGCAGTCGGCGCGCGCCTGGATCCGCGAGCGCTTGGGCCAGGCGGCGGTGCCGGCGCATTTCGCCGCGGTCTCGGTGAACACGCCCGCCATGAACGAGTTCGGCGTGCATCCGGAGTATCGCTTCGTCATGTGGGACTGGGTCGGCGGGCGGTATTCGCTGTGGTCGTCGATCGGCGTGTCGCTCGCGATCGCGATCGGGCGCGAGCATTTTGCCGCGTTGTTAGCCGGCGGGCACGCGATGGATGTGCATTTTCGCGACGCGCCTTGGGAGTGCAATCTCCCAGCCCTACTGGGCGCACTCGCGGTATGGAACAATAATTTCATGCAGCTGCCGACCACGGCGGTGCTGCCGTATGACTCGCGGCTCGCGCGATTTCCGGCGTTTCTGCAGCAGCTCGACATGGAGAGCCTCGGCAAGTCCGTGACGCGCGATGGCCAGCCGCTCGCCGGTAGCAGCGGCGCCGTGATCTGGGGCGAGCCCGGCAATAACGCCCAGCATTCGTTTTTTCAGCTGCTACACCAGGGCACGGCGCGGGCCTCACTGGAATTTCTGCTGCCGGTG
>JANNVI010000021.1:0-1969 GCA_031414335.1 Gammaproteobacteria bacterium | reverse complement strand
TGGATGAGTTCATCCGGCGGCAGCCCGCGCTCGTTGCACCAGGTTTCGGCCTTGTCGATCAATGCGGCGACCGCGCCGAGGACCTGCAGGTTGTTGGGAATGGTTGCTGCGTAGAGTGTGACTGACATCGGAGGCCTCCGTGGTTGGCGGTCAGGTTTCGATCGATCTGCTGTAAACGTAGAATAATTCATCCCGGACCCAACCAAGCGATTCGTACAAGGCCTGAGCCGCCTTGTTGTCCCTGGCGGTGCTCAGATCCATTCTGAACTTGCCATTGTCCGCCGCAAGCTTCTCGGCCGCTGTCAGCAGGGCCTTGCCCGCGCCACAGCGCCGCCCGGCAGGAGCAACGAACAGGTCGTAGAGCGTGTAAATCGGCTTCGCGGCTACCGAGCAGAAACTTGGGTAAAGCTGACAAAAGCCGACGACTTGCTGAACTGTGTTGCTGGCCAGAAGGATAACCGAATCATTGTTCTGCAGCCGGGCCCGGATGAAACCCACGGCCAGATCCCGGTCAGGTGGCTTCCTGTAGAACTGCCGGTATGCATCGAACAGGGCGCCTGCAATCTCGAGGTCCGCCAGCGTCGCGATTCGGGTGGTGATCATGCATGAAACAATGGCACCGGTGCCGTGACCGGTCAAGCAGACTGTTAGGCGGCACTGGACCTGCTATGTGTAAGCGCTGATAAGCAAGGTGAGCCCGAACCATGAAAATCCAGCAATGGTGACAATATGGACGCGTTGCTGCGTCTTCAAATCGTAGGCCGCCAGAGACAGGAAAAGGCCAAGCCACGTGCCCCAGAGGAAAGTCTGAAATGCGATCTCCTCCACCTGTGCGGTGTAGAGCGCGGAAAGCAGCGGCTTCGCCCACGACACAACCAGGGGATCGTAGGCACGTGCCAACACAGGCTCGAGCATGAAAAACGTGCCAGTAAAAACAAGGCGCTTGTGCCAAGCCGGTTGTCCCCGCCGTCGCCAGGCCATCACCAGGCACAATGCATAGCCTGGGAGAAACAGGCGGTTGGCGCGAACTTCGGCGGTCATGTTGGCCCAGCCCTTCCATACGACGATGAAAATGTAGAGCGTGGTAAGCGTGACGCCGATAGCCACAACGAACGTGGCGATACCGATCTTTTTGTGCAGACGCAGATTGCGGACTCGGACGAGGTTTGCTTGCGTCACCAAAAGAACATACCAAGCCAGCCCGAACAGACCGTGGATGATGAACTTGGCATCCCTGTTGCTGGGTTGACCGACGTCCGTGAACAGATTGTCGGAGAACGCGACGATACTGAGGAGCAGCAGCAGTGCGCTGACTATGGAGAAGTACGCACCCCAAATTCTGTTGGTCATTTCCGCTTGCATGAACCGCGTGCGCCCAAGACTTTATATGGAACAGCGTAATCGCATTCGTCCACTCTCACCGCGCGAAGCGATGTAGGGACATCGTCGCCGCCCTAGGCGTTCGCCGCCAGCAGCCTGACCACCTGCGCGTCGCGCTCGGCATGATGGGTTTCTTCGCGGCCGTTCTGGCGCAGCACTTTCGCGACTTCGTCGTTAGCTGCGGCGTCGGCCCAGGCCTGATAGATCCGGTCGCCGTTCTGCTCGCCGCTCTCGAGCGAGCGGATGAACTCCACCGTCGCAGGCAACTCCTGGGGCAGCGAGGCAATGAACGGATTGTCGCTGGCAGCCGGCAATTCGAACGGCTCGCCGCCCGCGGCGACGATGGCCTTCAGCAGGCGATGCGCATGGCCGCGCTCTTCGCGACCGTTCTGGATCAGCAGGGAAGCAGCCTCCGGGTTGCGCACAGCCCTCGCGATGCGCACATAGAATTCTTCGCCCGCGGCCTCGATCACGGCGAGCACGCGCATGTCATCGAGCGACAGACTCTTGCGGGTCTTCAAGACACCGAAGGCGCCAGAAATGTCGGACGGATAGTCTGGGGGTAATGTAAACATGTGCGTAGTTTAGC
>JANNVI010000020.1:0-2384 GCA_031414335.1 Gammaproteobacteria bacterium | reverse complement strand
CAATCCAAGTTCAACAGACAAGATCGCGGCAACTTCGCTAGGTCGAACGGCGGATTCAGAGTGCAGTCGACCCCGAAATCACAGCCTGAATGACCGCTTCTGAGAATGGCGACCAACAGAAACCGGCCCTCATGTGACATTGGCGATCAGGGAATACCTGCCCCGAAGCGGACGCCCCAATAACGGTTCCAATCAATTGCGACCGGTTTGTTCGATATTTACCGTCCTGCGCCCGCCAGCGGCTTACACGCCGCCGACACCGGACTAACGAAATAGACGAGTACAAACGCGTTAGCCGTCGGGAACTGGAATGAATTCATGCCATTCCAGTGATCGTGCACTTGCTGCAACCAGGATGACACGCCGGGCGGCGCGCGCGTCGCAGATCGAGCAAATACCGAGGCACATTCACAGCCGCGAACAGGGTCTCGACGGCTGACTCGGGCGGCGGCTGAAGGGGCATCACTCGCCGCGGAGTCGCCGAGCAATATTCAATTGCACCGTTCATCACCAAGTTGAGAATATTGACGTAGTCAGAAGCGAATCGCTCCTTGAGGTAGGCACCCATCGGAATCAATTCACGATAGGGGGTATCAGGATCGCGTACGACCGTCGTTGCAATGTGAGCCACGGACGCAAACACGAGGACGCGCCCGCTCGGACCAAGTCGACGGCGCACCCAGTCCAGATTGTCCGCCATGGAACGGTCCCGAACTTGCAGTGCAAATTGCGTCCACGCGAACCCATCCGCCGGTTTCCATCCGAGCGGCATGCGGCGAAACCAAGTGTCGGTTTGACGCGCACCGATGGCCGCTCGTTCAGCCCAGTCGAAATCTTCTGTCGTGCTCTTGCCCAAATAAGCCAATCGCTGCCGCTCCATCAGCGACACCAGATCGGCGACCGCAGCCGTGAGGGCGTCGCGTTCCGCTTCGGTCAGCGCGCCATAGCCATCGATGCTTTTGAGCACCGGGAGAAATTTTTCGACTCGGGACTGCAGGGCCAACGCGGCCGGTGCGTCTACAGTCCGTAGGAATTCGAGGGCCGACTGCAGGGCCGTGTCGGGTCTGCGCGCCGCATCGAAGCTGCCCGGGCTGCCTGGCACATCGAGTCCGAAGATTTGTACTTTGACGGCGCCGGGCGGCAAGCGCGTGTTGAAGTCCCGCATCCAACGGATGAGTTCGCCGTTCTGGCGGAATGAATCGAATCCGTAGGAGAGACCTTGACGGAGAACGGTATCGAACTCTCCTTTGCCATGTGTCACGTAGTCGTTGAGCATCCGGCTCTCGACAATGCCGGATTCCAGCGTAATGGCGCGGAAACCCAGATGCTCAACTAGGTGTTTGAACAATCGGTTCCGGAAGATCAGCGGCTCTGCGCCCCCATGTACGCCCTCGCTCACGCCGACGAACTTGGCGTCCCCGATCACCTTCTCAATGGGCCGAAGATCCTCGGTGGACGCGGCGAGGTCCCCGCTACCGATGGGGTGCAAAGACTGGCTGGCCCATCGCAGGAAAGCGGCGCGCACATCCTCAGGCGCTTGGGCCGCGGTGGGGAGTGACGTTGTTAGGATAGACAGCACCCAGGCGATCAGGGTCCATCTTCCCACCGTGCGGCGATGTGTCATGGTCATCGGCTCCTACAGATACCTGCACGCGTGTGTTGCCTGATTGCTTTCGCACCCACGCGCTATTGCTAGCTTGAACCACAATCATGCGCAGCGGAACAAAGACTGTCGCGCCTTGGCGTCGATGTTCTTTGTCAACGACCCCGCCAGCCGTATTGCCGCAGCGGCCACCGCCGATTCGAAAACAGATCAAAGTGCCGTGCCGCATTGCTGCCGGTCGCCGGCGGCCGCTGTGGGTCAGGTTGCCAATTGGCGGACGCCGGCAAAATCAGCCTATTAAATTTGTTGGAACGGCGGACTCGGAGGCGTTCATTGGGCATGTCCCGGTCGTTTTGCTGGTCAGAGTCTTCAAGAAGGTCGCCCATAGCGCGATCCCCAATAGTTGACAATTTCGACCATGAGGTTGACAAAGATAGTTCCCATGGTTGACAATCTTTGGCATGAAAACACTGCAGCCCCGCGGCGAGGATATGCGGCGATTTATCGTCAGCAATCTCGATGCGCACCCTGCGGACATCGCGCGCCTCATGGCGGAAAAGTTCCACTGCTCCAGACAGGCCGCCCACAAACATCTCCGCCGGCTGATCGACGAGGGCGCCGTCGTTGAGGCCGGCAAGACGCGCAACAAGAAGTATCGTCTGGCACCGCTCGAGCAATGGTCCAACACCTACCCGCTCGGCACGAACCTGACCGAGGATGACGTCTGGCGTACTGACATTGTTCCGCTGTTAGGCAAATTGCCCGGCAATGTGATGAGCAT
>JANNVI010000019.1:0-159063 GCA_031414335.1 Gammaproteobacteria bacterium | reverse complement strand
GCGGAGGGTGCCGTCCAGCTGATAGGTCCAGCCGTGGTACTTGCAGGTCAGCGCCTTGACGCAGCCGGCGGGTTCGAGGGCCAGCGGCCCGCCTCGATGACGGCACACGTTGTAAAACGCGCGGAGGATTCCGTCCTTGTCGCGAATGACCAGAATCGGATTGTCCGCGACCGTGGCCAGGAAGTAGGCCCCCGGACCCTCGACCATTGAGACGTGACCAACCCCCTGCCAGGTGGTCGCGAGGACCGCATCGCGATCGACAGCGTGCCAGCGGGGGTCGACGTACCAGGTCGACGGTGCTGTGTCGGACCGTTCTACCGGAACGATCGCCAGGTCGGCATCGGCAAGGTCGGGGAGTGATGCGGCTAACGGGCTGACGTTCATCGGGCAAAGATAGGCGAATCCGGCGGGGCCGGTTACTCCAACAGGAAGAATCGATAGATTCCCGGCATGCCTATTCTTCTCCTCGCACTCCTGACCGCCCAGACGCCGGCGACGCCAAGCCACGACCCTCGTCTCTACGATCTGGCGCGCGGCATTTCCGCAGCGGCTACCGAAGCCACGGTCCGGAAGCTGGTGACCTTCGGCACCCGTCACACTCTGTCCGACACGACCTCGACCACCCGCGGTATCGGCGCGGCCCGGCGGTGGATCAAGTCCGAGTTCGACCGGATCGCCACGGAATGCGGCGGGTGTCTCCAGGTCCGGTACGACCGCGGTCTCCTCAAGGCCGGTCCCGGAACCCGGATTACTCAGGATGTCGAGCTCGTCAACGTCATCGCGATTCAACGGGGGCAGACCTACCCGGATCGCTACGTCCTGATCACCGGCCACTACGACTCCAGGGCCTCAGATCCGAACGATGCGACCTCGGATGCCCCGGGCGCGGTCGACGACGCCAGCGGCACGGCGGCGGTGATCGAAGCCGCCCGGCTCCTGTCCAAGAAGACGTTCGCCAAGACCATCGTTTACGGCGCCTTGGCCGGCGAAGAACAAGGCCTCCTCGGCGGGAACCAATTGGCCAAGTACGCCAAAGAGCAGAACTGGCAGATCGAAGGGGTGCTCAACAACGACATCATCGGCAACAGCGAAGGGATCGGGGGCCAGGTCGACAACCTCACGTTCCGGATCTTCTCGGAGCCGACGGCCGCCACCGAGTCAGACGAAGAACGGCGCGGACGCCGGGTCACCGGCGGAGAGGTCGACGGGCCGTCGCGGCAATTGGCCCGCTACGTTCACGCCGTCGCGCGTCAGGTCCTGCCGATGATGCGGCCGAAGCTAGTGTACCGCCTCGACCGGTTCGGACGGGGCGGCGACCACCGGGCGTTCAATGACGCCGGCTTCGCGGCCGTCCGGATTACCGAAGCGTACGAGAACTACAACCGCCAGCATCAGAATATCCGGACCGAGGGCGGCATCGCCTACGGCGACGTGCCCGACCGGGCCGATTTCCCCTACGCGGCCCGGATCGCGGGGGTCAATGCCGCGGCGCTGGCGGCGCTGGCTTCGGCCCCGCCGCCGCCGACCGCCGTCAGGCTTCGGGGCGGGGTCAGCGCGTCCACCGCCCTCAGTTGGCAGGCCGCGCCGGGGGCGGTCGGCTACAAGATTTACTGGCGGGACACCACCGATCCGGTCTGGAGCCAATCGCGCTACATTGGGCCGGTGACCCAGTTCACCCTCGACGGCATTCTGATCGACGACCATCTGTTCGGCGTCGCCAGCGTCGGCGCCGACGGCAATGAGTCGCTCGTGACGTTTCCAACTTCTGGAGGCAGTCGATGACATCGTTCAAACGATGGGCCAAACGGCTCGGACTTGGCGCGCTGGCGCTGCTCGCGGCAGCCATCATGATCGGCGCGGGCTATGAAGCCCGGATGCGGCGCCAGGCCGTGGTCAATCACCCCGCTCCGGGGAAACTCGTTGACATCGGGGGGCGAAAGCTCCACATCGACTGCCGGGGCAGCGGCACGCCGATCGTGATCCTTGAAGCGGGCCTCGACATGAACGGGTCGCTCTCCTGGGCCAAGGTCCACGATTCGATCGCAGCCACCACCCGCACCTGCGCCTACAGCCGGGCCGGGATGATGTGGAGCGACGACAATCCGAATCAGCAAGTTGCGACGACCGTTGCCGGCGACCTTCATGCCCTGCTCACGGCCGCTGGAGAAAAGCCGCCGTACGTCATGGTCGGCCACTCGCTGGGCGGGCCCTACATCATGACCTTCACGAAACTCCATGAGGCCGAGGTGGCCGGACTGGTGTTCGTCGATGCCTCGCACCCCGAGCAGTTCCAACGATTCAACGAGGTCCTCGGCCGGAAGCTCGAGCCGCCGGTTGGGCCGCTTCGGGCGGCGGCGGCGTTCGCGTGGGCCGGCGTCGTCCGGGTCGCCATGCCCGGCGCCGCGCCGGCGGACTCCGTGGGTCAAGCCACGGCGGCCTACGCGCCGACCTCGATTGGGCCAATGCTCGAAGAAATGGACGCTCTCGATTCCACCGTGGCGCAGGCGGGAACGTTCCGCCAGCTCGGGAACCGGCCGCTCGTGGTGTTGACCGCCATGGCGCCGACCGACACCAATCAGCTGAAGCAGCTGAAGATGACTCGGGAAGAAAGCGTGCGGTTCCAGGCTGCCTGGAAGGCGATGCACGAAGAAGAAGCTTCGTGGTCGACCCAGAGCGAGCACATTCTGGTGCCGGACGCCACCCACTACATCCAGTACGACCGGCCCGATATCGTGATCGCGGCGGTCCGAAAGGTGGTCGGCTTGGTTCGAAACCCGCTGGCGGTGCCGCCGCCACCCCACTGAGCAGCGACCGGCCCAGTCATAACTTCTAGGCCGCTGACGACACTGGAATATTCCCGATCATGACGACACCGACTGCTGATGGCCAATCTCGACCACTACCACGTCATGTGGCCGTCATCGGCGCTGCAGGTGGTCTCGGTCAGGGAATACTCGGGCTATGCCGAGCAGCGGGAATCAGCTTCACTGCCATCGTCCGTTCTCGGCCGGAACGGATCACCGACGTGCCGGGCGGATCTCGTGTTGATGTGGTCCAGTCTCTCGACGATCGCCCCGCCCTCATGGCGGCATTCGCCGGCGCGGATGCCGTTCTCACCGCGCTCGGAGTTACGGCAACGACCCGCGGGCACTCTGCCTTGCTGTCAGCGAACATGTCCGCGGTCGAGCAATCGATGGTGTCCGCAGGCGTCGACCGCATCGTCATGATCAATACGTTGCTTACTTCAGCACCAGGGCAACCCGCAAGCCGGATCATGCGCTTCTTTACGTGGATGCCAGGGACGATCGGCCGCGGAGCGCGTGAACAGCAAGCGGTCGTGGATGCGCTCGGCAACGGGGCGTTCTTGTCGCTTCGTTGGACTCTCGTCCGCGGCGGCCTGAACGCTCGCGGCAAGGATGAGCACCCTGTGGCCTCGGCGAACTGGGAAGGCGCTCTGAATTCCTACTCACCCGTTTCGTATGGCGCCATGGGCCGATGGATGCTTGAGGAGGCAGCGGCCAATGAGTTCGTCCGCGCAGCACCGCTTGTGTCACGGCGTCGCACATGATCACTGCCGAAGAGCGGAGTAACCATGGCTGAAAGAGCAGTCAGAATCCAACCACCCCAGAT
This sequence comes from Gammaproteobacteria bacterium, assembly GCA_031414335.1. Lineage (GTDB taxonomy): Bacteria > Pseudomonadota > Gammaproteobacteria > Steroidobacterales > Steroidobacteraceae > UBA964. The sequence goes on along the minus strand of JANNVI010000019.1, from coordinate 155,433 downwards.
TTTCCTCATCCAGCCGCTGGTCATTCTCGCCCAGTGGGCGTTTGGGGTTTGGCTCCTTCCCGTCCTGCGCATTCCCCCGTCCGCAACTCCTCTCGGCTGGGCCTATACATCGTCCCTAATGAGGAGAAGCGTCTCCTCCTTGCCAATGGCAAGGACTACGAAGGTTACAAGTCCCGCGTCAAGCGCTGGGGCTTGTTTTGACGATTGCGATGCACGCCGCCGCGGCTGAGGAACGTTAGGCCGAGTGGGTGATAGCGGGTGTGCTTCGCAGGATTGGAGTGCAGAGATGAATTTCAGATCAAGAAAGACCCATAAATTCTGGCTTCTCGTCACGGCGTTTGTAGTCGGATCTTTCGGTCCGATATTTTCACTGGCAACACAAAGCAGCTCGGACGAATTGGCGCGATGGACCCTCGATTTGCTGGCGTGGCCACTTGATGGCACGCAGATCTATTCAGAGGGCGCAATGAGATTCCTTTCTGCGCTCACCGGGGGATTCTTGCTCGGTTGAGGCGTCACGATTCTCGCTCTGCGGTACTGGGTTTACGACGCAGCGCCTGAGCAGACAAGACGAGCAGTTGTTGCAGGGCTTGTCGCGTGGTTTGTTCTGGATTCAACGGGTTCGATCTCGGCCGGCGTTCCATCGAATGCGGTTTTCAACGTCATTGTGTTGCTTACTGCTGTCGGCCCGCTGTGCAAGTCAGCAAACTCGGCCTAGCAATCCGCTCGACCGTTCTCGACCCCGGTAGTATCTTTAGCCAATGGTTGAGAGAGTCATCGAGATAAAGTGCTTTCGTTTGTCGCCGCCCTGCCGGGCCGACGCTAAGCTCAATCGTTAGCTGACATGTCAGTAAACCTTCCTTTCGCAATTGCCGTTGGAGCAGGAGTCTGCTGCCTGGGTTCGCTGCCAATACTTTTCGATAAGCACGTCCCATCCAAGGCAAACATCATCGCAGCGACCACGCTGCGTGGCGTACTTGTTGCTTTGCTGGTGGCGTTTTCCATCACAGCCCAAACGTCATGGACCACCGCAGCCGGCTATGGCGTCCTTTATGGTCTGTTGTCCGCCACGGTTGTGGTTTTGTCGAAAGATTCCAAGTTGCTGATGCACGCCAAGTACATGCTCCCATCGGCTGCGATAACTGGCGTATTGATTGGCGTGCTGATTCTTAAGCTGGCGAACTGAAGGCAAATTTTGGCATGCCGCCTAACGCAACTACGGCTTTTCAGAGAAGCTGAACGGAGACTGCGATGCCAATGCCAAACAACGTGATTCTATTGCCCATGCTGGCTAGAGTTGCTGACTAGTCTTTACGCGAGTACGGAGAAAGCATGTTCAATCACATAATGGTTGGGTCGAATGACATCGAGCGGTCAAAGCGCTTCTACGACGCGGTGCTCGGAACGCTCGGCGTAGGCGAGCCGCTGCGCAACAAAGCGGGCTCCGGCCACACGCGACTCTTCTACCGGCACGACGGCGGTGTGTTCTGTGTCAGCGAGCCGATCAACGACCAGCCGGCGACCTTTGCTAACGGCGGTACCATCGCCTTCAAGTGCAATTCACCGGAGCAGGTGCATGAATTCCACGACACGGCGGTCAGGCACGGTGGCACCTCGATCGAAGACGCGCCCGGCCTGCGCAGCAGTACCCTGGGCTCCATGCACCTGGCCTATGTACGCGATCCTGATGGCAACAAGCTCTGCGCCATCCATCGTGTCAGGTAGGATCGGTCATCACGCAGGTGGCACAGATCTAGTTCGCAGAATCGATCTGTGCCTCTTCTTCCTCCAGCAGGCTCAGGATGTTCTGGTACTTCTCGATGTACCAGCGGTTCTCGCTGTTGTACCTCGGGATGGTCATCGCTGATATGCCTGCCGGTTGCTCGTGCCACAGGCATGGGCAAGCCACGGACTCACCATCCGGCTCCACTGCGGGCATGCGCAGGTCTTCGAGGTTCACCCGCATCCGCTGGATGACGCGGTAGAGTTTCGTGACGTTGCGGGGACCGCCGTTGTACGCGGCGACCGGAAAGATACCGAGCACTTTCTTGTTGTCGCGATAGGGCAAGCGGATGTGCGCGGGCATCTGCATCAGCTCGATGTCGAACAGGCAGATCGCCGCCTTCATCGCGTTCAAGAGATTGGTCGCACCGCGTTCGAAGTTCGGATCGAGCTGTGCCCCGGGGCACAGCCTGACAACCAGCGCGTAGGTTCCATTGCCGCGCCAATTGGTGAACTGCATCGGGCCAATGGCCTTGGCGCGTGAAACGCTGTACCTATACGCATCCTCGCGTTTCAGGCCGTACTGGCTCAGTACTTCCTCGAAGGCCAGGTCTTGTTTGCGTCTGTAGTCGCCGTCATCGGTCTGTTCGATCACGGCCAGTGTCATGATCACTTCCGCGGGTACGACATCCGCGAGCAGTTCACCCGGGAAAGCCAGCGAAGGGATGTTCGCACGGCGCAGCTCTTCGACCGCCTTGAGCGCGGTGTTGCGCAGGTACTCTCGGCCCTCGACGACGAAACTCGGGTCTAACGTGTCTTGCGTGAAGGGGAGGTAAACGATGGGTCTTGCGGTCGCGACAACTTCGCGCCAGCGCCTCTTTTTCAGCAGCGCTTCGTCGAACACCGGGAATTTCCGGCCGTATACCTTCAGGGACTCTGCACCCCTGGAGAACGAGAACATCAGGCGTTCGGCGCCCGTGCCTTTCACATGCCGCGCGCTGATGCCAGGCGCGGCGCGCATAACGAAGCGCAGCGGGCGGCGGCCGGGTTTCCATTTGATGGGCGGGCGGGGGATTTCGACGTGAGCCACCGACCACGATTTCGTGGCCTCGCTCCAGAGCGCGAAAGCCACGGGCCGCCCGCGCAGTGTTTCGCGCCGGCCCTTGCCGGTGAAAACGTATTTCAGTTCAACATCCTGGAGCAGAACTTTCGCTTCGCCGACGAGATCCCGGATGAGTTCGTGACGTTGCTCCGGCTTGGCGGCGACGAGTACCTCGGCCATCCTGCCGGCGGAACGATCAGCCTCGCTCGGTTCGGCCTGCACCACCTGCGGCTCGGGCTCCTCGGCTTCCTCGGTCGACGCAGTTGGCGCTGCCTGCGCCGCGCTCGGCTCTTCCGGGACGTAGACCGGTTCTGGTTCGTCGGCGGTGAGGTCTTGCGTCGCGCAGGCAGTGAACAACGCAGGCGAGCATGCCAGCAGCGTCCAAGCCACAATCCGTGAAACAGTCCTTGTCATGATGCCCGGTGTCAGAAACCCTTTGCATATCTTACTGTGCAACGCACAGCGGGATCTGTGACAGAAGTGGTGGCCCGCGTAGTGAAGCTTCATGAACCCAGGCCCCCCCAGCAGCTGTCACTCGCGGTCGTTCCTGCGCTATTGTCCCAACTCACAAGTGGGGGAATTCATGCTCAGATCATCATTCATAACGACATCGCTGGCATGCCTGCTGTTGTCCGCAGGCGTTGCGAACGCTGCCGAGACGCCGGAAGCACCCGGCGCATCCAACATCGGATTTGTCCTGTATACCAAGAGTCTTTCTCCAGGAACTCTGAACGCAAGATGGCTATTCACGGACAAGTACCGTGGACCCGGGATAGCGACCGGCGGCCCGAAGGAGGGCTTCGCCGGACGCTACCACGTTCGCTACTTTTACGAGAACGGCGAGTTCTCGGACGAGTATGACCTGCTGATCGAGAAGACCGGAGATGTCTACAAAGTAACTTGGATCACTAACGGCAAGGTCGGCGCCGTTGGCATTGGCATGGAGGTCGACAATGCGTTGGCCGTCGGCTGGCGCAGAGTTGGTAACTAGCGATGTACTACCCAGCCCATTTTGATGAATCGAATCCCGCCGTGTTGCAGGAGTTCGTGCGGCGGCACCCTTTGGCTTCTATTGTCGCTGTGGCAGCGGGACGCCTTGACGCAAATCATATTCCGCTGGCCCTTGATCCGGGGCACGGTACGTTCGGCCGGCTGCGGGGGCATGTCGCGCGGGCCAATCCGATGTGGCGCGAAGTAGAGAGTGGCGCGGAGGTGCTGGTGCTGTTTCATGGCCCTAACAGCTACATATCGCCCAGTCTCTACCCGTCGAAGAAAGAGCATGGCAAGGTTGTCCCGACCTGGAACTATGGTGTGGTGCATGCGCGGGGGAACATCGCGTGGATGCACGACGCACAGGAGCTGAGGCAGCTCGTCGAAAATCTGACGGAGCGGCACGAACAGGAAAGGGCCCATCCGTGGCAGGTATCGGATGCGCCGGACGAGTACATACGCAAGATGGTGACCGGAATCGTTGGTTTTGAGATCTCGATTGTCGAGCTGCGCGGCAAGATGAAGCTCAGTCAAAACCGGTCGGAGGCAGACCGCGCAGGCGTCAGCAGCGGTTTGGGCCAAAGCGCCGACCCTGGCGCTGTTGAAATGGCCAGGTTGATGAATACCAGGAATGATGGAACCGCAAGCTAACGTAATGGAGCAGCATATGAAGCGAGTCACAGGTATCGGCGGGATTTTCTTCCACGCGAAAGATCCTGTCACGCTGAGAGAGTGGTACAAGAAGCACCTGGGCATAGATGTCCAGGAATGGGGCGGTACCGTTTTCGTTTGAGCGGATGGCGACGGCAAGGCGATGAAGGGAACAACGACCTGGTCGATCGGTGCCGCCGGTAGCGATTACTTTGCACCCAGCAGCGCAAACTTCATGATCAATTACCGGGTTGAGGACCTAACGTCCCTGCTCAAGGCGTTGCGGGCTGAAGGGTGCAATGTTCTGGACAAGACGGACGACTCCGAATATGGAAAGTTCGGCTGGGTCATGGACCCTGAAGGAAACAAGGTAGAACTTTGGCAACCGCCCGCGGGCCAGTAGGCCCGTCAGTAGGATGTTAGGCGTTGCACAACGGCATAGGAGGCCCCTTTGAGTGAAATCTTCCGCGGGCGCTTTACCGCACAGATTGAGGGCTCATTCGTGGTCTTCATCATCGGCATGCGCGTCAACAAAATACTGGCCATGCATAAGTGGCTACCTGTGGCGTCGGCCATGGGACCGATGGTCAGGCACCTGATGGAACACCCCGAACTCGGACTGCTGCACGCGCAGACTTTCCTCTACTGGCGTGGCGTCGCCCTGGTTCAGTATTGGCGTTCGTTCGAACAACTGGAGCGCTTCGCGCGGGATCCAAAACTCAATCACCTGGAACCGTGGAAGCGATTCAACCGGGCGGTTGGAGCAAGCGGAAGCGTTGGGATCTGGCACGAGACCTATCAGGTCCAGGCGAACCAGTATGAAACCGTCTACGGAAATATGCCGAGAATGGGCCTGGCTCTGGCAGGAAACCATTTGCCAGCGGTGGGCGCCAAGGAAACTGCGAAGCGTCGGATGGGCATGAAGGGAGATCCTGCAGTCCCGTCGTACCAGAATCCACAAGAGCCGTCATGAAGGAGTATCAGATATGTTGAAAGCTTTTCTCCTGTCACTTCCAGTCCTGGCATTCTTCTCGACGCAACTTGGGTTTGCGCAGGATCAGCAGGATGCAGCAGCCATCCGGGCAATCATCGCGGCACAAGCGGAGGCCTGGAACGCAGGCGACGGTGCTGCTTATGGAAAGGACGTTGCAGCTGACGCCTCGTTCACCAATCTCTTTGGCATGGTGATGTATGGTGCGCCTACCTTCATCGAGCGCCAACGCAAGGTACTCGCGACGTTCTACAAAGGTACAACGAAGCACCACGCCGTCCGTCGGATTCGCTTTGTAACACCTGACGTTGCGATCGTGGACATCGATAACGAACTCAGAGGCGTGAAGTCCATGCCCGCTGGCATTGCGGTTCCTGTAGACGGAATATTCAGGACCCAACTGATGGAGGTGTTCGTGCGACGCTCCGGCCGGTGGTGGATCGAGGCGTACCACAACGTTGACACGAAACCGGCGAATTGAGCGCGCGACTGCTCTCATGCGAAACCATGGCACTCTGACCAAGTGGAACGACGATCGCGGCTTTGGCTTCATTACACCCGCCAAGGGTACGGCCGATCTCTTTGTTCACATTTCCGCATTCCCCCGGGACGGCGTGCGTCCTCGGCTCAACGAACTGATTTCGTTTGAGATTGAGCCCGGTCCCGATGGAAAGCAGCGCGCAGTTCGCGTGATGCGGCCTGGCCAGCGGCTGCCTGCTCAACACGCGGCAGCGCGCGAGCCCCGTGGTCCGCGGAGTAGCAGGCTTCGTAACGTCATCACGCTGCTTGCCGTTGCGGGTCTTGGCGCATTCGGCTACTCCGAGTACCTGAAGCGAGTCGCGCCGACGGAAAATCCGGCCTCAGAGGTCTCTATGCCGTTTGTGTCGGCGCCGTCGCGCTTCGCTTGCGACGGGCGCACGAGGTGCCCGCAAATGACGTCCTGTGATGAAGCTAGATTCTTCATCGACCACTGCCCGAACACAACTATGGACGGTGACGGTGACGGGGTGCCATGCGAGTCTCAATGGTGCAATTGATTACACAGCGAGCTAACGATCAGTTCAGCGGCCGACCGCTGAACAAAGACGTCAGGCACCGCTAAATGTCCGTCCGCGAAGCGACGGCAGCCGACATAGCCGCCATGCATGAAATCCGGCTCTCTGTTCGGGAGAACGCGCTATCCGACCCGCGGAAGGTAACACCGGACCACTATCACCGCTTTCTGGGCTCAACCGGCAAAAGCTGGGTGTATGTAGTCAAGGAACAGGTTGTCGGCTTTGCGGCTGCAGACTCCCAGAGCGGAAACATCTGGGCGTTGTTTGTCCGCTCTGGCTTCGAGCGGCAAGGCATTGGCCGTCAACTCCATGACACAATGATGCAATGGCTGTTTGGAGCCGGTTGCAATCGGGCGTGGCTGACAACACAGCCGAACTCCCGCGCAGATTTCTTTTACCATCGGGCCGGCTGGCAAGCGGTCGACAGCATGGCTGATGGCGACCTGTTGTATGAGATGCGGCGCAAGGCCTAACGAAAGAGATTCTTTATGCACGCCTTCGATTTCATCCTGGTGCTGTTCTCGTTCGTGTACGCGGCGGCGATTACGCACCTGCTCTCGACGGCCGGTGAGATAATCATCGCAGCGAAGCGCATCCGCCTGTCCTGGTTCAATGCCGGGTGGATGCTTGCCGCGCTGCTGTTTGCCTGCGCGTGGTGGATCGGGCTGTGGGACTTGCACGCGACGACTTACTGGAACATCGGTTCGATCGCGTTCTATTTCCTGGTGGCGGCAGGCATTTACCTGTACGCGCGTTTGGTGTCGCCACGCATCCCGGAGCAAGGCAAGATCGACCTGCAAAAGTTTCACTCAGAAGAGGGTCGAAAGTACCTCATCGCTTATGCCATTCTCGCCTGGGTCACGGTGTTGACCAATGCCGTGCTTGGTCAGGTCAACAGCATCGCGCAATGGCCACAGCAGAATCTCGTGATCGTTCCGATGGCCGTGGCGACGGTCGTGGCCGCGGTCTTCATCCGGAATGCCTGGGTCCAGAGCGTGGCCCTCGTGATTCAGATCGGCGGATGGATCTGGTACTTCGCCGCCTTGCAGTCGGCGCTGTCGGGATGAGCACCGTTCAAGTGCGACGTTAGGCAAGGAGTTCCACCTGATGCCCTCGATCGCGATTGCTCTCACCATTGGCTGCCTGCTCGCCGTCTACGGGCTGGTTTTGGCTGAGAGTAAAAATCTCGGCGCCGTAAGGTGGCTGGCAAAGCTCGCGGCCAGTGCGGCCTTCGTTCTCGTGGCGCTGTCATTGGGCGCCACAGCTTCAACCTACGGCCAACTCGTTCTGCTTGCTCTGGTGCTCAGCTGGATCGGTGATGCATTCCTGCTCAGCGGCCGCAGCGCAGCGTTTTTGTCCGGCCTCGGCGCTTTCCTGCTGGCCCACGTTGCATACTCCGTGGCATTTGCAACCGGCGCCCTCAGTACGACCGCGTTCTTTGTTAGCCTGGTCGGCGCCGCGGCCATCGGTGTCATCACGCTGCGCTGGCTGTGGGGCCGGCTCGACGCAGCATTCAAGGTGGCGGTTGCGGCCTATGTCGGTACGATAGTTGCGATGTGCGCATTGGCCATCGCGCATAGCGCAGCGTCTCGATCATGGCTCGCGGCAGTTGGTGCGGTGGCATTTGCGGCATCGGACATTTCAGTTGCGCGCGATCGCTTTGTGGTATCAGAATTCCTCAACAGGGCCTGGGGCCTGCCGGTTTACTATTCCGCGCAGTTGCTGCTCGCCTGGTCCGTCGGGTCGAGTTAGGTCTCACAGGGAGAATTGCTCATGCCAAACCTACTGCGAAATATTCTCGCTGTTGGTGTGGCTGACTGTCCAGATTAGTAGTCGTAGCAGGCGAAGAAAGCAATGATCATCGTCCTCGGCAATGTCACGGTCCAGGAAGGGAAGCTCCCGCAGGCGCTCGCCCTGAGCCACGAGCATGTCGCGCGCTCGCGGGCAGAACCGGGCTGCATTACTCACGCGGTTTACCAGGACCCGCAGAATCCGTTGCGCCTGGTGTTCGTCGAGCAATGGCGGGACCGACCGGCCATTGAGGCGCATTTCAAAGTGCCTGAGTCGCGCGCTTTCGCCAAGGCGCTGACTGCGCTGGCGGTCGAACGTCCTGACATGGCGCTTTTTGAGGCCGCGGCAGTCGAGTCTCACCTAACAAGCCCATCGAGATAGGGCCGCCGATGTCGCAGCACGAACTGGCCCAACTGAACATTGCCGCGATGAAGGAGCCGCTGGATTCACCGGGGATGGCGGAGTTCGTCGCCAACCTTGATCGAATCAATGCGCTTGCCGACGTTGCGCCGGGTTTCGTCTGGCGGCTGGAGTCGGATGACGGGGATGCCACCGAATATCGCCCGCTCGGGGACATGACGTTGGTCAATCTCTCGGTGTGGAAAGATCTCGCTGCGCTCAAGGACTTCGTCTACCAGTCGGGGCACATCGAAATCATGCGGCGGCGCGCGCAATGGTTCGACCGCATGCGCGAAGCCTATGTAGTGCTGTGGTGGATTCCGCAGGGACATCGGCCAACGACCGCAGAGGCTATCGCGCGGCTCGAACACCTGAGGGCGAACGGTCCGACAGAAGCGGCCTTCAATTTTGGCAAAGTTTTTGCGGCGCCAGGCTCAACGCTGTAACGCCTATTGCCGGTGTAACCCGAACGAATATGAGAGTGTGCGCAAACAATGCCAATTCAGTCATTTAATCATTTCAATTTGCGCGCCGACCGCGAGCTTCTCGACCAGCTGCGCGATTTCTATGTAACTGTGGTTGGACTGAAAGTCGGGCCTCGTCCCACGTTCAACTTCGATGGCTACTGGCTTTACCTCGATGATCTCGCGGTCCTGCACCTGGTAGAAGCGGCGGATGCCCCGGGCTCCGGACACACACGGCACGGTACATTCGATCACGTCGCCTTCAGTTGCTCCGGGCTCGTGGACTTTGAAGCGCACCTCGGGCGTACGGGCGTGACGTATCGGCGCACACCGATCCCCGGTACTGACATCGTGCAGCTTTTTGTCAAGGATCCGGCAGGCAATGGCGTTGAGCTCAATTTTACGGGCAGCGACGCCTAACAAGTCAGGGTGCTGAGAGCGCCTGCGGATAGAGCTTGCGCCAGAATTCACAGTGATGTGCCGTGCCGGCATCGAATTCGCCGAGCTTGTCAGGATCGAGACGCAGCACGGCCTTGTCTGAGCGGAAGCGTTTCCAGGCCGGCAGGCCACGGACCTGCGGGCGGCCAGTGTGGGCGAATGCGCCCCAGTACGCGATCATCTGCTCTGCCAGGTGCTGCGAACCCGGCGCCAGGTCGGGACCGTCAAAGACACTCTTGTTAGTAAAATGTGGAAAGAAGTACGGCAACTCGGCCGAGTGCACGGCGCCCAGTTCAAATCCGGGGTCCGGCATGACGGGCGGTGCGGCGCGGTCGGTAAACTCATACTGATAGACCGGCACGTATTGTGACGCAAGCTGAGCGGTCTGCAGGAACAGGCAGTTGTTGAGCGGACCGTCGGGCAAATAGTCGGACTTCACGGTACCTAACGCAGAAGGAGCGGACGGAAATTCCGTCAACGGATATCGCGCCTGTACGGCGGCGGCATTGTCGCCGTACGACTCCCTGAGTTTGTCGGGGTAATTCTCTGGCGTGACATGCACGCCAGCCACAGCCTCATATCCGACATAGAGACGCATTTCGTCGCGATTGCCGCCGTTGATGATCCGCACCCTGGCAAAATTTCCGCTGGCGAAAGCGTCGGTAGCCTGCTGCGGCACGCTGTCGCTGCCAACGCTGGGTGCAAAGGCGCGGTTCATGCGCGCCGCGAGCGCGGTTTGCGCGGCAAGCAATTGTGGCACCGGTTTGCTGCGCAGGCACTCGAGCGCAGTGGCAACGTCCGCACAGCCGACCGCCTCCGCCAGCGCAAGACCGGCGCGGTAGCCTTCGACCACGGTGCGCTGGCGCAAAGCGCAGCCGATACTCTGCATGATCGCTTTGTGAAACAGACCCGCGGACTGTTGCGGTGAAGCCAGGTGAATGCAGACGCTCGAGGCGCCGGCCGACTCGCCGGCAATCGTGACGTTGCCAGGGTCACCACCGAAGGCGGCGATATTCTGCTGGACCCATCGCATGGCGCGGCGCTGGTCCTCGAACGCAAGACCTCCATTGTGTGCGGCTTCAAACGCCGGATGCGGCATCACACCAAACACGCCCAGTCGATAGTTGATCGACACCACCACGATGTTGGCCATGCGTGCCAGATAGTCGATCGGGTAGAGGTTGGCCGCGCCGCCGACATAGGCGCCGCCATAAATCCAGATCAATACTGCGCGTTTGTTAGCACCGCGCAGCGGCGTGGCTGGAACTGCGACATTCAGGTAGAGACAGTCTTCGTTATCGCTGGCTTCGGTCAGTGCGAAGCGCACTACCTGCGGACAGGCGCTGCTGAATCGCGACGCGTCGCGGACGCCGCTCCACGGCGCCGGCGCAGCGGGCATCGCCCAGCGCCGCGCGCCGGTGGGCGGCGCGGCATACGGAATGCCTTTCCACTCGCGTACGCCATTACCCAGGGTCCCGCGGACCTGACCGTCGGCGGTGGCCACGACCAGCGCGTCGCTGGCATGGGCGCCGGCGGCCAGGCAGAAAGCAATGATCCAAATAGACAGCCAATGGCGCATAACTGACCGGAAGCCTAACACCCCAGGCGACCGCTCGTTCTGAAAAATTCCGGCGCATCGCGTCTGGCGGACAGCCGTTAACGGACGTTAAACTCCTGACATGCCTTACACCATCGAACCCATCGGCTACGTCTCAGCACCCAGGCTGCACGCGGAGGACGACTACTGGGGCGGTGTGCAGGCATCCATCGAGCTGACGAGTGCCTTCGCAGCGGACGCACTGCAAGGACTGAGCGACTTCTCGCATGCAGAGATCATTTTTCTGTTTCACGAAGTACCAGAATCCAGGATCGTTACCGGTGCCAGGCACCCGCGCAACAACACGGCGTGGCCGGCGGTAGGGATCTTTGCCCAGCGCGGGAAGAATCGACCCAATCGACTGGGCAGCACCATCTGCCGGGTTGTTGCGGTCGACGGAACGAAACTCATGGTCACTGAACTTGACGCGATCGACGGAACGCCCGTCCTCGATATCAAGCCGGTCATGCAGGAGTTCTTGCCGCGCCAGGCGGTCATGCAGCCGCCCTGGTCCAGGGAACTCATGAGCGGCTACTGGTTACCGGCCGGCGCGAAGCCGCGCTGAGGCAACGGTGTCTAACAAATTCGGCGAGTAGTAAGGAGTTGAAATGACAAAGACGCTGCTGGGCCCGATATTGGGCGTGATTATTGCGATTGCGGTAAATGCCGGCATGGACGCGGCACGCCTGTCGGATGTTAGTTTTGCATCCCTGTTGCCGCTGATGCTAGTTTTCTGGGCGATACAACGACTGCCGCGAAAAAGCATGGGCATCTCTTTTGGCCGCCTGCCGCACTATGGCTTGGCGATTCTGCATCCGGTCGTGATCATCGGCGCCATTGCGCTTGTTTGCCTGGCGGCAGGTGCCGTCGATATAGGCAATATCGATTGGCCAAAGGCGACGAATGATTTCTTGACCGCCATCGCCATCAGTATTCCGCTCGGCTTGCTAACAGAAGAGGCGTTTTTTCGCGGCTGGTTGTTTGGCGCTCTCGAACGTGCCGGCATGAGTGAGTTGAAGATCGTGATCTGGACCGGAGTCGCGTTTTCCCTTTGGCATATCCCGGCAGTGACGATGAATACCGAAGATGCTGTCCCGTTGGCACAAGTTCCCGTGCTGTTGGTTAACGCGGTGGTCATTGGCGCAATCTGGGGCATGCTGCGATTGATGTCAGGCTCGATCCTGGTGACCAGCGTCTGCCACGCTGTCTGGAATGCTGCGGTGTATGTATTGTTTGGCTTCGGTACGACGGTCGGTGCGTTAGGTGTCAGGCAAACTGCGCTATATGGACCGGAGTCTGGTTATTTGGGTCTGGGTTTGAATCTTGTTCTTGCGATTGCTGTATTGCAGTGGTGGAAGCGTCGCAGAGCTAACACGCCATTGCCATGACGGGCTCGCAGCTCACCAGCAGACTTGCCCTGACGCAGGATCTCGACCTGCTGCAGGCGCTGATGGACGCCGCGATCACTGAATTGCAGACACCGTACCTGAACGCGGCGCAGATTGAATCGAGTCGATCGATCATGGGTCTTGATACGCAGCTCGTTGAGGACGGAACGTATTTCATCGTGGCATGTGCTGGTGCCACGGCGGGTTGTGGCGGCTGGAGCCGCCGCGCCACCCTTTACGGCGGGGATCTGACCACAGGCCGAAGTCCTGCGCTGCTCGACCCGGCCAAAGACGCCGCGCGAATCAGGGCGATGTATACCCATCCGCATCACATCCGCAAAGGCGTCGGCCGCCTGATTATCGGGCTGTGCGAGGCGGCTGCCAAAGCGGAAGGATTTCGACGCATCGAGTTGATGGCCACAATGGCCGGGCAGCCCCTGTACCGGGCCTGCGGTTACGAACCGGTCGAGAGCGTGGAAGACAATCGCGGTGGGGCGCCGGTTCCACTGTTGCGCATGCAGAAGCAGCTCTGATGACCTCCAATTCCCGGCGTCTTGCGCAGTTTGTGTCGATGCTGATCGTCCTGCTAAGCGCCGGGTCTGCATGCGGCGGTTCCTTGCATGCGAAAGATAACGAGGAAATTACCAGGCTCGCCTGCATGACACCGCATCAGGTTGCGGCCCAGGAAATTGCAGACCGATCGTCTGGCAACCGCTATTCGCGCGTGAAGGTGACTTGTGTTTCCCATGGCGAAGATTCCGGGTATCGCCTCAGGGCGCGAACGACGTGCACAAAATCGAACCAAGTGTGGCAATGCAGTCCGAGTACTGTCGCCTGGTCGATTCCGCTGGGACCTAACATCGTCGATGTCAGGGTCACTCCACTTGTAACTGCGGACCGGGCAGCCGAAATTGTCCGCTACGCCGCCAGCATTCGGGATTTCCAGCGCATTCCGGTGTCGGCCATTATCAGTGGCTTTTGCGCTGTAGAGCCCGACGGAAATTCCAGCTGGCTGCTGCGCTGCACCGGGCTAACACTTGCCATCGCTCGGGACTGCTTGCCGGGCGGCTGTCGTTACCGCGCGTTTGCCACGGACCGGAAGTTATTTGTCGACTAGTGTCGCGGAACTATTTTTCCAGGTCTCTTTTCCGGCGCCCGCGGGTGGCCCGTTGCTCCTGGTCTGGCGCTGGGCCCTGTATGCCTGAAATCTCGCGGCTTCTTCGAAGGCCGGCGCGCCGGTCGTTAAATTTCTTATAGGTACAGTTGCAACTTGCAGGTTGGGTACAGTCGGCCAGTGGCAGCGGCGGGGCTTCGGTCGATAAAAACCGTTGCCCTTTCAGCAGGCGGGTGGGGAAGCAGCTGCCTGCCTCGCTCGAAACTGAAACGGCGTGCCATTTCACCTTGGGTTTCGGCACCACCGGTGCTGCGGGCTGCGATTTCTTCCACATGGTGCGGGACCAACCTATGCACTAATCGATTGCGCTAACATTCTAGGCTGTATGAGATCATTTTGACACAGCCGCTTTATTGACACGCCTCACATCCGGAGATCAGGAAATTGCGCACACGGATTTCAAAATACATGCTCGGTATCTTCATGTGCCTTGTGGCCGGTGTGGCAAGTGCCGCGGATGCGCCGGCGCCGGCGGGTCTGGTTGGCACCTGGCGCCTCGTATCGTTTGAGGATGTGGAGAACGGCCAGACGATCCGTCGCTTCGGCGACCAGCCGCTCGGACTCTTCATTTATACCGCCGACGGTTATGTCGCGATCCAGATCACCAACCCGGCAAACCCTTCGTGCGTTGCTCCCGGCAAGAAGTTTGGGCCGGGCAAAAAGGATGAGTTGGCCGTGCCCGCATGCAGCCCGGACCAGATGCGGACCCTGCTGGACGGGTCCGTCTCGTATTGGGGCACCTATACCGTTGACGCCGCAGCCGGCGTTGTGATTCATCATGTCCTGAGTGATCTCAGCAACGGCTATATCGGCACCGAGCAGCGCCGGCCGTTTCGCCTAACAGGCGACCGGCTGGTCATCGGCGATGGCAAGACCTGGACTCGCGTTCTTGACCGAGTTCACTGATGCTGTTATTGAGCCATGACCGCTAACGCCCTCGAATCCTGGCATCAACTGGTTCGCAGCCGCGATCCGTCCGGGCTGCACGTGCTGCTCGCAGAAGACGCGGTTTTTCATTCGCCGGTGGTGCATACGCCGCAACGCGGCCGGGCGATCGTGGCCAAATACCTGGGTGCTGCCTTTCAGGTATTTTTCAACTCCAGCTTCCGCTACGTCCGCGAAATCGCCGGACCTTCGGACGCGGTGCTGGAGTTCGAAACCGAGATCGATGGAATACTCGTCAACGGAGTTGATCTCATCAGGTGGAATGAATCCGGCCAGATTGTCGACTTCAAGGTGATGATCAGGCCGCTGAAGGCAATCAACGTGATTCACCAGCGCATGGCGGCGATGCTGCAGTCCAGTCAATGAACGCACCGCTGCACATTGGCATCGTGGCGTGCTCGGCTGAGGGCGCGGCGCTGTGTTATCGGACCATTTGCGGCGAGGGCGCGGCGGTGCTTGGGCCGCATGCGCATCCGGAAGTTTCGATGCACACGCACCCGCTTGCCGCGTACGTTGCCTGCCTCGATCGCAACGACCTGGCTGGCGTCGGCGCGCTGATGTTGTCGTCCGCGCGAAAACTCGCCAGCGCTGGCGCGAACTTTCTCATCTGCCCGGACAACACCATTCACCAGGCGCTCCCTTTTGTGCGACCGGACTCGCCGCTTCCCTGGCTGCATATCGCGGAAGTGGTGGCCGCGGAGGCCGCGGCGCGCGGATTCAAGCGGCTCGGCCTGACGGGCACGCACTGGCTGGTCGAGAGCGATGTCTACCCTGACAAGCTCGCACGGCATGGCATCGCTTGCGTCCGTCCCGGCGAACGCGAGCGTCAGGAGATCAGCCGCATCATCATGGATGAACTGGTTTGCGGTGTCTTCGAGCCGGCGGGCGTCGCGTACTTCCAGCGGGTTATCCAGGGCCTGCAGCAGCAGGGCTGCGACGCCGTGGTGCTTGGCTGCACAGAGATTCCGCTCATCATCAATGACCAGAACTCGGTGTTGCCGACGCTGGATTCGACGCGCCTGCTCGCCAGGGCTGCGCTGCGTAAGGCCATCGCCGGATATACCGGCGCCGTCGTCTAACAGGCCTCGCATGTTCTCGCACGTATTCACAGGCGTTTCGGATTTCGACCGTGCCATGGCGTTCTATGAGCCGCTGCTGGCCGGTTTGGGACTCCAGCTGCGCTTCTGTGAACGCGACCGTCCGTGGGCCGGGTGGCAGATTCCGGGTGTGGACCGGCCGCTTTTTGTCATCGGCAGGCCTTTCAACTCGCGAGCACATCATCCTGGCAACGGGCAGATGGTTGCGTTACAGGCCAGCAGTCGGGCCCTGGTCGACGCGGCCTATGAAACCGCGCTTGCACACGGCGGTACGCCGGAAGGCAAGCCGGGCCTGCGCCCTGAATATCACGCGAATTATTACGGCGCCTATTTCCGCGACCCGGATGGCAATAAACTCTGTGTTGCGAGCCACGCAGCAACAAACAAGAGCGACGCATGATCAAACTGACAGTTCTCTTCAACCATCCGACCAATCCGCAGGAATTTGAGCGCTACTATGCCGACACGCACCTGCCGATCGCCGGAAAGATGAAAGGTTTCAGCCGGCTCGAGCTGACGAAGTTTGAACCGGGCCCGGATGGTGGCAAATCGGCCTACTACCGCATGGCCGAACTTTATTTCCCGAATCAGGCACAGATGCAGACCACGCTGGGTTCTCCGGAGGGCCAGGCGGCGGTGGCCGATATCGGAAATTTTGCAACTGGCGGCGTAACGATGCTGTTCGGGTCCGTGGGCAGCTAACGGGCAAACGAATATCGCTGGTCAGTCGATCAGCACTTTGTCGCTACCGTAGATCAGGTAAATCACAGCGCCCGCGAAGCTGACGCCCGCCGCCATGGCGAACGTCGCCGAGTAGCCGCCGGTCAGGTCGACCAGCCAGCCCGCGATCGCGACGCCGATGATTCCCGGCACGGTGGCGAAAGTATTGCTGTAGCCGACCAGCAGTCCGCTGTGGCGCGGGGCCAGGTCCAGAAAATTCGATCCATAGCCCACCCAGCAAAACCCCAGCAGCCCGGTTGCGGTACAAGCGACCGCGAGCGCGGCGCCTACCGAGTTCGTAAATTGCGCGAGCAGCAGCATGGCGCCGGAACCTAACAGGCCGGTGCACTGGAGCAGTTTGCGCCCGAAAATGACCCGGCCGGTCTTGCGAATGACAAACTGCGACAGCCAGATGCCGACGTAGGTCATCAGAAACATGCTGAGCCACGGCGCGGCTGACAGAAAGCCCGAGTTGGCGATGCTGACGCCCTGAACATCGCGAAAGTAACTCGGCAGCCAGCTCAACAGCATGTACAACGTCCAGGTGGTTGCAAAATGGGTTGCGACCAGCGCCCAGACCGGGGACCGGAGCAGCAGTATTTGCCAGGGCATTTTTGCCGCAACGGCTCCCGGTGATGGCCTGTTGCCCGCCAGCAGCGTCCGTTCCGACTGCGTGACGCGCGGATCGCTTGCCGGATCATCGGAAGCGATCGCAAACCAGGCAATTGCCCACAGAAATCCAACCGCGCCAAAAACGTAAAACGCCATGGGCCAGTCGTAGTGACCGACGATCCAGCCAGTAACAGCCAACCCGATGACAGTGCCCAGCGGAATGCCACTGAGTACTATCGAATTGCCACGATCCCTTTCAAGACCGACTGTCCAGATCCCGATCATGTGTATGGCTGCGGGAAACATCGCCGCTTCACCCATGCCCATGCCGATGCGCGCCGCGATCAGCACCGGAGTCGACACTGCGGCCGCGATCGGCGTCAGCAACGTGAACGCCGTCCACCACAGGACGGCTGCGCCTAACACCCGCTTGCCGCCGAAACGCATACAGAGCCAGCCGCTCACGAACATGCACGACATGTAGCCAATGAAAAATGACGACAGCACGAAGCCCTTGGTGGTCTGGCTCCAGCCGAATTGCTCTTTCATGGAAACGGCAGCGACGGAGATATTGACGCGATCGGAGTAGCCGATGACAATCGCGAGAAACATCAGCAGGACCAGCCAGTGGCGCCGTCCCCAGGCGGATTTTTCTTGCGCAGCGGTCATCGTCGACACGAGCGGTACTCCGAAACGGCCGAGGTCGTTGCGTCGATTGTGGCACGAGTTCCGCTCGACGGCATACAAGCCCGGTTGAAAAAGCGACGCATTCAATTACGATGTCAGACATGAAATACCCCACTGCCATCGTTGCGAAAGACGCTGCGCCCAGGACTAAGCCCTCCATTTACCCCGAGCCATTCGCGTCGCGGATGGCAGGCCGCGTCAAGCGCACACTCGGTGACCTGTTCGGCCTGGGCAATTTCGGCGTGAACCTCGTGCACTTGCCACCCAAGGCGGTGTCGGCACTGCGTCATGCGCATTCGCGTCAGGACGAATTTGTTTATGTCCTCGAAGGGCACCCGACCCTGTATACGGATGAAGGGGCCACGAAACTGAGCCCGGGCATGTGCACCGGATTCAAGGCCGCTACGGGCAATGGCCACAGGCTCGTGAATGAAACCGATACTAACGTGGTCTATCTCGAAGTCGGCGACCGCACTCCTGGCGATGAAGCCTCTTATCCTGAGGATGACATCAAGGCTGTCATGCAGGATGGAAAGTGGGTGTTCTTTCACAAGGACGGGCGACCTTACTGAATTTTTAAACCGTCGTTGCTTACGCCACGGCAATGGCGCAGCATCCAGCGATGGCTGCAGTCGATCAATTGCTAACAAAAGTCCGCGCCTGTACCGTGTGCAAAACGCATTTGCCCCTGGGTCCGCGGCCAGTGCTGCAATTTCACCGCCAAGCGAAAATCCTGATCGCCGGGCAAGCTCCGGGCCGCAAGGTGCATGCGTCGGGCGTGCCTTTCGATGACGCCAGTGGCGACCGTCTGCGTGACTGGCTGGGCGTCAGTCGCGATCAGTTCTACGATCCGAAATCGATCGCAATCCTGCCGATGGCCTTTTGTTATCCCGGCACTGGCAAGTCGGGAGACCTGCCACCGCGGCCGGAATGTGCGCCGCTGTGGCGCGCGCAGCTGCTCGCTGCGCTCAAGGACATCAAACTAACAGTCGTGTTAGGGCGGTACGCGCAGGATTATCATTTCAAAGAGGGTGCCGTGTCGCTGACAGAGCTTGTCAGGTCCTGGCGGGATCACTGGCCGGCGCTGGTGCCCCTGCCGCATCCGAGCCCGCGCAACAACATCTGGTTGAAGCGTAATCCGTGGTTCGCAAGGGACCTGTTGCCGCAATTGCGTAAACGGGTTGCGCGGATTCTGGCCTGATGCCGGCGTCCGCGGGATCTGAGTGAATACCTTAGAACAGGGCGTGCAGGCGCTAAAGACCGGGCGGTTGCTCGTGGCCGAAAATCTCTTCCGGGCCGCGCTGCACGAGAATCCCGATTCCGTCGACGCGTTGGCGAAGCTCGGCGTGACCTTGCAGTCCCGTGGCCACCTTCAGGCGGCGATAGAATGCTGTCACCGCGTGCTGGAGCGCAATAACAAGAGCGCCGAAAATTTTTGCAAGCTCGCCGCCGCGCTCGCGGCAGCCGGGCAATACGACAACGCGCTCCAGGTGCTGGCCCGCGCGTCTGCGCGTCTGCGCGCGGATCCCCAGCTGGCCGCGGCCCGTGGTGCGGTGCTGTGCGCTGCCGGGCGCTACGCCGAGGCGCTGGCGCCCTTGCATTCGGTCTGGGATAACGAAGGTGACGACGAGTTGCTCACGATCAATCTGGCGTCTGCATTGCGTGCAACCGGCAAGCTGGATGACGCGCTGGCGGTGTTGCGGGCCGGTATTGACGTCATGGCGGGCCACATGCGCCTGGCTGCGGAACTGGCTGAGACTTTACTCGGCGCCGGACGAGTCGGGGAGGCTCTGAAATTCAGCAGTGAATGGCTCGCCGAGCACGGTCCGGCGGGCGCGCTGCTCGCGGTGCAAGCCACGGCGCTGTGGGAGGCAGGACGGGATGGTGAACACCGCAAGCTGGTGGACCTTGAGCGTGCCATCACCGTAAGTCACCTGCCGCAGATCGATTGCGTGGCCCTGGCGCAGCTGATCCGCGCCGACAAGTCACTCATGCCGGACCTTGCTAACGAGACGACCGGTCGTGGCGCACAGACCGGAGAACTTGATCCTGACGCGCATCCTGCGCTGCAGGAACTGGTGCGTGCGGTGGTCGGAAGCCCTGGCACGAAAACGGTTGCGGCGCTGGATCATTTGCGATCGTGGGCGACGGTGTTGCCGGCCGGCGGTTACCAGGTGTCGCATCATCACCCGCAGGCTTTGACCAGTACTGTGTTCTGGGTGGAAGTGCCGCCGGCGATCGCCACGGCTAACGACCAGGACGACGCTGGAGCGATCGAGTTTGGACGACCACCGGTGCGATTGCACTGCCAGCGGCCGCCGCTGCTGCGTATGATCCAGCCGCAACCGGGGATGCTGCTGCGCTTTCCGTCATGGTTCTGGCAATGCACGCGGCCGTTCGCCGGCAGTGGTGAGCTGCTCAGCGTGACGTTCAATCTCAGCTAACAGCCGGCCAGCAGTTCCAGCGACCGGAGTTTCGCGGCCTGGTCGAAGATGCCGGTCACGACCATGAGCTCATCGGCCCCGGTCTCCTCGATCAGATTGTCCAGGCCGGTGCGTACCGTCGCGGGGGAGCCCACTACGGACACGCGCAGCATCTGCGACGTCATCTGCTTCTCAACCGGCGTCCAGAAGGTTTCGATATCGTCGATCGGCGGCCGCTGCAGGCCGCGCGCGCCCCGGTGCAGCAGCGCATACGCCTGCTGGACGGACGTGAACAGGCGGCGCGCCTCGGCATCGGTGTCGGCCACGATCACGTTGACACCGATCATCGCGTAAGATTTCTGCAGCGCTTCCGATGGCTGGAACCTTTGCCGGTACATCTTCAGCGCGGCCTGCAGCGCATCCGGCGCAAAGTGCGACGCAAACGCATACGGCAGGCCTAACGCCGCTGCCACCTGGGCGCCGTACAGGCTCGAACCCAGGATCCACAGCGGCACCTTGAGCCCGGCGGCGGGCACCGCGCGCACCTGCTGACCGGGCTGCAAGGGCCCTAACAGCGCTTGCAGCTCCTGCACGTCGTCCGGAAAGAACTCGGCGCTGCGCGGGTCGCGGCGCAGCGCCTGCACCGTGAGCTGATCGGTGCCGGGCGCGCGGCCGAGGCCAAGATCGATGCGCCCGGGATACAGCGACTCCAGCGTCCCGAACTGCTCCGCGATGACCAGCGGCGAGTGATTGGGCAGCATGACGCCGCCGGCCCCGATGCGAATGGTCCGCGTGCCACCGGCGAGAAAGCCGATGACGACCGACGTGGCGGCGCTCGCGATGCCCGGCATGTTGTGGTGCTCGGCGACCCAGAAGCGCCGGAAACCGAGCCGCTCGGCCTGTTGCGCCAGCTCGAGGCTGCGATGCAGCGCATCGCGCGGCGTCATGCCCTCGGGAACCGGGACCAGGTCGAGTATGGAAAGCGGCAGCATTTACCGCGGCGCTACCTGCGCCAGAAAACGCCAGTGAACAGTACCAGCACGCTGAAAATCTCCAGTCGCCCTAACAGCATCGCGGCCGTGCATACCCAGGTCTGAAAATCGCTCAGCGACGCATAGTTTTGCGACGGTCCGACGCCGGCGAGACCCGGGCCGGTGTTGTTAATCGACGCGACTATCGCGGAAAAAGCCGTATCGAGAGTGACGCCGGACAGCAGCATCGCAAAAGTCAGCGTCACGATGGTGAAGAAGTAGAGAAATATGAAGGCCAGCACCGAATAGGCGATGCGGTCCGGGATGACCTGCCCGCCGATGCGCACCGGCGCGACCGCGCTGGGGTGGACGAGCAAAAGCATTTCGCGACTGGCCTGCCGGGCTAACAGCAGTGTACGGAACATCTTGACGCCACCGCCGGTGGAGCCGGTGCTGCAGGTGATGCAGCACAGGAACAGCATCCAGACTGGCGCAAAAGCGGGCCATTTTTCGAAATCCTGCGAGACAAAGCCGGTCGTGCTGGCCATCGACACGACATTGAAGGCCGCGTGCCGCAATGCCTCCGGCACCGAGGGATAGGTCCTGTGAATCACCAGCAGCAGCGTGACTGCGACAACACTGATAGCCAGCAGCGCCAGCAGGGACTTGGCTTCGGCATCGGTTCGATACGGATCCAGGCTCAGCTTGCGAAAAGCGACGAAATGGCGGGCAAAATTCATCGACGAGGCGACCATGAATACGATCAGCACCATTTCTATGGCCGGTGAGTTGAAATACGCGATGCTGGCGTCGTGGGTGGAAAATCCGCCGAGACCCATGACCGAGAATGAGTGGCAGATTGCATCCAGCCAGTCCATGCCCGCCATCCGCAGCGCCACGATGCAGGCTACCGTGAATCCGGTGTAGGTGAGCCAAAGCGCCTTTGCCGTCTCGGTGATACGCGGCGTGAGTTTTGCGTCCTTGACCGGGCCGGGCGTTTCAGCCTTGTAGAGCTGCATGCCGCCGACACCTAACAAAGGAAGCACCGCAACCGCGAACACGATGATGCCGATGCCGCCGTACCAGTGCAGCGAGGCGCGCCACAGGTTGAGCGACGGCGGCAGCGAGTCGAGCCCGGTGAGTATGGTCGAGCCGGTGGTGGTGAAGCCGGACATCGCCTCGAAGTAGGCATCGGTGAATGACAGCCCTGGTATCGAAATCAGGAACGGCAGCGCCGCCGAGGCGGACATCAGCACCCAGGAAAGCGTTACCAGCACGAAACCATCGCGTGGCTTCAGCTCGCGCTTGAAGCGCTGGGTCGCGGCCGCAATGCCGACGCCGACGATCACGTTGATGCCGGCAGCGATGATGAAATCGGCGACGATGCCATCCTTCAGCAGCAGCGAACAGACGATGGGCAACAGGTAGGTGACGCCAAACAGCGCCATCATCGAACCCAGGACATGCGCGACAGCTAACATCGAATCAGCGCGAGGTTTCGCCCAGGAACAATTTCTCGACCTGGTCGACATGGCGCCGATCGGGTATGAAGATGATCACGTGATCGTCGGCCTCGATCGTGGTGTCGTGGTGGGCCATCAGCACCTGGTCGCCACGCACGATGCAGCCGATCAGCGTGCCTTCCGGCAGCCGGATTTCCTCGAGCCGCCGGCCGATGACTTTCGAGGTGCTGCGATCACCGTGGACAATGGCTTCGAGCGCCTCGGCGGCGCCACGGCGCAGCGAGTGCACGCGCACGACGTCGCCGCGACGCACATGGGCCAGCAGTGACCCGATCGTGATCGTCTGCGGTGAAATCGCGACATCGATCGTGCCACTTTCGATCAGTTCGGCGTACGAGGGCTTGTTCATCAGCGCCATGACCTTGCGCGCCCCGAGGCGCTTGGCGACCATGGCCGACAGGATGTTAGCTTCCTCGGAGTTGGTCAGCGCGGCGAATACGTCGCAGGAGTCGATGTTCTCCTCGAGCAGCATTTCCTCATCGGCGGCGTCGCCGTTCAGCACGATGGTGTTTTCCAGTCGCTCGCTGATAAAGCGCGCGCGCTTCGCATCGCGCTCGATGATCTTCACCTGGTTCTTGGATTCAAGTTCGCGTGCCAGGCGGAAACCAATGTTGCCGCCGCCCGCGATGACAACGCGCTTGACCGGGTTTTCTTCCTTGCGTATTTCGCTCATGACTTTGCGAATGTCATCGGTCGCCGCCAGGAAGAACACTTCATCGTCTTCCTGGATAACCGTGTCGCCTTCCGGCTTGACGCCGCGCCCGGCGCGGTAGATGGCAACGACGCGCGCGTCCGAGTTGGGGAGGTGGTTCTTCAGGGTGCGCAGCTGCTGGCCGACTAACAGGCCGCCCTTGCGTGCCCGCAGGCCCACCAGGCGCACCCGGCCATCGGCAAAGTCGAGAACCTGCAGCGCGCCCGGGTAGCGGATCAGCCGTTCAATGTATTCGGTGACCAGTTGTTCGGGACTGATCCAGACGTCCACCGACAGCGCCTCGGCGCTGAACAGTTTCGGATACCGGGTGTATTCGGCTGCGCGGATGCGGGCGATCTTGACCGGGGTACGGAACAGCGTGTACGCGACCTCGCAAGCTAACATGTTGACTTCGTCGGAATTGGTCAGCGCGATCAGGATGTCTGCGTCGGCAATGCCGGCGGCCTCCAGCACGGAAGGATAGGTTGCCGATCCGGCAACGCCGCGGATATCGAGCCGGTCCTGCAGGTCGCGCAACAACTCCTCGTTGGTGTCGACCACGGTCACTTCGTTGGCTTCTTCGCGGGCGAGCTGGTAAGCCGCGGTGCGGCCGACCTGGCCGGCGCCGAGAATCACGATTTTCATGGGGCGATTTTCCTCGGGATGGAAGCTTAACGCACTGCTTCCAGCTTGGCGCGTTCGAGCATCAGCCACTTGCGGCCTGCGCCCTCGAAATTGACTTCGATGCGGGCGTGGGGGCCCTGGCCTTCGATGTTGAGCACGATACCGTGGCCAAAACTGCCGTGGCGCACGCGCGCGCCCAGCTTGAGTCCCGGCGCAACCTGCTCTTCCCGGACCGGTCGGCTTGACGCCGCCCCAGCCACGGCTCGCGGGTAATCGGAGCGCGAGCCGGAATCAGGCCGCATGGGTCGCGAGTAGGAAATCTTTGGCCGCACCTCTTCCAGCAGTTCCTCCGGCATCTCCTGGATGAACCGTGAGGCCTGGCCGTAGGTGTCCATGCCGTTGAGCCGGCGCTGCTCCGCGAAGCTGAGGTACAGCTGCTTCATGGCGCGCGTGGTGCCGACATAACAAAGGCGCCGTTCTTCTTCGATGCTCTCCAGGTCGTGCAGCGAGCGCTGATGCGGGAAGAGGCCGTCTTCCATGCCGCAAATGAACACGACCGGGAACTCGAGGCCCTTGGCGGTATGCAGCGTCATCATCTGGATGCAGTCTTCGCCCGCTTCGGCTTGTCCTTCGCCGGATTCCAGCACCGCATGCGCGAGGAAGGATTCGAGGGGTGGCAGTTCTTCGCCGTCGACATTCTCGGGCTCAAAGCTGCGGGCAGCAGAAACCAATTCCAGCAGGTTCTCGACCCGGGTTTCGCCGCGATCCTGCTTGTCGTTCTTGTAGTGCTCCAGCAGCCCGGACGCGATCAGCATGTGATCGACCTTTTCGTGCAGCGGCAACGTGGCGATTTCGCGCGTGATTTTCTCGATCAACTGCAGGAAGCCGTGCAGCGCGGCGCTGCCGCGGCTACCTAACGAGTCCGCGGAGATGCAGGCGGCGGCCGCCACCCACAGCGAGCTGCCGGCGCCGCGCGCCTGGTCGCGCACCAGGTCGAGACTCTTGGCGCCGATACCGCGGGTCGGCAGGTTGACGATGCGTTCAAACGAGGCGTCATCGGATCTGTTAGCAATGAGGCGCAGGTAGGCGAGCGCATCCTTGATTTCAGCGCGCTCGAAGAACCGCAGGCCGCCGTAGACCTTGTAGGGAATGCGGCCGGAGATGAACGCTTCTTCAAATACCCGCGATTGCGCGTTCGAGCGGTAGAGGATGGCGATGTCGCGGCGCAGGCCGCCCTGGTTGACCCAGTCGCGGATCTTGTTGACGACAAAATCCGCCTCGTCGCGCTCGTTGAAGGCGGCGTAGATGCGGATCGGTTCGCCCTGCTCGCCGCTGGTCCAGAGATTCTTGCCGAGGCGGCTGGAGTTGTTCTTGATCAGGGCGTTGGCGACATTCAGGATGTTAGATGTGGAGCGATAGTTCTGCTCCAGGCGCACCAGCCGGGCGGACGGAAAATCGCGCTGAAACTGCGCGAGGTTTTCCACGCGCGCACCGCGCCAGCGATAGATCGACTGGTCGTCATCGCCGACCACGAAGGGCGCGCCGCTGGAGCCGACCAGCAGGCGTATCCAGTTGTACTGGATGTTGTTGGTGTCCTGGAACTCGTCGACCAGCACATGCTGGAAACGCCGGCGGTAATGCTGCAGCACCTCCGGCTGGTCGCGCCACAGTTCGAAGGCGCGCAGCAACAGCTCGGCGAAGTCGACCACGCCGTTGCGCTGGCAGATGTCCTCGTAGTCCTGGTACAGGCGGATCAACTGGCGGCGGGTCGGATCGTTGCCGTCCTTGAGTTGCTTCGGGCGCCAGCCCTCGTCCTTGTTGTTGTTGATGAAATACTGGATTTCCTTGGGAATCCAGCGGGTTTCATCGAGCTCCTGTGCCTTGACCATTTTGCGGATCAGGCGCAGCTGGTCCTCGCCATCCAGGATCTGGAAGGTCTGCGCCAGTCCGGCTTCGCGCCAATGCAGGCGCAGCAGGCGGTGCGCGATGCCATGGAAGGTGCCTACCCACATCGCCCCGCCCGGCATGCCTAACAGACTTTCGATGCGGGCGCGCATCTCGCCCGCCGCCTTGTTGGTGAAGGTGACGGCCAGGATGCTGTGCGGCGAGGCATTCTCGGCTTCGATCAGCCAGGCAATGCGATGTGTCAGCACACGGGTCTTGCCGCTGCCGGCGCCGGCAAGCACCAGCACCGGACCGATGGGGGCCGTGACCGCTTCGCGCTGCGCGTCGTTAAGCGGGCTTAAGATCGGGGAGACGTCCATGGGGGGCGCGCATATTAGCAGCGCGCTTAAGGGTGGTGTGGCAGGGATTCAGCCGCAAATTTGAGTAATGCCGCGATCAGGGTCAGAAGCACCGGACCGACGATCAGACCGACGGCGCCAAAAGCCGAAACCCCGCCAACCACGCCCACAAAAACCGTCAGCGTCGAAACCTCGGCATGCCGGCCGATCAGCAGGGGACGCATCACGTTGTCGATCAGCGAGACGGCGAAGCCCCAGACGGCGATGAACACAGCCCCGCCCGGGCGCCCGATTACGGCCAGCCAGATTGCGGCCGGCACCCAGACCAGAGCCGTTCCGCCCGCAGGCAGCAGGGCAAAGACCGCCGCCAGCGCGCCGAACACGACCGGCGAAGGCAGGCCCAGGATCGCGAAGCCAATGCCAACCAGCAGGCCCTGTACCAGCGCCGTGGTGACGGTGCCAAAGACGACTGCACGCGTGGTAGTGCCGATCAGTCGCAGCAGGCTGTCGCGGCGCTGCGCTTCGATCGGTATCAGGCGCACCGACTGCTGCAGCATCTCCGGCCCGTCTCGTAGCAGGAAAAACAGCAGGAACAGCATTAGCATGAAACCCACCAGCGTGCCCACGGCACCTAACACCAGGTTGCCGCTGGTCTCGGCCAGTGACTGCAGCACCGATTGCGCGGCGTTGACCAGCCACGCCTGGATGTCTGCCGTGCTAACAACGGTGTTGGCATGCAGCAGCGCCAGCGCACGCGCGACCAGCGGATATTGTTCGATCTGCGTTAGCCAGGCGGCGCTGCCGCTGAAGTCGATGCCGCGCAGCAGATCGAGCAGCAGGCGCACCTGCTGCGCAAACACCAGGCCCAGGCTGGCGAGCGGCAACAGCACGACCACGGGCGTCAGGCCGGTCAGCAGGCCCGCCGCCACGTTGGCGCGCCCCCGGAAGCGGCGCGTCAGCGAGCGTTGCACCGGACTCAGCAGGAACGCCAGGCACAGGCCCCAGGACAGTGCGCCCGCAAATGGCACCAGTATCTTGACCAGTGCGAGCCCGAGCAGCAGCGCCAGGGCGACAAAAAAGGCCTTGCGGTAGAAATCCGAATCCATGACGTGGAGTTTACCGCCAGCGCGCCGGTTTGCCGCCCGCTCTGCAGGGCATACTTGCGGGATGAAACTCAAAGCCGGACTCCGCTGTCTGGTCGCCCTGTGTGCTGCCGCGCTGATGGCACCGACCATGGCCGCCAAACCACCGGCCCGGGAGACCGCCGTGACCACAGAACAAGCGCCGCTCGCTTTCGCCTACGTCGTGATCAGCGTGGCCGACATGGACCGGGCGCTGGGGCTGTGGGTGGAACGTTTCGGCATGCAGGTGGTGACGCGCCGTGATGGATCGGATCCGGACCTGGCGCGCTCCTGGGGGCTGCCGGCTGACGGCATCCTCGAGCAGGTCCTGCTGCGCACACCCGGCATGACTGACGGCGGCGTGCACCTGGTGCGATTCAAGACACCAGGCCCCACGGTGCGCGAGGGCGCTGCGCCGACCGACCTGGTGATGAAGAGCGTCGATATTTCAGTGCGCGAAATCGCCGCGCGCCATGCCGAGCTAACAGCAGCCGGCTACAAGTTCCGCTCGGCACCCAGCCACCTGAAGTCCGGGGACATGGAATTCATGGAAGTGCACATGTTCGGGCCGGACGACGTGAACCTGGTGTTCGTCGACATCCCGTCAAAACCGGAACCGGTCAGCGACAAGCAATATGGAGTCGCGCCGCAGATCGTCGTGATCACGCCTGACAACGTGCGCGAAACGACCTTCTTCCAGTCGACCCTGGGCCTGGCGCTGATCTCGCATAACACTTTTGTCGGTCCGGAAATTGAAAAAGCCGTTGGCCTGCCGAAAGGCGCGAGTCTCGACGTGCGCATCCTCGGCAATCCCGACAGCCACTATGGCCGGCTCGAATTTGTACAATACGGCGGTGCAACCAGCCGCAATCTGTATCCGCGCGCCAAGCCGCCGGCGCGCGGCATGCTGTCGATCAGCTACCTGGTCAAGGACCTCGCGCCAATCCTGGCGCGGAGCAAGGCGCTGGGCCTCGTCGATCACGGCAACGTGTCCACCGTGTTAGGTGAGGGGCGCCTCGTGTCGCTGACCACGCCGGCCGGCATGCGCGTCGATCTCATGCAACCCGGGAGTCAATAGACATGCTGCATTTGTATGATTCTCTCGATTCCGGCAACGGCTACAAGGTCCGTTTGTTGTTAGCTCTGACCGGGCGCAAGTACGATTGGACCGAGGTCGATATATTCCATGGCGCCTCGCGCACCTCGGAGTTTCTGGAAAAAAACCCCAATGGCCGGATTCCGACGCTGCAGCTCGATGACGGCACGTTCCTTGCCGAGTCCAACGCGATCCTCTGGTATCTCGCCGAAGGCACGCGTTTCATACCCGATACGCAGCTCGGGCGCGCGCAGGTGCTGCAATGGATGTTCTTCGAGCAATACAGCCACGAACCCTATGTGGCAACCCCACGGTTCATCATGAAGCACACGCCGCCGGATTCGCCGCGCCGCGCCGAATTGCCGGCGCGCCTCAGCACGGGTCGCGCAGCGCTGGATGTGATGGAGGGGCACCTGACGAAGCGACAGTATTTCGTCAGCGACACCTACACCATCGCGGACATCGCGCTCTACGCCTACACGCATGTTGCCGAGGAAGGCGGGCATGATCTCAAGCCCTATCCCGCGGTGCGACGCTGGCTGGCGTTGGTCGCGCAGGAGCCCGGGCACAAACCCATTACCTGGATTCCGGCTTCACCTGCGAAAAATTGACCTGCAGGAATTGCCAGCGGCGCTCATGAAAAATAACGACCGCGGTGAATACACCGTCGCGGTCGATGCCGCCTGGCCGGCTGACAACGACGGTCGGGTCGACAGCACGAATTTTAAAGTTACCGCGTACCAGCGCCAGCTCGCTGGTCAGCGGGTCAATGACAATATCGCCTAGCTCGGTGAACGTCTGCGCCGGCCGGCCGCGGGCCCTGGCGAGTTCGGCTACGGCGATCGCGTGCGAACCCAGGGACACGCGCCCGAATTCGACCCAGGCAAAACGCGGATCATCAGCGAGCTGCACGGCGAGATCGTCCCACCGGCCCTCGTTACGAAGCTGTACCCAGCGCTGCAGAAATTCCGTGATTTCGCGCCGCGTCGTGGCGTCGGTGCTGATCCGCTGCGTCGCCACAGCGTTAGCACAGGCCGCATAGAAGGTGACGTCCAGGTTTGCCGGCGAGCGCATCAGAAATGTCGTTTGCTCGATCGGACCCGCGCCGGGCCCGCTGTGCGGGATGCCGCCTGAAAGTACATAGGCTTCTTCGGCGACCGAATGTACCTCGAAGGGCATCGTGACGGGTGGCGCCAGCCTGACAAGCCAGGTGCGTGCGCCGGACAGCGGATCTTTCTTGAGATGCCGAATCTCAAGCTTGAGGTCGAAGCCCGTCGTCTGCTGGTAGAAGACCGGAGTTGCTGCTGCCGTAACCGCCCCGGCTGCCGCGATCCCGGCAATTGCCGCCAGCGCCAACCCGGCCACGCGAGGCGCTGCTACCACTTGTTGCGCAGCTCCCGCAGCTTCACGAACACGGTTCGCGCGTCCGGTTGCTCAGGCAGCTCGGGAAATCGTTCGCGCAGCCGCGCAATGACCTGCGGATTCGCGAGCCGGAAAAACGCATTGATGCGCTTCTCGTCACCGAGCGTGGTCACGCGCATGCGTTCGGCCGCAACGCCCTGAACCTGCGTCAACGTCATCGAGGCGTCGCGATTGCCAGGCTCGCGATCGAGCGTGAACGCCAGGTTGCGCGCGAAGTATTCATGGCCGGGGTACACGAGTGTCGCCTCGGGCAGCCGCGCCAGCTGGTTGACGAAGGTTTCGTACAGCACATCCGCTGAGCCGCCATTGTGGCAGTTGCCGGCGCCGGCATTGAAAAGCGTGTCGCCGCAAAACAGCGCCGGTACGTCACCGTGAGCTAACAAACAGACGTGCGCCATGGTGTGGCCGGGCGTGTCGAGGCACTCGAGCTCGACACTGCGTCCCACCTTGATGACGTCGCCCTTGCTGAGCCCGCGGTCGACGCCGCCGATGCGGGACGCCGCGCCCGCGTGCGCGGCCACCGTTGCGCCGGTTGCCTTGCGCAAGGCTTCGTTGCCACCGGTGTGGTCGAGGTGTTCGTGCGTATTCAGGATCTGCGTGATCCGCCAACCATGCGCCTTGGCGGCGTCCAGGCACAGCCGCCACTCGAGCGGATCGACCGCCAGTGCCTCGCCGGTTTCGCCGCAGGCGATCAGGTAGTGATAGTTGCGGTAATCGTTGGCGGCCCAGATACGTTCGACAATCATGGCAACATCATAGCGCCTTGTTAGGGTGACGGGCATGTTAAAATCTTTGCCAGCCTTTATGCAAATAGCCGTCGTACCTGTCACGCCCTTCCAGCAGAACTGCTCGGTCATCTGGTGCGAGAAAACCCGGCAGGCGGCGATCGTCGATCCGGGCGGCGACCTCGACCAGGTGCTGCAGGTGATCGAAGACGAGAAACTGACCCTGAGCAAGATACTGCTGACCCACGCGCATCTGGATCACTGCGCCGGCACGGCGGAGTTGGCGAAGCGCTTCAAGCTGCCGATCGAGGGCCCGCATAAAGCCGATTTGTTCTGGATCCAGCTGCTGCCCGAACAGGCGCGGCAGTTCGGCATGGGTGCGGCGGAGTCATTCACGCCGACCCGATGGTTGCATGAAGGCGACACCGTGACGGTCGGCGAAGTGGTGCTGCAGGTGCGCCATTGTCCGGGACACACGCCTGGCCATGTCATCTTTTTCCATGACGCCGGCCGCTTCGCGATCGTCGGTGACGTAATTTTCGCCGGTTCCATCGGCCGCACCGATTTTCCGCGCGGCAATCATGAGCAATTACTGCGTTCCATCCGCGACAATCTTTTTCCGCTGGGCGACGACGTCACCTTCCTGCCAGGCCACGGCCCGACCTCGACTTTTGGCCAGGAACGCCTGACCAATCCCTTCGTGGCTGACTCGTTGTTTACCTAACAATAGACCGCCATGCCGGTTCTGCGGTAGATTGAATGACCATGATGTCACCTGAACTCAAGATCCCGCCGCCGGTCGTGCTGTTGCTGTCCGCCCTGGCGATGTGGATGGTGGTCCGTTGGCTGCCGCAGTGGTCATGGCCATCGACCGCACTGACGGCCCTGGGCGGCGTCCTGGCGGTTGCGGGATTTGCGCTGATCATTACCGCGATGAGGACCTTCGCGGACAGCAAGACGACGATCAATCCGCTGAAACCGGCCGAATCCGCACTGATCGTCAGCCACGGCGTGTTCGCGCGGACGCGCAACCCGATGTACGTCGGTCTCGCGATGATCCTGACGGGCTGGGCCTGCTACCTGGCCAATGCCGCGGCCTGGCTGGGGGTGCCTTTGTTCGTGGCTTACATCACCCGTTTCCAGATTGTTCCCGAAGAACGTATCCTGCTCGGCAAGTTCGGCGCTCCGTTCGCGCAGTACCTGGCGCAGGTGCGGCGCTGGATTTGAACCCAAGCTAACAGAAGACCGGCTATGCATGTACCCCTGACTATCAACGATTTCCTGGACCGTGCGGCGGCGGTCTACCCCGATCGCATCGCGATCATCGATGAGCCCGACCAACCCGCACCAGCGCTGCCGGATCTGACCTGGCGCGAGGTAGCGGACCTGCGCCGGCAGATGGGCGTCGCGATGGACAAGATGGGACTCGCGATGGGCGCACGCGTCGCGGTCGCGAGTCCTAACGCCGCCCGCTTCCTGCTGCTGTACTACGGCGTTTGCGGCAATGGCCGCATTGTCGTGCCGATCAACTGGCGGCTGAAGCGAGATGAAGTCGAGTGGATCGTGCAGCACTCGGGCGCGGAAGTACTTTTGTTAGATCCGGATGTGGCCGGGTCATTTGGCGACATCCAGGGGCCGCGCGTCATCGTCATGGGCGAGGACTTCGACCACGCCTGGTTTGACCACAGTGGCCAACCGCAGCGCTGCGATGCGGCCGAGACGGATGTGGTCACGATCGACTACACCTCCGGCACGACTTCACGCCCCAAGGGCGTTGAGCAGACACACCGCTCGCGCTGGACCAATTCGGCAATCTGGGGCTGGCAGATGGGAATCTCCGACCGCGACGTTTATCTCAGCGTGGTGCCGATGTTTCACTGCGACGGCTGGGGGATGCCGTATACGTTAGCCGGTGTCGGCGCCACGACCATCGTGCTGCGCAAGGTCGACGGCATGGAGATTTTGCAACGCGTGCGTGAGTACGGCGTGACCATCATCTGCGGGGCACCGGCAGTCGCGACGGCGATCCTGGATGCAGCGGCCAAGTGGGACCGCAAGCGCGACGGCGACATTCCCGGCAAGGGCCGGCTGCGCATGATGGTCGCGGGCGCGCCGCCGCCGACCAGCCTCATCGAGCGCATGGAAACCGAACTCGGCTGGGAGTTCGTGCAACTCTACGGACTCACCGAGACCGCGCCACTACTGACCATGAACCGGCGCCGCGCCGAGTGGGACGAACTGTCGCCGAAGGAACGCGCGCAGAAATTGGGCCGCGCCGGCGCGCCGGCGCTCGGCATCCGGATGCAGGTGAATGCGGAAGGCGAGCTGCTGGCCCGCGGCAATCATGTGCTGACCAACTACTGGAACAATCCGGCTGCCACCGCCGAGGCAATCCGCGATGGCTGGTTTCACACCGGCGATGGCGGGCACCTCGATCCGGACGGCTACTACCAGATCACGGATCGCAAGAAGGACGTCATCATCTCCGGCGGCGAGAACGTCAGCTCCATCGAGGTCGAAGATCGCCTGCTGAGTCACGCCGAGATCAGGGAAGCCGCGGTGATCGGCGTGCCGGACGAGAAATGGGGCGAGACCGTCAAGGCGCTGGTGATGTTAGCACCGGGCTCGAAGCTGACCGAGGCGGATGTGATTGCGCACTGCCGCGCGAAGCTGGCGCATTTCAAGTGCCCGACGTCAGTCGAGATTCGCGATGTGCTCGAGCGCACCGCGACCGGCAAGCTGCAGAAATTCAAGTTGCGCGAGCCGTACTGGAAGGGACGCGAGCGCAAGGTCAACTGACTGCGCGGCACTCGCGGCGCTGCTCAGATGCGAAAGTAGTGATCCACCAGCAACGCCGCAAACAGCCACATCAGGTATTGCACTGAGAACTTGAACACCTTGAATGGCAGCCCCGCGCGTTCGGTGAACTTCAGCGCGATGGCGTAGTAGAGGAAGATGCCGTTCAGGATCATGACTGAAATCAGGTAGATGAGCCCGCACATCCCCGTGAGCCAGGGCATGACGGTGATCAGCACCAGCAGGATCGTATACAGCAGTATCTGCAGGCGCGTATAGGGCACACCGTGCGTCACCGGCAGCATCGGGATTTCCGCCTTCGCGTACTCGTCCTTGCGCGCAATGGCCAGCGCCCAGAAATGCGGCGGCGTCCACATGAAGATGATCAGGAACAGCAGCAACGCATTGGGATCAATGGAATTGGTGACCGCGGCCCAGCCTAACACCGGCGGCGCCGCGCCGGCCGCGCCACCGATGACGATGTTCTGCGAGGTTGCGCGCTTGAGCCACACGGTGTAGATGACGGCGTAACCGATAAGCGAAGCGAATGTGAGCACGGCGGTCAGCGGATTCACCAGCAGCCACAGCATCAGCATCGACGCGACACCTAACACGCCGGCGAAAGTCAGTGCCTGGGCGTTGGTCATCGCGCCTTTCGGCAGCGGCCGATTGCGCGTGCGCGCCATCTGCTCGTCGATCTTCTGGTCGAGCACATGATTGATGGTCGCGGCGCAGGCGGCGGCAAGCCCGATCCCCAGATTGCCCCAGATCAAGGCGCCCAGCGGCGGCATGCCCGGGACCGCCAGCAGCGTGCCGACAATCGAGGTAAATACGATCAGCAGCACGACCTTGGGCTTGGTCAGCTCCAGGTAACTGCGCCAGGATGCGCCGGGGGCGGGCAACGCGGCTTCCATGTCAGGCGGCTCGTCGCAGTTGCCAGTTGAGGTTCAGCATGGCTAACAAAAGTACCGCGGCGCCGCCGTTGTGGCCGGCGGCGAGTGTCAGTGGAAATGCCTGCAGCACCATGAACACGCCGATCAGGATCTGGAGTACCAACGCTGCGATGGCGAGTTGTGCACCGCGCCGCGCGCCGCCTGCCCGTCCCCCGCCCGCGACCGCCGCCTGCAGCGCGAGCCAGGCGGCCCAGAGAACCGCCAGCGTGGCCAGCACGGCGCCGATCCGATGGGTAAAGTGAATGGCAACGCGCGCCGGGTGCTCGAGAACGCCGCCGGTGTAGTTGACGTCGAGCCCGCGCCAGAGGACGAATGCGTCAGACCAGTCCATGGCCGCGGGCCACCAGGCGTTCTGGCAGGTTGGCAGGTCCGGGCAGGCGGTGGCGGCGTAGTTGCTGCTGGTCCAGCCGCCCAGCACGATCTGGATTCCGAGCATGACGGTCGCGAGCACGGCGGCACGGCGCGCCGCGAGACGCAACGGCACTGCGGTCGTTACGGGCTGCCTGGCAGAGTCGCGAAGATCCATCCACAGCCAGAACAGCAGCGACAGCGTCGTCAGTCCGCCCAGCAGGTGTAGTACCACCACGAGGGGTTTCACCAGCCACCAGACCGTGAACGCGCCTAACAAACCCTGCACGACGACTGTTGCCAGCAGCGCAAGTGCAAACCGCACGCTGACCAGGCGCTGGCCGCGATAGACGATCGCGATGGCGGCGATCAGCACGATGATGAAGCCGAGCGTGGTGGCGGCGTAGCGATGAATCATTTCGCGCCAGGCTTTGCCGGAGTCCAGCTCCCAGCCCGGAAAACGCGCCTCGGCGCCGCCTTCGTTAGCAAGCGCGCCGGCCGGCGTGACGTGGCCGTAGCAGCCGGGCCAGTCCGGACAACCCAGCCCGGCGTCGCTGAGCCGCACGTAGGCACCTAACACGACGACGCCGAGGCAAAGCAGCATGCCGAGCAGGACCAGACGGCGCAACAGCGTGTGAGTGTTCATCAGCCTATATGGGAAAGTTTCAGGAGTTTCTTCAGGTCATCGAGCATGCCGCGGGTCGGCTTCTGGCCATCGTGCTGCATCATCAGATTGCCGAGTGGATCCACAATATAAAGAGTGTAGTTGGCGCTGCCTGCGGCACTTGCTGGAAATACCGCGAGCAGCGGCTGCGCTTCGGGACCTGACGCATCGATTACCTCGAGTCCCGGGTGTTCGCGCGTGAAAAAATCCCGGTTGCAGCAATTGCCTGTGGCGAGGAATACCCGCTTGACACGCGTGGCTTCGTTAGCCAGCGACAGCCGCGTCTGGCGCATCGAGTACAGCGCCATCTGGCAATCGGCCGGGCAGGCGCCGTCGCCGACATAGACCAGGGTCCATTGATCGTGCAGCGTGCCGGCGGGCGCAGGCTCGCCGCTGGCAAGGCGCAGTGTTGCGGTTGGTAACGGCCGCGCGGGCGTGATCAATTCACCGTTATTCGTCATGCCCTGCGGGCGCCAGCCGCCGGCGTAGTAAAGCCAGAACGCGAGCGCCAGCGGCCCGAAGAACAGCGACGCCAGGCCCAGGAATTGCC
Organism: Gammaproteobacteria bacterium; assembly: GCA_031414335.1. Lineage (GTDB taxonomy): Bacteria > Pseudomonadota > Gammaproteobacteria > Steroidobacterales > Steroidobacteraceae > UBA964. Next base: position 119,460 of record JANNVI010000019.1, on the reverse strand, counting down.
ACTGACCGCGGTTCATCGGCGCGGCTCTCGGATCTTGAAATTCAGCCCGACGTAAAGCACCAGCAACAGCACCGCGAACCCCCACCACTGAATGGCATAGCTCTTATGTTTGTCCGGTTCCAGCCCGGGCGGCCGCCATTTTCGCAGGTAACCATCCGGCTCGCCCGGGTCGAGCAGCACCATGCCATCCAGCAGTGGCGCACCGTAGGCGGCCTGCAAATCGGCCTTGACCGGAAAACTCGTCAGCCGGGGCCAGGGGCCGGTCGTGGCGGGCGGGGCGCGGCCGCTGTCCAGGCCACCGCTCGGCAGGTGATCGATACGGCCGAGGACCTGGCGCTGGTCGCTCGCGACCGGAATCGCCGGCAGTCGGTCGCGATAGCCGTCGAAAGGAATCCAGCCCCGGTCGACAGGGATTGCGCTGCCGTCGACCAGCCGCAGTATTGTCAGGACCTCAAAACCCGGCCGGCCCTCGAAGCTGCGGTTGTCTAACAGGAATTGCTGCCGGTCGTCATAGGCACCGCGCAACGCGACACGCGTAAAGCGTTCCAGCGGCGCAAGACCCGGCCCGGATACCGGCACGGCACCAGCACCGCCCCGCGCGAAGGCATCCCATTGCGCTTGCCGGTCAACGCCGCGGTTCCATTGCCAGCGGCCCAGCGACAGAAACAGTGCCAGCAGTGCCACTGTTGCCAGTGTCATCAGCGGGCCGGGCGCAAAGGTCCGCGCCGATTTGTTTCCTGTTGCATCCATGCGAGTCGTCCGGGGGCGCGCATTTTGCGGATTCGGCCCGGAAAAGTCGAGGAATGCCCGGGTGTGCCGAGCCGCTATAATGAGCGGATGGATGCGTTCAAAGTGGTTGTAATCTGTGTGCTGGCCGCCGTGGTTCTCAGCCTTGGCAGCGCCCTGTTTCACCTGGTCAATGACAAAGGTGATTCCAAGAAGATGGTGCATGCGCTGACGCTGCGCATCGGGCTGTCCATCGCACTCTTCATACTGATCATGATTGGCTGGAAGCTGGGTCTGGTGACGCCGCACGGCGTACAACCTCAGTCCTGACAGGGCCCTGCCGTGATCGAAAAACACCTTGAGAAATTGCTGTTTGCCTGTCGTTGGCTGCTGGCGCCCATGTATCTCGGCTTGTCACTGGCGCTGATTGCGCTCAGCGTCAAGTTCTTCGAGGAAGCCTGGCACGCAGTGTCGCACGTGCTGACCAGCACCGAGGCCGACCTGGTGCTAACAGTGCTGGCGCTGATCGATATCTCGCTGGTCGGCAGCCTGATCGTCATGGTGATGTTTTCCGGCTACGAGAATTTCGTCTCGCGCATCGATACCGGCGCGGATCAAGCCGACGCGCCCGGCTGGATGGGCAAGCTCGATTCGGGAACGCTCAAGCTCAAGGTAGCGGCATCGATTGTCGCGATTTCATCGATCCACCTGCTGCGCATTTTCATGGAAGCGCGCGACGTGCCCGACAACAAGATCATGTGGTATGTGATCCTGCACATGACGTTCGTGGTATCGGCACTGTTGTTAGGAATTCTGGACCGTATCGCGTTCGCGTCGCACCGCGAGCATTGATCTTTTCGACACCCTGCTGCTGCGGCGCGGCGACGGCAGCGTCAGCAGGTGTTTCCGATTGCCGACAATGGGCGACTATTTGCTTGCAGCGTTGACTGCGCAGGCGGACGCTTCGACTGAGGGCCTCCGCTTCCCCGAGTCGAGAAGCTACATCACTCCTCAGTGACCCAGGGGATTCGGAGGTTCCTCCGATTTCAGAGCCAGTAGACGAAGACGAACAGGCCCAACCAGACCACGTCGACGAAGTGCCAGTACCAGGCCACGGCTTCAAATGCGTAGTGACGCTGCGGCGTGAAGTGACCGTTCATGGTCCGCAGCCAGATGCACAGCAGCATGATCGCGCCCAGAGTGACGTGGAAACCATGGAAGCCGGTGAGCATGAAGAAGGTCGAACCATAAACGCCGGTCGACAGCTGCAACCCGAGTTCCGAGTACGCGTGACCATATTCCATCGCCTGCAGGCCGACGAAGGTGAAACCCAACGCGAAGGTCAGGAACAGGAAAATGTTGAGGATCAGGCGGTTGCCGGACTTGAGCGCATGGTGCGCGACGGTGACCGTCAGGCCGGACGTCAGCAGGATCAACGTGTTGAGTGCCGGCAGGCCAAACGCCGGAATGATTTCAAAGCTGCCGTCGCCGCGCGGACCCAGTTTGGCCGGACCGTTGGTTGGCCAGGCATTTTCAAAACCGGGCCAGTTGACGATCGGGTTGAATACCTTGACGCCTTCGCCGCCCAGCCAGGGTACCGATAGTTGTCGCGCATAGAACAACGCGCCAAAAAACGCGGCGAAGAACATCACTTCGGAGAAGATGAACCACATCATGCCCATGCGGAACGACCTGTCGACCTGCATGTTGAAGATGCCAGCCTGGTTTTCGCCGATGACGACGCCGAACCAGCCGACAAACATGTAGGCGAGCATCGCCAGCCCGATGAATAGCACCCAGGACGGGAACCAGCCGTTGAGCATGCCTGCGGCACCACCCAGCAGCACGAACAGCGACAGCGAACCGATGATCGGCCACGGGCTGTTATGCGGGATGTAGTACTTGGCGGGGTCGTGTGCGTGGGCTTGTGCCATGTCGGATTACCTTAGCGAATCGTAGAAAACATAGGACAGCACGATGCGGTCCACATAGGGAGGAATGGCGCGATCAACGATGAAACGCACCGGCATGCGACGCTGTTCATCGCGCTTGAAGGATTGCGGCGTAAAACAGAAACACTCGGTCTTGCGGAACCAGGCTGCGGCCTTGCCGGGCGAGATGTTAGGCACGGCCTGCGCGACCGTGTCCTGGCCGGTCAGGTTGTGCGCAATGAATTCGGTGGAATAGAGCCGGCCCGGATGTACCTGCATGCTGGCGACCACCGGCCGGAATTCCCATTTGCCGACCGACGGCAGCTCGGCCATGAAATCCACCGTCACGGTGCGCGCGTCGTCCGGGTTTTCGGCGATGCGCGCCGCGACCTGCAGGTTCTTCTGGTTGCCGAAGCCCGTGACATCGCAAATGACGTCGTACAGCGGGATCAGCGCAAAGCCGAAGGCAAAACTCGCGCAGGCGATCGCCAGCAGCTTGATGGTCAGCTGGCGGTTGGCCTGGTGCAGTTTGTCCCGGGCTTCGGTCACGGGCCGCGCAACCCCAGTACGGTGCTGGCGATGAAGGCGACATAGATCGCCAGCGCCACTGCACCTAACAACAGTGAGTTACGACGCACGCGGCGCGAACGATCGGTGGCTTCGTCAGTCACCGCGCTAGTGCTCCGCGCCGCGCGCAATCAGCGCAGGCGACGGCGGCTCGGTCCAGCTGTGGTACGGCGCCGGCGTGGGCAATTCCCACTCGAGGCCATGTGCGCCCTCCCAGGGGCGAGCCGGCGCCTTCGCGCCGGACCGCACGGCTTTCACAACGACATAGACGAACAGCAGCTGTGAGAAACCGAAGATGAAAGCGCCGATGGACGACACCATGTTCCAGTCCGAGAACTGCACCGAGTAATCGGGAATGCGGCGCGGCATGCCCGCCAGCCCGAGGAAGTGCTGCGGGAAAAACAGCACGTTGACGCCGATGGCCGACAGCCAGAAGTGCCACTTGCCGAGCGTCTCGTCGTACATGCGGCCGGTCCACTTCGGCAACCAGTAGTACACGGCGGCCATGATCGTGAAGATGGAGCCGGGCACCAGCACGTAATGGAAGTGCGCGACCACGAAGTAGGTGTCGTGATACTGGAAGTCGGCCGGCGCGATCGCGAGCATCAGCCCCGAGAAGCCGCCGCAGGTGAACAGGAACAGGAAGGCCAGCGCGAACAGCATCGGCGTTTCGAAAGTCAGGGAGCCGCGCCACATGGTCGCGCACCAGTTGAAGACCTTCACGCCGGTCGGGATCGCAATCAGCATGGTCGAGAGCATGAAGAACATCTGACCGGCTAACGGCATGCCCACGGTGAACATGTGGTGCGCCCAGACGATGAACGACAGGAACGCGATGGACGCCGATGCATAGACCATCGATTCGTAGCCGAACAGCGGCTTGCGCGAGAACGTCGGGATGATTTCCGACACGATGCCGAAGGCCGGCAGGATCAGGATGTAGACCTCGGGGTGCCCGAAGAACCAGAAGATGTGCTGGAACATCACCGGATCGCCGCCACCCGCGGCCGAGAAGAAGCTGGTGCCGAAGAAGTGATCGGTCAGCAACATGGTCACCGCGCCAGCTAACACCGGCATCACCGCGATCAGCAGGTAGGCCGTGATCAGCCAGGTCCAGACGAACAGCGGCATGTTAAGTAGGCCAACGCCCGGCGCGCGCATGTTCATGATGGTAACGATGACGTTGATGGCGCCAAGGATCGACGACGCGCCCATCATGTGGATCGCGAAGATCGCCATCGGCAGGCTGTCGCCGCCCTGCAGTACCAGCGGCGGATAGAGCGTCCAGCCGCCGGCCGGACCACCGCCCGGCACGAACAGCGATCCGATCAGCAACATGAACGCGAACGGCAGGATCCAGAAGCTGAAATTGTTCAGACGCGGCAGCGCCATGTCGGGTGCGCCGACCTGCATCGGGATCAGCCAGTTGGCGAGGCCCGTCCAGGCCGGCATCACCGCGCCGAAAATCATCAGCAGCGCGTGCACCGTGGTCATTTCATTGAAGATCGCCGGATCCACGAACTGCAGGCCGGGCTGGAACAGTTCGAGACGGATGACGAGGGCCATCGAGCCGCCGACGAAAAACATGATGCAGGCAAACACCAGGTACATCGTGCCGATGTCCTTGTGGTTGGTGGCGTAAACCCAGCGCTTCCAGCCATACGGCTTGTGGTCATGATCGTCGTGGGCAGCGGCGGCGTCGTGCTCGTGGTGAGACATTTGTTAGCTTCCTGGAGACTTGATAGCTGGAGAAAAATCAGCCGCGCGCCACTGGGGCGGCAACGGATGCAGTGGCGGGCGCGTTCGGGTCCGCAGTGGGAGCTGCTTCCGCAGGATCGGCCGGCGGCGGCGCCAGCGCAGCCTTGCGCTCTGCGGCCCAGGCTTTGTACTCGTCCATGCTGACCGCACGCACGACAATCGGCATGAAACCATGGTCGCGGCCGCAGAGTTCCACGCACTGGCCGCGATAGGTGCCGGGTTTGTCGGTGTCGACCTTGAACCACATTTCGTTCACGAAGCCCGGTATCGCATCCTTCTTCATGCCGAAGGCGGGAATCCACCAGGCATGAATCACGTCCTGCGCTGTTAGCAACAGGCGCACCTTGGTGCCGGTCGGAACCACGACTTCATTATCGACATCGAGCAGGTAATTTTCGACGCTGCCCGGATCGATGCCGGACTGCAGCTGGCGCGCCTCGTTGCTCCTGGCACTCAGCGTCGAGAAGAAACTGAAGCCTTCATCGAGGTATTCGTATTGCCATTTCCACTGGTAGCCGGTGACCTTCAAGGTCATTTGCGTGCCACGGGTATCTTCGATATCGATGAGCACGCGCGCGGCCGGAATCGCCATCACGATGAGGATGATCGTCGGCGCCGCCGTCCAGAGGATTTCCGCCTTGGTGCTATGCACCATCTTGGTATCGGGCTTGGCGCCGTTGGAGCGGCGGAATTTCACCAGCGCGATGACCATCACGCCATAAACGATGACTGCGATCACCGCGCATACCCAGAAGACCATCATGTGCAGGTCGTAGATCTTTTTCGAAAGATCGGTGACGCCCTGGGTCATGTTGAGCAAATGCCAGCCGGAGTCGGCCACAAACGGTCGCGCGAAATTGAGCATCGTGATGTGTTCCTAATCTAGAAGGAGCAACGGGGGCGATTCATTGATGCGCCCGATCAGTCGGGCGAGTCGTTGCGCCAGCCCGCGCCGCTCCTGCTCGTTCAAAAAATTGCCGATTTCACAACTGCGGCCGTGCGACTCGATGACGAGGCGGCTGGCGGCGAGCGGTGAATATCCAGCGCGCATTTTAACCTGTGCCCAGTGTCGCGGAAATACCAATCGTGACTGGAACTTACGCCCACTATCCTCGACCGCGACTTCAGTCTCGGCAATGACGATGTCCTGACGCTGGAATCGACGCTGCAGACTGAGCCATAAGGCAAATCCCAGGCCGGCGATCTCCAGCCCCGCAAACGGCAAAATCGGCCAAAAACCCTGGGCCGCAAAAAACGCGGCGACCACCAGCGTGGTACCTGCAATGCCGCCAAAGAACCAGGCCGCCGATCGTGGCGTCAGTGAACAGTTCGGACGGATCGAGATGGTCAGTGCGGTTTCCGGCATGTCGAGGCCGATGCTAGTGCGGACAAAAAACTGAATCAAGTCAAAGATTTAGGGTGGTACTCGTCCGCCGACGCCGAGCGGTGGCTGGCCAAGCTTGCGGGTCAGGAATTCGATCTGGGCGGGCCGGTCACCGTGGTCATTGGCCAGCTCATTGGCGATCCAGCCCGCCAGCGGCAGGCCGCTTTCCCGGATCGCGTTTGCCGTGAGCTGCGCGTGGTTGAGGCACCCCAGCCGCAAACCGACCACCAGTATCACCGGCGCTGCGAGCCCCTGCGCGAAGTCCGCCAGGGTTTGCTGGTCGTCCACCGGCGTCAGCCAGCCGCCGGCGCCTTCGACCAATGCAAGCTCAGCCTGCAGAGCGGTCGCGCGCACCGAATTCGCCAGCGTATGTACATTGATCGCGACGCCCGCGGACCGTGCGGCCAGGTGCGGCGAAGTCGCCAATGGCAGGCACACTGGGTTGATGTCCTCGTAGGGCAGCGCCAGCGAGCTCGCAGCCTGCAACGCCAGCGCGTCGTCGTTGCGCCAGCCCTGTGTCGTGCGCACGGCACCAGCCGCCACGGGCTTGAGGCCGAGGCTGCGGATGCCAGCCTTGTTAGCTTCGCGCAGTAGCGTGGTGGTCCACCAGGTCTTGCCGACGCCGGTATCGGTGCCGGCGATGAAAAATATTCCGCGCGTGATCTTCATGGCGGCGCCGGCCGCTCACGCCGCGCCGCGAGCGAGTTTGTCAGCTGGGCGGCGTCGACGGAAAATTCCTGAGGGCCGCCGGTGGCCTTGCCGCCCGCGAATGCACTGGCATAAACCACCTCCCAGCTGGCCGACACCTGGTTGCTGTCCGGCTGGTGCGGGTAGGCGGCGAACACAGCCTCGAGGCGGCGCCGGCCGGTGAGTGTGCCGCGCCGGCCGGCGGTCGCGTTGCTCGCGCCGCTGTCCTTGAGGTAGTGCATCAACGCCATGACATCCCGATGCTGGGTCTGCAGGCGGTCAACATCCAGCACCGGCTCGCGAAACCCACAGCGCAGCAGCGCGTCGCCGATGTCGTGCATGTCGAAAAACCGGATGACGTGCTCCTGCGTGTCTACCTGCGCCCAGGCCGTGCGCAGCTCCCGCAGCGTGTCCGGACCCCAGGTCGACAGCACCAGCAGCCCATCCGGCCGCAGCACCCGCTGCATTTCGCGCAGCACCGCATCCGGATCACGACACCAGTGCAACAGCAGGTTGCAAAACACCAGGTCGACCGATCGATCGGCGAGCGGCAGCGAGCTGGCATCGGCGCAAACTGCGGCGGACAAGGGCCCGGCGCGCCACAGGCGCTGCAACCTGCCGAACAGCCCCTGCGCAGCGCTGCGCAGTTGCGCGTTTCCCGCAGCTAACATCGGCGGCGAGAAATCCATGGCTAACATCGTCGCGGTGGGCCAGATAGTGCGCAGCAGCGGCAGCGCCGCACAGGTTCCCGCGCCCAGGTCGAGCACGGTCAGCGGCTGTTGGGTGCGTCCCTGCAGCAGCCAGTGGCAACGCTCGACCAGCTCCGCCCGGACCAACGCCTGTACTTGCCCCGCGGCATCGTAAGTGCGGCTGGCGCGGCCGAAATTGCGCCGTACCGCGCGGCGTTCGGGTTGCGGCGCGGTAATCATGGGAAAAGACTCAGTGCCTCGGCCAGCAGCTCGACGAGTTTTGCGATGTCGCGGTCGCTGTGGCGCGCCGACAACGCGATCCGCAGCCGCGCGCTGCCAGCCGGCACCGTCGGTGGGCGAATTGCCTTGACGATCAGGCCGCGTTCCAGCAACCACTCGCTGACCTGCAGCGCGCGCCCCGAATCACCTAACAACAGCGGTTGAATGGGCGTGGTCGAGTTGCTCAGCGGAACGCCCGCACTGGCGCAGCGTCCGCGAAAATCGCTGATCAGCGTCAGCAGGCGCGTGCGCCGCCAGCCCTCGGACTCGGCCAGTCGCAGCGCGGCGCGGGTTGCCGCCGCGACCGGTTGCGGCGGCGCGGTGGTGTAAATGTAGGTGCGCGCTTTCTGCAGGATCCAGTCGATCAGGTCGCGCTCACCGGCAACGAAGGCGCCAAAGCTGCCGAACGCCTTGCCGAGCGTGCCGACCAGCACCGGTACCGCCTCGCTGTCGAGGTTGAAATATTCGCAGCTGCCCCGGCCATGCGCACCTAACACGCCGAGCCCATGCGCGTCGTCCGCCAGCAGCCAGGCGCCGTGCTGGCGTGCGCAGGCAGCCAGTTCCGGCAGCGGCGCCAGGTCGCCATCCATGCTGAACACGGCGTCGGTGACGATGGCGGCGCCGGCGGCCGGATGTCCGGCGCGCCAGTCAGCTAACAAATGGCCGGCCGGACCGTGACCGAGGTGCGGGAAGCGCTGTACCTCGGCGCGTGACAGCGTGCAGGCGTCGATCAGCGAGGCATGATTGAGCGCGTCCGACAACACCAGGTCGCCGCGGCCCACCAGCGCACCGACGACGCCGAGGTTGGCCATGTAGCCGGTGGCAAACAGCAGTGCGCTTTCGCGGCCGACAAAGTCTGCGAGTTCCGCTTCCAGGGCGGCATGTTCCGGGCCGTGACCGGTCACCAGATGTGCGGCGCCGCTGCCCGCGCCATAGCTTGCCGCCGCTGCGGCCATGGCTTTTGCTAACGCCGGGTGGCGCGCCAGGCCCAGATAGTCATTGCTGGAGAAGTCGGTGGCGCCGGCCCTGGGAAGCGACGCCCGCCGCCGCAGCTGCGCGGCGTCGAGTGCTGCGAGACCGTCGCGCAGCGCCTCAGGAGTGCGGCGCACTTTCGGCCCGCATGCCCAGGCGGCTCAGCAGGCGGCGATCGCGCTCCAGCTCGGGATTGCCGGTCGTTAGCAGCTTCTCGCCATAGAAGATCGAATTGGCACCCGCCAGAAATGCCAGCGCCTGCAACTCGTCGCTCATTGCTTCCCGCCCGGCTGACAGGCGCACGTGCGCCCGCGGCATCAGCACCCGCGCGACCGCGATGCAACGGACGAAATCGAACGGATCGACTGGCGCGGCGTCAGCCAGCGGCGTGCCCGGTACCGGCACCAGCTGATTGATGGGCACGCTCTCCGGGTGCTGCGGCAGATTGGCAAGCGTCTGCAGCATGCGCGCACGATCATGCGTGGTTTCGCCCATGCCAACGATGCCGCCGCAGCAGACATTGAGTCCCGCGCCACGCACAGCCTCGAGCGTGTCGAGCCGATCCTGGAAATCACGGGTCTTGATGATCTCGGCATAAAACTCGGGTGACGTGTCGATGTTGTGATTGTAGTAGTCGAGGCCCGCGTCCTTGAGTTCCCGCGCCTGCTCGCCTGTGAGCATGCCGAGCGTTGCGCACGATTCCAACCCTAACGCGCGCACTTCGCGCACCATGTCGATGACGACATCGAGATCCTTGCGCTTGGGTGAACGCCAGGCCGCGCCCATGCAGAAGCGGGTTGCGCCGGCGGCCCTGGCCGCCGTTGCGGCCTCGCGAACTTCTTCAACCGCCAGCAATCTTTCGCGCTCGAGCCCGGTGTCGTAGCGCAGGCTCTGCGGGCAGTAGGCGCAGTCCTCCGGACAGCCGCCGGTCTTGATCGACAGCAGCGTCGACAGCTGCACGCTGTTCGCCTGCTGGTAGTCGCGGTGCAGTGCATGGGCGCGAAACATCAGGTCGGCGAACGGCAGCGCGAACAGCGTCTCGACCTCGGCGATGCTCCAGTCATGGCGCAGGTCTGCGCGTGGGCTCAATTGGGCGTTCATCTGCGGCAAAACCTCGCTATCCGTGACGCAATCCGGTCAAACCCGGTCGAAATGCCGCTGTTCCTGGCGCCCTGAGGCCGACATGCTGCGAAGCGACGGCTCATCTTCGATGCCCGCTTAGGCAACTGTCAACTTCAGGAGGGTATTTCAGTTGACGACCTCTCGTTTGCTGTTGCGCTGGATCAGCCTGGCTCTGGCTCCGCCCAGCTGCTGTCTGTGTGGCGGCCGCGGTGAGCTCTGGCAGGGTCCGGCACCCGGGCTCGCCGGCCGTTGGCACCAGATTCCGCTCGACCTCTGCGAATACTGCCTCGCCGCCCTGCCGCGCCTTGCGCCAGCCTGGACCCGCACCTGGCTGCGGCGCAATTCCTGCGACCAGTTCGCAGCGCTGCACTACCGCTACCCGGTCGACCACATGATCCGGCAGTTCAAGTTTTCCGGCGATCGCCCCTGTGGACGCGTACTGGCCACCTTGTTAGGTCGGCTGCGCGTCTCGGATCGTTCGCACCCGCTGCCCGACGCCATCGTGCCGGTGCCCATGCACCGCGCGCGGTTTCGCGAGCGCGGCATGGATCACACGCGGTTGTTAGCTCGCTGGGCAGGCGAGGTGTGCGCCGTGCCGGTGCTCGAAGACTGGTTGCTGCGCGCCCGGGCCACGCCGCCGCAGTCCGGGCTCTCGGGCGCCGCCCGCCGTCACAACGTGCAGGGCGCATTCGCTACCCGGCCTGGCATCGCGGGCAAAATTGTGCGGGAGCCCAGGCACGTCGCGCTGCTGGATGACGTGTTGACAACCGGCAGCACGCTCGCGGCGGCAACCGCAGCGCTGCGTGCCGCGGGGGTCAGGCACATCGAGCACTGGGTGCTGGCGCGAACCGCCCTGACGGAACCCCTAACGGAAAATATACTCGAGCACGATGCCGATAAACACCATGAGGCCGGCGTAGCGGTTCTCGACAAACGCCTTGAAACACTGCTCGGGGACGCGCCCGCGAATCAGCCATTGCTGGCGCAGAAAACAGATCGCCAGCGCGCCTAGCCCGAGGTAATACCAAAGACCGAAGCCGAGGCGCCTGGCGACCAGCAGCAGCGCGATGATCATCAGCACCTGAATCACGCCGATCATCAACTTGTCGAGGTCGCCGAACAGCACCGCGGTGGAGCGCACGCCGATGCGGCGGTCATCTTCACGATCCACCATCGCGTACTCGGTGTCGTAGACCACGGCCCAGAGCAACGCTGCGATAAACAGCAGCCAGCCGTGCCGCGGTATCTCATCGAGCGTCGCCGCGAAGGCCATGGGCACGCCCCAGCCGAATGCCACGCCCAGGTAAAACTGCGGCGCGGGAAAAAACCGCTTCAGCAGCGGGTAGCTGATGGTCAGTGCCGCGCCAATGAACGACAGGCGCAGCGCCAGTGAATTGAGCTGCAGTGCCAGCCATAGCGCTATCGACACAAACGCCAGGAACAAAACCCAGGCTTCGCGCGGCGAAACGCGCCGTGCCGCCAGCGGCCGATCGCGGGTGCGGCGCACATGCGGGTCGATATCACGATCCGCGAGGTCGTTGATCACGCAACCGCCGGCGCGCATCGCCACCGTACCTAACAGAAAGATCGCAAACAGCCGCGGTGCAGGCTTGCCGTCGCCGGCCACCCACACGCCCCAGAGTGTCGGCCACAGCAACAGCCAGATGCCCACGGGGCGATGCATGCGCGTGAGATACGCCCATTCGCGCAGCCGTCTGCCGAGGCGCCGCAGCGCCAGCTGCAGGCGACCGGGCGGCACGAACACCGGGTTTTCAGGCATCGCGTCCGACATGCGGCAAGAATACTTCCTGTAACAGAAAATCGTTGTTAGCCAGCTGGAACACCGAGCGGCGCGCCCACAGCGACTGCGGCGCAAGACCGGCGTTGCGCAAGGCGGTGGCGACCACATCGTGATGCGGGCCGAGCTCTGAATACTCGAAATCACTGCGCGCAACGCCGCCATGCGCCGCGACCGCCTCACCTAACGGCGTATCGCCAATATCCGCCAGCCAGGGCGCGGCGGCCAGCGTCGCCAGCGGAAACCGGGTGCGCGCGAACACCCAGATGGCCGCGCCGGAACACATCTCGACCTCGCGCCAGCGCTCGTTGCCCGCCAACCGCCCGGGCAGCCGGTTTACGCGGAATTTCGCGCCGCAGCTGTCGCGAAAACGCTGCGTCAGCAGGCCGGGTGTCAGCAACCAGGAGCGCAGCTGAGCATCGCCGACATAACAATTGAGCGCATGACCTGGCAGCCACATTGCCGTGCGCGTGTCGTCCGTTTCAACCAACTCGTCCATACTCTGCCTGTGCGCCTATCCAGCGGGCTGTCAGGGGCGCGATTCTATCGGGATATTGATTCATCAGCAGGTCCGCAGCCTGTTGAACCTTGGGCAGGAGTGGCGCATCGCGGCTCAGGTCAGCGACACGCAGGCGCGCCAGCCCGGTTTGCTGCGTGCCCAGCAGTTCGCCCGGTCCACGTAATTCGAGATCGCGCTGCGCGATCTCGAAACCGTCGTTGCTGTCGCGGATCGCGTCCAGCCGTGCGCGCGACAGCTGGCCGAGCGGCGCGCGATACAGGAGCACGCAGCTGCTCTCGCCACTGCCGCGACCGACGCGGCCGCGCAATTGATGCAGCTGCGCGAGTCCCATGCGCTCGGCGTTTTCGATCACCATGATGGTCGCGTTAGGCACGTCGACACCGACTTCGATTACCGTGGTCGCGACCAGCAACTGCACCGCACCCGCCTTGAAACTCTGCATCATCGCGTCCTTCTTGCGGCCGGGCATGCGGCCGTGGACCAGCCCGACCTTGAGTGCCGGCAGCGCCTGCGTCAGCGCGGCGGCGGTCTCTTCCGCGGCCTGGTACAGCAGTTCCTCGCTTTCCTCGATCAGCGGGCAGACCCAATAGGCCTGGCGCCCCGCGCGGCAGGCTTTTTCGATGCGGGCGACGATTTCATCGCGCCGCGATTCTGCTAACACGACCGTTTTCACCGGCGTGCGGCCCGGCGGCAGCGCGTCGATCACCGAAATGTCCAGGTCCGCGTAGGCAGTCATCGCCAGCGTGCGCGGAATCGGCGTGGCGGTCATGATCAGCTGATGCGGGTAGCGGCCATCGCTGCGGCCCTTGGCAGTGAGCTCCAGGCGCTGCTGCACGCCGAAGCGATGCTGCTCATCGACGATGACCAATGCCAGTTCCTTGAACTGCAGACTCTCCTGGAACAATGCATGCGTGCCGACGGCCAGCGCCACTTCGCCGGACGCGGTGGCCTGAATGGCGCTGCGCCGCTGCCGCGCCGGCTGTGAGCCGGTGATCAGCGCGACAGTCACACCTAACGGCCGGAACCAGGCGTCGAGGTTGCGGTAATGCTGCTCCGCCAGCAATTCGGTCGGCGCCATCAGCGCGACCTGCCGGCTGCTGCCGATCGCACGGGCCGCCGCGAGCGCCGCAACCACGGTCTTTCCGCAGCCAACGTCGCCCTGCACCAGCCGCATCATCGGTCGCTCGCGGCGCAGGTCGGCGTCGATTTCATCGAAGGCGCGGCGCTGCGCGGCGGTCAGCCGGAACGGCAGGCCGGCGAGAAACCGCGGGGTCAGTGCGACAGGATCCGTCAGCGGCCAGGCTGCCTCGGCCTGTATTCGCGACTTGATTTCGCGCAGCGCCAGCTGGTGAGCTAACAACTCTTCGAACGCCAGCCGCTGCTGTGCCGGGTGGGTACCGGCCGCGAGCTCGGCGAGCCGCGAACCCCTGGGCGGCCGGTGCACGTACTCCAGCGAGCGGCCCAGGCTCGGCAGCTGCAATGACTGCAATACCTCGGCGGGGACCCAGTCGCGCACGCTGTCGGTTTGCAGCTCGTTGAGCGCCTGCAACACCAGCGATCGCAAACGTCCCTGCGTCACGCCTTCGGTGAGCGGATAAATGGGCGTCAGTGTTTCTTCCAGCGGTGGCGGCTCTGCGCCGCGCTGCAACCGGTATTCGGGATGCACGACTTCGAGGCCGAGTGGTCCGCGCCGCACCTCGCCATGCGCGCGCAGCCGCGCGCCGCGCGCCAGTCCCTGTTGCTGCGCGCCTGAAAAGTAGAAAAAGCGCAGTGTGATCGAGCCGGTGCCGTCGCTCACGCGGCATAGCAGCTGGCGCCGCCGCCGGAAGACAATTTCACTCAGCTGCACTTCGCCTTCAAACACCGCGCGATCGCCGGCGCGCAAGGCGCCGATCGGCACCAGCATGGTGCGATCTTCATAGCGCGCCGGCAGCACGAACAACAGGTCCTGCACGCGCTCGACACCTAACGTGCGCAGGCGTTCCGCAAGCGCATCGCCGACGCCGCGCAGCGCGGTGATCGGTCTTTGTTCGCGGTTTTCCGGGCCGGTCACGGGCCCAGGTGCAGGATGCACTCGATCTCGACGCGCGCGCCGCGTGGCAGCTGTGCCACGCCGATCGCCGCGCGCGCCGGATACGGTTGCGGGAAATACTGCGCCATGATTTCGTTGACCTTGGCGAAGTTGGCGAGATCGGTGAGAAACACGGTGACCTTCGCGGCTTGCGCCAGCGAGCCGCCCGCTGCAGTGGCGATGGCCTTGAGATTATCGAACACGCGGCGAATTTCCACGTCGATGTCGCCGGAAACCATCTGCATGGTCGCCGGATCGAGCGGGATCTGCCCCGAGATGTAGACGGTGTCGCCGACGCGCACCGCCTGCGAATAGGTGCCGATGGCGCCGGGCGCGTCAGGGGTGCTGATAATCTGGCGGCTCATGCGCGTCTCCTGGAAAAGTTAGTCGGTATCCCGTTGTTGAATAGTGCGCACCACGCGCAGGACTTCAGGCATGCGGCGCAGCACGCGCAGGATCTTGGCCAGTTGCAGGCGATCCCGCACCTTGAGTTCGAAAACTATCTCGGACGTTGCGCTGTCGCGCTCTTCGACCTCGACCTGGTCGATGTTGGTTTCCGCGTCGGCGATCGCCGCAGCCACGGCGGCCAGAACGCCCATTTTGTTAGCTACCGAAACCAGCAGCTGCGAACTGAAGAGCCGCGTGATCCCGGGCTCCCAGCTCACCGACAGCCAGTTTTCCGGATGCTTGCGATAGTCCTCGACGTTGGCGCAGTTCTCGCGATGGATCACGATGCCGCGGCCGCTCGACAGGAACGCGATGATCGGATCGTCCGGGATCGGGAAACAGCAGCGTGCGTAGCTGACCAGCAGGCCTTCGGTCCCGGCCACGGCCAGCGGCGCCGCCACACCGGCAGCCTGCTCGGCCGGCGACTGCGGCAGCAGCCGCCGCGCGATCAGCGGCGCGAGCCGCTCGCCAAGGCCTATCTTCTCGAATAATTCGTCCTTGCTGCTGAAGCCGAGTTCGCCCAGCGCCACCGCCATGACATTGTCATCAACCTTCGCCAGGTTCATCTTGAACTCGTCCAGCGCCTGGTTGAGCAGTCGCTGACCCAGTTCCATGGCTTCGGAGCGGCGCAGGCCCTTGAGATACTGGCGGATCGCGGATCGCGCCTTGGCAGTCACGACAAAATTCATCCACGCGGGGTTGGGCAGCGCGCCCTTGGCGGTGACTACCTCGACTGTCTGGCCGTTGCGCAGCGCCGTGCGCAGCGGCGACAGGCGGCGATCGACCTTGGCGGCGACGCAGCGATTGCCGACATCGGTGTGCACTGCGTACGCGAAGTCCACGCAGGTCGCGCCGCGCGGCAGGCGCAGGATTTCACCCTTGGGCGTGAACACATAGACCTTGTCCGGGTACAGGTCGACCTTGACGCTCTCGACGAATTCCTCCGAGGTGCCGCCCTCCTGGATCTTCATCAGCGTGCTCAGCCACTCGCGCGTGTATTCGTGCTCAGTAACCGGGCTGGAGGCGTCCGTAGACTTGTACTTCCAGTGCGCGGCGATGCCCGCTTCGGCAATGCGATGCATTTCCTCGGTGCGAATCTGCACCTCGATCGGCAGGCTGTTAGGCCCGAACAGTGTCGTGTGCAGCGACTGGTAGCCATTGACGCGCGGGATGGCGATGTAGTCCTTGAACCGTCCCGGCATCGGCCGGAACACGCTGTGCACGACACCTAACGCGCGATAGCAGGCATCGACATCGCCGACAATGACCCGCAGGCCATAGACATCGACGATCTCAGCGAGGGCCGCGCTCTTGCGCAGCATCTTGCTGTAGATGCTGTACAGATGTTTTTCCCGCGTCAGCACCTTGCCAGGCAGTCCGGTCTTGCGCAGCGCGGTGATCATCTGGTCGGCGATCTTGCCGAGGAATTCCTTCTGGTTGCCGCGTGCGCGCTTCAGCGCCCGGTCCAGCACCCGGTAGCGCTGCGGGTACAGCGCCTGGAAGCCAAGATCTTCAAGCTCGAGCTTGACCGTGTAGAGACCGAGCCGCTCGGCGAGCGGCGCGTAGATCTCCAGCGTCTCGCGCGCAATCGCGCGGCGCCTGGCCGGCGCCATCGAGCCGATGGTGCGCATGTTATGGGTGCGATCGGCGAGCTTGACCAGGATGACGCGCAGGTCGCGCGCCATGGCCAACACCATCTTGCGAAACGACTCGGCCTGGGCTTCTTCGCGGCTCTTGAACTTGATCTGGTCGAGCTTGGTGACGCCATCGACGATCTCAGCCACGCCGGCGCCAAAACGCGCGGCGATGTCTTCCTTGGCGAGCGGCGTGTCTTCTATGACATCGTGCAGGATGGCGGCGATGATGGTGTCCGGATCGAGATGCAGCTCGGCGAGGATTTCCGCCGCCGCCACCGGATGCGCTATGAAAGGCTCGCCGCTTTGCCGCTTCTGTCCCTTGTGCGCGTCAGCGCCAAACTCGGCCGCTGCGCGAATGCGTTCGACCTCGGGCGCGGGCAGATAGGCGCCGACGAGAACGAGTAATTCCTTGAGACCCGGAGTACGCCGACCGCCGGGCAGGAAACCGAGCAGCGTCGACGTGTAATCCATAGTGCCTTAGGGTTCTTGCGGTCCCTAGTCTCCGAGGCCGAATTGCGGCGCGCGCAGGCCGCCCTCGTTATCCAGGATCATCGGGTCGATGGCCGGCGGCGGCTCGGGTACCGGTTCTGGTTCGGCCAGCATTTCCGGGGTGATGTTGCCTTCGGCGATTTCGCGCAGGGCGACCACGGTGCACTTGTCGTTTTCCCAGGGGACGGTGGGCTCTGCGCCATTGGCCAGGCGGCGCGCGCGCTGGGCCGCGAGCAGCACCAGGTTGAAAATGTTATCGACGTTCTGCAGACAATCTTCGACCGTTACGCGTGCCATATATGGGGGGTCCTAGTAGGGCCGACCATTATACGAGATCGCGCAACAAAGGCGCGAGATCCGGCCTCGCGGCCCGCAAATCGCCCGCTTTTGCCCCGCCCCGCAGGATGATCTGCAGGTCGCCGACCGCCCGCTCAAAGTCATCATTGACGACGATATAGTCGAATTCCCGGCAATGGCTCATGTCAGACACGGAATCGCCCAGGCGCCGCGCGATCACCGCGTCGCTGTCGGTCTTGCGGTTGCGCAGGCGGGTTTCCAGGGCCGCCCGTGACGGCGGCAGGATGAAGATGGTGACGCAGTCCGGAATCGCAGCGCGCACCTGGCGGGCGCCCTGCCAGTCGATTTCGAGGATCACGTCAAAGCCGGCGGCCAGCTGGTCCTCGAGCTGCTGTTTCGACGTGCCGTAGAAATTGTCGAACACCTGGGCGTGTTCGAGAAACATGCCGCGCTGTGCCAATGCCTGAAAGCCGGTCACCGGAATGAAGTAATACTCCCGGCCATCCTGTTCGTTAGGCCGAATGGGCCGGGTCGTGTGCGATACCGACAGGCGCAGCCGGGGCTCGCGCGCGAGCAGCGCATTGACCAGTGTGGACTTGCCGGCTCCCGAAGGCGCAGCGACAACAAACAGACGCGGGCGGCGGCTCATGCGGTGCCTGCCGGCTTACTCGATGTTCTGGACTTGCTCACGCATCTGCTCGATGTTGACCTTCATCTCCACGGACATCCTCGTGGTATCGAGGTCCTGGGACTTGGATGCCAGTGTGTTAGCTTCGCGATTCAGTTCCTGCATCAGGAAATCCAGGCGACGCCCCGCAGCTTCGGGCGCAGTCATGATGCGGCGGATTTCGGCCAGGTGTCCGGTGAGACGGTCGAGTTCCTCGGCGACATCCAGCCGCTGCAGCAGCAGCACCAGTTCCTGCTCGAGCCGTTGCGGATCGACGCTGGCGCCGAGCTCGGCAACGCGCTCCTGCAGCCGGCTGCGCACCCGCGCCGCGATTTCCGGCAGGCGCACCCGCGCTTGCGCGGTCAGCTGATTGAGCACATCGCAGCGCTGTAGCAGCAATTCGCCGAGCCGCGCGCCTTCGCGGGCGCGCGCGTCCGCGAGGTCGCGCGTGGTCGCCTCGAGCAGCTGTTGTGCGGCAGCCTGCAGTTCGGTTGCGTCAGTCTTGGTTTCGCGCACCACTCCGGGCCAACGCAACAGGTCGAGCGGATTGACACGATCCGAGGACAGGCCGGCCGACTTGGTCACCGCTCTGACAGCCACGAGCAGACGCTGCAGCGTATCGGCGTCAATTTCCAGCACACTCGCGGCGCCGGTCGGCGCACGCCAGTACAGGTTGCAATCCACCTTGCCGCGCCGCAGTTGCTGAGCTAACAACGTACGCAACGCCGGCTCGATGGAGCGCAGTTCCTCGGGCAGCCGGAACGACGCCTCCAGAAAGCGGTGATTGACGCTGCGTAATTCGCAACTGAGCTCGCCCCAGGGGCCGCTCGCATCGCGCCGCGCGAAACCGGTCATGCTGTTGATCATGTGACTTTGGTAAAAACTGCCAACCGCGCCATACTAGAGGCGCCGTTTCTGGTGCTATAAGGCGCGGTCAGTTTATCGCATCGTCCAAAACCCCGTCCGGAGCGTAATTGCGCGTCGATTATTCAGAACTGAGTCTCATAGGCGGCCGTGACGAAAACCAGGATCGCTGCGCCGCCGCCGTGTCCGATGACAGCGCGTTGCTGGTCGTGGTCGACGGCATGGGGGGGCATGCGGATGGCGCCAAGGCCGCCGAAATCGCCACCCGGCAGATCGTGGAAACATTCTGGCATACCCGCCAGCCGCTGCTGGATCCGCTCGGGTTTCTGCACCTAACGATCGGCGCAGCGCATGAGGCGGTAGTTGCGCTGGGCATCGGCGTTGCGCTTGACCAGAAAGCCCGCGCGACCTGCGCCGTCTGCCTGGTGCAGGGAAACATGGCGTATTGGGCCCACGTTGGCGACAGTCGCGTCTACCACTGCCGCGGCGGGGAGTTGCTGGAGCGCACCCGCGATCACAGCCATGTCGAGTTCCTGATCCGCGAGGGCGTCATCAACGCTGAGCAGGCGCAGGCCCACCCGATGCGCAACTATGTCGAAAGTTGTCTCGGCGGCGAGCCCCTGCTGCCGGAAATGACCATTGTCGCGGGCCGGCGCGTGCAGGCCGGCGACACGCTGATGGTGTGCTCGGATGGCGTCTGGGGCAGCCTTGCCCCGCGCGACCTGTTGGCCTGTCTCGAACCCGCCGGGCGCCCGCTCCGTGATAATCTCGCAAAGCTGCTGGAAAAAGCCGTCGTGGCTAACGGATCCGGCAGCGACAATTCCAGCGCGGCTGCGCTGCGCTGGTTAAGCGCAAGCTAACAGAACTCGGGGAGATCTTATGCCGACCAGGCACCAGGGCCGCGCCAACGACGCGCTGCGGCCGGTTCGTTTCATGCGTCAGTGGACCAAGCACGCCGAGGGATCGGTGCTGGTCGAGTTTGGCGATACGCGGGTGCTGTGCACCGCGAGCCTTACCGAAGGGGTCCCCGGATTTCTGCGCGGCAAGGGGCAGGGCTGGCTAACAGCCGAATATGGCATGCTGCCGCGCGCCACCCACACGCGCAGCGATCGCGAGGCGGCCAGGGGCAAGCAAAGCGGCCGTACCCAGGAAATCCAGCGGCTCATCGGCCGCAGCCTGCGCGCCATCGTCGACATGCGCGCGCTCGGTGAGCGCACCGTGGTCCTGGATTGCGACGTGCTGCAGGCGGATGGCGGCACGCGCACCGCCGCAATCACCGGCAGCTACATCGCGCTGGCGGACGCCTGCCAGGGTGCCATCAAGGCCGGCCGGCTCGCGGCCTCGCCCCTGCACGGCCAGGTCGCCGCGGTATCGGTCGGAATCATTGCCGGCGTGCCAATGGTGGATCTCGACTACAGCGAGGACTCGCAGGCCGAGACCGATATGAATGTCGTCATGAATAATGGCGGCGGCTTCATCGAGTTGCAGGGCACGGCCGAAGGCCATGCATTTCGCCGCCATGAACTCGACCAGATGCTGAACATCGGCGCGAGCGCGATCGGCGAATTGTTTGCGCTGCAGAACATGTCCCTGCAGGAAGCGTAGACGCGGCGGCCCGGCATGCGTGTAGTGCTGGCGAGCGGCAATCGCGGCAAACTTCGGGAATTTACCGAATTGCTCGCGCCGTTAGGTATCGAGTTCGCGCCGCAGTCGCAGCTTGGCATAGAGCCGCCTGAGGAAACCGGCGCGACTTTTTCCGCAAACGCCATCCTCAAGGCGCGCCATGCATCGTCCAGCAGCGGGCTGCCCGCGATGGCGGATGACTCCGGCCTGGAAGTCGACGCACTCGATGGCGCACCCGGCGTGCACTCGGCGCGCTATGCCGGCGGGCACGGCGATGATGCGGCGAATATCGCGAAGCTGTTAGCAGAATTGCACGCACGTCACGCCGCCTTTGGTCCGGACAGCACGCGCGCGCGCTTTCGCTGTGCCATCGCCCTGGTGCGGTCGGCAGACGATCCCGCGCCGCAGCTGGCGCATGGCGCCTGGGAAGGCTACATCGCGGCCGCGCCGCGCGGCAGTGGCGGCTTCGGTTACGACCCGGTGTTCGTCGACCTCGCGAGCGGATTGACGGCCGCCGAGTTGCCGGCCGAAGTCAAGAACGCCCGCAGTCACCGCGGCCAGGCTTTGCGCGCCTTGCTCGCTGCGGGTCTCAAGTGAATCCGCAGGACATTCCGCTGGCGGTTTACCTGCATTTTCCATGGTGCGTGAGCAAGTGCCCGTACTGCGATTTCAATTCCTTTGCTAACAAGGAAGCGCAGTTGCCGGAGCAACGCTATGTGGACAGCCTGCTGGCCGACCTCGCGGCGCAACGCGAGCGTTTCGCCGTCGCGCGGCCGGTCGTGAGCGTTTTCATGGGTGGCGGAACGCCCAGTCTCTTTTCCCCGGACGCCATGGCCCGGGTCATGGATTTCCTGCGCGCCAATTTCCGGCTGGTCGAGAACGCTGAAGTCACGATGGAGGCGAACCCGGGCACGCTGGAACGCGGCCGCTTCCAGGCGTATCGCGAGGCGGGCATCAACCGCGTGTCGCTGGGCGTGCAGAGTTTCGACGATGCGAAGCTGAAGCGATTGGGGCGCATTCATTCGGCCGCCGATGCCTGCCGCGCGGCCGAGGAGCTGCATGCGGCCGGGCTGGGCAATTTCAATCTCGACCTGATGTACGGCCTGCCGGAACAAGACATCGCGGCGGCTGTTGCCGATATCGCCGCGGCCCTGGCGCTGCGGCCGGCGCATGTTTCCCACTACCAGCTGACGATGGAGCCCGGCACGCCCTTTGCCGCGGATCCGCCGGCGCTGCCCGACGATGACGACAGCGCGACCATGCTGCAGGAGTGCCAGGCTTTGTTAGCCAGTGAAGGCTTCAGCCGCTATGAAGTGTCCGCCTATGCGCGCGACGGCCGCCGCTGCCGCCACAATCTGAACTACTGGCTGTTCGGCGACTATCTGGGTGCCGGCGCGGGTGCGCACGGCAAGCTGACCACAGACGCGGGGATCCTGCGCACGCAGCAGACCCGTGAACCGCGACGCTATATGAGCACCGCAGTCGAGGCGCTGACGGTCAGCGCCGTCGCTACGCCGCAAATACCCTTCGAGTTCATGTTGAACGGGCTGCGTTTGTTAGGTGGATTCAGCACCGCGGAGTTCTGCAGCCGCACCGGACTCGATTGGGCAGCGGTCGCGGCCGCCTGGCAGCGTGGGGTAGCGGCGGGCCTGCTGATGTCGACGCCCGATGATCGGCACTGCGCAACCGCCCGGGGCTTCGATTTTCTGAACGATGCCCTGGTCGGTTTCCTGCCCGCGGCGCGTGGCTGATGCGGCTCTGTTAGTCGCCTGGCGCGGCTTGCCTGGCGCCAGCGGCCGGAAATCATGTGGCCCAACAAGGGCTTACGAGCGATCTGGAGCGGCTCCAGCCGGCCGAGCTAACAATGCCTTATGCACAGACGGGTACAGGGGCGTGCAAATGAGTGCATTACGTTCAACAATGCCCGCGTTAGGGCATGAAGCCTCTGCAAGCTGTTGATTTATAAAGATTAACAGGCCTGGTCAAATTGTGCTCACAAATACAGAAATGCAGTCTCGCTGCGGATATTTCAGTTAGGTTGCGCCCTTACTCACAGAGTTATCCACAGAAAATGTGGATAGCCCGGGCCTTTGCCCCTTGAGCCTGGGCGGCTGCATCGCTAGACTTCGCGCCCCTTCAGACGAACCCAACCCGGCACTTCCATGAAAACCTCTGGCCATCCTGATTACAAGGTCATCAAAGTCACCTGCTCCTGCAGCAACACTTTTGAAACCCGGTCGACCCTGGGCCAGGATCTGAGCGTCGAAGTCTGCTCTGCCTGCCACCCTTTCTATACGGGCAAGCAGAAGATGGTCGACACGGCGGGCCGCGTCGACAAGTTCCGCAAGAAGTACGCGGCCGCCGCCGCGCGTTAACTGCGCTCCGGCACGCTGCCGGAACTTCAGCCTTGCTGCTACTCTCCAAGTCCCAACGGCTTTGGATGTCAGGGAGTGCCATGAACCGCATGGATTGGCGATTGTTCCGCCGCAGCGCGCTGGCTGCGGTACTGGGCTGCGCGCTGGCCTTCAGTGCGGTCGCGGCTGATCCAAAACCCGCCCCGAAAACCGCCCCGAAAACCGCCAAAGAACCGTCCTCGGTCAAGCGTAACCACGAACAGATCATCAAGGCGATCGGGCTCTACGACGATCAGTCCATCCAGGACTACGTCAACGAAGTTGGCCGGCGGGTGTCGGCGGTCAGTGACCTGCCCGGCGCCGATTTCAAATTCTATGTATTGGACGAAGAAGGCATCAACGCCTTCACCACGGGCTGCTGCCGGGTGTACGTCAATCGCGGCCTGTTAGTCAGCCTCAACAGTGAAGCCGAACTGGCCGCGGTGTTAGGTCATGAGATCGGTCATGTCACCGCGCGGCACCCTCAGAAACAGCAGACCGCCGGCATCCTTGCGCAGGTGCTGGCCGCCGGAGCGGCCGTGGCCACGGGCAGCCAGGCGGTTTCGGACCTCGCGAACCTGGGCGCCATGGCCGGGTTTCGCGGTTATGGCCGCTCGCAGGAAATGGAAGCTGACCGCCTCGGGCTCGCCTATTTCACCCGTGCGGGCTATCGGGCGGAATCCATGGGCGATGTGTTCAAGATGTTCAAGGATGGCGAGCGCTTCGAGCTGGAACGGGCGCGCGCCGAAGGGCGCGAGCCGCAGATCTACCATGGCCTGTTGTCCACCCACCCGGCGCCGGACGCGCGTGCGATCCAGGCCGCCAAGGGCGCCGCTCGCGCTGGCAGCGGCCCGGACAGCGGTGGGGTTGATCGCCGCGATGAGTATCTGCGCAGGATCGAGGGCATCGCCTACGGCTCGAGCAAAGCCCAGGGGGTGCTGCGCGAAAATCGCATGTATCACGAGCAACTCGGTATCACGCTCGCCTTTCCCAGAGCATGGACGGTAGAGAATCGCCCCGACAAGGTGGTCGCGTATACGCCCTCCAAAGATGCGTTCCTGATCATGGAACTGGTACCCAAAGATCCCAAGAAGCCGATGATGCCGCGCGAGGCACTGCTGGCCTTCGCGCAGGGGTTGTCGTTTACGGGCGGTGGCGACGCGTTCGAGTCCAATGGCATGAAGGGCTATACGATGCTGAGCCGTAATGGCTCGCCAATTGACCAGGGCGTTGGGCCGATGCGATTCGTAGCAATCGAGCGCGGCGATGGTTTCTTCATTTTCTACGGCTCCAGTAAGGCCTCGCGCAACGGCGTGCCGGAGGTCGACGGCTTGATTCAGAGCGTTGCACAGACCTTGCGCGGCCTGAAGCCCTCCGAGTTCCCACTGGCGGAGCCTTTCCGCATCAAGATCGAGAAAGCCAGGGATGGCACGCAGTTGTCGAGTTATGCGGACGCCATGCCGGTCGAGCGCTACAAGCGCGAAGAGCTGGAGTTGATCAACGGCGTCTATCCGGGCGGCAATCCCAAGCCGGGCCAGCTATTCAAGGTTGTCGAATAGCGCCCGATACAGTTCCCGGTGCACGGTGCAGTGAAGCGATACGTCGTTTCTTGATTCCACGCGCGCGCCGTGACAGGCTCGTGTAACCGCTTTGCTGTTTCGCCGAAAGTTGCCGCTATGCCCAAGAATTCGTTCGAGATTACCAACACCGCTACCGGCAAGAAATCCACTCTGCCAGTGCGATCCGGAACCATCGGCCCCGATGTCGTGGACATCGCAGCGCTTGGCAAGGACCACGGCGTATTCACCTACGACCCCGGTTTCATGGCGACCGCCGCCTGCGACAGCAAGATCACCTACATCGACGGTGATAACGGCGTGCTGCTGCATCGTGGCTACCCGATCGAACAGCTGGCCGGGAAAAGCACCTTCCTCGAAGTCGCCTACCTGCTGCTGAACGGCGAGCTGCCTAACAAAACGCAGCTGGAATCCTTCAAGACCAGCATCTCGCGCCACACGATGGTGAATGAATCGCTGCTGCGCATGTTCCACGGCTTTCAGCACGATGCGCACCCGATGGCGATGGTCAGTGGCATCGTCGCGTCAATGTCCGCGTTCTACCATGACACCACCGACATCCATAACCCGCGGCACCGCGAGATCTTCGCGCACCGTATCATCGCCAAGATTCCGACCATCTCCGCCGCGGCGTACAAGCATTCGTTAGGCCAGCCGTTTGTATACCCACGCAACGATCTCGACTACTGCGCCAACATGCCGCACATGTTCTTCAGCGTGCCCTGCGAGAATTACAGTGTTGATCCGCTGGCTGCCGAGGCGCTGGACCTGCTGTTGATCCTGCACGCCGATCACGAACAGAACGCCAGCACCTCGACCGTGCGCCTGGCGGGCTCGACCGGCACCAATCCTTATTCCGCCATTTCCGCGGGCGTGTCGGCCCTCTGGGGTCCGGCGCATGGCGGTGCTAACGAGGCGGTGCTGCAAATGCTGGAAGGCATCGGCAACGCCGACAACATTCCAGCGTTCATCACCAAGGTCAAGGACAAGAACAGCAATGTGCGCCTGATGGGCTTCGGGCATCGTGTGTACAAGAATTTCGATCCGCGCGCCAAGATCATCCGCGAGATGTGCCACAAGATCCTCAAGCGCATGGGCAAGAGCGACAACCCGCTATTTGACCTTGCGCAGCGCCTGGAAGAGATCGCGCTCAGCGACGAGTACTTCGTGTCGCGCAAGCTGTACCCCAACGTCGATTTTTATTCGGGCATCATCTACAGCGCGCTGGGAATTCCGCGCTCGATGTTTACCGTCATGTTCGCGATCGCGCGCACCGCGGGCTGGGTGTCGCACTGGCAGGAAATGATCGCCGACCCGGCGATGAAGATCGGCCGTCCGCGCCAGCTGTACACCGGCCCGGCGCAGCGCGAATACGTCAACATCGAAAAGCGCGCCTAGCCGTCAGTTGCTCGCGACCAGGGCGCGCAGTTCCGCAAGGTCGGCGCGCCGCATCGGCTTGCCATCGACCGGCGAGGCCGGCGCCTGGCGGATCCCGTCCAGCGGAAAAACCACCACATCGATTTCCTGGTCGTTCATTTCCAGGCTGAAACAGGGCTGTGTCAGCACGCGCTCGGCATTCATCTTGACGCGGCGTTCGCCGGTCTCGAACGGTACGCCGTTATCCATGAGCTTGAACGCCACGCTCTCGGCGCGATCGGCAAATACGTGTAACAGCACGTGCGCGTGCTCGGTGGCAGTACCGGAAAGAACTGGCCCGACCAGGCGCGGCTGAAAATCCGACAGGTACTCCATGACTTCCATCGCTGTGAGTCGTTGTGCCAGCAGCGATTGATCGTGGTTCGCGCCCTCGAACAGGCGTTGGTACTGCGCCAGTGCTTCCTCGATCTCGACGTTGCGCGGCAGCACGCCGCCGTCGGTGACGCCGAAGCGTTCAGCGGCCTTGCGCTTGGCGAACAGGAAATCGCGGATACCATGCTCGGCCATCACCCGCGCGGCCTCCTGGGCGATGGCGCGGCGCAGGTTCTCCGCGCGCGGCGGCAGTTTCTTGTTAGGCATGGGCGACGACTCGGTTAGAACAGCGGTTCGGCGGGCTTGTCCCCTGGCGTGCGCGGCGTGCGCGGCGTGCCCGGTGCCGGGTTGGCAGCACCGTCACCAAAAACCATTTCATCGGGCGGTATGTCACCGCTGCCAAGGATACCGCCGGTCGGCATGTGATCCGCCATGAAGATCTCGAAAATGCCGTTCGGGTCGTCGGCGTCCGCGAGCGCGCCAGTCTCCGGATTGATGCGCGCCTGCACCAGGCCTTCCGGCATCGGCCGCACACGCTGCGGCACGTTGCGCAGGGCTTCGCGCATGAAATGCACCCAGATCGGCACGGCGGTTCGTGCGCCTTCCTCGCCGCGTCCTAACGAGCGTTCCTGGTCATACCCCACCCAGACGCTGCCGACCAGGCCGGTCGTGAAGCCATTGAACCAGGTGTCCTTGGCACCGTTCGTGGTGCCGGTCTTGCCGGCGAGATCGCCGCGGCCCAGGGCCAGCGCACGCCGCCCCGTGCCGCGCGTGATGACATCCTGCATCATGCTGTTCATCAGCCAGTTGTTAGCTGCGGATATCGCGCGTGGCGCGACCTGCTCGGGTGGCACGAGACCCGCGGGGTTGAATGACAGCGAGCGGTTGCGCAGAGAGGTGGCGACGTCGCCGGCACCCTGCGTCACGGTCGAGCCGCCGTTTTCGCAGGCTTCACAGGCAACCTTCGGCTTGGCCTCGTACACCGTGGCGCCATCCGGTGCAATCACGCGATCGATGAAATACGGCTGGACCGAAAAACCGCCGTTGGCAAACACCGCGAAACCGGTCGCCACCTCCAGCGGTGTCGCCGGCATCGTGCCCAGCGCCAGCGTCAGGTTGTTCGGCAGCTGGTCGCGGCGGAATCCAAAGCGCTGGGCGTACTCGATGGCGGCGCGCACGCCCATGGCCTGCAATACTCGTATCGAGACCAGGTTGCGCGAGTTGACCAGCGCTTCGCGCAGGCGCGTGGGGCCGTAGAACTTGCCGCTGGAGTTCTCCGGGCGCCAGGCGTCTTCCATGCCGGCATCGTCGACGATGACTGGCGCGTCCATGACCACGGAGGCGGCAGTAAAGCCATTTTCCAGCGCGGCTGAATACAGGAAGGGCTTGAACGCCGAGCCTGGCTGGCGCTTGGCCTGGGTGGCACGATTGAATTTACCGCGGCCGCTTTCGAAGTAGTCGAAGCCACCGACCAGTGCAGCGAGCGCGCCGTCATCAGGATTGAGCGCTACCAGCGCCGATTCGGCCTCCGGAATCTGCGCCAGCTGCGCGACGCCACTGGCGCCAGCCAACACGTAGACGATGTCGCCGCGCGCCAGTACCTCCGCCGCCAATTTGGGCTCGGGGCCCATTTCATCATCGCTGATCTTGCGCCGCGCCCAGGACAGCGCGTCCCAGTCGAGGCGCACGAAGCCGGCACCACGTGCGTAGCCGCGCGCGGACCTGGCGGCAACTTCGGTGATCACTGTCGGCGTCAGGCCACCTAACAACGGATACTCATCGACGTAGCCGGCGAGTTCCGTTTCGCCATCCGCGGCCTGCAATTCGACCCGATTCTGGGCGCCACGCCAGCCATGACGCCGGTCGTATTCGATCAGGCCAAGCCTGACAGCGCGATTCGCCGCCGCCTGCAGCCGCGTGTCGACGGTGGTAAACACCTTGTAGCCTTGGTTCGGCGCTTCCGGACCAAAGCGGCGGATCACATCGAGCCGCACCATCTCGACGATATACGGCGCTTCGATTTCGAAGCTGGGCGAGTGGATACGCGCTTTGACGGTTACTTTGGCAGCGGCTTCCGCCTCCTCAGGCGCAATGAACTTGAGCTCGCGCATGCGCCGCAACACGTAGCCGCGCCGGCCCACCATTTCCTCCGGCGCCGTAATCGGATTGATCCGCGATGGCGACTGCGGCACGCGCGCGAGCGTCGCGGTTTCCGCCAGCGTCAGCTGATCCAGCGTCTTGCCGAAATAGGTTTCCGCAGCTGCGGCGATGCCGTAGGAACGATGACCGAAGTAAATGACGTTCAAATAGAGCTTGAGGATCTCGTCTTTGCTGAATTCGCGCTCCAGCCGGTAGGTGACAAACAGTTCCTGCAGCTTGCGGCGCAGGTCGCGCCGCTGTGTCAGAAACATGCTGCGCGCCGTCTGCATCGAGATCGTGCTGCCGCCCTGCAGGCTGTTGGAAAAAATATTGTTGACCGCGGAGCGCAGCACGCCGGCGTAGTCGAAGCCGTGGTGTTCGTAGAATCGATCGTCCTCAGCGGCGATGAACGCCTGGCGCACGCGCAGCGGAATCTGCTCGATTTGCACGGGAATGCGCCGCTGCTCGCCGATTTGCGCCATCAACTGGCCGCTGCGGGAATAAATGCGCAAGGGCACCTGCATTTCGGTGTTGCGCATGGCTTCGGTGGTCGGCAGGGTGGGCTGGAGGTAGACGAAAACACAGGCGACTGCGTAGGCGGCCCCGAATGTGAGCCCTATCACAGCCATAAACACTCGCAGCAAATTTCGCGACATTTTTATGCCCTTGTCGATCCAGTCTTCTTGCGGAGTGTTCCGCCGCTATGCATAGTACCCGCTGCAAACCTGTTGAAAGACAGGGACGCAAAGCCTCCGGTCTAAGGGTCGATGGACCTACGACAGCGGGGTTGCCGGTGCGGTTTCCTGGCCGCAGCGTCATCCCCAGCGCCGTAACCCCTCCACCCCACGGCCACTGGCTTACGACGTGCAATTTGACTTAGTGCTGTATATAGTTGGCGCTAGTTTACAGTAATGTGGCGGCTTGGCCTCGTAACTATCTGAAATATGGACTAATTTGGTGTTCCTTTTCAGCCGAAAATATCGTCAGTTGATTGGATTGGACATAACGACGTCCTCCATCAAGCTGATTGAGTTGACCTGGTCCGGTAAGCAATTCCGCGTCGAGTCGTACGCGGCTGAGCCGACGCCGGCCAATTCCATGAACGAAAAAAATATCGCCGACGCTGAAGCCGTCGGTGAAGCGATACGGCGCGCAGTCAAGAAAGCTGGCGCCAAGAGCAAGGATGTCGCCATCGCGATTTCCGGCGATGCGGCGATCACCAAAGTCATCCAAATGCCCCGGAATCTGCGTGCTGGCGATCTTGAAGGGCAGGTCGAGACGCAGGCAGATCAATACATACCCTTTCCAATGGATGAAGTCAGTTACGACTTCGAAGTGCTGGGGCCCAGCGAAAAAGACCCGGAAAGCAACGATGTCCTGTTAGTCGCGACGCGCACCGAAAACGTGGAACAGCGGCAGAACGCCGTTCGTGCCGGTGGCCTGACAGCCAAGATTGTCGATGTCGAAGCTTTCGCGCTCGAGAACGCCTGCCGCCTGATGACCCATCAGATGCCCGATGGCGGCATCGATCGCACCATCGCCGTGGTCGATTTCGGCGCGAGCAGCACCACATTCAGCGTGCTGCGCAGCCTGAAGGTGGTTTACACGCGCGACTTTCCGTTTGGCGGCCAGCAGCTAACAGAAGAAATCATGCGCACCTATGGCCTGTCCATGGAAGAAGCCGGCCGCGCCAAGAAAGAAGGCGGCTTGCCCGGCAACTACCAGGCCGAAGTGCTGGACCCGTTTATCGACGACATGACGCAGCAGGTCAGCCGTTCACTGCAGTTCTATCTCGCTTCCGGTTCCGGCCGTGAGCAGCCCGAGAAGATCCTGGTATGCGGCGGCTGCGCCAACATCGCAGGCGTCGCTGATGTAATTTCGAGCCGCGTCGGCATCGCCGCCGAGCAAGGTGATCCGCTCGGACAGATGACGCTGTCGTCGCGCGCGCGAGCGCAGGCGGTCAACAAGGATGCCACCGCGTTACTCATCGCCTGCGGCCTTGCGCTGCGCAGTTTTGACAGCTGAGGCGCCGCCATGCCACGCATAAACCTACTGCCTTGGCGCGAGGCGCAACGCAACGAGCGCAAGCTCGCGTTCCTGGTTTCGTTAGGTGGCGCGGCGGTCGCCGCGCTGATCACGACGTTCGGCGGGTATCTGTTTTTTGGTTCGTTGATCGATTCCCAGGAAGCCCGCAACGCGTCTCTGAAAGATGCGATCGCGCAGCTGGACCGGCAGATCGAAAAGATCAACAGCCTGGAAGAGCAGAAAAACAAGTTTGTCTCGCGCATGCAGGTGATCGAAAAGCTGCAGCGCGCCCGGCCAGAGATCGTTCACCTTTTCGACGAGCTGGTGCGCACGATTCCTGATGGCACCTACCTGACCAGCATCAAGCAGACCGGCCCCAGGCTCAAGATCGACGGTGTCGCGCAGTCGAGCACGCGCGTGTCGGCGTTCATGCGCAACATCGATAGCAGCCAGTTCCTGCGCAAACCCGAACTTGATATCGTCGAAACCAAGCCCAACCAGCCGTTAGGTTCCAGCTTTACGCTGTACGCGGACCAGGTCGTGACCGCGGGTGAAGACGATGAGAAAGCCGCCAAGAAAGGCCGCATGCGCTTTGGTGGCGCGGGAGGGTCGCCGTGAGCTTTCTTGACGAATTACGATCACTTGATCCCAAGGAACCGGGCCGCTGGCCGTTACCCATTCGGGTTGGCGCCGCTGCCGCGTTTTTCGCGGTCCTGACCGGCGCACTTTTCTATACGCTGGTATGGAACGAACGAAAACCTGAACTCGAAACGCAGCAAACCGAAGAGCGCCGCCTGCGCGAAGAGTTTCGGACCAAGCACCAGAAGGCCGTCAACCTGTCGGTCTACGAACAGCAGTTGAAAGATATCGAGCGGTCGTTCGGCGCCCTGCTGCGTCAGCTGCCCGGCAAGACCGAGGTGCCCAACCTGCTGGTGGATATCTCGCAGACTGGTCTCGCAGCGGGCCTCGAGGAGAAACTTTTCCAGCCGCTGCCGATCGTGAAAAAAGATTTCTATGCCGAGTTACCGATCAAGATCCGCCTGACCGGCAGTTACCACGAGTTCGGCGAATTTGTCAGCGGCATCGCCGCGCTGCCGCGCATCGTGACTCTGCACGACATTGAGATTAAGCCCGAAGTCGCGACCGCGTTCGACCAGCTGACGCTGGAAGTCACGGCGCGTACCTATCGCTATCTCGACGAGGAAGAGCTTACCGAGGCTGAAGAGGCCAAGGCCAAGGCCAAGACTCCTGGAGGACCCAAAGGATGAAGCGGGCGCTAACAGCGATTGCCGCTGGCTGCTTGTCCCTGCTGGCGGGTTGCGAAAATCGCGACGCCGACCTGCGGCAATTTATCGAGGCTACACGTCGTGAGCCGGGCGGCAACGTTGCCTCGCTCCCTGATGTGCGGCCCTACGAAGCTTTCACTTACAGTGCGCAAACGCTGCGTTCGCCGTTTCTGCCGGGACTGCCCGGAGGCCTCGGCGGTGCTAACGGCGCGCCGTCACTGCGGCCGGATTCGAAGCGCAATCGGGAAATTCTCGAGCAGTATTCGCTCGATCAGTTGCGGATGGTGGGCACGCTCGCCATCAGCGGCAGACTATTTGGTCTCGTCAAGGTAAAGGAAGGACTCGTCTACCGGGTGCTTCCAGGAAATTACATGGGCCAGAGTGACGGTAAGGTTGCCGACGTAACAGCGTCGAAAATCTCGCTGACGGAAATTGTGCCGGACGGACTGGGCGGCTATATGGAACGGCCCGCCGCCCTGGCGTTGTCGGAATAGAGCAGCGGGATCGGGAGAGCAAACAAAATGACAACCAACGTATTCATCAAACTGCTGCGGCGCTGGTCGCTGTTGGCACTTGCGCCGCTCGCGCTGGGATTCGCCATGCCAGTGGCATCGGCGGCCGACGCTGCCAACAAACTGGAAGCGGTGGACGTGCAAACCCTGCCCGGTCAGCAGTTGCAGGTAACCCTGCGTATGTCGAGCCCGGCACCGCAACCGCTGTCCTTTACCATCGATAATCCGGCCCGTATCTCCCTCGATCTGCCCGGCACGGCGCTCGCGTTGCCGTCACGTCGCATCGACGTGCGCGCCAGCGGCGTGGATTCAATTGTTGCTGCCGAAGCGGCCGGCCGTACCCGGCTGGTCTTAAACCTCGATCGCCTGATGCCGTACCAGACTCGTGTTGAAGGCAACAACATCGTGGTCATGGTGGGCGCAGCTGTCGCCCAGCAGGCTGTGACCGGCGGCAAGGCCGCAGCGCCAGCCGGCGCCGAACGCCGCAGCGCCAGCACCGCGCCTGCAGCGAGCGGTGCGCCCGGGCGTGCGATCAAGAGCATCGATTTCCGGCGCGGCGGTGACGGCACTGGCCGCATCATTGTCAGCCTGACGGATCCGCGCACGCCGATCAATTTGCGCCCGCAGGGCAACCAGATTGTCGTTGATTTTGCCGGCGCCGACCTGCCGGCGCGCCTCGCGCGTCGCTATGACGCTATGGATTTTGCCACGCCCGTGTCGAGCTTCGATGCAGTGCGTGTCAGCGACGGTACGCGCCTGGTGATCAATGCCAGCGGCGATTTCGAGCAGTTGGCGTATCAGTCCGACGATCAGTATGTCATCGAAGTCCAGCCCGCCCGCAAGGCGCAGGTCCAGGCCGAGGAAAAACGCCAGTACACGGGTGAGAAACTCAATCTCAATTTCCAGGACATCGAGACGCGCGCAGTACTGCAACTGTTAGCAGACGCGAGCGGCCAGAACATCGTGGTCAGCGATTCGGTTACCGGCAGCGTTACGCTGCGCTTGCAGAACGTGCCCTGGGATCAGGCGCTGGACATCGTGCTGCGGACCAAAGGACTCGACAAACGCGAGCATGACAACGTAATCATCGTGGCGCCGTCTGAAGAACTCGCAACCCGCGAAAAAGCTGATTTGGCGGCCCGCAAGGATATTCAGGAACTGGCGCCGCTGCGTTCGGAGTATCTGCAGGTCAACTACGCCAAGGCGCAGGATCTCGCCGATCTGATCAAGTCGCAGGGCGGCTCGCTGTTGTCCGGGCGCGGCAACGTCGCGGTCGATGAACGCACCAACACGCTGCTGCTGCAGGACACGCCGGACAAACTCGCCGATATCCGCCGTCTTGTCAGCCAGCTTGACATCCCGGTGCGGCAGGTGCTGATCGAATCACGCATCGTCATTGTCAGCGATGACTTCAAGCGTGAACTCGGCGTGCGCGCCGGTTACACCGGCATCCGAGGCAACGGCGCAGATGGCGTGGGGCTGATTTCCGGTTCGCTGGAAGGCACGGACACGGGCCTGTCATCGGCGCTGTCGAACCTGCAGAACGCCACCAATGGCACGCCCTATCCGATCGATGTTCCGACCGGCGCCACCGCGCCGCGCCGCTATAACGTGAATCTGCCGGTCTCGAATCCGGCCGGCCGTCTTGCCATGACCTTGTTAGGTTCGGACTACATCGTCGATCTGGAATTGTCGGCGCTGCAGGCCGAAGGCAAGGGCGAGATCGTGTCTTCGCCGCGCGTCATCACCTCGAACCAGAAAGAGGCGTACATCGAAGCCGGCGTCGAAATTCCCTACCAGGAAGCTTCATCGAGCGGCGCCAGCACCATCAGCTTCAAGAAGGCGGTGCTGGCTCTGACAGTGACGCCGCAGATCACGCCGGACAACCGCATCATCCTGGATCTCGTGGTCAAGAAGGACAGCGTCGGCCAGGTCGTCGTCGCTTCGGGCGGCGTGAACGTGCCGTCGATCGACACACGCGAGATCAAGACCCAGGTTCTGGTCAATGACGGCCAGACCGTAGTGTTGGGCGGCATCTTCGAAACCGAGAAGCGCGTCACGGATAACAAGGTGCCGTATCTCGGTGACATTCCGGTTCTGGGTCGACTCTTCAAAACCACCAATAAGACAAATAACAAGGACGAATTGTTGATCTTCGTCACGCCAAAAATCCTCCGGGAAGGCGTAAATGTCTATTGAGAAGGCCAATATCGGCTTTCGCGGTCGCTAACGCGGGTGTGAACATGCGCAAGATTGCGTTGTGGTTTGTTGTTGTCGGTTCCAATCTGTTAGCTGCCTGCGGCGGTTCAGGTGGCAGCGTCAACGCGTTTCAGGCTCCCGGCGCACCCGGCGGCGCGGTCGTATCAGTGGCCTCGGTCGCAATTTCCACCGACAAGACCACCATACTCAGCAACGGCACTGAGGTTGCTACCATCACGGCGTTCGTGCGCGATGCGCAGAATCGCCTGATATCCGGCGTTCCGGTTACGTTCTCGGCCAGCTCCGGCGCTTTGACCGTTACCACGGGCACAACGGGCGGCACCGCCACTACGGCGGTTGCAACGCTGGGCACGGCGGGCGATCCGTCGTCACGAACCATCACGGTGACGGCATCTGCAGGCGGTTTTCAGGGCCAGACGACGGTGACCGTTGCGCCGGCGCAGCCGACAGTGACGCCCGCGACGGTGACCTTGCAGGCCACCACAACGACCATACCTTCGGATGGTTCCTTCCCGACGACGGTGACTGCGTTCGTCCGTGACTCTTCCAATCGTTTCATCTCCGGCGTGCCGGTGAGCTTCACGTCGAACTCCGGCGGCATCAGCGTCACTCGCGGCACGACCGATGTCACAGGCACCGCCACCGCTGACCTGGCCAGTGCGGGCGATCCGACCAACCGCACCATTACAGTCACCGCGACTGCGGCGACCATCAGCGCCAACATCACGGTCGACGTGACCGGCACGGTGCTCAACGTAACGGGCCCGAGCGCATTGGTCCTGGGCCAGACTTCTACGTACGCGATTTCGCTGCTGAACTCCGGCGGCAAGGGCATCAGCGGCCGTACGGTCACGGTCACCTCTGCCCGCGGCAATACCCTGTCGTCTAACACCTTCACGACCGACGTCAACGGTCGCGCCAACGCAGCGCTGACCATCACCCAGGCCGGCGCCGAAACGCTGACCATCACCAGCCTGGGGCTGACGCGCACGATCGCCGTCGCGGTCAACTCCGATTCGTTCCAGATCACGACACCGGCTGCCGATGGTCTTGAGATCCCGCTCGGTACGCCGCAGAACATCGTCGTAACCTGGTTGTCCAACGGCAGCGCGGTTGTGGGGCAGACCGTCAATTTCTCAGCCACGCGCGGCACCTTCAACGGCGCAATCAATGCGACCGCTTCTGGCGTGACCAACGCGAGCGGCCAGGTTTCCGTGACGGTGCAGTCAACCAATGCCGGCGGCGGTGTTATCAACGCACTGTCGGCGTCGGGTTCAGCGACAACCTCCCGGGCCGTCGAGTTTGTGGCGCTGACAGCTGCCGCAATCGACGTTCAACCCGGCACGTTCTCACTGGGACCTAACGAAAGCACGACCATCACCGCAACCGTTCGCGACTTAGCTAACAACCTGGTCAAGAACAAACTGGTGAATTTCGGCTTGCAGGACACCACCGGCGGCACCTTGTCCGCAGGCTCGGCTACCACAGACAGCCAGGGCCGTGCGCAGGTGGTCTACAGGGCCTCCAGTTCCTCGAGCGGCAGCAATGCCGTGACCATCACGGCGAGCGTGCAGGAAGGCCCGACGACCATCAGCAAATCGGTGCAGCTGACCGTGGGGCGCCTGGCGGTGTCCATCTCGCTGGGTACCGGCAACACGATTTCGGAAATTAACAACGGGTCCGCGTACAGTCGTATCTATACGGTCATCGTCACGGACTCGAACGGTAACGCCGTGCCGGGCGTCGCAGTGACAATGTCCATGCTGTCGCTGACCTATAACAAAGGCTTCCGTACGCCGACTGCTACAGGTTGGACCACAACCGTGACTGCCACCTGCACCGACGAAGACGCCAACCGCAACGGCGTGCTTGATCCGGGTGAGGATTTCAATGGCAACGGCCGGTTGACTGTCGGTAACGTCGCTTCTGTAGACCGTACTGTGACGACGGGTGCCGATGGTTCGGCGCAGGTCAATGTCATCTATCCGCAGGAGTGGGCCTATTACTTGCGGGTGCGCCTCGAAGCACGCACGACGGTGCAGGGCACCGAGTTTGCGCGTTCCGTTGATTTCACCCTCGACGGTACGGCGACCGATTTCAACGATCCGAAGGTCGCCCCCCCGGGAATGGAAAGCCCGGCTGGCATCGCAGCTCTCTGCACCGATCCCACCTGATCTCGAGGATCCAGGATCAATATAGCGGCCGCCTCTGGGCGGCCGTTTTGTTTGCGGTGCTAATCTAGCGGCGCATGACGCCGCCCGAGCCACGCAGCATTTTTCTGATCGGTCCGATGGGCTCGGGCAAGACCGCCGTGGGCAAGGCGCTCGCCAAACTCTGCCAGTTTGAATTCCTCGACAGCGACCATGAGATCGAGCGCCGTACCGGGGTCGACATTCCGATGATTTTCGACAAGGAAGGCGAGGCCGGTTTCCGGGCGCGTGAACGCGACGTGATCGCGGAGCTGACCCAGCGGCCGCGCATCGTGCTGTCGACCGGCGGTGGCGCGATCCTGGCGCCAGAATCCTGCGCTTTACTGCGCGAGCGCGGCTTCGTCGTCTATCTGCAGACCTCGGTGCAGCAGCAGGCGCTGCGTGTACGCGAGGGTCAGCATCGCCCGATGCTGCACGGCGCAGATGACGTGTCCGAGCGTCTGGCCGCGCTCATGGCCGTGCGTGCGCCCTTGTACGAACAGACTGCGCATATCGTGGTGTCGACCGATCGCCGCCATGTGCGCAGCGTTGCAGAGCAGATAATGCGCGAACTTGCCGGGGCTTAACCTTATACTCGCGGCGGATTTTCTGGGGCGGCGATGAGTGTGGTGCAAAGTCTGAGGGTTGATCTCGGTTCCCGGTCCTACACGATAACCATCGGACGCGGGATCCTGGCCCATGCCGAAGCATTAGCGGCGGCAACCGCTGCGCGTCAGATCCTGCTGGTCAGCAATGTGGTCGTTGCGCCGCTGTACGCGGCGCGCGTCGCCCAGGCCCTGCCCGACCGCCAGATCGTCGAGGCGCTGCTGCCGGATGGCGAACAGCACAAGACGCTGGCCAACGTTTCCCGTTTGTTAGATACCCTGGTTGCCAACCGGTTCTCCCGCGATGCCTGCATCCTGGCGCTGGGCGGCGGCGTGGTCGGCGACCTGGCGGGTTTTGCCGCGGCCTGCTATCAGCGCGGCATCGATTTCGTCCAGCTGCCAACCACTTTGCTGGCCCAGGTCGACTCCTCGGTCGGCGGCAAGACCGGCGTCAATCATCCGGGTGGCAAGAATCTCATTGGCGCTTTTCACCAGCCGCGCGCCGTGCTGATCGACACCGACACGCTCGGCACCCTGCCCGATCGTGAGTTGCGCGCCGGCCTTGCCGAGGTCATCAAGTACGGCGTCATCGCTGATGCCGGCTTCTTCGCCTGGCTCGAAGCCAGCATGCCTGCCCTGCTGAAGCGCGACCCTGACGCACTCGCGCAAGCCATCCGCGTCTCCTGCGCCACCAAGGCCGCGATCGTGTCGCGGGACGAGCGTGAGCAGGGCGAGCGGGCGCTGCTCAATTTCGGCCACACTTTCGGGCATGCGATCGAGGCCGCGACCGGGTACCAGGGCTGGTTGCACGGCGAAGCCGTGGCAGCGGGCATGGCGACGGCCGCCACCGCAGCCGAGAAACAGGGCTGGCTCGCCCGGGAGGACCGCCAGCGCATCCACGCATTGTTAGCAGCCGCTGGCCTGCCGTTGCGCGCGCCCGACGTGCCGCGCACCACGGTCGCAGCGTTGATGCGCATCGACAAGAAAGTGCAGGCCGGCAAACTCCGGCTCGTGTTGCCACGCCGTATTGGCGAGTGCGTGGTGACAGCGGAATTCGACGGCGCGGCGGTCGAACAGGCGCTGGCGGAGCATTTCGCGTGAGCGCGCGCAGAGCCAACGACCTTGCGCCCTACGCCGCACAGGACGATGCTTCGCGCGGCCGCCGCTATCCGGAACCCTCGCCGGCGCTGCGCAGCGAATATCAGCGCGACCGGGACCGCATCGTGCATTCCAACGCGTTCCGGCGCCTGGTCTACAAGACCCAGGTGTTCGTCAATCACGAAGGCGACTTGTATCGAACCCGCCTGACTCATTCGATGGAGGTGGCGCAGATCGGCCGCTCGATCGCGCTGGCACTGCAGCTCAACGAGCCGCTGACAGAAGCCATTTGCCTCGCGCACGATCTCGGCCACACACCCTTTGGTCACGCCGGCCAGGATGCGCTGAACGACTGCATGCGAAATTTTGGCGGGTTTGAGCACAACCTGCAGTCGCTGCGTGTGGTCGATGAGCTCGAAGAACGTTATGCGGATTTTCCGGGCTTGAACCTGACCTTCGAAACCCGTGAAGGCATCCTCAAGCATTGTTCCGTGAATAACGCGCGCAAGCTCGGCGACCTGGGCGTGCGCTTCATCGAGCGGCGCCAGCCTGGCCTCGAAGCGCAGCTCGCGAATCTTGCCGACGCGATTGCGTATAACAACCATGACGTCGATGATGGCCTGCGCGCCGGGCTCCTGACACTCGACGATCTCGACGATGCGCCGCTGATCGCACCAATGTTAGCCGAGGTGCGTGGCAAGTATCCGGGCCTCGACATCCGCCGCACCACGCACGAGACCATCCGGCGCATGATCGGGCACCTGGTGGGCGATGTGGTGCGCACCAGCCGCGCCCACCTCGGTGAGCTCGCGCCTGCGGACATTGACGCCGTGCGCGAGAGCAGCGAACCCCTCATCATGATGAGCGAAGAGGTTTTCCACGCGCACACCGGCCTCAAGAAATTCCTGCGCGAACACGTGTACCAGCATTACAAGGTGCTGCGCATGACCACCAAGGCTCGCCGCGTGCTGAAGGAATTGTTTGAGGCACTGATGAGCGATATCCGCCTGTTGCCAGACGAACACCGCGATGCAGCGGCGGATGCAGAGGCACAGGAGGGCGACGCGGGCCGCGCGCGTACCGTCGCCGATTACGTTGCCGGCATGACCGATCGCTACGCCATTCTTGAACATCGCCGGCTGTTTGACCCGGCCGCTCGAACCTGACGCACAAAGGAAGGAGTGCCCGTTGACCACCGTCGCCAACCCCAGAGCTAACATCCCAGTCGGGGAACGCCTGATCTTTGCGCTGGACGTGCCCGACGCCACCCGCGCCAGGGCACTGGTCGAGGTGTTAGGCGACAGCGTGCAGTTCTACAAGATTGGGCTCGAGCTGTGCATGAGCGGCGAGTATTTCCCGCTGCTCGACTGGCTCGTGGCGCGCGGCAAGAAAGTGTTTGTGGACCTCAAGTTCTTCGACATCCCCGCCACCGTCGCCGGCGCCGTGCGGCGCCTGAACGGGCGCGGGGTCACTTTCGTGACCGTTCACGGCAACCAGGCCATCATGGAAGCGGCCGCCGAAGCCAAAGGCGACGTGAAAATCCTGGCCGTCACCGTGCTTACCAGCCTCGATCGTGGCGACCTCGACGATCTTGGCTTCAAATGCGATGTCGAGCAGCTCGTGCTGTCGCGGGCACGCCGCGCTTTCGAAAGCGGCTGCGATGGCGTCGTCGCCTCCGGGCTCGAATGCCAGGCGCTGCGCAAGAATGTCGATAACCGCCTGATCGTGGTGAGCCCCGGCATACGACCGGTGGAAAATCGTCCCACCGACGACCAGAATCGCGTCGTCACCGTGCAGCAGGCGTTCCAATGGGGCGCAGACTATATTGTCGTCGGCCGGCCGATCAGGGATGCGAAGGATCCGGCCGCGGCGGCGCGGGGTATTGTTGCGCAAATACGCGTTTAATCATATTCGATTACCTCACTGAAGCATTTCTAACAACGTATGTATCTAGATGACAACGACTGATCCGCTAAAAAGCCATGTGTTTTCAGCGTTTCGCAAGATCATGCGACCGCTCGTTGGCATCCTTCTCAAAGCCGGTGTGAGATACGACGAGTTCTTGGATTTGGTACGCGGCGTCTACGTTGAATCAGCTGTTATCGATGGAATTGCTGGAGTCCAAAATCCGACAAGGCCGCGAATTGCCATCGCCACTGGCGTTCCAGCACGAGAGGTCGATAGATTTATTGACGACCCGAACGCTCTGCCTATCGCCCGGGCAACACTGGCGCGCTCAATGATAGAAATTCTCCAGCTTTGGCACACAGAGCCAGAGTTTTCTGGTCCGTATGGTCTTCCGATGGAACTGGAATTCGATGCGCCAGAAGGTAGAAGCTTCCAAGATCTCGCTCGTATGATCGGGTCGCCTGCGTCGCCCGGAGTCATTCTCGAAGAATTGATTTCAAGCGGCGCCGTTGTTCGAACGGCGGAAAACTCGTTTCGAGCAACGTCCCGGTATTACATGTTTCAGCGGGAGCTTTCGCCCCAGCAGTTAGAGTATTTTGGAACAGCTTTTTCAAGATTCGCTGCAACCTTGCAGTACAACGCCAATCCCGACAATTCCAAAAAAATTCTTGAAAGATTTGTAGTTGCCGACCGAGGGCTCAGTGAAGAAACTTTGATTGAGTTTCAAGACTACGCTCGCACTAAGGCCAATGATTTTCTTGTTGATCTCGATAATTGGCTAGCTCCGTACTCCAAAGCAGGCGTATCGGATGACAAGACAGAGAAAATCGACACGGGCGTTAACGTGTTCAATTTTGTGGAACGCCGCTAGGGCGGTTCCCGCCTGTGACCCTGTGCCAGGGCAGCATCTGTTCTGTTTGTTTCAAATAGGAAACAATAAGGCCGTTCTACGGTAGATCAGCCTTAGAGCGTTCCCCAAAAATTGAGTTATGTTGACTCGCCCGATATTCTGACAAATAATCCTGTCGGGTGATTCCGCTCGTGCCTGGCTTCGAGCGGCGCGTTTTACATAACTAAATGACTTTTCTGGGTTTTCGGGGACCTGACTATGCGCAACCTAACCTCTATTAGCCGTGCCGTATTGCCGCTGGCAATCTTTTGTGCCGGATCGTTTTCCGTCGCGAACGACGGTAGCGCTCGCGAAAGTGTCGAAGGAGTAGTTAACAAGGTAGTCCAAGCTACCGGCCGCGTAACGATCGGTGATTTTTCTTGCGTAGTCGACCGTCAATCAGCGCAAGAGATCTCAAATGCGAAAGATCTAAATACCGACGCAAATATTGTTGCCTCGTTAACGTTGGTTCAGGTGGGCGGAAGTTCCGATTTCTGCGTGATAAAGAGTGCGCGGCTTGTGAAGCTCTTGCCAGTTGTTAGCTCCGAAGTGGCAACAAATGTAGCACTGCCGGCGAATGGCCGAATTGCGGGCCTCGGCGGCAGCGGCATCTCAGGGCTTGGCGGCAGCGGCATCTCGGGGCTTGGCGGCAGCGGTGGGCTCTAACTAACTATTTTTCGAATTTCCGTAAATCTGAAAATGGGGCCCGCATGTCGGGCCCCATTTTTTTTCGTTTGTCATTAAAGCCACCATTTTTGGAAAGCAGAGCTGCACTGAACACCAACTATCGTGGCAATCGCAGCCCATGGTTTAGTTGGCCGCGCTAATGAAAAATGACCGAAAAACCGGAGTAGAAGAACTACTTTTAGCCGTGGCGCCATACCTGTTGAAGTCCGGAATCGACTTCCCGATATTTTGCGAAATCGCAAAACGCAGTTATGCTTTGGCCGCATCTAGGAGTGCTCGTTTTCGAAACGGAAGACCGAATCGCGCGTTGATTTCGGCCGAGACTGGAATTAATCGAAGGGAATTACGCGAAATATTAGAACCGCCCCTGGCTGGCCGATCTGAGACTGCCAAAAGAACTCTTGCGGAAAAAATTCAAAACCTCTGGAATGAAGACCGCAAGTTCGCGTCCAAGAAGAACACTCCGCGAAGACTGAGAATCGACGACGAAAAAAATGGCTTCGCTGCATTGGCAAGAATGGTTGCAAGCGATTTGCCGCCCTCCGCAATTTTGAATTACGCGAAAAAAAAGAAAATCGCTCACTGCTCACGTGGCTACGCAGAATTTCTCCCATCGGTACAGACCTTGAACAAAAAGCGCACGGGGGATCCTGCTCGGGAACTAATTAGTCAAATCGAAACGTTATTGAAACTAACTCAGTTGCCAGAAAATGTACTGCGCACGAATCAGCGAACAACGGCACTCCGAAGCGGTAACCAATCAGAAGCCAGGTACCTCATGAAAGAAGCGGATGAATCGGCACGTCGAACGATTGATGGACTCGCGTCAACGCAAATCCGGCCCGTACACCGAAAGACCAAAAAGAACCGATACTCAGTCAATATAACTGTCGTTACAACTCTAAATAAAGTCGTCGAATAAACACTCTAGTTAGTAGAAAAAAATCGAATTCCCGATGCACAGAAGCAACTCATCTCAAATCTATGAAAAAAACAAATCACAGAGAGTTAGATACCGCCAACCGCATTCTGCTTAGCCAACTGATTGGGTCTGTAGTTCAATTCGCGCTTGGCAGTACCAACGATCCAAAGTCTCTTTCCAAAATGTTCGCCACTGCTATACGGAAAGCGGAAATAGTCCAAACAAAAAAGAATTTCTCTGAAAAGAGTACAGATCATCTAACTCAGGTTTTCCACGAATGGAGTTCGAATCCAGATTATCTCGACAGCGATGGAAACCCAATTGCGTTGACCATAAACGGGCGAAGGAAATCCATTCAGTCGCTATTGAAACAAACGAATGTTGCAAACGATCATAAGATACTTGCGACGATACTAAAGAGCGACACGCTGAAAAAGGTGGCCAAAGGAAAGTTGATGCTGCGAAAATCTTACTTTGACTGCAAACATAACGAGCAGTTATACAAACATCACGCCTGTCTAACCGCCCTCAGGTATTTTCAAACGGTAAACAATAATGTGCATGGCAAATCGACGCTTATTGAGCGAACCGCGGCGATTTCTGACCTACCGCGAGGTGCAAAAAATGACTTTAGAGACTTTTCGGAAATGCAAGGCGAGGGGTTGATCAAAACGATCAACCGGTGGTTAGAAAACAAACGAAATCATTCGAAAAGCAGTATACGTCGCAGGTCGCGCAATATTGAAGCTGGTGTTCACGTATTCACGTTCGCGAATTCGGCTAAATGGCCGAACAATAGTTAGCACAGTAACTCAACGCCTCAATGTACCTCGTCCCTCAGCGCCCTTCTCAAAATCTTGCCAACATTCGTTTTCGGCAGCTCGCTCTTGAAGTAGACGTACTTCGGAACCTTGTAGCCTGTCAGCTCTGTCCGACAGTGCGCAATGATGTCCTGTTCTGTTAGGTTAGGGTCCTTCTTCACGACAAAAACTGCGA
This sequence comes from Gammaproteobacteria bacterium, assembly GCA_031414335.1. GTDB lineage: Bacteria > Pseudomonadota > Gammaproteobacteria > Steroidobacterales > Steroidobacteraceae > UBA964. Next base: position 75,737 of record JANNVI010000019.1, on the reverse strand, counting down.
CAACCTCACCGGCTCGCTCATCCGGTTTTGCGACGGCAGCGACCTCGAGAACGCCTGGGTGTTTGGCGATCACGCCTTCAATTTCGTTCGGATAAACGTTGAAGCCTGAAACCAGGATCATGTCCTTCTTGCGATCTTCGATGAACACGTAGCCGCGTTCATCGATGCGGCCGACGTCGCCGGTACGCAGCCAGCCCTCGGGCAACATCACTTTCGCGGTTTCATCGGCACGATTCCAGTAGCCCAGCATGACCTGCGGACCGCGCACGCAGATCTCGCCGACTGCATTGATCGGGAGCGCATTGCCATCATCATCGCGAATCGATATCTCGGTGGAACTGATCGGCAGGCCAATGGAATTGTTGAAATCCTCGCCATGCGGGTTGATGCACGCTGCGGGCGAGGTCTCGGTCAGGCCCCATGCCTGGGTCAGTACGGTGCCGGTCACCTGCTTCCATTTGGCAGCGACGGCGGCCTGCACGGCCATGCCGCCACCTAACGAGCAGCGCAGATTGGAAAAATCGAGCTTGTCGAATCCGGGCGTATTCAGCAACGCGTTGAAAAGGGTGTTGACGCCGGACATGTAACTGAATGGATACTTGGCGAGTTCGGCCACGAAGCCGGGGAAATCGCGCGGATTGGTAATCAGGATATTTTTCCAGCCGGCGCGCGCGAACATCAGGCCGTTCGCGGTGAGTGCGAAGATGTGATACATCGGCAGCGCGGTGATGGCTACGCCGGGCTCGCCGTCGGCGAACAGCCCATTGATCCACGCGGTGGACTGCAGGATGTTAGCCACCATGTTTCTGTGGGTCAGCATCGCGCCCTTGGAAACGCCGGTGGTGCCGCCGGTGTATTGCAGGAAGGCGATGTCATCGAGGGTCTGTGGCCGGCGCTCGAGGGTCAGTCCGGCGCCTTGCCGGAGGGCGTCCCCAAAGCGCACGGCATGCGGAATATTCCACGCAGGCACGGCCTTGCGTCGGTGCCGCAGGACGTAGTCGACGATCGTGCCCTTCGGAAAACCTAACATTTCGCCGATGCTGGTGACGATGACGTGCTTGACCTGGGTCTGCGGCAAAACGCCCTGCAGTACCGAGGCAAAGTTCTCCAGCACCAGGATGGCGCTGGCGCCCGAGTCATTGAGTTGATGCTCCAGCTCGCGCGGCGTATAGAGCGGATTAACGTTCACGACGGTGAGCCCGGCGCGCAGGATGCCGAACAGCGCAATCGGGTACTGCAGCACGTTAGGCAGCATGATGGCGACGCGGTCGCCCTGCTTGAGGCCGGCGCGTTGTTGCAGCCAGGCGCCGAATGCGGCGGAGTACTCACCCAGTTTTCGATAGGTCAGCGCCTTGCCCATCTGCAGGTACGCATCACGCTCGGCATATTGGCTGAGCGGTTCCTCCAGCATGTGCGCCAGCGACTGATATTCCGTCACATCAATCTCGGCAGGGATGCCCGCCGGGTAAGACTTTAGCCAGTGCTTTTCCATGGTGCTATTTAGCCGTGCGCATCACGGTTTGCGCAACAATGGCGCTAGCCGGGGCCAGACATTTTTCAGCAGCAGGGGTTGAGCGGCGGCGGTTGGGTGCAGTCCATCCGCCTGGATCAGTGCGGGGTTCAGGGCAACCCCATCCAGAAAGAATGGTATCAGCGGTACGCGGTAGGTCCTGGCGAGATCGCTGAACAGGCGCTCGAACCCGGTGGTGTACTTGGGGCCGTAGTTGGGGGGCATTTTCATCCCGAGCAGCAGCACCCGAACGCCGGCGACCCGGCAGGCCTGCAGCATCTGCTCCAGGTTGGCCCGGCTGGTTTCGAGCGGCAGGCCGCGAAGGCCGTCGTTGGCGCCCAGCTCAAGGATAACCAGGGCGGGTCGGTGGGTCGCCAGCGCACGGGGAAGCCGGCTTAGCCCGCCGGTGGTGGTCTCGCCGCTGACGCTGGCATTGACGACGCGGTACCCGTACCCTTCGGCCCGCAGCCGCTTCTCGAGCAGGCTCACCCATCCGGCACTGGCGTCGATACCGTAGCCTGCGCTGAGGCTGTCCCCAAAGACGAGCAGGGTGCGCTGGCTTGTAATGGCACCGGCGGCCCCCAAGGCCGCTGCAGAGGACAGGATCGCACTCAGGACGAGTAAACGGGTCAGCATGAATCGCAATATTGTTATCAAAACTGAAAACCTCACCAAACAGGTTACCAGTCCCGAAGGGACGCTGACTATCGTCCAGGATGTGAGCCTCGAGATTGCGGCGGGTGAGTCCGTTGCGATCGTCGGCGCCTCGGGCGCGGGCAAATCGACGCTGCTGGCGCTGCTGGCCGGCCTCGACTCGCCGAGCTCAGGCCGGATCTGGCTCGCGGGCTCCGACCTAACAACTTTGGACGAGGACGGCCGCGCGGCCTTGCGGGCGGCACGGGTGGGCTTTGTGTTCCAGGCGTTCCATCTGGTGCCGTCGCTGACGGCGCTGGAAAACGTGATGCTGCCGCTCGAACTGGCGGGCGGCGCGAACGCGCGTGCCGAGGCGCTGGATTCGCTGGCGCGCGTCGGTCTTGCCGAACGGGTCGGGCATTATCCCCGGCAGCTGTCCGGCGGCGAACAACAACGTGTGGCGTTAGCTCGCGCCTGCGTCACGCGTCCGGCGGTGCTGTTTGCCGACGAACCGACCGGCAACCTCGATACGGCAACCGGCGCACGCATCGGTGAGCTGCTGTTTTCCCTGAATGCGAATTCACAGACGACGGTTCTGCTCGTCACCCATGACCGCAATCTCGCGCAGCGCTGCCGCCGCGTGATCACGATGGACGCCGGACGCGTGATCGCGCCGGCGCTGCCGGGAGCTTGAACGCGATGCGCGCGCTGCGAATGGCATTTCGCAGTCTGGCCCGCGAATGGAAATCGGGCGAGCTCGGCGTGCTGTTGTTAGCTCTTTCGGTCGCCGTGGCGGCGCTGACGGGCGTCGGCTTCCTGGTAGATCGCATCGGGCTCGCGGTGGAAGCCCAGGCTAATGAAGTGCTGGCCGCGGACCTGCGCGTGAGTTCACAGGATCCGATACCGGCCGACTGGTTTACCGAAGCAGAAAAACGCAAGCTGAGAACCGCGCGCGTCACCTCGGTGCTGAGTGTGGTGTTCAATGGCGAGCAGAGTCAGCTCGCGAACCTGCGCGTCGTGACCGATACCTATCCATTGCGCGGCACGGTCACGCTCGCGTCAGAACCCTTCGGTGTCGCGCAGCCCGCGCAGCGCACGCCGGGTCGCGGCGAAATCTGGCCTGATTCCAAGTTGTTAGCTGCGCTGGGCGGCGGTGTCGGCTCCATGCTGTCGGTCGGTGCGAGCACTTTCAAAGTGTCCGCGGTCCTGATGTCGCGCCCCGATGAGGGCTCGACCTTTGCCGATCTGGCGCCGGCCGCGTTGCTGAATGACGCGGATCTTGCGGCAACAAAGTTGCTGCAGCCCGGCAGTCGCGCGAGTTACGCGGCGTTGTTTGCCGGCGAACGCGATACGGTTGCGGCGTTCAAAGCCTGGGTCATAGCGCGCAACAACGACTCGGCCCGGGTGCGGGATGTCACGGAGGCGAGCCCGCAGATCCGCTCGGCGGTGGACCGGGCCGGGCGATTCCTCAATCTCGCGAGCCTGGTTGCGGTATTGCTGTGCTGCATCGCCGTTGCAATGTCGGCGCGTCGCTACGTACAGAAGCATCTCGACTCGGTGGCGTTGCTGAAGACCCTGGGGGCCTCCCGCGCCTTCACGCTCGCTGTCAGCCTGATCCAGTTGCTGATCGTCGCGCTCGCGGCGACCGTGGTGGGCTCAGCGGCAGGTTTCCTGGCGCAGCAATGGCTGTTGCAGGCGCTCGGCGACCTGCTGAAGGTCGATCTGCCGAACGCCAGCTGGGGTCCGATGGGTGTCGGCCTGCTGGCGTCGGTCGCAGTGCTGGCTGGATTCGCTTTCCCGCCGCTGTTGCAGCTGTCGCGTGTGCCGGCCATCCGGGTGCTGCGCCGCGACGTTGGTCCGCCGCCGCCGCTGCTGTGGCTTGCGTTTGGCCCGGCGGTTCTGGCGGTCGCGGGCCTGATCGCCTGGGTAGTGCGCGACACGCGGCTCTTTATCGGCTTTGTCGTGGGTTTGACGGTGTTCCTGGGCACGCTCGGCCTGGCGGGCTGGCTGCTCGTCAGCCTGGCGGCGCGCATGCGCGGCGCTGTCGGCGTTGCCTGGCGTTATGGTGTTGCCAACCTGAGCCGCCGCCGCGCCGAAAGCGTGGTGCAGATCGCGGCCTTCGGCCTTGGCATGATGGTGTTGCTGTTGTTAGGTCTGGTGCGCTCGGATCTGCTGAGCGACTGGCGTCGCAGCCTGCCGACCAGCCTGCCGAACTTCTTTTTTATCAATATTCCGCCCGCGGATCAACAGCCGCTGGAGCGCTTTCTCGAGGATAACGGTGCGCGCGGCACGCGCTTTCTGCCGATGATTCGCGCACGCCTGGTCGAAGTGAAGGGCCGGCCGGTCGAGCGCCGCCGCGACGAGGCGCCTGCTGGACCAACCGGACAGCGCGCTGCGGCAGGCGCCCGCGGCGGGCCGCGCGGCGGTGTTGGTGGTTTTGCGGATCGCGAACAGAACATCACCTGGACCGCCGAGCTCGGCGCGGACAACCGGATTGTCGCGGGCGAGTGGTTTACCGCGGCGGATCGTGGCCAGCCGCTGGTGTCACTGTCGACCGAGTTCGCCGAATCGCTGGATCTGAAGATAGGCGATCCGATGGTGTTTGATGTCGCCGGTGAACGCTTCGCAGTACGCCTGGCCAGCATCCGCAAAGTTAAGTGGGACAGTTTCCAGCCGAATTTCTTCATTGTGTTCGCGCCGGGCCTGCTGGATGGGGCCGCCGGCACCTGGATGACCAGCGCCTACCTCGACCGCGACGGCCGGCGCATGATCGCGCCGCTGGTAAAGCGGTTTCCATCGGTTTCGGTATTCGACATGGAACAGTTGCTCGGCCAGGTACGCAGCGTCATCGACAAGGCGGCGCTTGCCGTGCAGAGCGTATTCGCGTTTACGTTGTTTGCCGGCCTGACGGTTTTGTTAGCCGCAGTGCAGGCGAGCCGCGACGAGCGGCGCTATGAAAGCGCGATGCTGCGCACGCTGGGCGCCAGCCGCGCAACGGTGCGCCAGGGCGTGCTCGCGGAGTTCATCCTGTTAGGACTGATCGCCGGACTGATTGCCGCCGGCGGCGCCAGCGTCGCGGGCTGGTGGCTGGCGCGCGAGGCGCTGGACCTGCCGTGGGAATTCTCGCCCTGGGTCTGGGTGGTCGGTTTGTTTGGCGGCGCCGGCCTGGTATCGGTCAGCGGCTGGCTGGCAACACGCTCGGTGATATTCCGGCCGCCGCTGGCAACCTTGCGCGGCGAACAGTAAGAGCGCCCACGGATGCCGAAACGCTCAGCCAGGCAGGTCCGTCTCGGCATGGTGGGCTGGTATGACCCGCAGGTGCTGGCACGTTCCGCCTGGCTGGTCGGGCTCGCGAATATTTTCGGGCGCCATTCGGACACGCGGCTGATCGAAGCGCTGGCGACCCAGCCGCAGAAGGAGTTCGATTACTCCGGCAACAGCGACGGCCTGTGGCTCGACTATGTCAGCGATATCGGCGACGGCTGGAATTCCACCTGCGCGATCGCGCAGGCCGTTGCCCAGCCGGAGCTGAAGCTTGCCGACGCGGCAGGATCCTTGCACGACACAATTGGCGGCTCGGTTCTTGTATTCGGTGGGGACGAGGTGTATCCCTACCCATCGCGTGAACAGTACGCGGCCAGAACCGAAGCGCCTTATTCGCAGGCGTTTGCCGACGCGGCGCGCTGGCCCGATCTCTTTGCATTACCTGGCAATCATGACTGGTACGACAGCCTGGTGGCATTTTCGCGCGTGTTCTGCCGGCCGGAGCGCGGCTTCGCCGGCGCGCATACCCGCCAGACGCGCAGTTATTTCGCGCTGCAGCTGCCCGCCAACTGGTGGTTGTTAGGTATCGACTTGCAGCTCGGCGCCGATCTGGATGAACCGCAGGTGCGGTATTTCATGGATGTCGCCGCGCGCATGAGCAGCGCGGCGAATGTCATCCTGTGCGTGCCGGATCCACAATGGATCTACGAAAAGAGCTATCCGGACCACCCGGGATACGGCAGCGACGTGTTGCGGTATTTCGAGCGCGAAGTCCTGAAACGACCGGTGTCGGTGTATCTGACGGGCGATCTGCATTTCTACAAGCGCCACGAAGATGAGCAGGGCAAGCAGAAAATCGTTTCTGGTGGTGGCGGCGCATTCCTGCATCCGACCGATGACCCGGACACCGAGCGACTGCACGGCGGCTTTGTGCAGCGCGCCTGCTACCCGCCGGCCGCCACGTCACGGCGCCTGGTCTGGCGCAATTTGCTGTTTCCGGTGCTGAATCCGAAGTACATGTGGCTGCCGGCGACGCTCTACATGCTCAGTGCCTGGCTCGCCTCGGCTTCCCTGAGCCCCGCGGATATCAGCACCGTGGGCGGCGCGCTGCACGCCGCCGTGATCGGCGCGCTTCGCGATCCGTTCAACGGCCTGTGGCTGATCGCGTTCATTGCCAGCTTCGTTTTTTTCACAGATACACACGTGCGCTGGTTCCGTTTGCTGGGGGGCGCGTGCCACGGGGCTGCTCACCTTGCCGCTGCGTTCGGCGTCGGCTGGCTGGCGCTGATCGCGACCACGCGCTGGCTCGGTCTTGGATTCGGCGAAGTCCCGCAAATGCTGCTGGCCGGGCTGCTGACATTCGTCGGTGGTGGTATTGCTGGCGCGTTTCTGTTAGGTATCTACCTGCTCGTTTCCCTGCGCGTGTTTGGCCGGCATGCAACCGAGGCGTTCTCGTCGCTGCGCATCCAGGACTACAAGCAATGGCTGCGAATCAGGATCGAACCGGATGGCGTGCTCAGGTTCTTTGCCATCGCAATCGATCGCGTGCCGCGCCGCTGGGTACATCGCAGGAACAACGAGCGGGAGCGGCTCGAGCCCTTCGACGCGCGGGCAACGGGGCCGCGCCTGATCGAAACCCTGGCGATTCGTCCGCTCGGAGCGGGCGTGCATGAAGTGACGGGCGTGGATCAGCGTGGTCGGGCTTATTCGCGTCGCACGGCGACATCGAATGCAACTGCGCCGGCCGGCCAGGCCTGACCGCGCCAGTCGAGACCCGACAGGGCAACGACATACTCGCCCGGACCTAACGCGGAACTGTTGATGGACCAGCTCACGACGCCATTGGAGTTGCGCCGCATGCCGCGCAGAATGGCGACCCGCCCCTGATTAATGCGTTCAATCTCCAGGTCGAAGTGGCTGTAATCACTTTTCGCCAGATCGAATTGCAGCGTTACGAACTCGGCCTTCGCGGCGTTGCCCAGCACGATGGCGGGGCCCTGCGTCTTGCCCAGGTCCGCGGGAACGACTCGAATAATGCGACTGGTCGTGGCGGGCGTCAGTGGCAGGTCTGACAGGCGCTTTTCCGCGGCGGCGCTGCGCTGTGCAAAATAGTCGCTGCGCGAGTGGAATTGCCAGGCGGTCACGATGAGCGCCAGTACCACGGCCACGGCGGCGCCGGCGAACCAATGCGTTTGCCAGAACCAGACACGGTTTTCATTCCAGGGCTCGGGCTTGCCCGCAGATTCGATCAACCTCAACCCGGCGTTTATCCGCGTCGACAGCTTGATGTCATCGAGGTAGGCAGGATTGTCGCGGCAGAATCCTTCCAGCTCCATTTTCTGCCGCAGCGCCAGCGTGCCCTGCAGGTAGCGCTCGACCATTTGCTCGAGTTCTACCTGCTCGCGGGTGAGCTTGGAGAGCGGTGGCGCGGTGTTCAGCGCGGCAGGAGTAGCGGGGGTTTTTTGCGTGACGGCCATGACAGGGATAAAGGTTCGGAAATAGTACGGGGGGCTGTGGTGGCTCGAAACGGACTGTCATGCTTGACCAGACGCTCGAGTAGCGCGTGCCGCCAATCCGGTTTCTTGGTCCAATTGGGCATCAAAGATCTGCCGTTCAGCCTGGGTGCAGTTACTACCACTATCCTGCCCCGTCGGGATTGATTAAGTTGAGTCGCAATTCACATTTTCTTAACCCATGTGGCGCGCCCGCGCGTTAGAAACGGGCGTCAACCGCAGGAGCCGGACATGAAACAGTCGATCAAAACCCTGGGAGTAATCGCTTTGAGCGCGACGATGGCAGGCGCCGCGCAAGGCGCCGCGGGCGCTGAAGATACCGCGCTGACGATCTACAGCTCGGCGCAGCCGGGCGCGATTGCGCCGGAACTCTACCGGCCGCTGCCAGGCGCCGGCGTACCTAACGGCATGGCGGTGCCCGGGTATGCGCTGGTGCGTCACGATCGCACCGTTGCGATCGGCGCCGGCCGCTCGACGCTGCGGTTTACCGATGTCGCCGGGCTCATCGATCCGACCACGGTCAATTTCAGCTCGCTCACCGATCCGTCGACGCGGGTGCTGGAGCAGAACTTCCAGTTCGACCTTGTTAGTACCGACAAGCTGCTGTTAAAGTACATCGACCGGCCGATTACGGTCGAGCGCAGCTCCGGCAATCAGTCCCAGACCCTGAGTGGCACGCTGTTGTCGTCTGCGGGTGGCCTGGTGCTGCGCGAGCAGGATGGCGGCATCCGCACCATCAACAGCTACAACGGGCTGCGGTTCGGGGAATTGCCCGGTGGCCTTATTACCCGCCCAACGCTCGAATGGCTGGTGAACTCCAGCAAAGGCGGCGAGCAGCGCGCGCGGGTGGCCTATCAGACCGGCGGCATCACCTGGTGGGCGGATTACAACCTGGTGTGGGAAGAGGGCGCCGATGCTAACAGCGGTCAGCTGGATCTCTCGGCCTGGGTCAGCATCATCAACATGTCGGGCGCCAGCTACCAGGACGCGCGGCTCAAGCTGATCGCGGGCGACGTGCATCGTGCCGAACAACCGCAAATGGTTGAACGGATGGTGCGCTCGATGGCCAAGGCCCCGAGGGCCGAAATGGATGGCTTCGGGGAAAAAGAATTTTTCGAATTCCACCTCTATACGCTGGGCCGACGCACCACGCTGCCTGACAATTCAACCAAGCAGATCGAGCTGTTTGAACAGGCGCGCAAGATTCCGGCTAAAAAGCAGCTGGTCTACTTCGGCCTGCCGCAGGGCCTGGCGTTCGGTTCACCGTATACCGAGCGTGATCTCGGTACCGCGATGAATACCAAGGTCGACGTGTACCTGGAATTCAAGAACGAAAAACAGGTCGGCCTGGGTGTGCCGCTGCCGGCGGGCCGTATCCGTGTCTCGAAACTCGACAGCGCCGATGGCAGCCTGGAGTTTGTCGGCGAAGACAAAATTGATCATACGCCCAAGGATGAAAAGGTCCGGATAAAGCTGGGGTCCGCCTTCGACGTTGTGGGCGAACGCCGCCAGGTCGATTTCGCGATCGATGCACGCGCGCACTGGATCGAAGAAGAAATCGAAATCAAGCTGCGCAACCACAAGTCACTGCCGGTCGAAGTGCTGGTGCGAGAGCCACTGTATCGCTGGACCAACTGGACCGTGCTAACAAAGACCCATGACTATCAGAAGGAAGATGCGCGCACCGTGCATTTTCCGGTGCGCATCGCCAGGGACGGCGAAACTACGCTGCGTTATCGCGTGCGCTACACCTGGTAATGCGACATAAGCGCGGCGGGCAATCCGGCCCGCCGCTGTTACTTTGCGGATATGTGGAGTCGCTGCAGCGGGATCCCTCAGAACGGCTAGGCTTGCGGGTCTCGTTCAACATCAGGTCTTCGCGCCGCGCGTACGCTGCAACCATGCTTGAAAATGATCTAAGCCGGCGGCCTCCTTCACTGCATGCCGTGGAGCTGCAGCGCGGCACAATCAGCCTGCGGTTTCCACAGTCGCTGGAAAACGAGTTTCGCCAGAACCATCTCGAGCGCGTTCGATCGCGGGTGCGTACCTGGCAGACCTCGGTGCTGGCTCTTGGCATCGCCGCCGTGGTGGTCGGCATCCTGATGCACGGCGGCGTCGAAATCAGCCTTGCCACCGGTCTGCGGGTGTTCCTGTTGCTGCCGGCCTGCGCCGCGATCGTTCTTGTTAGCTGGTCGACACAGTACAGCCGCAGGTACCTGCGAATCGCGCTGGTGGGCAGCGCGACGATCGCGGTCGTATCGTCGTGGCTCGTCGTACAGACCATTCACGACGGCCGGTCCGAAGGGCTGGCGTTCCTCACCACCTACGTGATGGGGGTATTTTTCCTGACCGGGTTGCTGTTTTTCGATGCCTGCCTGGTCAACCTGCTGGCGCTGCTGTCGTTTGTGCTGGCGGCCGCAGTGACGGGCCTGCCGCTGCCGGCCCTGATGTACGACACAGTCGTGTTAGCTACGGTGATTGCCGTGGGCGCACTCGCGATGTTCGGCATCGAACAGACCAATCGCCGTTTCTTCCTCGAACGCTGCGTGCTGGGAGACCTGGCGGAACGTGACGGCCTGACCGGGCTGCGAAACCGGCGTGCGTTCGATGAGCAGTTGATGCGCGTCTGGCAACAAAGTCTGCGGGACCGCGGCTCGATGGCGGTGCTGATGATCGACCTCGACTATTTCAAAGACTACAACGACGCCTATGGCCACCAGTCGGGAGACGCCTGTCTGACGCAGGTCGCACTGATGGTGCAACGGCATGCGCGACGGCCTCTGGATATCGCGGCGCGCTATGGCGGCGAAGAACTCGCGATGGTCCTCTACCAGGCGAGCAGCGATCAGGCACTGCTGGTCGCGGAACAGATTCGCGACAGCATCGAGAGGATGCGTATTGAACACCGGGCGGCTGCCGGCAGGGGCGTGGTGACCGTCAGCGTCGGCGTGTGCTCGGCGGACATCACCCTGGACCGCACACCCGAAATGCTGCTGCGGCAGGCCGATGAGGCATTGTACGCCGCCAAACTGGCCGGGCGCAATGCAGTGCGCTTCCAGGGCCCGGACCACGCCAAGGAATTTTCGGGCGAGGCAAGGCGACTGACGCCGCGAACCTAGGCCCGCTCGCCGCGCAGCGCGGCAACCTTTTGCTGCAGAAGCTCCGCGGTAACGAGCTGCGCCGGTACCGGGCTGCCGGCAACCACCTCGATTCGCGACCAGAACCGGCGCGGCAGCCGGTGCATGGCCTTGCCGCCCTTGCGACTGAAGAAACTGCCCCACATGCCGCACAGGGCCATGGGCACCACCGGCACCGGCCGGCGCTCCAGAATTTTTTCCACGCCCTTGCGAAACTCGTTCAGTTCGCCGTCCTTTGTCAGCTTGCCTTCCGGAAAAATGCCGACAATTTCGCCATCTGCCAGTTCGGCGTCGATGCGGTCGTAGGCCTCGATCAGTGTGTTCACAGCTTCGTGCGCGGGCGCAATAGGTATGGCGCGGGTAGTCCGGAAAATGAAGTTCAGCACCGGGATGCGGAAGATATTGTGGTCCATCACGAAACGCACCGGCCTGCGGACGCTGCCTCCTAACACCAACGCATCCAGGAAGCTGACATGATTGCAGACGATCAGCGCCGGGCCTTCGTCCGGGATGTTGTCGAGTCCGCGCTCGCGTATCCGGTACAGCAGGTTGATGAGAATCCAGCTCAGGAACCGCATCAGGAATTCCGGAACCAGAGAGTAGATAAAAATCGCCACCACGACGTTCAGAACCGCCGCGAGCAGGAAGATCTGCGGAATCGTCCAGCCGGCCCGCAGCGCCAGGACCGCGCCACCGGATGCGACCACCATGAAAATCGAGTTCATGACATTGTTGCAGGCGATGGTCCGCGCGCGGTGTGAGGGCGCGCTGCGCTGCAGGATCAGTGAATACAGCGGGACCGTAAATAAACCTCCGGCAACGCCGACCAGCGCGCAGTCGAGTGCGATGCGCCAGCCGCCGGGAGACTGCAGGAACTGCGACCAGTCCAGGGTCGGGCCGCCGAGCGCCTGCGGGCGCGCGAGATACAGGTCGAGCAGGAACCACGACAGGCCGATGGAGCCAAAAGGCACGAGGCCAATTTCCACCTTGTGACCCGAGAGGCGCTCGCATAACAGCGAGCCAACGCCGATGCCTAACGAAAAACACGCGATCAGCAGGGTGACGACGCCGGCGTCGCCCTGCAAAACGTTGCGTGCCCAGGCTGGCAGCTGCGCCAGCACCAGCGCGCCGACAAACCAGAACCAGGAAATGCCGAGGATGGAGAGGAATATGGCGCGATTGCCGCGGCTGTCACGGATCAGGCGCCAGGTTTCCGTGAACGGGTTGAAATTCAGCTTGAGGCCGGGGTCGCCGGGCGGCGCGAGCGGCACCTTGCGAGACGCCAGCCAGCCGGCGACTGCAACGGCAACCAGGGCCGGCCCCACCAGGTGCTGTGTGGCAGGGCCGTTCGCGATCAGGATCCCGCCGGCCAGGGTTCCTAACAAAATGGCCAGGAAGGTGCCGGTGTCGATCCAGGCGTTGCCGCCGACCAGTTCGCCCGGCAGCAGGTGCTGTGGCAGCAACGCGTACTTGACCGGTCCGAACAGGCTGGCCTGCATGCCGAGTGCAAACAACAACCCTAACAGCAGTGGCACGCTGCCAATCCAGAAGCCGATTGCGGCGGCCAGCATGATCGCGAGTTCAGTCAGTTTCAGGCCGCGTATCAGCTGCGATTTTTCGTATTTGTCAGCCAGCTGTCCGGCCAGCGCGGAGAACAGGAAATACGGCAGCATGAACAGCGCCGCCGCGGCGTTGGCAACCAGGCCATCACTGGCAGCTTGCGCGCCACTCGCTGCCGCACCGAACGTGGCCATGATCACCAGCGCATTGCGCAGCAGGTTGTCATTGAAAGCGCCGGCGAATTGCGCCAGAAAGAACGGCAGAAAACGCCGGGTGGTCAGCAATTGCCATTGCGATTGCGTCGCACCCGCCGCGGGGGCGGATGGATCCATGCGACCGAGAGTCTAGCGCTGGTAGGCGCGTACGAACATTGCGACGTGCTGCTCGATCAGGTCCGGTAGTGAGAGCGGACGACAGCGTGTGCCGCCGAGATCAACCTGGTGCAGCAGTGCCAGCACCAGGGGTGCGAGCAGCGCCAGTGCCGCGTGCCGCGGCAGGGTATCGGCGCGAATCACACCCCGCTCCCGATAGCCTTCCAGGCGCCGCTCAAGCGCCTGCAGCGTGGGCTCGAGAACGTCCATCAGGTAATGCATGGCGGTGGCCGGGCTGCGCAGGCCCTCGCTGAGGCCGATCCGGTGCAGGGCGCCGACATTGCCCTGGGTCCAGCCAACCACAATGCGGTTCATGACGCCTTTGAGAGCGGCCGCCACATCGCCGGATTCGGCCTGGCTGGCGCGCGCCAGATGCCGCTCGCCACCCAGCAGGTAGTAGGCGAAGACGCTGCGGATCAGCTCCTCGCGGGTGCCGAAATAGTGACGCAACGTCGCCACACTGACGCCCGCCGCCAGGGCCAGCTCGCGGAAACTCGGGGCGCTGCCAGATTGCAGCTCCAAACGCTCCCTGGCCTTGATAATCAGGGAGTTACGACGTTCGTCGTACTGAGTATTGCGGGCGCCTGCGGTACGTGCCATTGATTTATTAGAACACATGGTATAATCTATTTCAACTGTTTTTTGCCACACGGATAGGGCCTCACGATGGATCCAACCGAAACCCCCTCGCTGTTTCGCCGCGCGCGACCCTATTTGTTAGCTGCGCTGGTACTTTCTGCCGGGGCTTACATGTACTACAGCAAGACCCGCCCGCAGCCGGTAGCCGCCGCACAGGTCGCCGCGGCCGCCACGGAACGGGTACTTGCGATCAGTGGCCGCACGCGGCCGCAGGTGACACTGACCGTGCTGGCGAAAGCGCCCGGCCAGATTCTATTGCTAACAAAAAACGAAGGGGACCGGGTCACCGCCGGTGATTTGTTAGTGCGCATGGACGCAGCCGCCTCGCGCGCCGGCCTGGATGGTGTGGACGCGAGCCGCAGCGCCGCGCGCCGTACGCTCGAGGAACGCCAGCGCAACTACGATCGCGCCGCGCAGCTGCGCAGCAGCGGCCTCAATACCGCCCGCGACTACGAGCAGGCACGCTTTGATCTCGATCAGGCCCGACAGGAACTCACCCGTCTCGATGCGACGCGCCGGGAAGCGGCCGTGCGCGTCAATGACAGCGCGCTGTATGCGCCGGTCGACGGCATCGTGCTCGCCCGCCCGGTCGATCGTGGCCAGGTCGTCAGCACGCAAACCGTGATCTATGAGCTCGCGCCGCTGACGGATGTCGAGATTGAAGCCGAAGTCGATGAACAGTACCTGAGCGAAATCAAGGTTGGCATGCCCGCCGACGTCCAGATCACCGGACGGGATCAGCCAATGTCGGCGCGCGTGAATTACATTGCCCCCAAGGTCGACCCGCGCACCGGCGGCGCCAAAATACGCCTGAGCCTCGACACACCGGTTGCTGACTTGCGCTCCGGTGTGACCGCGGACATCAACCTGATCATCGAAAAGCGTAGCAGCGCGGTAACCGTGGCGCGCAGCGCGATCCTCGGCCGGGAATCGTCGGCGCGGGTCCTGGTGGTCAACCGGGGCGTAGTCGAGTCGCGCCCTGTTAGCTTCATCGAATGGCCGAGCGAACGGGTCATCGTCGAGAGAGGCCTCAAGTCCGGCGACACCCTGTTGCTGACGCCCCGTGGCGAACTCATCGGCAAGCGCGTGGTTGCAGTAACCGATCTCGCGAAATTACCCCCGGGCGACCGCCCGCGCGGCAGCGAGGCCCGCCGTGCGATTTGAACTCAAGGTCGCACTGCGCTACCTGCTGTCCAACCGCGTGCAGTCAGCGCTGCTGATCGGCGGCGTGGCAATTGCGGTCACCGTTTTCACGTTCAACGCTGCCCTGATCAATGGCCTGGCGGAATTCCAGATCCAGCGCGTCGTCGGCAGCTCGGCGCACGTAATCATCGAGCCAGCCAAGCCCACGCCGGCCAGGCTGAAATCGGCCGATGGCGCGGAACGCCTGACCGCAACCCAGCGCTCGCTCGATCGGCGCGCGCAGATCAAGCAGTGGCGCACGATAGCTGACAGCGTTGAGAACCTGCCTGGCGTTACCGCGATGTCGCTGAACATTCTCGGCACCGGCCTGGTGTCGCGCGGCCAGATGACCATGCCAGTCACGCTCAAAGGTGTCGAACCATCGCGCCTGTCTGCCATTGCACCGGTCAATGACAGCATCATCGCGGGCGAGCCGCGCCTCGGACTCAACGACGTGTTGATCGGCCGCAAGCTTGCCACCGACCTCGGGCTCGGTGTTGGCCAGCCGGTGTTCGTGCAGTCCGACCAGGGCCGCGAACGGACCTTGACGGTGCGTGGCATCTACACGACCGGCGTCGACTCGCTCGATGCGCGTCTCGGCTACGTCAATCTCGAAACCGCCCGGGTGCTGTTCGATCTTCCCGAGGGTCTCAGCGAGATCGAGCTGAAGCTCGAAAACATCTACGCCGCGCGCGACATGGCGCGCCAGATCGCTAATGGCACGGGCCTGGAAGTTTCCGCCTGGATGGACAAGAACCAGCGGCTGCGCGAGGCGCTTGAAGGCCAGGGCAGCTCGGGCAGCATCATCAAGATGTTCACGTTGATCACGATCGTGGTCGGCGTCGCCAGTGCCCTGTTGCTAACAACCATGCGCCGCCGGCCCGAGATCGGCATTATGCGCAGCTTCGGGCTCTCGGAGCGCTTCGTCCTGAGCGTGTTCATGCTGCAAGGCGCGCTGATCGGCATCATCGGCTCGGTGATCGGCTGCCTGGCGGGCTTTGGTTTCAGCACCCTGGTCGCGGGCATCACAACCTCGAGCGGCGGCAAGCTGCCAGTGGAGCCTGCGCTGGGACAGTATCAATCAGCGCTGTTGCTGGCCGCCGCCGCCAGCATCATCGCGGCCTTCTGGCCGGCACGTTCGGCCTCCCGCATCGACCCGGTCGAGGCGATTTCGCAATGAGCAATTCAACGATGAACACGACCCAGCCCGTACTCGATGTCCAGAACCTGCGCAAGGTCTTCATCGACAAGGATTTCGAGACGCCGGTACTCAAGGGCGTAACCTTCACGCTGGAGCGCGGTGAAATGGTCGCGTTGTTAGGTCCGAGCGGCAGCGGCAAGAGCACGTTGTTGACGATACTTGGCACGCTGATGCGACCGACATCGGGCAGCCTGCAGATGCTGGGTGAGGACCTGACGCGCTTCAGTCCGGACGCGTTGACGGAATTTCGCAATCGCAAGATCGGCTTCATATTCCAGTACCACCACCTGCTGCCGGACTTCACCGCATTGGAAAACGTGATGTTTCCGCATGCCGGGCGAGTTGGCCGCGAGACCCCATATGCGCGCGAGCGCGCATCGATGCTGCTCGACCGCGTCGGTCTCAGGGATCGCATCAATTACCGCGCGACGCGCCTTTCTGGCGGACAGAAGCAGCGGGTTGCGGTGGCGCGGGCGCTGATGAACGAGCCGGCGCTGATACTCGCCGACGAACCTACAGGAAACCTCGACCGGGAAAACGCCGACCAGGTGTTCGCACTGATGTCAGAAATTCAGCGCGAGACGGGTACCACGTTCCTGATCTCGACGCACGATCGCGAAATGGCGGAACGCTGCGGTCGGCGCATCCACATGCGTGGCGGCGTGGTCGTGTCGCAGGCGCGCGAGTCCGGGGTGCCGGCGTTGCGTGTCATCGACAAGACTGTCGCGCGGCTGGGGACAGCTCAGCTGCGGGACACGGGACGCTGAGCGCTCGATTTCTGAGTGGCGCCCGGCGGCGTCACCAGAGTCTGGATCGGGCGCGGATCTTCCAGCGCATAGCCCTGGGCGAAATCAATTCCGACCGCGGCGAGCCATTGCCGGGATGCGGTGGAATCAATGCGCTTGGCCACGCAGTGCAGACCTAACACTTTGCAGGCCTGCGAGATGGCGATCACCATCGCCTGCGCCAGCCGGTCGTGCATCGCGGCGGTGCTCAGTTTCGGATCCACCTTGACGACCCGGACCGCACGCGATCCCAGGAAGGGAACGGCGTCCGAATGCATCGTGAAATCATCGAGGACGATGTAACAGCCGGCTTTTTCGCATTCCTGGATGAAGCGTGCGACATCTTCGCGATGCTTGATCGCGGCGGATTCCTGGATCTCAAAGCCGATGGTGTCAGGCGCAACGCCGGATGACTGCAGACATTGCGCGACGAAGCGTGAAAACTCCGGGTCCAGCAGCGAACCTAACGACAGGTTGATTGAAAAACTTGCCGGGTCCGAATTCCATACGCCCGGATTGGCCTTGAGCCAGTTCGCCAATTCGGCCACTACCAGTCTATCGATCGCGCCCGCGGATTCACGCAGCGACAGCGCCTTGACCAGGCTTTCGTCCATGGCCGCGCCGGCGGCGCTGTGTTTGGCGCGCACCAGGACTTCATAGCGGCGGGTGCGGCCGCCCGACCGCAGTTTCATCAGCTGCTGGACGTGCAGGGAAATTTCGCGCACCGGTTCAGGCCGGGCGCCTGCTGCGGCGACCGGGAGCGTGGCGACGCGCTGAGTGGTCTGCACCCGCTCGCCTCTCACCGTGGGTTCGGTGCGCGGCGTGTCCAAGCGCGGGATGTCTGCGCGCAGCGCGTCAACGCGCACGCGCTGCGTTTCGCTGCCTGGCCTGGCAGGTTCGGCGACCGCAGGCGCCTCTGGCCGTGCCTTGGCCGGTCGCGGTAATGACACGGAGCGCTGCGCCGCGGTCGCCGCGGCGGGCTTCATCACGATCGCCAGGCGCTGCAGAATCGAGCGGACTTTGTTGCTGACAAGTTTGGCCGGCCCGAGCGCGTCGATGGTCTGTGCATCGGTAACCAGCACCACCACTCCATGCAATTCACCGCGCGGCGAGGCGACCGAAAAAAGCGCTGCGCCCAGTTCCGGAGTCAGGCGCTCGCTGATGAAGGCGCAACTGCCTTCAACTTCAAATACGGTAATGGCCTCGATCGCGATCGCATGTTCATCGGGCCCGACCAGATCGCCACTCATCCAGACAGGATCGCCGGTGCGATCATGAATCGACAGCGATTCGATTCGAGTTACCGGCAAGGCGGCCCTGAGTTCCTCGGCGAGCGAATCGACCGTCGTGTGCGGTTCTGCTATTTCGACGCTTGCACTGGGTTCCATGCGAGCAGACTGACACGACAAAAGCCGGATCGCTGTGACGCCGCTCCCGTTAACGCCAACAGATGTGCGCAAGCTAACGGCGCTGCGGAGCGCGGCCGCTGTTTTATGTCACATGGCCCGGTCGATTGAGGCCATTCCCCGGGGCGTATAGCGCTCGCCGGCCGCCACACCCAGGTTGTTCAGCTGCTGCAAATCGTCGGCGCCCAGCCGCAGCTTGAGCGCCGCGACATTTTCCTCGAGCCAGCGGCGGCGCTTGGTGCCTGGAATAGGCACGATGTCCTGCCCCTGAGCAAGCAGCCAGGCGAGCGCAATCTGCGCGGTGGTGGCGCCGTGCCGGCCGGCGACGGCTTGCAAGGTTGCGAGGACGCGTTGATTGCGCTCGTGGTTCTCGGCGCTGAAACGCGGGTCATGTCGCCGGTAGTCGCTCTCAGCCAACTGCTCATTGCTGGCGACGGTCCCGGTCAAAAAGCCCCGGCCCAGGGGGCAGTACGGCACCAGGCCGATCCCAAGTTCACGGCAGGTGTCGAGCACGGGTCCTTCAACATTGCGCTCCCAGATTGAATATTCGCTTTGCAGCGCACTGATCGGATGCACGGCGTGGGCACGGCGCAGGGTGGCTGCACCGACCTCAGACAGGCCCAGGTAGCGCACCTTGCCGGCGCGCACTTGCTCGGCCATGACGCCTACCGTGTCCTCGATGGGTACCGAGCGATCGAGGCGGTGCTGGTACCAGAGATCGACATAGTCCGTGCCCAGCCGCTTGAGACAGCCGTCCAGTGCGCGCCGCACATTTTCCGGGCGACCATCCATGCCGTCGATCCGCCCGTCCGGCGTAATGTTGAAGCCGAACTTGGTCGCGATAATGACGTCGCGTCGCTTGCCTCCGGCCAGTGCTTTGCAGAGCAGTTCCTCGTTACGCCCGGGCCCGTAGACCTCGGCGGTATCAAAAAAATTGATGCCGAGTTCGAGCGCCCGGTGGATCGTTGCGAGGCTCTCGGCGTCGTCGGTCTCGCCGTACATGGCCGGTGCGCCGGCGACCCCGCTCATGCCCATGATGCCGAGGCCGAGTGCCGGTACCGTCAGGCCCTGCGTGCCGAGTTTGCGCTGCTCGATGACCACGGGTTCAGACCGGTCCCAGGAAGTCCTGCTTGCCCACGGGCACACCGTTATGGCGCAGGATGTTGTACGTCGTGGTCAGGTGGAAATAGAAATTCGGCAGCGTCCAGCGCTGCAGAAAATCCAGACCAGTGACATCCAGAGTCCGCGTACGTAAGGGCACCACCACGCGTCGCTGATCCGCGCCGTCGAATTGCGCCGGCTTGAGCGTCTCAAGGTAGTCGATAGTTTTCTGGACCCGTGTCTCGAGCTCCTCGAAAGTCGTTTCGGTGTCGTCGAATTTCGGCGCCGACTCGTACACGTTGGCGATGCGTGCACAGCTGTTCTTGGCGAAGTCTGCGGTCAGGTGAACCTGCCTGCGCAGCGCAAACATGTCGGGCGCCAGGCGCGCGTTTTCGAGCACGCCGGCTTCGAGCTTTTTCTCGGCGGCAAACTCGCGACCCTTGGCCAGAATGACTTTGAGCTGGCGCAGGTTCTGAACCATTTGAATTACCGAAAACTGAAACATTGAACTAGACATGGGCTTCCTTTGATTCTATATTGATACAATAATGGCCGAATCCGATGAATAATCTTTGGCTGCCCGCGCAGCTCGCCGCCTTCGCCAAAGTGGCTGAGCTGCAGGGTTTCAGCGCGGCAGCGCTGACTCTGGGCGTGCCCAAAGTGGCGATCAGCCGCGCGGTCGCCGAGCTCGAAAAGGCGCTCGGCGTGCGCCTGCTGAACCGTACCACGCGGCGCGTCAGTCTCACACCTGCCGGTGAAATACTTTATGCCCATGGCCGAAGAATTGTTGAGGATGCAAACGCCGCTCTGGAGCTGGCCGCGAGCTGGCAGGCGACGCGCGGCGGACCGCTACGGGTGCGTGCCGAGCCCGCCTATGGACGTGCACTGTTGTCGCCGCTGGTGCCACGTTTCATGGAAGCATTTCCAGCCATCGCCCTGGACGTCGAACTCACCGACATCGACGTCACGACGCTGCCACCGACTGGGGCCGACTGGCCCGGCGATGTCTTCATTCGGGTCGGTCGCGTGAACTCTCCGTCGCTGGCTCAGCGGGAACTGGGCTCACCTCCGGCGGTGTTCTGCGCAACCCCCGCGTACCTGCAAAAGCATGGCACGCCCGCACACCCTGAGGACCTCGCGTCGCATGCATTGCTGGTGCCCGAATCGGCCGCCGCGGGCGTGGCGCTGCGCTGGACCAAGGGCTCGCGGCAGGTGGCCCTGACGCTCAAGCCAAAGCTGGTGGTCAATGATCCTGCCGTGCTGCACAGCTCGACGCTGGCGGGCCTCGGGATCGGCCTGCTGCCCGAATTTTTGTGCCGTCAGGGGCTGGCGACCCAGAAGCTCAAACGGGTACTCGCAGACTGGGAACTGCCCGAGCAGCCCCCGCTGTGCGCCGTGTACCGGAATGACATTGCACAGGACACGCGCGTGGTGGCGCTGGTCGAGTTTCTGGCAGCGCATATCATCCCGGCGCTCAGCCTCCGGTAAAGTCACTCGCGGTAGAATTGGGCCATGTACCGCGCACCCTTGAAAGATCTGAATTTCGTCCTCGAACACGTGCTGGGCACGGGTTCATTGTCGAGCTATCCGGGCTATGAGGAATACTCCACCGAGCTCGCCGCCAGCGTGCTGGAGGAGGCCGCCAGGTTCGCCGAAAACGTGCTCGATCCGCTCTACAAGAGCGGCGATCGCGAGGGCTCGCGCTGGACGCCAGACGGGGTCATCACGCCGCAAGGCTACAAGGACGCCTATCGGCAGTTTGCCGCGGATGGCTGGACTGCGCTGACCGCAGACCCCGAATTCGGCGGCCAGGGCGTGCCGTCGGTGTTAGGTACGGCGGTCTCCGAGATCCTGTCGTCGGCCAACATGGCTTTCAAGCTCTGTCCGATGCTGACGCAGGGCGCGATCGAAGCTCTGATGCAGCAGGGGACGGACCAGCAGAAGCGTACCTACCTGCCCAAGATGATCGCGGGCACCTGGACCGGCACCATGAACCTGACCGAGCCGCAGGCGGGCTCGGATCTCGGCCAGGTAAAGACCCGCGCCGTCCCCGAGGGGGATCATTACCGCATCTTTGGCCAGAAGATCTTCATCACCTACGGTGAGCACGATTTCACCGAGAACATCATCCACCTGGTGTTAGGCAGGGTGGACGGCGCGCCGCCGGGGGTCCGGGGCATATCGCTTTTCATCGTGCCGAAATTCCTGGTCAATGACGATGGCTCGTTAGGTGCGCGCAACGATGCATACTGCATATCGATCGAGCACAAGCTCGGTATCCGCGCCAGTCCGACCGCGGTCCTGGCCTACGGCCAGAAGGATGGCGCCATCGGCTACCTGGTCGGTGAAGCGAATCGCGGCCTCGAGTACATGTTCATCATGATGAATGCGGCGCGGTTGTCCGTCGGTCTCGAGGGCTGGGCCATCGCCGAGCGTGCCTACCAGCAGGCGCTCGAGTGGGCGCGTACGCGCATCCAGGGCAAGCCCGCAGCCGTGACGCCGCCGGGCGCAACCGGGCCCCTGCCGATCGCCTACCACGCCGACGTCAAGCGCATGCTGCTGACGATGCGATCCCAGATCGAGGCAATGCGCGTGTTAGGTCTGTCGGCCGCCCTGCATCTGGACCTCGCACACGGGCATCCCGATGCGGCCGCGCGGCAAAAGCATCAGGCGCGACTTGAACTGCTGATTCCCATCGTCAAGGGCTGGTCCACCGAGAACGGGGTGACGCTGGCCTCGATAGGCATCCAGGTGCACGGCGGCATGGGCTTCATCGAAGAGACCGGCGCGGCACAGATGCTGCGCGACGCGCAGATCGCGACCATTTACGAGGGCACGACCGGCATCCAGGCCAATGACCTGATCGGCCGCAAGATCAGCCGCGACGGCGGCGCTGCGCTGACGGAATTGCTGGATGAACTGGCGCAGGAACTGGCCGGCAAGACCGACAGCGATGCCGGCGTCCAAGCCATCGTGTCGGCATCGGCCGCCGGCATCAAAGAGCTGCGTGCAGCGCTCGGCCAGCTGCTTGCGGCTCTCGCCAGCGACCCGGCCGCGGCGCAGGCCGTCGCCGTGCCGTTCCTCAGGCTCTGCGGCACGGTGTTAGGCGGCTGCCTGCTGGCGCGTTCGGCGCGCATCGCGGCACAGCTGCTGGCCCGCGGCGCAGGCGACCCGGGATTCTGCCGGGCGAAACTGCAGACCGCGCAGTTTTATGCGGAGCAGATAATGCCGCAGGCCACGGCATTCACTGCGATTGTCAGGTACGGTGCCGCCAGTGTCGTGAGCGCTGATCCGGTGTTGTTCTGATGTTCGCTGTTCTTGAGCTGCTGTATCTGGTCTGGATGATCGGCGCCGTCGTCGTGTTTGCGCGCGGCCTGTCGCAGATGTTGTTCGGCAAGGTCGTCGCGGGCGCCAACGCATTTTTTCGCGCCATTTTCATGGCCGTTATCTGGCCCATCGCGTTGCTGACACCGGAAGGCCGGGCAGCATTGCGCGCGATGTCGCGCAGCGATTGAGCAGGCGCCGGCGGCGTCAGTTCCAGCCGCCACCACCGCTGCGACCGCGCATCGGAACGCCGCGCAACGCCCACAGCGCCGCGACGAACAGCAGCCAGGATGTGCCCTCGTCCCGCAACTCGGTCAGCTGCATGGTGCTGACGCCATCATGCGCGATGCCGTACAGACGGGCGCCAACCACGCAGGCGTTGAAGGCCACCAGGATGATCAGGCTGGTGCGCAGCATCTGGCTGCGCAGCAAGCCATACAAAGCCGTGACGGCCAGAAACAGGAACATCGCACCCGGCCCGACCCGCAGGAAGGCGATGGACTCCGGTACGCCGTTGGCGCTGATGCCGAAACGCTCGATGTGATGCAGCGGCTCGGCGATGTACAGATAGGCAAGAAAGGAAAATATCAGCAGGCCGTAGACTACGACCGCACGCGCGAACCACAGGCGCCTGTTTGTCGCTCCGCCTAACAATCGTAATCCACGACGCGGCGCTCGACCGATAACTCGCGGATGCTCGCCTTGACAGCTTCATGCACCGGGTGTGTCTGGTAGGCAAGCAGTGCGGCGCGGTCGGTAAGTTCGCTGTACAGCACGCAGTCGCTGGCCAGCGGATCATCGACGAAGTTGACGCCCACTTCCAGCTTCAGCAGGCCGGGAATCTTGCCGCGCATTCCCTCGAGCAGGCGCCTGATCTCCTGCGCGTTAGCAAGCTTGCTGATCGGCGTGTCCTTGACCCGCCAGACAACGATATGTTTGACCATGTCCGCCCCTGTCAGTGGCGGAAGGTCACCGATAGTCCGCCGTACATCTGACTCTGGAAGCCATCGCTTTGCGACGAACCCACACTGGCTTCCATGGTGACCGTAGAGCTGATGCTATAGCGATAACCCAGGCTGACGCCAGTGCTGTTGCCGCTGTTGATCTGGTCCTTGACGCGATAGGCATCCAGCCGCAGGCCGCTGCGCGCGAACGAACGGTCCAGCCCCGCGCTGAACTCGTTATCGGTGACGCCGTTCGATTTCGTGATTACCGAGGCAGCCAGCGCCGCGAGCCCCGGCCGGCGCGTTGGATCGAAGCTAACAAGATTGTTGATGGCGTTGATGAAGGCGGAGTCGTAGCTGTTGTCCTGATACTGCGCATAGGCGCCCCAGACAGCGCCATACCAGCTCACCGAGAGTCCCACCCCATCCGCGGCAAAGCTGGCGGTACGCGAAATGGGTCGCGCGCCGGCAATCGGCGGTGTGAAGCTGTAAAGGACACTGAAATCCCGCTTCTCGAGCAGCAAGCCGATCTCCAGCGCCTGGTTGCGCCAGTACAGTTTGCCGCTGGTGATCCGGGATTCGAAATTGTTGGAGTCGTCCCAGCTGCGCCAGCCGAGCTTCGCACCAAAGCGGTCGTTGTGCACGTCAGCGCCCAGCCCAAAGGATGTGCCGGAAAAATCGCTGAATTCTACGGACGAGGTGGTATGGCCGACGTTCGCATTGAGCGTCCAATTGTCGTTAGGCGCTGCGGCCAGAAAGGCATCGTAATTGACGCCGCCATCCTCGTCGGTAAGCCCCGACAGAGTCAGGTCATAGCCCGCGATAGCAGGCGAACTCGCTGCCAACACGGCCGCAAGCGCCAAACCCTGTGCATAACGCACGCGATCGAATTTCAACATGCACGACCCTCCCAATTCCCACCACAGAACGCTGTGGCGGTTAAAGCGTTGACCGGATCCCCGCACCCGTCGGGGTGGACGACATAATCGCGGCCTGGCTGCAGCGGCACAGTTAGAGTCCCGCCAGCGCGGGCAGCGCCAGTGGCGCATTCAGGCTTTCGAGGAAATGCCGCCGGTCTTCGCTGGACCACGCGGCCCAGTCGATTTTCGCGGGCGCATCCGGCGCAAGATCAGTGGCGCTGACGATCCGGACCTGGTCAGCAGCGACGGGCAACGGTTCCGGGGTGGTAATCCTCGGCAGTCGGGAGGACTGGCCGTCGCGCAGCAGGTCGATGACGGTGGCGGTGACCGCAGGGTCGCGCGACAGATCGCTGTGCTCGGTGCGGGTGAGGTAGCAGGGCGCATTCTCGAGACGCGCAGAGTCAAAACTGACGGTGCCATCCCCCGCCCGCGAGTAGCGATAGCGGGTCTGCTCGCCGGTCCCGATCACAGCATCGCAGGTAACCTGCCCGATACCGGCAATAACGCGATAGCGTGCATCTTCCGTCGGCAACCCCCGCCAGAACCCGGCGTTGTCGGGCCGCAGTTGCTGAACGCTGGTGAAGGTTGCGAAAACCTCACGTGCCAGCTGTTCGGCGCTGTGGCGCCGATCCAGCATCGCACTGCGCTGCACCACCGGGTAACAACCGCGCAGCGCCAGCAGCGCTGCAATGGCGCCTTTGTTAGGTACTCCCAGTTGTACGATGCGGCGCACGCTGGCGTCGGCTAACGGGTCCAGCAAAGCGGCGCGTGCGACCAGGCCGCCGAGGCTGTGCGCGACCAGCATGACGGGCTGCTGCTCGGCAACGATTGCCTGTGCCAGCGCGGCGCCGAGTTCCATGATGTCGCGGCGCCAGTCATAGGCAAAGGGCCTGACATCAAAACCCGCAGCTAACAAACGCAGCCACAGGCGCAGGTAGCTGTGGTGCACCAGGCCGAGCGCACGCACCGGCGAATCGGTCGTCAGGGCGAGCTTGCTGAGATCGCCGCGGATCATATCGATGGGGTCCAGCCAGATGAGATCGGGCGGCGCGCCGCCAGCGCGCGGAATCCCGAGCTGCGAACCCATGATTCCGGGCACCAGGCAGACCCTGGGAGCGTCGCCGACCCGAACCGCTGCCGCCGCCGTGCGCGCCAGCGCCGACAGTTCCAGGTAAGCGTCGGCGCCCAGATAGACGGTCAGCTCGCGCCGCTGCTCGCCGCTCGCCAGACAATCGCGCAGCTGCACGTCCGGCCAGTAAAGCCGGTCGTACGGGCTGATTTCCTCACTGGGTAATGCGATGTCCATTGCTTGGCGGCATTATGCGGACGTGATCCAATAGAATTTGCGAAGGAACGCACACTACGACCATGGCCAAGACAAAACGACCGATATCTGAACAAGCGCGCTGGACCGGGGTGTTTCCGGCCATGACCACGCAGTTTACGCGCCAACTCGCGCTCGATGTTCCTGCGACCTGCCGGCACATCGAGTCCATGATCGCAGCGGGCGCCAGCGGCATCGTGATGTTAGGCTCGCTGGGCGAAAACCTGACGCTGGATTCCGCCGAGAAATTGCAGGTGGTACGCGCCGCGGTCAAGACTGCACGCGGCCGCGTGCCGGTGATATCCGGCGTCATCGAAACCAGCACTCTGGCAGCGTGCCGGTATGCCGAAAACGCCGCGAAAGCCGGCGCCGCGGGCCTGATGGTGCTGCCTGCGATGGTCTATCGCGCGGATGCGCGCGAGACACTGACGCACTACCGCAGCGTTGCGCGGGCCGCCGACCTGCCGGTGATCTGCTACAACAACCCGCTCGCGTATAACATCGATATTACGCCGACCATGTTCGCAGACCTCGCTGACGACAAGCGCTTCGTCGCCATCAAGGAGTCGAGCGGCGATGTGCGGCGTTTCACCGACCTGCGTTTGTTTGTCGGCAATCGTTATCAGCTGTTCTGCGGCGTCGACGATCTGTTGCTCGAGGCGGTTGCACTGGGCGCCGATGGCTGGATCTCAGGGATGAATCTTGCCTATCCGCATGAAGGCCAGGCGCTGTGGGAGTTGCTGACAGGCGGTCCCAAATCGCAGGCGCGAGCGCTGGAGTTGTACCGCTGGTTCGCACCGCTGCTGCACCTCGACACTGCGATCAAGTTCGTGCAATACATCAAGCTGGCTTGCGCGGCGCGCGGCTATGGCACCGAGTACGTGCGTGCGCCGCGCCTGACGCTCACGGGCCAGGAACGCGCCGCGGTCTTACGTCTGCTGCAGGATGCGGACCAGACCCGGCCGGCCTGGTTGAAAGCCACCTGATCCGTGCCGGTACCTGACAAACAGAGCGGCGGGCTGCGGGTCATCGACTCACACACGGGCGGTGAACCGACCCGGGTCATCATCGGCGGCGGGCCGGAGCTGCAGGGCAGCATGGCGGAGCGGGTCGAACAACTGCGCAGCCGTTATGACGATTTCCGCTCCGCCGTGGTCAACGAGCCGCGCGGCTCGGACGTGCTGGTCGGAGCATTGCTGCAAAAACCGACCCAGGCGGATTGCGCGGCCGCAGTCATTTTTTTCAACAACGTCGGCTATCTCGGCATGTGCGGTCACGGCACCATCGGCCTGGTCGCAACGCTGCTCTGGCTCGGCCGGATGCAGCCGGGCGCGCACCGCATCGAAACACCGGTCGGGATCGTGGATGTTAGCCTGGCGGACGATGGCGCGGTGACCGTGCGCAATGTGCCATCCTGGGTATACCGGTCCGGCGTGCAGGTGTTTGTCGATGGCCTGGGCGATGTCAGCGGGGATATCGTCTACGGCGGCAACTGGTTCTTCATCGTCGAATGGCATTCCACGCCGTCGGTTGCCGCCGCCACGTCGCTGATCGATGTGACCTCGCGGATCCGCGCGGCGCTCGAGAGATCGGGTATCACCGGCGCGCAGGGCGCCGTGATCGATCACATCGAGCTTTCCGGCCCGCCTGCTTCATCGGCTAACAACAGCCGCAATTTCGTGTTATGCCCGGGGCTTGCCTACGACCGCTCGCCCTGCGGCACCGGCACCAGTGCCAAGCTGGCGCTGTTAGCGGAGGCCGGACGCCTCGCGCCTGGCGCCGTCTGGCGCCAGGAGGGCGTGACTGGCAGTGTGTTTGAGTCCTGGTATCAGGATACCGAGGCTGGCAGCCAGCAGGCCGTGCAGCCGAGCATCCGCGGACGCGCCTGGGTGACCGCCGACACACAGCTTTATTTTGACGCGAGCGACCCATTGCGCAACGGCATGCGGAGCGGCTGAGCAACGATGGGCGACCCGCGCTTGATAGTAGTAGGCGGCGGCATTATCGGTCTGGCGGCCGCGTGGTATGCGCGCCGGGACGGCTGGCGTGTCACCGTTGTCGAACGGGGTCCGCCGGGGCACGATGCCTGCTCGTTAGGTAACGCCGGCCTGGTCACGCCGAGTCATTTCGTGCCGCTGGCGGCGCCTGGCATCGCCGGCATGGCGTTGCGGTCGATCCTTACGCCGCGCAGTCCGGTGCGCGTCGAGCCGCGTTTTGACCTGGATTTATTGCGCTTCGGCTGGAGCTTCCTGCGCGCCGCGAACCATATGCAGGTGCGCCGCGCAGGACCGCTGCTGCGGGACTTCTGCCTGCTGTCGCGCAGCCTGTATCGCGATCTCGACCGCGAATTCGGCGGGCGATGCGGCCTGCGCCATGACGGCGTGCTGATGCTGGTGCGCGATGAGCGGCACTTCGCGGAGGAACGCGAGCTGGCAGCCGAAGCCCGTTTGTTAGGTCTGCAGGCGGAGATTCTCGGGCCGGAAGAAATCCGCAGGCTGGATCCCGCGGTGCGCTACCAGGTTGCCGGCGGCGTGCTGTATCGCGATGACAGCAACCTGGATCCCGTGGCGCTGAACGCCGAGCTGACCCTTAGTCTGCAGCGCGAAGGGATCGAGTTCCTCTGGGACACGGAGGCGACCGGCTGGCGTACCGGCGAGGGCCGGGTGCAGGCGCTGCAAACCACGCGGGGCGAACTGCAGGGCGAGCAGTATCTGTTAGCCACCGGTTCATGGACGCCGACCCTGCGCGCTGGCCTCGGCCTGCGCCTGCCGATCCAGGCGGGCAAGGGCTACAGCCTGACCTTGCCGGCGCCACCGGCACTGCCGTCGCTGCCGTCGATCCTGGTTGAAGCGCGGATTGCGGTCGCGCCCATGGGCGAGCGCCTGCGCTTTGCCGGGACCATGCAGTTCGCCGGACGCGATCTGCGCATCGAAGCGCACCGTGTCAAGGCGATGCTGGATGCGATTCCCGGCTACATGCCCGAGTTCAGCGCTGCGGATTTCGCCGGCGTTGTGCCCTGGACCGGGCTGCGGCCGGTGACGCCGGACGGACTGCCGCTGTTAGGCCGCGTGCCGCGCCTCAGCAATCTCGTTGTCGCAACCGGTCACGCGATGATCGGCATGACGCTGGCACCGGCGACCGGATTGCTGGTTGCCGAGTTGTTAGCTGGGCGCAAGCCATCGCTCGATTTATCATTGCTGACGCCCGCCAGGTTCGGCTGACGGCGCCACGCTTCAGTCCTGCTGCAATAACCGGTTGACGGCCGCGATGGCATCCAGTCGCGCACTGCTCTTGCGCCACAGGGCGCCGATGGTGCGCGTCGGGGCTGGCGCGGCCATTGGCCGCAGCGCCACGCCGCGCGCATTCGCGTAACCGCCGCGGCTCGCGCTCTGCGGCAGCAGAGTCAGGCCTGCCCCGGTGGCTACCATCTGCCGCAGGGTCTCGATGCTGGTACCGCGGAAATCCTGGTGTTCCTGGACACGCACGCGGCCGCATACATCGAGCGCCTGATCGCGCAGGCAATGGCCCTCTTCCAGCAGCAGCAGGGTTTCGCCCTGCAGGTCCTTCACCTGGACCTGCGCGCTTTTTGTCAATGGATGCTTCGCGGGCATCGCCACCACGAACGGCTCGTCATACAGTTTTTGCGCCGCCAGGCCGTCCAGCTCGACCGGCAGCGCAAGTACGCCGAGGTCGAGCTCGTTAGCATGCAGACGCTCCAGCATCGGCCCGGTCTGGTATTCGTATAACAGGAATTCGATGCGCGGCAACGCGCGCCGCAAACGCGGTGCGAGATCCGGCAACAGATATGGCCCGATCGTCGGCAGGAAGGCGACGCGCAGCCGCCCGGCCAGCGGATCACGGTAGGTGCGCGCCAATTCGACGATCTCCTCGCTCGATTCGACGATGCGCCGGGCCCGCGCAGCGATGGCAGTGCCCGCGACTGTCAGGGAAACCTGGCGCGGCGCGCGCTCGATCAGTTGCACGTCGAGGTACTCCTCGAGCTTTTTCAGTTGCGCCGACAGCGTTGGCTGGCTGACAAAGCAGCGTTCGGCCGCCCGGCCGAAATGCCGTGTATCGGCGATCGCCACCAGGTATTTGAGATCCTTGAGCTTGAGGTCGGCCATATACAAAACCTATCGTAATAATCGAATCAATCGATTGGATAAATGATCCCCCGGCGCCGATGATGCTGTCAAGGATCAACAACCCAAGGAGATGACAATGATCGGTATCGGCAGACAATTCCCGCGTTTCGAACTGACTGGCGTGGTGTCCAATGACGCGGCCAGTGCGTTCAAGACCTTCAACAACGCCAGCGCCGCCGGCAAATGGCAGGTATTTTTCTTCTGGCCCAAGGATTTCACCTTCGTGTGCCCGACCGAGATCGCCGCGTTCGGCAAATTGAATCGCGAATTCGCGGACCGCGACACGCTGCTGTACGGTGTCAGCACCGACAGCGAGTTCGTGCACCTGGCCTGGCGCAGCACCAGGGACGAGCTCAAGACGCTGCCGTTTCCGATGCTGTCGGACCTGAAGCGCTCACTGACAGCGGAACTCGGCGTGCTGGATGAGACTGGCGTTGCGCAGCGCGCCACCTACATCGTCGATCCCCAGGGCGTCGTGCGCTTTGTCTACATCACCGACCTCTCGGTGGGCCGCAGCCCGGACGAGGTCCTGCGCGTGCTGGACGCGCTGCAGAGCGGCGAGCTTTGCCCCTGCAACTGGAAAAAGGGCGAAGAAACCCTGCGCGCCGCCTGAACGTCCGTTTTCTTGGAGAACATCATGAGTACCTTTGAAACATTGCAGGACCGCATTCCCGACTACGCGCGTGACCTGCGACTCAACCTGCGCACCGTACTAACAAAAGACGGCGCGCCGGGACTGACGACGCAGCAGATCTGGGCGCTGGCGCTTGCCAGTGCCCAGGCCGCGCGCAATCGCGAGCTGTTTGCGGCGATCGAACAGGCGGCCGGCGAGCAGGTCGACGCGGCGTATCAACGGGCGGCCCTGACGGCCGCGGCCCTGATGGGGATGAACAACATCTACTATCGATTCCTGCACCTGGTCGAGGATGGCGAATACGGCGGCATGCCGGCGCGCCTGCGCATGAACGCAATCGCGAATCCGGGCATTCCGCAGGCCGATTTCGAACTGCTGTCGCTTGCGGTGTCCGCAATCAACGGCTGCGGGCTTTGCATCACCTCGCATGAGCGCCAGCTGCGCAAGCATGAGGTGTCGCGCGAGGCCATTCAGAGCGCGGTGCGCATCGCCGCGGTAGTTCATGGGGTCGCAGTGGCGCTGGAGGCCGTCTCCGGCCAATTCGTCGCGACCGAGCGGGCAGCCTGATATTCTTGGCGTTGCCCGCTGGGCAATGCCATGGATACAAAAAACGTACACGAGCGATTTCCTAACACGGCCTACATGGTGGTCTGCCGTGATGGTCCGCTAGGCGAGCTGCGCCGGGCGGCCGCCACGGCCGATCACCTGGTCTACGTCGAATCGGTGTTAGCTGAGCTGAATGTCGCGGGACCGTTGTATGACGCCGATGGATTGCGAACCGTGGGCAGCATCTTCTGCCTGCGCACGAAATCGCTGGCGCGCGCCCGCGAGATCATCGAGGGCGATCCCTATTTCAGGGCCGGCGTGTTCGATTCGGTCGAATACTTTCCCTACCTTCCCGCTGCAGGACAATACATTGGCGGAAAAATCTGGTAACCGGCCGCAGCACCTGTCGGCAGGTGTGGTGGTGGTGCGGCGCGATTCAGACGAGTGGATCTGCCTGCTGCTGCGCGCCTTTCGCAACTGGGATTTTCCCAAGGGCATGGTTGAGGTCGGCGAAGAGCCGCTGGCGGCAGCACGGCGCGAGGTTCGCGAAGAAACCACGATCGAAGATCTGTTGTTCGGGTTCGGCGACCAGCACATCGACACGGGTCCTTACAGCCATAACAAGGTCGCGCGCTATTTCATCGCCGAGACACACACGGCAGCGGTGACCCTGCCGGTCAATCCGGAACTGGGCACGCCGGAACATCACGAATGGCGCTGGGTCAGTTTCGAGGACGCACGCAACATGGTGTCGCCACGCGTTGCGCCGGTGCTGGAATGGGCGCTGGAACGGCTGACGACGGCTCAACGTTAGGAGTCCGAGTGCGGTCGTTGCATGAATACGTGGAGTATCCACCGGATGAAATGCTGCGGCGCGCGACCGAGTTCGCGCTGCATATGTCGCGGCGGCGCACGGTGCGGGATTTCTCGGCACGCCCGGTGTCGCGCGCGGTGATCGAGCAATGCCTGTCAGCAGCGGGCTCCGCGCCCAGCGGCGCCAACCAGCAGCCCTGGCATTTTGTCGCCGTGTCCGACCCGGCACTGAAACACCGGATCCGGGTGGCGGCCGAAGAAGAGGAGCGCGATTTCTACCAGCGGCGCGCGCCCGAGGAGTGGCTCCAGGCATTGCAGGCGCTCGGCACCGATGCTAACAAACCATTCCTTGAAACCGCGCCCTGGCTGATCGGAATCTTTGTCGAGCGCATGGGCATTGACGCGGATGGCAGGAAAACCAAGCGTTACTACCCGGATGAGTCGGTCGGAATCGCCACCGGACTGCTGATCGCAGCGCTGCACCAGGCGGGACTCGCAACGTTGACCCACACACCCAGCCCGATGAAATTTCTCAACGAAATCCTTGCACGCCCGACGCAGACCGAGCGGCCTTTTCTGTTGTTAGTCGCCGGATATCCGGCCGAGGGTTGCCTGGTTCCGGACATTCATCGCAAGGCCCTGGCCGAGATCGCCGAGTTCCGATGAACCCCCAGGATTTTCCTGCACGGCTCAATGCCGTATCACCGAACGAGTGGCTGGCCCGGGCGATGGTGGGTCTCATGGTGCTGGTCTTTGCTGTTACCGTGCTGCTGGGCGGTGGCTTGCTGGAGGTCGATGGTCGCGTCCACGTCGCGTTAGGCTCGAACTACGGCCCATTTACGCTGGCCGGCCAATGGTGGCGGTTGCTGGCCGCCCAGTTCCTGCATTTCGGCCTGATCCATATCGGGTTCAACGTCATGGCCCTGTGGCAGGTCGGTCCGCTCGCCGAGCGGCTGTTCGGGCGCTGGCATTTTCTGCTGTTGTTTCTCATCGCGGGCATCGGTGGCGGATTCGGCACGCTGATCTGGCACCCGCAGGTCAACAGCGCCGGCGCTTCGGGCGCCATCTTCGGTTTGATCGGCGGCCTGCTGGCGTTTGTCAGCCGCAGGGATCTGGGCGTGCCGCTGGCGCTGGTGAACAACCTGCGCCGCAGTTTTCTCAGCTTCGGCGGATTCTCGCTGGCCGCGGGCTTTCTGCTGCCAGGCGTCGACAACGCCGCGCATGTTGGCGGCCTGGCGACCGGCTTTCTGCTGGGCCTGGTGCTGGCCCGGCCGGTCGATGTCGCGGCCCGTCAGGGCGCCGACCTGCCACGCCTGCTGGCCGTGACGGCGGTGGCTCTGGTCTGCTTTATCTGGCTGGGGTCGCGCTTGCAGGCATGATCGACGGTGGAATCAGCTTGTACATCACGGGTGTCACCAGCCGTGCTAACAAAGTTGACGACACCAGTCCGCCGATGATGACCCAGGCCATCGGCGAGTAGAGACCGATGTTCTGCACGGCGAGCGGCAGCAGACCGCCAATCGCAGTTGCCGAGGTCAGCAGGATCGGCAGGAAGCGGATTTCACCGGCGCGCTCGATGGCCTCATCGAGCCCCACGCCCTGTTCGCGCAGCTGGTTGGTGAAATCCACCAGCAAAATCGAATTCTTGATCTCGATGCCGATCAGGGCGATGAAACCGATGCTGGCGGTAAACGAGATATCGTTGCCGCTCAGCAGCAGCATTGCAAAGCCACCCACCAGGCCCAGCGGCACGACCGTCAACACGATCAACGTTGACTTGAAGCTGCCGAATTCCAGCACCAGGATTGCGAAGATGCCGAACATCGCGATAATCGCAGCCGTGCCGACACCGCCGAAAGCTTCGGCGCCGGCTTCGGCGTCGCCGCCTAACTTGTAGTGGTAACCGCGCGGCCAGTTGAATTTATTGAGCTCCCGGGTCACGGCCGCGGTGACCTTGCCGGTGTTGAAGCCAGCGCTTATCTGGGCGTTGATGGTGACGCTGCGCTCGCGGCCATAACGTGAAATCAGGGTAGGCGCGCGCTCGAACTCCAGGCGTGCCAGCTGCGACAGCGGCAGCGAAGGTCCTGACAGGCTGGATACACGGATCTGTCCAAGTGTTGCCAGATCGGCGCGGTCGCCTAACGGCGTGCGCACGACAATTGGGTACTGCTCGCCGGATTCGTCCTTGAAGGTGCCTGCGGCCACGCCGGATACCGACAGCCGTACGGCGCGATCGAATTCAACCGTGGGCACGCCGAGGATGGCGGCCTTGCGCGAATCGACCGCAAGTTTCAGGTTGGTACGCGTGACTTTGAGCGGGTTGCGCACATCGCGTGTGCCACTGGTCTTATCGACCAGGGCTTCAACGCGCCCGGCCAGTTGCGACAGCACTTCGAGATCAGGCCCGACAATGCGTACCGCGAGCGGCGCGGTCACTGGCGGCCCGTTCTGGAATTCCTTGACCTCGATGCGCGAGCCGGGATAGCCCGCGAGCTGCGTACGCAGTTTCTCAAGGTCGCGCGGCGTGCGGCGCGTATCGTATTCCTTGAGCCGCACCATGACTTCGCCATAGTTGGCGCTCTCCTGCCGCACGATGTGGTTGTAATAGATCTGCGGATTGCCGTGGCCGATATTGGTGAACCAGTTCTGCACGCCCGGCAGGTCTTTCACCTTGTCCTCGGCAAATCGCAGCGCGCGATCAGTTTCCGCAAGGCTGCTGCCGTTCGGCGTATCGACCATGACCAGGAAATGCGTTGCGTCCGCCTTGGGGAACAGGCTCGAACCTAACACCGGGATCAGGGCAATGGACAGCAGGATCGATCCGCCGATCGAGGCAAGCACGGTAAAGCGCGGCCGCGCCAGGCACCAATGCAGCGCCGGCCGGTAATAGCCGTGGATAAAGCCCATGACCCGCTGCAGCAAGGGGCTGCCGCGCTCGTCGTCCTCGCGCACCAGGATCCGGCTCGCGAGAAACGGGATGATGAACAGCGCCACC
Organism: Gammaproteobacteria bacterium; assembly: GCA_031414335.1. Taxonomy (GTDB): domain Bacteria; phylum Pseudomonadota; class Gammaproteobacteria; order Steroidobacterales; family Steroidobacteraceae; genus UBA964. The sequence continues at coordinate 40,790 of JANNVI010000019.1, read as the reverse complement.
AGCAGCGAGCCGATGATGGTCAGGACCACGGTGGTAGGCAGGACCTTGATGAACTTGCCGGCCGTGCCTGGTAGTGCTAACAAAGGTACGAATGCGAAAATCAGCGTCGCGGTGCAACCCAGGATGGCCACCATGATCTGGCGGGTGCCGGCGATGGCCGCCTCGACCCGCGAATAACCCATGCGCAAATGCCGCGCGATGTTTTCCGTTGCGACGATCGAATCATCGACCAGCAGGCCCAGCGCCACCACGAATCCGGCGATCGACAACTGATTCATCGAATAGCCGAGAAAATAGATGGAGGCCAGGCCGAAGCCCAGCGACAGCGGTATCGAGATCATGACGATGCCAGCGGCGCGCAGTCCGAGCGGCAGCAGTGTCAGCAGCACCAGCGCGATCGCGATGCCGAAATCCATGTACAGTCGCGACAGGCGGGTGGCAACGTTGCGTGACTGGTCGAAGCCATTTTCGAGCGTGATGCGCGCCGGCACCGCGACCGCAAAGCGCTGCACCGCTGTATCGATGCTGGCCTTGACCTGAAGGATGTTGAAATTGTCTTTCATGTTAGCCGTGACGAATACAGCGCGCTTGCCGTTGTAACGGCCCGTGTAGGTGTACGCGGCGTGATCCCAGCGGACCTGGGCGACATCCTGCACGCGTACGATGCGGCCGTTGACGGACGCGACGACCGTGTCTCGCACCTGGTCCAGGTTGTGATAGCTGCCGGAAGTCTTGAGTGAAAACGAACGCGAACCCATGTCGACGTTGCCGGCGGGAATGTTGGCGTTCTCGCTTTGCACGGCGTTGAAGACCTGCGACCAGCCGAGACCAAGCTGCGACATGCGCGGCAGGTCGAGCTCGACGCGCAGTTCGCGGATCGGGTATGCCCAGCTTTCGGCGTTACGAACGCCAGTGACGCCCTTCAACGCATCCCGCAGCAGGCGCGCCTGATCTTCCAGTTCCCGGTACGGCGCTTCATCAGATACCAGCGCGTACTGCACGATGCTGACCAGTCCAGGACTGAAGCGGCGCACGCTCAATTCGCGCAGTTCTGCCGGAAGAGTTGGCCGCAGTGCGTTTATCTCGCGCGTGACTTCGTTGTACTTTTCATCGGGATCCGTGGACGCCTCGAACTCGAGCGCGGTGACCGCTACGCCATCCAGTACGGTGGACTCGATCTTGTGAATGTCGTCGAGTTCGGCCAGCTTGTCTTCCAGCGGCTTGGTAATCAGCCGCTCCATGTCCTTCGGATCGGCGCCCGGCATGAAGGCCGAGATCTGGAAACCGGAGATCTTGAACGACGGGTCTTCCTCGCGCGGCACCGTTATGAAGGTGTAGATACCCAGCGCGACCAGCATCAGGAACGTGACCAGCGTGAACTGGTAGCGCCGGATCGGAAATTCAATCCACGACATCATGATCGCAGGTGAGCCAGACTGTTAGATCCGGTGGCGACGCGAATCGTTTCGCCGTCGACCAGGTACAGCGCGCCTTCCGTAATCACGACCTCGCCACTACGCAGTCCTTCGGACAGCGCGGCCTGGTCACCGGTGAGAAAAGCGACGCGAATCCGGCGCTTCTGTGCCTTGTCGCCGGCTACCAGGAATACAGTCGCCTGGTTGCCATCGCCTTCGAGTACCGCCGAGATCGGCACGTAAACCAGTTGGCCATTGCTGGCGCTGGCTGGCGTAATGCGCAGCTTCGCGACCAGGCCGGTGACCAGCTGCACAGTCGCGGCATCGAGTTTCACTTCGATCGGGAACATGCCGCTGCGCTCATCGGCGGCGCTGGCAACTTCGCTGATGTGTCCGGAAAATTCCCTGCCGGGCCAGGCATCCAGACTGACTTTGGCAAGGTCGCCGATTTTCACCTGCACGATTTCGCGATCGGCGAGCGAGCCACGGACAATGTAACCGCGCTCGCGGCCGCCTAACGCGACAACGGGTTGTCCCGCCGGAACGAGCTCGCGCTCCTGCGCCAGTTTGCGCAGCACCACGCCATCGCGCGGGGCAATAATGGCTGCATAACCGCGATTGAATTGCACCGAGCGCAGCAGGGCCTGGGATGTCGCGGCCTGGGTGCGCAAGCCTTCCAGCTGTTCGAGTGAAATGACCTGATCCGCGTACAGCCGTTCGCCGCGCTCCAGATCGCGGCGGGCCTTTTCAGCCAGCTGCGAGGTCCCTTCGACCTGCGCATTGATCTCGGCCGGTTCGATTTCCGCGAGCAACTGGCCTTTGCGCACGGTCTCGCCTTCCTGCACACGGATACGGCTGACAACGCCGCCGACCTTGAACGACAGGCGCGCTTCGTCCTTGGTGGCGACGATGCCATTGCCTTCGATGGGCGGTGAGGCGGGGCCGCTGACGGCAACCGCCGTGCGCACGGCCGTCGGCGGAGCTGCGGTTTCCTGCGCTCCGCGACTGCAGGCGCTCAGGGTAGCGGCCAGTATCACTACGACGTATCGGGCCGCGCGCTGCTTGTTAGTCAGAATGCTCATGGTCTTGCCTCAAGGTGCCGCGGTGACCAGGCTGCCCAGAGGCAGTCGGCCAGCGGCGGTTGCGTAATCCAGTTCGGCCTGGCGTGCCAGCACATCGACGCGCGTGTTCGACAACGCCAGCTCGGCGGACGTCAGTGCGGCGCGCGCATCGATGAATTCGACCGCGCTGATCACCGCCTCATCGCGCTTGCGTCCTGCAATCCGGAACGCGGCGCGAGCCGCCTCGGAGCGGGCGGCGGCGGTGGCCAGCGACTCGGTGGCGGTGTTCAGGCGATCGAGCGCCTGCTGCACCTCAAGTTGAATCTGCGACGCCAGCTGTTCTTCCTGCAGGCGTGCCTGGCGCTGACCGACGCGGGCCGCGTCGACATCGGCGCGGCGCGCGCCACCGTCGAACAGCGTCCAGTTGAAAACCAGCGAGATGGTGCTGAAGTTGCTGCCGCGGCCGAATTCATAGCGTTCACCCTGGATGCCGGCGTCCACGCCCAGCGCCAGGGTCGGTTTGCGCGCCGCGCGCACGACATCGATGCGCGCTTCGGCAGCGCGCCGTGCGCTTTCGGCCTGCTGAACTTCCGGACGCTGGCGCAAGGCCTGGTCCTGCAACGCCGCGAGTTTCTGCACCGTGCTGGCCAGGCTCACACCCGGATCCGAGGGTTCGAGCGCAGTTTCGAGCGGCCGGTTCAACAGGAAATTCAGGTAGCTCTGTGCCTGGTTGACCCCGTTGCGCGCCTCGGCCAGCTGCTGCTCCACGCCTAACAACTCGGCCCTGGCGCGTAAAGGACGATCCTGCGTGACCTTGCCATTGCGGTACAGCGACTCGTTGACGCGCAGGTTTTCCGCTAACAACTGGCGGCTGGCATCAACGATGGCGGCGGCGTTGCCGGCCCGCTGCCAGTTGAGGTAGGCAACAGCAACGTCGCGCTTGAGGCGGCGTGCAAACGCCGTTTGCGCCGCGCTGCTTACGTCCAGCAGCGCGGATTGCGCGCGCACCGCGGCCGGAACGGCCGGCACGTAGAGTGGCTGGCGCAGTGTGACCCGGCTGTCCTGTTCTTCGGGGCGCGTGAATGAGAATGATTGCGAGCTCAGGGTTGGAAATACTGCCGGCCGGCCTTGCGCTGCCAGCAGATCGTTGAGCGTGCTGTAGACCGGGTTCAGCAGGGTATCGAGCTGCAGATTGATTTCGCGGCCGCCTTCGTTGCGCGAATAGCGGGACGCGAATGCCAGCTCCGGCAGAAAGCGCGCGCGCGCTGCCTCGAGCGCAGCCTGGCTACGATTGATTTCGAGCGACTGGATCTGCAGCGCGAGATTGCTGCTGAGGCCCTGTGCGACATAGTCGTCGATGACTGCGGCAGTGTCCCTGAGTGGTTCTGCGGCGTCAGCGGTGGCGGGTAGCAGCACGGTTAGCAGTCCCATGGCGAGGGCGCCTGCCAGGCAAAACGATTTCATGGCGCCTTGCCTCGCGCGATGGTCGCCTCGCTCGCGATGCTGCGCCTTGCCATGTTGAGGGCATGTTCCAGCAACTGGTCGGCGGCGACACCTTCATGGGCCAGCACGTTGGCCTTGGTCTTGGCGAGCTGCAGCACGCCATGCGTGAATCCCCACAAGGTCACGGCAACCACCGCCGGCGGGCCGACGTCGCTGCGGATGGAACCATCGCGGATACCGAGCTCGATCGCACTGATCAGCAGCTTGTGCACCTCGTCGCCCGCTGACATGCAGGCCGATTCGTTAGCTGCCATGTTGGCAACGTCCGGCGTGTGCGCCTCAAATCGCGACAGCGCCTCGAATTCCACCGGCAGCTCGCGGGCGAACGCCAGGTAGGCGGCGCCGCAGGCCCGCGCCTTGTCGACGCCGAGTTCGGCGCCGGCCATCGCGGCCTGGAACCGGTCTCGCAGCAGTACCAGCGCGCGCTGGCACAGGCCGAAGAACAGTTCATCGCGATCGCGGAAGTAGACGTACAGCAGGGCGCGTGACAGGCGCGCCTGCCGGGCGACCAGATCCATGGTCACGCCAGCCAGCCCGTGCTCATGGGCGACCAGGGTCGTTGCATCGAGAATGTCCGAGCGTCGCCGTTCTTTTTCTTCCTGGCGACGCTGGTCGGTCAGGAGGTTCATGGCGACTAGCCTAGATCAGATCCTGACACAGTGTCAATAACTGTATAGACGTCCAATTCTCAGTTTTGACTTTAAACGGGCACGCCAACCGCCCGGAACAACCAGTAGGCGGCCATTCCACAGACAATTGCCAACAGCATGCCGCGCCCTAGCCACATGGTCACCGTCGTCGCGACCGCCGCCCAGAATGGTGCGCTGCCCTGCCAGCCGATCAACTGGCCCTGGGCGGTTGTCAGCAGTTGTGGCAGCAGGATCGCGGACAGCGCGCAGGCCGGCGCGTAGCGCAACGCCGCGTCGACTCGTGGCGGCAGGTTGAGGCTGTTGCCTAACAACACCAGCGTTGAGCGGGTCAGGGCGGTCGCCGTCACCAGCAGGACCATGTACAGCCAGTCGTTGGCGGTCACGCGCCCGCCTCGCGGCCCGCGCGCGGCGCAGCGGCCATCGCGGTGGCGATACCGGCCAGCAGGCCTGCCATCACACCGAGATGCAGCGGCAGGTGCCGCGCAACATAGCTAACCAGCCCGGCAACAGCGGCACCTAACACGGCCGGCCGGTTGCGCAGCGCGGGCGCCAGCACCGCTACCAAAGCCAGTGTTCCAGCCACTTCCAGCGCCCAATCCGCCGGAATCTGCGCGGCTGCGAAGATGCCCAGCAGCGAGCCGATCTGCCAGGCCAGCCAGTTGCCGGCGACGGCGCCCCAGTAGAACGCGAACCGGTGGGTCTCGTCGGGCTTGCGCTCCAGGTGCGCTAACAAACGCAGGAACGTGACATCGCCGTTGAAATAACCTAACAGTACGCGGTGCCAGGGACGCGCCTCTGCAAACAGCTGACCGAGGGTTGCCGCGTACACGGTAAAGCGCAGATTGATGACCAGCGCGGTCAGCCAGACGACCCACCAGGCCGCCCCGCCCACCACCAGCGGCAGCGTCGCGAGCTGCGCCGACCCCGCGTAGGAGGTAATCGAGATCACGGCGGCCGGAATGGTGCCGAGGCCCATCTTGACCATGGCCAGGCCCGTGACCAGGCCCCAGGCCAGTACACCGGGCGCCGGGCCCATCATGTCGACGAATCCGGCTTTGAAAGCCGCTTTTTCGGCCGTTGTGAGTCGCATTATTGGCATGTTTGGCATGGTATCTGCCAAGTTTGCTGCGCCGCAGCCTTTTATTCTAAATAAGAATGATTATCATTTAGACTCCAGATGGTGCCCACCGAACTCAAAACCTGTCGGTTGAGCGAACTCGGCCGTGGCACCGAGGCTGTAATTGCGGCGGTCGCGGACGACGGCACCACCATGGGTGACGCGAACTACTCCACCGTCGCCCGCCGGCTGCGTGAGCTTGGCTTCGTTCCGGGCGCGCACATCAAGGTACTTGCGCGCATGTGGCCCGGCAACGAGCCGATTGCGGTGCGGGTCGCCGGCGCCACGTTTGCGCTGCGCCGCTTCGAGGCTGAAAAGGTCAGCGTGACGCCAACGGTGGCGCCGTGACCGGGCAAGCCTGCATCGCATTGTTAGGCGCGCCGAACTGCGGCAAGACCGCGCTGTTCAATCGACTGACCGGCGGCCGGCAGAAAGTCGCCAACTATCCGGGCGTCACGGTCGAGCGCAAGCAGGGCGAATTTATCGCCGCGCGGCGCTACCTGATCATCGATCTGCCTGGCAGCTACAGCCTCACGCCCACGACGCTGGATGAGGCCATCACCCGCGATGCGGTGTTAGGCCGGCTGGCGGGCGATCGCGCGCCGGAGTGCATCGTTTGCGTCGTTGATGCCACGCACCTGCGCCAGGGCCTGCGACTCGCCCTTGAGGTGCGCGCGCTGGGCCTGCCCATGGTGATCGCCCTGAACATGAGCGACCTGGCCGAAATGCGTGGCTTTAGTTTCGACCGCCTGCGCCTGGAGCAGGAGCTGGGCGTACCCGTGGTCGCGACGGTGGCGGTGCGTACCGGCGGCGCGGGAGATTTGATAGCCAAGCTCGATCAGATGGAGATCAGGCCGCGAACCGCGCCGCCGTTGTTATGGCACGACGGCACACCGGCCGACATCGAAGCAACGCAGCGCACGGTCAACGAGCTGCTGGCAAGGATCGGCTGGCGCGAGCCCTTGCAGCGACGCGCCTCCCTGATCGCCGATTCGCTGCTGATGCACCCGGTTGCCGGACTGATCTTGTTAGGTGTGTTGCTGTTCTTCGTGTTCCAGGCGGTTTTCAGCTTTGCCAAGCTGCCGATGAGCCTGATCCAGGACGGGGTAACGGCCACCGGCACCTGGATCGCTCATGTCATGCCGCCCGGACCACTGCAGTCGCTGCTGGTCGAGGGGATCGTGGCCGGCGTCGGCAGCGTGCTGGTGTTCCTGCCGCAGATCATTATCCTGTTCGCCTTCATCCTGGCGCTCGAGGACAGCGGCTACCTGCCGCGTGCGGCGTTTCTGCTGGATCGGGTCATGGGCAGCGTCGGGCTCTCGGGTCGCGCCTTCATCCCGCTGCTGTCCTCTTTCGCCTGCGCGATTCCCGGCATCATGGCCACGCGCACCATACCTAACGTTCGCGACCGCATTGCGACCATCATGATCGCGCCACTGATGACCTGTTCGGCGCGGCTGCCGGTGTACGCGCTGCTGATTGGCGCGTTCATTCCCGAGCGCGCGGTCGGGCCTTTCAACATGCGCGGGCTGGTGCTGTTCCTGCTGTATTTCGCGGGCATCGCGAGCGCGCTGCTGGTTGCGTTCGTGATGAAAAAAACTGTAATGAAAGCCAGTTACAACCCACTGATGCTCGAGCTGCCGGACTACCAGTGGCCGAATCTGCGCAATCTGCTGATCGGCCTGTGGGAGCGCGTGCGGATCTTCATGCGCCGGGTCGGCGGCATCATTCTCACGTTGATGGTGGTGCTGTGGTTCCTGTCGAACTATCCGGCGCCGCCGCCCGGAGCGACCGGCGCGCCCATCGAATACAGCCTTGCCGGCCGCATCGGCAGGCTGCTTGCCGTGATCTTCGAACCAGTCGGATTCAACTGGCAGATCTGCATTGCGCTGATTCCCGGACTCGCAGCCCGTGAAGTCGCCATCGGCGCACTGGCGACGGTCTATGCGGTGTCGGCCGCTTCGAATAACGGCGCGACGGTGTTAGCAGCCACGATCGGCAGCCAGTGGCCACTGGGTACCGCACTGGCGCTGCTGGTCTGGTACGTGTTTGCGCCACAGTGCCTGCCGACGCTGGCGGTGGTACGGCGCGAAACTAACAGCTGGCGCTACCCTCTGATCATGGCGGGCTATCTGTTCGCGCTCGCGTGGCTGGCGGCATTTGTCACCTGGCGCGCTGCAGTCGCACTCGGCTGGAGCGCCGTATGACGCAGTGGCTGCTCGCCGCATTGCTGATTTCGCTGGCTACCGCATATACGGCCTGGCTTTTGATGCCCGCGGCCTGGCAGTTGCGCGGCCTGCAGGCGCTGGAGCGCCGGCTGGCCGCAGGGACTGCACCCAGCTGGCTGCAGCAATTCGTGGCACGGCGCGTGGCTGTGCGGCTGTCGGCCGGCGGCTGCAGCAGCTGCTCGTCGGCACCCACCAAGCGCGAACCCTGATGCGGGCCGGCCGGCACGGCGCGCTAACGCTGTTAGCAGCGGGCCTGCTGCTGAGCGGGCCGGCGAGCGCGGCCGCGCCGTCGCTGGTTGTGACCGATGACACCGGTGCGACCCTTAGACTCACTGCGGTGCCCCGCCGGATTGTCAGCCTGGCGCCCGGCGCGACCGAAATGCTGTTCGCCATTGGCGTTGGCGATCGGGTGGTTGGCACGTCGCGCTACTCTGACGAACCCGCGGCAGCGCGCACTGTCCCGCGCATCGGCGACGTCGCCGGTCTCGATCTCGAGAAAATACTCGCGCTGCGCCCGGACGTCGTGATTGTCTGGCAGGGCGGTAATCCCGCGGCGCAGATCGAGCAGCTGCAGAAATTGCAGTTGCACCTCTACCGCCAGCACGTCACCTCGCTGCGCGACCTGCCGACGTCGCTGCGCCGGCTGGGGGCACTGAGCGGCGCCGACGCGGCGGCCGATCGCGCCGCCCGCGAGCTGACAAGCCGGCTGACAAGCCTGCAAGCCCGTTATGCCGCCAGCGAGCGCATCAGCGTCTTTCTGCAGATCTGGAATCGCCCTCTTTATACGGTTGGCGGCCGCCACCTGATGAGCGACTCGCTGAACTTGTGCGGGGCGACCAACATTTTCGCGGAGCTGGGCAACGAAGCGCCGGCGGTCTCGGTCGAGGCGGTGTTGAGCCGCAATCCGGCGGTCATCATTGCCGACGCACCGCCTGGCCAGGCGCGGGCCTGGCTGGCCGACTGGTACAGCTTTCCGCACCTGGCGGCCGTGCGCCGGCAGGCGCTGATACCTTTTGAAGATCCGCGCTTCGGTATGTTAGGTCCGAGCGCGGTCGAAGCGACCGCGAAGCTCTGCGAACTGGTGGATCGCCACAGGATCGCTGCGGCGCCCAGACCCTAGTCGCGGAAATTCTCGAACTGCAGCGGCATTTCGAGTTTGGCGCCGCGGATCAGCGCGATCGCCTCCTGCAGATCGTCGCGCTTCTTGCCAGTGATGCGGACTTTCTGGCCCTGGATCGCCGCCTGGACCTTGAGACTGGATTCCTTGATCAGCCTGGAAATCTTGCGGCCGACGTCCTGGTCGATGCCCTGCTTTAAGATGACTTGCTGTCGGGCCTCGGCGAGGTTGGTCAGCGGGTCCTTGACTTCGAGGCAGCTGATATCAATGCCGCGCTTGCTGAGGCGAATCTTCAGGATTTCCAGCATCTGCTTGAGCTGGAACTCGACCTCGGCGCGCATCGTCACCACGAACTCTTCCAGCGTAAAGGTCGCGCCGGTGTCCTTGAAATCGAAGCGCTGCTGCAATTCGCGATTGGCCTGGTCAACCGCGTTGGTAACTTCATGGGCATTCAGCTCGGAAACGACATCAAATGAGGGCATTTGTCAGCCTAACGTACCGGTTCGGAAAGCAGCGCCTCGACCCGCGCCGCGAAGTCGCGCTGCAGGGCCTCGTAATGCGTGCCGGTGGCCGGGCCGGAAAAACCGGTGTGGATGCTGCGGACCCTGCCGTCGCGCCCGATGAACAGCGTGGTCGGAAAGCCGAATACGCCATTCAGCTCTGGCAGTTTCTTCGCGGCATCGTCACCGCTGGCTATCCCCGCGATCAGTGTCGGGTACTCAATGCCAAACTCCTGCCGAAAAGTCCGGGTCGCCGCCGCGGCCTGGGCAAAGTCGCCAAAGCGCTCGAACATCAAGGTCACGATCTCGAGACCTCGTTCGCGCCATTGCCGGTAGAGCGGTGAGAAATACGCAGCCTCGTCGTGACAGTTCGGGCACCAGCTGCCGCCGAGTGTCACGATCACGGCCTTGCCCTTGAAGCGTGCATCGCTCAGCGACACCATCTTTCCGTCGACATCCGGAAACTGGAATTTAAGCCGCGTATCCGGTTTTTTCACCTTGGTGATGTTTTCCTCGTCGCCTAACGACGCGGCGTCATTGCGCTCGGCGACGAACGTTTCGACCGAGTGCAGGCCGGACCAGTAGGTCCCCTCGATGCGATCCTTGGTCCTGAACTGCGCGCGATACAGGAACGCGTTGCCACCATCGAAGGTCGACAGGTACAGCGCCTGGCCGCGAACTTCGCCGGCGAGGAAGCGATGATCGCCGGTGCCGGTCAGGAAAGTGCCGCTGACGTTGACGCCCTGCTGTTGAAACTCGCCGACCGCCGCGTAGCTCTTGCCATCCGGGCCCGTGAACCGGACCGCCCAGCGTCCGCCGGCCTGCGCACCATCCAGCATCGGCGATGCAAAAAACCGATGCGACTGATTGCGGCGCGCGCGTAGCGGTATGTGTTGCAGTTCACCCCCTGTGCGCACCCTCACGACTTCACCCGATAGCACGTCGCCCTCAACTTTGGCGAGCAGCTTGTTCTGATAGCCGGGCATGCCAAGTTCGAGTTGCGCGTCCTGCTGCCGGATGTCCGTGATCTTCAGGCGCTCCGGCCCGTTAATCAGCGTCGCTGTTAGCTTGCCGTCGGCGTTGCGGGCAAATTCCAGCCCGAAAGGCAGCTCACCACCGGGCAATGCGAGTGTGGCGCGCCACAGGCCCACCGGATCGGTGTTCACAAGCGCGGGCGCGGGTGGCGCCTGGCCGCAGGACACCAGCAGCGCAGTGAGGGGCGCGACCCATCCGAACCGGCGCGCTGCACGCGAAATGTTGTCAGGCACGCAGCGTTTGCTCCAGTTTGTCGGTCGCGGTCTTGCCGATCCTGGCGCGCATGTAGTTCAGCATGACCGGGACGAACTTCTGGGCGTCCTGTTGTGTCAGGCCCAGCTTGATGAAGCCGGCCAGGACAGTGGTCAGGAGGGCGGCGTTGCCGCCACCCAGCGCCGACGCAAAGCCGCCGAAGAGTTTGCCCAGGCCGCCGCTGTCCGGCGCCTGCGCAATGAGCTGGTCGGCGCCGGGCACCTTGGCTAACAGGTTGGTGAACTCGGTGGCGCCGAGCTTGTCGCGCGCCGCCTTCAAAATGACCGCGGCGCCGCCCGCCGCCTGCCGTTCGTCAACCCTGAGCTCGGTTACGAGCGCGTCAATCAGATCTTTCATGCCTGCCCCTGTCAGTTCTGTTAGCTCAGTCGAATGCCGGCGCCGGGAAGCCGTCTGCAGCCTTGCGCCACGGCGCCCAGACCAGCGCCACTTCACCGACTGCGATATCCGATTTGCGCGGGGTCAACTGTACGCTGCGCAGCGTGATCGCGGATGCGTCCAGTGATTGTGCGAGTCTCGCGGTTTCGGTCTCGCACTCGAGCTTGAGCGCATCCAGTCGCTGCTGCAGCACTTCCATGCTGTCCTCGGCGCGATTGACATCGTCCTTCTCCCGGCCCAATCGGCCGGCGCCACGCGCCGCGGTTGCGACACGGCCAATATTGCCGGCGGTAATGCGCCGGCTGCCGAACATCGCGCCGAGGATCGAAGCACCGACCGACAGTGCGGTGCTGATTTGCTGCGACTTGAGCTGGTTCTGTTCGCGCGCCATGCGGTCCTGGGCGGCGCGGATGCGATCCTGCAGCGTGGTGAGTTTGGGCGCGTACTTGCGCCGCAGGTCTTCGACCGCCGCATCACGGCGTTCGCGCAACAGCAACGCCAGCCGGCCGCGGAAATCGCCTTCGGACTCGCCCGGATTCGATGACATCTTGAGTGCGTCGCAAACGAGTTGCTGTGAGCGCGCGTTTTCGTACAGGTGCGCACTGAGCGTCTTGCCCCAGCCAGCATAGGACGCTTCGCGCGTGGCGGCGCCCGGCAGGTTGACATAGGCGGCATTGCTAACAGGGCTGCGGCCGAGAGCAGCGCGAAAATCCGCGCGTGGCGCAGCGTCGGCCCACTGCGGCTGCTTGCCTTCGTCATCGAGCGCGGCGAGGTAACCCTGGGTCAGCCATTGGTCCACGCCGATCTTGCTGTCGACAAAATGCAGCTTGGCGAAGCCCGCGATCATGGGCTTGTAGGTGACAGCCCCATCGCCCTTGCCGGCAGCAAGGAAATACTCGCTGATACCCGTGGGCACCGCAGGGCGGATCCCACCGCTGGCTGCCGCCGGGCTGGCGGCGGCGCCTGCGGCAGTGTCGCGCGCAACCGCTGCGGCCGGCGCCGCGAGGCTGTTAGCACTGGCGGCCTTGTAGGGCGCCATCACGCGCGCAATTTCCTGGCCGGTCAGTGGCCCGCGTAGATAGGACAGCGCCCAGCGGCTTTTCATCAGAAACGGCGCGTCGTCATGGACGTTCCGCACCAGAAATACCCGCTGCGTCAGCGATGACATCATCTTGTCGATGGTTGCGCCGTCAAGGCCACTGGCGCCGGGGAGCGCGCTTTGCAGGCCTTCGATGACACGCATTTTGTCGCGCTCGGTCTGCAGGCGCCCGATCAGCCAGGTACCGCAGTTCGACAGGCCCTTGTAATCCAGGTCGACGGGATTCTGCGTTGCCAGCACCACGCCGAGGCCGTAGGCGCGTGCCTGTTTCAGCAGCGTGAGCATCGGCGTCTTCGACGGCGGGTTCGCGGTCGGCGGGAAATAGCCGAAAATCTCGTCCATGTACAGGATCGCGCGCAGCGAGGAAGTGCCCGATTGATTGCGCATCCAGGAGATGAGTTCGTTCAGCACCAGCGTGACGATGAACATGCGTTCCGGATCGGAGAGGTGCGCGATCGAGATGATGCTGATGCGCGGCTTGCCCTCGGGCGTGAACAGCAGGCGTTGCGCGTCGAGCGGCGCGCCCTCCATCCAGGCTGCAAAACTCGGCGAAGCCAGCAGATTATTGATCGCCATCGCGAGCTGCAGGCGGTCCTTCGGCGCAAAGAACGTGTCGAGATCGAAGGCGCCAATGCGATCGAATGCGGGCTTCTGGATTGCATTGATCAGGGCGGCCATGTCGAGATTCTGTCCCGCGTTCCACGCGGTCTCGACGATGGTTGCGAGCAGTATGTGCTCGCGGCTCTGCAGCGGGTCGGCATCCCGGCCTAACAAAGAGAGCAGGCCGGAAACCACCGCGCTGGCGCGCTCACGCACGGCGGCGCCATCGGCCAGCGCCTCGGCCGGTGGCGCGGCAAAGGAGCGCAACACCGACAACGGCAGGCCGGTGCGCGCGCCCGGCGTGTAGATCGCGACATCGACGCTGTCCTTGAACTTCGCGATGCGCTCCGGCGCTTGCTGCCACTCGGCGAGACCGTTCTTCCAGGTCTCGGCGGTCCTGGCAGCGAAGGCCTCGACCGTCATGCCCTTGCGCGCCGCTTCGCCGGAATCGACCCAGGGCTGGAAGTCCGCACCCTTCAGTTGCGGGAAAGCTAACAAAAGATTGCCGAGATCGCCTTTCGGGTCGATGCAGATCGCCGGCACGCCGTCGATTGCGGCTTCCTCTAACAAGGACAGGCACAGGCCGGTCTTGCCGCTGCCGGTCATGCCGACGCAGACGGCGTGCGTGGTGAGGTCGCGCGAGTCGTACAGGACCAGGTCGTCCTTGAGCGCGTTCCCGGCGGCATCGAATTCCCGCCCGAGGTAAAACACGCCCAGTTTCTCGTAGTCGACCGCCATGACTTCGCCCCGTCAGATGGATTGGACGCCTATTCTATGCTGGCGAGTGGCTTGTGTGTTTTTCCCACATCTGCTGTGGACAGGCCGAAAAACAGGGTCTTTTGTGTCTCACGAACGCGACGCGGGCAGGCTGAACGGAGAGGTTGACGAGTCTTGAGGCGTGCGGCCATACTGGTTTGGTAATGCGCTCGCCAAGTTGCCAGACCCTTTGCTGGTGGTGGCGCCCCTCCGGGCGGAGTGGGTGCTGGGCAGCCGTGATCGATTAACTAAGTCGGAATTCATCGCACCAGAACCCATCTCCGCTAGCGCGGAGGTGGGTTTTTTTTATGTTGAGGTTTTGACGCATGCAGAGCCCGTTTGATATCCCAGGTGATCTCGACACGCCGGTGTCGGCCTACCTGAAGCTGACATCATTTCGTCCGTGCTTTCTACTGGAGAGCGTGGAGGGTGGGGCGCGCCTGGGCCGCTATTCATTTATCGGGTTCGGCGATACGACCGGCGTGCGTCTCGGCAGCGACGGATTCACGGTGGGCAAGGCGCGCGGCCCCAGGCCCGCTTCGCTGCCGGACTTGTTAGCCGGCCTGCGCAAAGGGCTGCATGATGCGCCCAGGCCGGTCGCGCCTGGCGCGGATATCCCGCTGGCGGGTGGTTTGGTGGGATACAGCTCCTACGACCTGGTACGCTTTTTCGAGCGGCTGCCGGCTGCGCGGCACCCGCAGACTTTTCCGGATTTGCATTACCTCGCGCCCCAATCCCTGCTGGTTTTTGATCATGTGACCCGCGGGATCGCGCTGCTGCACGCGGGCAGCGAACCCGAGCGCCAGTCCCTGCGCCGCGAAATCATTGCGGCACTGCGCGGCGGCATCCCGATGAACTCGCGGGTGGCGCGCTATTCACCTGCCCAGCCATCGATGACGCGCGGGCAATATCTGCAGGGCGTTTCGCGCACCAAGGAGCACATTGCCGCCGGCGATATTTACCAGCTGGTGTTGTCGGTGCAATTCTCGGGGCGTCATGAACTGGATCCGTTTCAGATTTATCGCGCGCTGCGCCGGATCAATCCCTCGCCCTACCTCTTCTATTGCAACGTCGGTGATGTTGTTGTCATCGGTTCATCGCCCGAGGCGCTGGTCAAGCTTGAGAACGGCGTGGCCGAACTGCGTCCGATCGCGGGTACGCGGCCGCGCAGTGACGACCCGCTGGAGGACGTGCGCCATGAGACCGAATTGTTAGCGGACCCCAAGGAATCGGCCGAGCACGTGATGCTGGTGGATTTGGCGCGCAATGACCTCGGTCGGGTGGCGGCCGCCGGCAGCGTGCATGTCGATCCGTACCGGGCCATCGAGCGTTACAGCCACGTGATGCACATTGTCAGCGGCGTGCGCGGCAAGCTTGCGCCGGGGCGCGACGCCTTCGATCTGTTTGCAGCGGCATTTCCGGCCGGCACGCTGGTTGGCGCGCCGAAAGTGCGCGCGATGGAAATCATCGACGAACTGGAGCCGGTGGGCCGGGGCTTGTACGGCGGAACGGTGGGTTACTTCGGCAAGAATGGCAGCATGGACAAGGCCATTACGATTCGCTCACTGGTAATCCGTGGCGACGAATACAGCTACCAGGCCGGCGCGGGCATCGTGGCTAACAGTATTGCCGAGAACGAGCACGACGAAGTGCTGGCAAAAAGCGCGGCGATGGCGCGGGCCCTGGAAATGGCCAAGGCAGGGGTCTGACATGAGTGTGCGTCTGTTGTTGATCGACAATTACGATTCCTTTACCTACAACCTGGTGCAGGCCTTCCTGGTGCTGGGTGCCGAGGTGGATGTGCGCCGCAACGACCGCATCGATGTCACGGCCGCCCTGGCGCTGGCGCCGACCCATCTGTGCATTTCGCCGGGACCGGGCACGCCGGCCGACGCGGGAGTATCCATGGACATGATCCGCGCGTTCGCGGGCCGCGTGCCGGTGTTAGGTGTCTGCCTCGGGCACCAGTCGATGGTCGAGGTATTTGGCGGCAAGGTAGTGCGCGCCGGTCGCCTGATGCATGGCAAGACCTCGATCATCCGGCACGACGGCGCCGGCGTGTTCGCGGGCATACCGCAGGATTGCGAGGTTGGCCGCTACCATTCGCTGATTGCAGAACCGGCAACTTTTCCGGCAGCGCTCGAGGTGACCGCCCGCACCGATCAGGATGAAATCATGGGTGCGCGGCACCGCGAGCTGATGGTCGAGGGCGTGCAATTTCACCCGGAAAGTATCCTGACGCCGCTCGGTCCAAAAATGCTCGGGAATTTTCTGCTGCAAAGCGGTGGCCGCCGATGAGCGTATCGGCCGAGATGCTCGCGCAGATGCGCGGTTTTCTGGAAACTCTGTTAGCCGGCCGCAATCTGACGGTGGCGGAAGCGGCAGCGCTGCTGGGCGGTTTGACCGAACCTGAACTCCCGGCGCCGCTCGCCGGGGCGCTGCTGGTTGCGTTGCGCGCCAAGGGTGTGTGCGCGGACGAATTGCGCGGTCTTGCGACGGCGATGCGCGCGCTCGCCCGCCGGCCGGCCCTGCCGACAGGGCTGCCCGCGGTCGATATCGTGGGCACCGGCGGCGACGCTTCCGGGAGTTTCAACCTCTCGACCGGCGCTGCGCTGCTAACGGCGGCCTGCGGCGTTCCCGTCGTCAAGCACGGCAATCGCTCGATCTCGAGCCGGTCGGGCAGCGCTGATGTGCTGGAACAGCTGGGACTGCGACTGCCGCTCGACGAACAGGCCGCCGCAGGCTGCCTGGCGGCGAGCAATTTCACTTTTCTGTTCGCACCGCATTACCACCCCGCCATGAAGGCGATTGCACCGGTGCGCGCCGCGTTAGGTGTGCGCACAGTGTTCAACATCCTGGGACCCCTCACCAATCCGGCGGCGCCGCCGTTCCAGGTCATCGGCGCGTTCGATGCGGGCGTCGCGAAACTCATGGCGGATGCTTTCGCCGGCATGCCGATCGAGCGGGCCTTTGTGATCCACGGCGACAATGGCTGGGATGAGCCGACGCCGATAGCGCCCTTCCGGATATTCGATGTGCGGCCGGGATCGGTCCGTGAGTTGACAAGATCGGCGGCGGATTACGGCCTGCCTTCCTGCACGGCAGCCGACCTGGCTGGCGGCGATGCCCCGCATAACGCGCAGGCATTGCGCGCGGTTCTGACTGGCGCGGACCGGGGCGCTCATCGCGATGCCGTGCTGTTAGGTTGCGCGCTGGCCCTGGAGGTTACCGGACGCGCGCCCGCGCCGCGGGAAGCGGTGGCGCAGGCGGCCCAGGCCATCGACACAGGTGCGGCTCGTGACCTGCTGCAACGGCTGGCGCAGTTCGGCCGGGGTGCCGCGCCATGAGCCAGGTTGCGGTGCCGGATTTCCTCGCTGACATGGCCGCGGGCAGCCGCCTGCGCGTGCAGCGTGCGCGCGAGCTGCGCAGCGATGCGGAACTGCGGCGTCTCGCGGCTGCCATGCCCGCGCCCTTGCCGCTGCAGCTGTCAGCGCAGCGCTTCGACCTGATCGCGGAGCTCAAGCTGCGCTCGCCGGCGGTCGGCCAGCTCAGGGATGCTGGATCCGAGGATATCGGCGCGCGGGTCCGGCAGTATGCGGCCGCGGGCGCGGCGGCGGTCTCGGTGCTGACAGAACCGGCGCGCTTCGACGGCTCGATGGCGCATCTTGAGCAGGCGGCGCGAGTCCTGCCGATCCCGGCGATGCGCAAGGATTTTCTGGTCGATCCGTATCAGGTGCTGGAGGCGCGGGTGGCCGGCGCTGGCGGCGTGCTGGTCATCGTGCGCATGTTGCCGCTCGCCGAACTCGAGGCCCTGGTCGACTGCGCGCTGGAGCAAGGCCTGTTTGTGCTACTCGAGGCTTTCGACGAGTCGGACATCGAACTCGCCGCGCGCCTGATCGATGTGCGCGGCACTGTACGCGTGCCGCTTTTGTTAGGTGTCAATTGCCGCGACCTGACCACGTTGCAGATCGTGCCGGCACGCCTGCTGGAGCTCGCGCCGAGGCTGCCGGGTCACGTGCGCCGCGTGGCGGAGAGTGGCGTCACGACCGCGGCGGACGCCGCCAGGGTTGCGGCCGCCGGCTACGATCTCGCGCTGGTGGGCAGTGCCCTGATGCAGGGCGGCGACCCCGGTGACCTGGTCCAGGCCATGCTGCGGGCCGGCCGCGCAGCGCGGGCGGCCTGATGTGGATCAAGGTCTGTGGCATGACGAGTAGCGAGGCGGTGGCTGCTGCACTCGAGGCCGGCGCCGATGCCATAGGTTTTGTGTTCGCGCCCTCGGTGCGTCAGTTGCAACCCGCGCTTGCCGCCCGGCTCGCCGACCCGGCGCGCGGCAAAGCGCGCCTGGTGGCGGTGACACTGCACCCGGCGCCTGCACTTTGGAGCGCTGTGGTCGCCGAGTTCCGGCCCGACATCCTGCAGACCGACCAGCACGATTTTGCGAAGCTGCCGGAACCGTTAGGCTGCGAGGCGCTGCCCGTATTCCGCGGCGATCAAGCGCTGCCTGATACAGTACCGGAACTCCTGCTTTACGAAGGTGCGCGCAGTGGCACCGGCCGGGTTGCCGACTGGCCGGCCGCGGCGCGCTTGGCGCGCCGCTCGCGCCTGGTGTTAGCTGGCGGCCTGCATGCGGGTAACGTGGCGGATGCGATCGCGAGCGTGCGGCCCTGGGGTGTCGACGTATCCAGCGGCGTTGAGGATTCGCCGGGCGTAAAATCGCCACAGAAGATTTTTGAGTTTGTCCGGGCCGCACGTGCGGCCTTCAAGGAGTTGCCGGGATGAGTGCTGAATTGTTAGCCAGTGAAATTGCGGGCCAGTTGCCGGATGGCCGCGGGCGCTTTGGTCCTTTTGGCGGCCGTTATGTGCCGGAGACCCTGATTCCCGCGCTGGAACGTCTCGAGGCCGGCATGAAGGAGCATCTGCCACGCGCGGATTTTCAACAGGCGCTCAGCGACCAGCTCGCCAACTGGGTTGGCCGGCCTACGGCGCTGACGCCGGCGCCGCGCATGGGCGCCGCCTGGGGCGCGCAGGTTTGGCTCAAGCGCGAGGATCTTGCGCACACCGGTGCGCACAAGATCAACAACGCGATCGGCCAGGCCCTGCTGGCCCAGCGCCTCGGCGCGCGCCGCATCGTTGCGGAAACCGGCGCCGGTCAGCACGGTGTGGCGACCGCGGCTGCCTGCGCGCGTCTCGGCATGCCATGCACCGTGTACATGGGTGTCATCGACACCGAGCGCCAGTCGCCCAACGTCGATCGCATGAAATTGCTGGGTGCGAACCTGGTGCCCGTGACCGGTGGCGATCAGACGCTGCGCGCCGCGATCGACGAGGCACTGCGCGACTGGGTCTCGGATCCCACGCACACCTATTATTTGTTAGGTTCTGCGGTGGGACCTCATCCTTATCCGCTGCTGGTGCGTAACCTGCAGTCGATCATCGGCCGCGAAGCGCGCGCGCAGTTCAGGACTGCAACCGGCGGGCTGCCGGATGTGGTCATCGCCTGTGTCGGCGGCGGCTCCAATTCGATCGGCATGTTCTATCCCTTCGTGCCTGACACGTCGGTAGAATTGTTAGGTATCGAGGCGGGCGGGCACGGTTCGGGCCTCGGGCAGAATTCCGCGACCATTTCCTACGGCCGTCCGGGCGTGCTGCAGGGCAGCTATTCGCTGCTGTTGCAGGATGCCGAGGGGCAAATCCAGGAAACGCACTCGATTTCCGCGGGCCTCGACTACCCGGGCATCGGCCCGGAGCATTCGCTGCTGAGCCACGTGGGCCGCGTGCATTACGAGAGTGCGTCGGACGATGAAACGCTCGATGCGGTTGAAGAATGCTGTCGGCTGGAAGGCATTATTCCTGCGCTGGAGTCGGCGCACGCGCTGGTCGGCGCGCGCCGTTGGGCCAAGGCGCATCCGGGCAAGCGGATCCTGATCTGCCTCTCCGGCCGCGGCGACAAGGACATGCCAACGCTGCAGAAAACCCTGATTCCACGCATGGCTGCCAAAGCCGGCAAGGCAGGTTGAGATGACGCCTGCCGAGCAGATTTCCGCGGCGATTCGCGCTGCTAACAAAGAGGGTCCGGCGATCGTAGCCTTCCTGACCGCAGGCTACCCGTCAGCCGCGAAATTCCGCGAGCACCTGACCGCGGTTGCCTCCGGCGCGGACGTGGTGGAAATCGGCGTGCCGTTCACCGATCCCATGGCCGACGGCGTCACGATCCAGCGTTCGAGCGAAGCGGCGCTGAAACAGGGCGTGAGCCTGCGCTGGATCCTGACGGAGTTGACTGCGATGCAGCGCCCGGCAACGCCGCTGGTACTGATGAGCTATCTCAACCCTTTGTTAGCTTATGGCCTGGATGCGCTGGCTCGCGATGCCGCGGCCGCCGGCGTCAGCGGCTTCATCGTCCCGGACCTGCCATTCGATGAAGGCGAAGACTTCCGCAGGGCGCTCAGCGCCACGGGCCTGGCGTTGATACAGATGGTGACGCCGGTGACGACTCCTGCGCGGTTGGCGCAGGTCGCGGCCGCCAGCCAGGGGTTCCTGTACGCCGTGACCATGACGGGCACGACCGGCAAGTCCGCGGAGTTGCCGCCCGAGGCGGCCGACTACCTGCGACGTGCACGCGCCGCAGCCAGGGTGCCGTTGTGCGCAGGTTTCGGCATCCGCTCGCGGGAGCAGGTTGCCACGCTGCGGCCGTTAGCCGATGGCGTCATCGTCGGTTCGGCGCTGGTTGAAGTGCTGGAGCGGGGCGAAGATCCGGCCGCATGGCTGCGCGCGCTGCGCGTGGCAGCGCCCGGCTGATGCCACAATCAACCCGGGTGCCGATGGGGCTGGCACTGTTGTTAGCTTTCCTGTCGATGATGAGCCCCTTCGCGATCGACACCTGCCTGCCCTCGTTTCGCGCGATCCAGCAGGCATTCGATGTCAGCGCGCTCAGCGTGCAGCAGCTGCTGACGCTCTACATGCTGCCCTATGCCGTGATGTCCCTGATCTACGGACCGCTGTCCGACGCGCTCGGACGCCGCAAGGTCGTGTTGCTGGGCGTCAGCGGGTTCACGCTGGCCTCACTGGCCTGCACCTTTGCGCCGAATTTCGCGACCCTGCTGGTGTTTCGCGCCGCGCAGGGCATGACTGGCGGCGCAGGCATGGCGGTATCGCGCGCCGTAATCCGCGATCTGTATGACGGTCCGGCGGCGCAGCGCATGATGAGCGTAGTCACCATGCTGTTTACCTTTGCGCCCGCGGTCGCGCCGGTAATCGGCGGCTGGATCCAGACCGTGGCCGACTGGCGCGCGGTGTTCGGTTTCCTCACTCTGTTAGGGCTCGCAATCCTCTGGGCCTGCCATACGATGCTGGTCGAGTCGCATCCCGCGGAAAAGCGCCTGGCGTTTCACCCGGTGGCACTGTTTACCGCGGCCTGGGATGTCGCTATCCATCGCGAGTTCCAATGGCTGGCTTTTGCCAATGCTTTCACGCATGGTGCGATGATGATCATCATCGGCGCGGCGCCGGTCATCGTGCTCGATCACTGGCACCTGCGCGAGACCCAGTTCATATGGCTGTTCCTGCCTCTGGTCGGTGGCTTCATGCTGGGCGCCTTCATGTCGGGGCGCATGGCCGGGCGCTACACCTCCAAGAAGCAGCTGCGTATCGGCCTGACTGTCAGCCTGGGGGGTGCGCTGCTGGCGGCCGTCATGCATGCGGTCATGGAATCGCCGCCGATCCTCGCGCAACAGCTGCTGCTGGCAGTCTGCGCGATTGGCGTGCAGATCTCCGGCCCGGCGCTGACACTGCGGATGCTGGACCTGTTTCCCGATACCCGCGGTTCGGTGTCATCGGTGCAGGTGTTCATGTCGCTGTTGTTAGGTGCGTTTGCGATGGGCGTCGTGGCGCCGTTGATCAGTCATCATTTACTGTGGGTCAAGCTATGGATGCTGGTGTCTTTTGCGCTCGCGTGGATACTGTGGCGCGCCGCTGAGCGACATGTCGCGCGTTAGCTCGATCCACCATGTCAACTACCTGGTTCGCGATCTCGGCGAGGCAGCGGCGCGGTTCACCCGCGAACTCGGGCTGGAATTCGAGCCGGAACAGGTGTTACGCGAGCGCGGGGTCGTGACGCGACGCGCCCGGCTTGGCGCCACCTGGCTGGTACTCGTTCAACCCCTCGACCTCGCAAATCCGATAGGCCAGCGCCTCACCCGCCATGGCGAAGGCGTGTTTCTGCTGTCTTTCGCGGTCGATGACCTCGATGCGGCGCTGGCGTCGGGTCTGGCGCTGGGACCGGAGCGCCGCGGCCTCGATGGCTGGCGGGTTGCGGACCTGACAGGGCTGTCAGGCGAGACCACCGTCCTGCAGTTATGCGAGGACCAAGACCGTTAGCACAGCAGCAGGTAGCCGCTTTCTGCGCAGCCTGACACTTGACCCGATCCCCCGTCTGTACCGACAAGCCGCCGCCCATAGGCGTCATGACAAGCAGGGGAGACACAGGAATGAACACGATCAAACGAGGCCGTATTCTGCGTGACACCAGCGTGGGGGAGGGGCTCATCTTCGTCGACGGGCAGCAGTACCCGTTCCGGTTGGAGTCCATCTGGAAATCGGAATTCGCGCCGAAAGTAAATGCCGCCATCGATGCTGAATTTGACGATGAGGGTCATCTGATCGCCGTACGCGCTGCCGGCAGCCAGGCGGTCGCGGGTGAACAGGCTGCGCAGGCGCTCGGCGCTGCGCAGGACGCGGCCAAGAAACTCGCCGCTGATTTTCAGGCGAAGGGCCTCCCGGTGGTCGCGGAATACGCACAAAAGATTGGTTACCCT
Source organism: Gammaproteobacteria bacterium (assembly GCA_031414335.1). Lineage (GTDB taxonomy): Bacteria > Pseudomonadota > Gammaproteobacteria > Steroidobacterales > Steroidobacteraceae > UBA964. Next base: position 18,251 of record JANNVI010000019.1, on the reverse strand, counting down.
ACGCTCGGCGCACTGGCGGCCGTTCTGCTCGGCTGGTTTTTTCTGCCGGCCGTATCGATGAACATGGGGCCTCTCGGCAAGAATTCCGTGACGTTTTATCAGGGACTCAAGCTGCTGAATGCCCAGGGTATCGAGGCGCTTGCAACCCTGGGCGGCGGCGGCAGTGCCGGTTTCTATGGATTCCTGTGCTTTCTGGCAATCGTTGCCGTGCTGCTGCCACATGTGTGGAAGGACCGTCGCGCCGCATTTGGCATGGCGGCGCCTCTGGCGCTGATGTTGTTAGTCGCGGTCATCGCCTATGCCAAGATCTCATCGCAGATGTCGGCCGGACAGGAAGCGGTCGCTGGGTTCGGCGGCGCCGAATATCAGCAAATGGCGCAACAGGCGGCGGATCAAGCGGCCGCCGAAATGCGCAAGGCGATCTCGATCGGCTTCGGGGTCTATCTGTCGCTGGCGGGCGCCCTGTATCTGGCCTGGCAAGGGCTGGGGAAATCGCGCCAGACCGGGGCATGAGCCTAACAGTTTGACGGCAACGCAAGTCTGGGGAAAAACCTATGTATCGCATGGCTGCTTTCGATCTTGCTGACATTGCGCGGCCAGTCCTCGTGGCAGCTCTGCTGTGCCTGCTGTGCCTGCTGTGCGGCGCCGCGCTGGCACAGACGCCCAATCTCAATTACACGGACGACATGCCTTCCGTCGAACGCGTGAAGGCGGAGATCCAGGGTTCGGATCCGACCGACACGCTGGCGCGCCAGGTCGCCGTATTCACCTATCTGTCGACATACATCCAGCGCATCAAGTACAACCGCACGGTGCGCGGGCCGTACACGCCGGGTGAGGAGCGCCTCATGGGAGCCTACGGTCTGGCCGGCTACCAGATCTCACAGGACTATGCGAAGTCCCACACGGCCGAGGAAGCCAAGTCTTTCGAAGGCCTGCACGGCCGTTACGAGATGAACCCGGACTTCTATGAAGACTGGTCCAAGCGCCTGATCGGCAAGCAGGGCGCGGCGGCTTACAAGAGCGCGGAGAATGAGTTGGCCGCGCGCCAGCAGGCTCATGTAGCCCAGGAGCAGCGCGACTTCGAGCGCGACCGTGCGGCTCAGCAAGAGGCGGATCGGCAGATCTTCGGCGGGCAACAACGATTGAACGATCCGGGGACCGTGAGCACGCGCCGCTGCATGGAACTGGGCGGGAATTCTGTCGCCTGCGTGGGCAAAGGGTTCATGTCCGGCCTTTTTAACATGGTCGGCTTCAACCCCGCGGATCTCACCGGCCCCGGTCGGGCCGGCGTGATTCTCAACGGCAACTACAGAAACCCGGCCGCTCTCGCGAACCTGACATTTGATACAGACACGGTGTCGGTGCAGGATTGCGGCAAACTGGTTGCTGAAGCCCACAGCTACACGATCGACAAGCGTCCGGGCGTTCTGCAAGTGGTGGTCCAAAACGAACCGCGGCCCATCGTGCTCACCATGCGGCCGGATGGTGGCCTGACCGGTCCTGGTGCGATCGATGTCAAAGGCAATATCATCATCGGCTACCACACCGTCACCTCGACGCTCTACGTCAACGGTCAGCCAGCGGTGGGAACGGAATGTGGCGCACAGGCTTGCCAGACCACAACCACCGTGCCCGACTACGCGCCCAAGATCGAGCGCTGCGCCATTGGCGCGCTGGCCGCGCCGCCGCGTCCTAAGCCCGTCGCTGCGCAAGCTACCAGCGACTCGGGCCTGGTCGGCATGCTAACAGGCTTCATGGGCACCCTCGCTCCAGGGTCCGCCGAGCCTGGGTTGCGCATGACTGGTCAGTATGGCTCCGGCACGCTGTTGTTAGATTTCAGCGAGAGTTCCGTGATCCTGGATTGCGGTGCGGCTCATGCGCGCCAGCCCTACCGTGTCGAAAACGGCGCTGATCAGTTGCTCATCCACGTTGAGAACTCCGGCGGCCCGTTCACACTGGCACTGCAGCCCGACAATTCGCTGCGCGGCTCTGGCAGTACGATCGTCAATGGCCGCCTCGTGAGCGGGATGCGTGGCGACGACGTTACTTTCGCACCGCGGAGCGAGCGCTGTGACGTCGGCAACTTCAGGCCCAAGGCGGGCGCGGTAGCCGCAACCTCGGTCGCAGCGGCCCCAGTGGCTGCAGGCGCTTCCGGCCTGCGCCTCGCGATCACCTCTATTTTTCCTGCCAGGGCCAACCCGCTCGCCGGGCACGTGGTCTACCTGATGAAAGAGCGAATCGACAATGCGATGCGCAGGGTCGGCGCACCCATCCCGGCTGGCGCGACACCCGGCAAAGCCCTGCAGGCCTGGGCCACCGCCTGCCTGCCACCTAACGACTGCAAGTCCAGAACCGAGGCTCTCAGCCAATACTACATTGGCAAGGCCACGGTCGACAGCACGGGTCGCGCGATCTTGCTCGCGCCGGTTCCGCCCGGCTCCTACTTCGTGTTCAGCTCGGCAAGTGTTCAAGGAGGAATCATGGTCTGGGATCTGCGTACCGACGTGAAGGCGGCGAATAACGCCATCGTGCTCGAAGCCCGTAACGCGGAAGTGTTGCATTAGCGCACGGTCTGCCGCTGACGATTGGCCCCGGCGTACGTCCTAACGACATGATTCATGCGATGCGTTACGCTTGGCAACTTGGATAAAAACGAATTCATGGCAGCCTGCCGCGACGGCGGTGCGTCCATTGCGGGCGCATTGCGCGTGCTCGACCGCAGTTATTTCGCGCAGCTGCACGGCGAGTGCCGGCGCATGGTGCGCAACAGCGACCTCGCGCAAGAAATCGTCCACGAGACCTTCATCAAGGTCTGGCGCCGCTGCGCCACGTTTCACGGCGATTCGGAATTGTTGCCCTGGATTCGAGCGATCCTGCGGCGCACGATGTTGGATCGGCTGCGCGCGCCGGTGCGTGAACTCAGCTTCGACCCGCAAACGATCGACGCTGAAATGAACCGGCACATGGCCATGCAGGCCTCCGCGCTCGGTTCGACACCCGACGGCGAAGCACGGTCCGCGGAATCCGCCGCCTGCTTCGAGCGTTGTTGGCAAAAATTTGCGGCCGAATGCCCGCAGCACGCCGCGGTGATTGCATGGATCGCGGAAGACGGCCTGGATACGCAGCAGATTTCCGAGTTGCTCGAGCGCAGTCCTGGCGCGACCCGCGAGTACATCAGTCAATGTCGCAAGCGCGCGCGTCTTTACCTGGCGGAGTGGTATGCCCTGGTTTTTCAACAAGATGATGCGTCACCCGAGGTGTCGCCCGGAGTTTCAGCGTGACTATGGATGATGACGAGCAGTGGGAAGCGGGCCTGGCCGGGCGCGCCGTCGGTGCCGGTCGCGCCGCCCAGGAAGGCTCGCGGCTGCGTGCCGCCCTGCGGCAGTACGCGGCGGTCCCGGTTTATCTCGTTCAACCCGCCACCAGCTTGTCGCGTGAGGAGCGATTGTTAGGACTCGCACGCCGCGAGCATTTGCTGCCGTCTCGCAGCCCCATCCGCCAGGCATCGCGCTGGATGGCATTGGCTGCCGGACTTGCCGTGGTCGCATTCGGCGTACTGCGGATCTGGAGCCCCGACGTCGACACCCAGGTCGTTCGCGGCGCCGGCAATGAAGTAGTGCGAATTGGCGTTGCATCGCCCGCCGACGCACAAAAGATGTTGCTCACGGAATTGAAAGCGGTGGGGATCGAAAGCCGCGGCTACGAGATGTTAGGTCGCTATGGCGTGGATGCGGATTGGCCTCCCGCGCCAACGGCGGAGCAACGCGGCCTGCTCGAGAAATTGCACTTGACCGCTCCGCAGGATCAGGCCTTGCGGGTCGAGTATGTCGAAGGTCCGCCTTGAGAAAGCTCGCGTGGGTGCTGTGCCTGCTGGGCGCCGGACCCGCGCTGGCTCAGGACGTCACGGCAGCCTGTCAGGGCCGCAAGCCCGCGGTGGACGAGCGCACGCCGATTGCGCAATTGCAGCAGCGGATCCTGACCTTGGGCGACAGCGATCCTTTCGCGGCCTTCGACCTGCTCTGCGGCACCTATGGCCGCGTGGTGCGCGAAAAGGGTCCGCGATCACTGGCAGCGGCGCGCTGGACACAGGCGATGGCGACGCCGCTGATCGCCTATCTCAATCAATTCGACACCGCTGAGCAATTGTTGCTGTTTGCACGGCCGATCCTTGAGCGCCAGCTCGGCGCCTTCAGTCCGGAAGTGGCCGAACTTCACGTTGCCTCTGCGTGGATGAGTTTCCGGCGTGGGCAGCTTACCGAGGCGGGTGAAGCTTGGTCTCGTGCGCTCGCCATCCGCGAAAAGGTGCCGGGCCCCAAACGGGTCGAATTGCAGAAGGTGCTGGTGGGTCTCGCGCAGGTGCGCATGTCGCAGCGGCGGTTCGCCGAGGCTGACGCACTCACCGAACGCGGCTATGGAATCCTGCGCGCCAACGGCGAGACCGTCAGCGAAGCCGCGGCGGCACTCAAGAATCTGCAGGCAAATATTGCGCTCAACAGCGAGAATTTTGCGGCAGCGCGTGATCACGCGCGCGAGCAGGTGGCCATCGAACTGGCACTGCGCGTAAAAGGCGGGCCGGATCAACCGGTCACGGCCTATTTGATGTTAGGTCAGGCGCAGCAGCGACTCAACGAATTTGCGGAGGCCGAAGCCGCGATGCGCGAAGCGGTGCGTTGGTCGCAATCGCAGGAAGGGCCATTGCAGCGCAGTGCGCTGACGGCCTATACGCAACTAAGTGCATTGCTGAACGATCGTGGCGAGCCGCAACAGGCGGCGCTTTTTGCAGGGCAGGCGCTCGCCCGCGGTGAACGCGAACTCGGCAAAGACGCGCCCAATCTGGTGTCGGTGCTTTACAACCTCGCACAGGCTGAGCGGACCCTGGGGGATCTGGCTCAGGCACTGCGTTTGTACCAACGGTCAGCGGCGATCATCGAAAAAAATACCGCCACGGTGCAACGGACCTTCGTGGTGCGCCATTATCGGGGCTACGCCCAGCTCCTGCTGCAGATTGGCGATCTCGACAATGCCCTGCGTGAAATCGCGCTGGCAGAAAACTTGAGTCGCGACGATCCGACCCTGGCGACCGAGCGCGCCGCGGTCTTGTTGCTGCTGCCAGCGGCGGATCGAAACCTGGATGCTGGCAAGGCGCGTGGGTTTCTGCAGGACGCAGCCGATATCTATCAGACCAAATTGACCGCCACGCATCCGCAGACGCTGCGGGCATTGAATGAGCTTTGTACATTGGATGTGCTGTCGGAAGTGCCCGGCGCGCCGGCCTGCGATGTCGTTGCTGCAAGGCTAACAGACGCGCGCTATGCCGATCCGCAGATACGCCAGGCGGTGTTGCAGAATCTCAGTGAACGCGCTTCGCAGCGAGGCGATACGGCGGCGATGCGCCGGCTGGCGCTCGAGTCACTCGCTGCCGCGCAAACGCTCGCAGCGCCTGACAGTCGCTGGCGCGCGAATTTCCAGGTGGCGCGCTCATTGCACGTTACAGATCAACCGGCACTGGCCATATTCTTTGCGAAGCAGGCGGTGGATGAGCTGCAGATCCTGCGTCGCTCGCTGCAGAGCGAAGACCCGCGGCTCGATTCGGCGTTCCTGCGCGATAAAGTCTCGGTATATCGCACACTGGCCAATTGGCTGATGGACCAGGGCCGGCTCGATGAGGCGCTCGAAGTTCTGGATCTGATGAAATCCGAGGAACTGGCTGAGTTTCTGCGTGGCAGCGACCGCGCCGCGACCGCCGGCACGGGCCTCAGTCGCAGCACCGAAGAGCAGGCGTTGGTGCAGCGCTATCAGTCGCTTTTGAGTGGCGATGAGTCGCTGGGATCGGAGATGGCCGAGCTAACGCGGCTGCGGCGGCTGGACCGCATCTCGGCGGCCGAGCGTGCACGCCTCGAGGCGTTCCTGACGCAGCAGCGCAATATTGAAGCGCAGCGCGCCGAGCGGCTCGACGCGTTTCTGCGGGGCGATTCGTCTGCGGCCGCGCCGCGCGCCAGCAGCGAACGGACGGTGCGGGCAGCACGCCTGGATCGGAATCTGCGGCAGTTTGGGCGTGGTACAGCGCTTGCCATTTATGTGTTTGCCGATGATCAATTGCGAATCCTGATCGCGACACCCAAACGGCAGGTCGAACATCGCCAGGCGATTAACAGCTCGGACCTGCGCCGCGCCATCGGCGATCTGCTAGACGACGTGGCTGCGAAACGCGATGTCCTGGCGCGCAGCCAGCATCTTTATGACCTCCTGCTGCGGCCAGTCGCGCAGGCGGCGAAGGCTGCCGGTGCGCGGCGTATCGTCGTGTGGCCCGATGGCCCGCTGCGCTACGTGCCGTTCGCAATGCTGCATGACGGCGTCGGCTATGCCGCCGACAATTTCGAATTGCAGCTGTACTCGGACGTAGCTGCTACAGACCTTAAGGCGCTAAGGCGCGATAGGCCGTTGTCGGTGCGTGGACTTGGCGTTACTCAGGCCATCGCCGGATTTGCCGCGCTGCCCGCGGTCGCCGAAGAATTGTGCGGCATTGTGCGTGGACCGATCGCCGGGCTCAGCGGCGAGCACGCCGACTGTGTTAGCTCCGGCGCCGCCGCAGGCGCCATGACTGGCCAGGGCGCGATCCAGGGCGCCGGATTTGCCGATGCCAGTTTCACGCAACAACAGTTCGACGCGTTATTGGCAGGCCCGCGGGATTTTTCCGTGTTGCATATCAGCACGCATTTTTCGCTTCGGCCTGGAAATGCGCTACGGTCCTATCTGCTGACCGGGAGCGGTGAACGCATGACGCTCGATCGCCTGGCAGCGATCGATTTTTCGGGTGTTCAGTTGATCACGTTGTCCGCCTGCCAGACCGCGTTAGGTGGCGCGGTGACCGGCGACGGCCGCGAAATTGAAGGACTGAGCTCGCTGGTCCAGAAGCGTGGCGTCGAGCGCGTCGTCGCGAGTCTGTGGCGCGTCGAGGATCGCAGTACCGCGGTGTTGATGAAGAGTTTCTATCGACGCCTCGCGGAGTCCCCGGGCAACGACGCGCGCGCCCTGCGGCTCGCACAACTCGATCTGCGGCGGCTGACTGTAGATGGGCGGCGACCCTACGAGCACCCGTTTTACTGGGCTGGTTTCACGCTGGATTCGGCGCGGCCCTGACATCTGAACAAAGTTCGCATCTTACATGGGGGGGTCACATGCCTGTTCAAAATTTTCGATCCTGGATATTACTCACGCTGGCTGGCTTCGCTGCGGTGGGGGCGCCCTCCGTCGCGCAGGCAATGGACCAGGACGCCATGATGAAGTACGGCGGCGTATTCTCGCCGAACTGCCCTGACTACAACGGCCTGCGACTCAAGTATCTCGGCGACACCCTGGTCGTCGCGCGGGGCACCCGGGAAGTCACGGCCGGCAGCGTGCGTGTTAGCAAGACATTTCCGGGTCCCGGACCTGCGCCCGCAGATTTCCGCGCCATTCTGTCCGGCACTGTACCGGGCAAGGATGCGCTGTCGTTCACGCTGTTCCATAACAAGGACGGACTATTCGCTGTCGTGGCCGCTGGACCCAAGACTCTTGCGGCGGTGGGGCCGGGCGTAGTTGGCGCGCGTATTCGCCATTGCGACCCGAATCGCAACGCGCTGCCGGGCGCGCCTGTTGCGGTGATGGTTTTTCCGTCCGACATGTTGCATGACAGGCAGTTCAAGAGCCTGTATGTCGCCATGTTAGGCCCATTGGTATCCGAGCGCTGGCTGATGCAGTTGACCGGGCCGTCGCATGAAGCGAAGCCGGCGCGAGTGGCGGGCAAAGACTATCAGCTGTTCGGTTCCTGCAAGGAGCATGACTGCTACGACAACAGTCTCGCGATCCTGTATTCGGCGCAAGACAAGGTTTTGTATGGACAGGGTGTTTCAAGAGGACGCCCGATCGTGCTGGGTTCGCCGCCGCCGGCCGTAGCGGCGGAACTCAATCGGCTCTGGCGCGCTGAGTGGCACTCAGGTGGCTAGGCTTCGATCTTCAGCTCCGCCACCAGGTACGGATCAGCTGCAGAACCCCCAGCGCTCCTAACACCCAACCGGCCCAGGCCGGTTGCGCTCCGACGGCCTGCCAGATGATCGCGCCTAACAACAGGGCCGCGGCAATGGTGATGCCGTCGCGCCGGCGGTTGGTGTCGCGGATGGTCTGCTCCAGGGAATCGATGTTCGCCGCTTCGACGCGCAGGCGCAGCGTACCGTCCTGCGCCTGCTGCACGGCGCCTTTCAGCAGCGGCGGCAGCGCCCGCACCGCGTCCAGGACTTCCGGCAGCTGCGTACGCAGGCTGTCGATGACCGTGGCGCCGCTGACGCGCTCGCGCATCCACTCGCGCAGGATTGGCGTCGCCGTCTTCCAGATGTCGAGTTCGTCGTACAGCTGCCGCCCAAGCCCTTCGACATTGAGCAGGGTCTTCTGCAGCAGCACCAGTTGCGGCTGGATCTCCATGTTGAAGCGCCGCGAGATTGCAAACAGCCGCAGCAGGATCTGGCCGAAGGATATTTCCTTCAGCGGCTTGTTGAAGATCGGCTCGCACACGGTACGGATCGCGGATTCCATTTCATCGATGCGGGTGTTAGCCGGTACCCAGCCCGATTCCAGATGCAGCGTCGCGACGCGCCGGTAGTCACGGTCAAAGACCGCGAGGAAGTTTTCCGCGAGGTATTTCTGGTCGCGCGCGTCCAGTGTGCCGACGATGCCAAAGTCCACCGCCGCGTAACGCGGCCTCGCCGGATCGTCGACCAGCACGAAAATATTGCCCGGGTGCATGTCGGCGTGGAAGAAATTGTGGCGGAACACCTGCGTGAAGAAAATCTTGACGCCGTTCTCCGCCAGCAAGGGGATGTTGGTGCCGAGTTCGCGCAGCCGCGCCACGTCACTGATCGGCACGCCGCGGATCCGTTCCATGACCATCACGTTGACGCGGCACAGGTCCCAGAAAACATCGGGCACATACAGCGAGTCATCGCCGGCGAAATTGCGCCGCAGCTGCGAGGCGTTGGCGGCTTCGCGCATCAGGTCGAGTTCATCGAGAATGGTTTTTTCGTAATCGTGCACGATTTCCATCACGCGCAGGCGGCGCGCGGTCGCGGAGTTGTGGTACGCGATGCGCGCCAGCTCATGCATCACCTCGAGATCACGGGTGATGACTTCATGCATGCCCGGGCGCAAAACCTTGACCACCACATCGGTGCCATCGAGCATTGTCGCCGCATGCACCTGTGCGATCGACGCTGCGGCCAGAGGCGATTCGTCAAATGCGCGAAACAGCTTGGTGACCGATTCGCCTAACGCGGACTCAATGAGCGCACGCGCTTCCGCGCCCGGAAACGGCGGCACGGCGTCCTGCAGCTTTGCCAGTTCGTCGGCGATATCGAGTGGCAGCAGGTCGCGGCGCGTCGAAACCGCCTGGCCGAACTTGACGAATATCGGCCCGAGTTCCTCCAGTGCCAGGCGCAGGCGCACGCTGCGCGGCGCGTGCTTGCTGCGTTCGAACCAGGTCCACGGCGACAACAGGAAAATAAAGCGCAGCGGCCGCCACAAGTGCGTTTCGCGCACGAATTCGTCCAGGCCGTGCCGGACCAGCACGCGCTGGATCTCCATCATCCGCAACGCGACGCGTATTTTCACGGTGCCGATTCCAGTTCCGTCAGGCGCGATGCGAATCGCGCCGCATCGTCCCGCAATTGTTCGATATCGCGGAACAGCGCTTCGGCTTCTGCGCGCGGTACCAGCACGCCCTTTTCGTAGGCCAGATACTCAACCGTGTTCTGCATCGCGGTCTCCGCCACGCGGCGGCCGTAGCCGGCGGCGGCCTGCGCGAGCCCCGACAGGCGATGCGCCGGCGCGTCGCCGATCAGTCGCGACAATTCCTCCACGAAATCCGGGCGCAGCAGTTGCAGCAGTTTCTGGTATTGCTGGGCGATTTCGGCATCGCCGTCGATACGGACAGCACCTCGGCGGATCACATTTTCCGGTTCCGGCCCCGCCAGCGCTAACAAATTGAGCGGGGTACCGCGCACCTGCGCAACCGAATCGTCCGGCGCCGGCCGCGTGAGTTTCAGCGAATCGCCGACCGATTCCACCGCCACGTCGTAGCCAACCGCCTCGGCGTAAATCGCCACCCGCTGGCCGCGCAGCGCCGCACACAGTTCGCGCGCCGCTGGCGAGGCGGCGAGGTTGCGGTTCAGCATGTTTTCAAATACTTCGGTAATCATGACTGGCGCTCAGTGTCGATAGCCGCGGTGCACCGCGACGATGCCGCCGAGCAGGTTGTGATAGCGGCAGTCCTCGAGCCCTGCCGCGCGCAGCATACCTAACAGTGTCTCCTGGTCGGGGTGCATGCGGATGGATTCGGCGAGGTAACGGTACGAGTCTTCATCGCGCGCCACCAGTTTGCCGAGGCGCGGCAGGATGCCGAACGAATAGCCATCATAGATTTTCGACAGCAGCGTTGAGGTCGGCTTGGAAAATTCCAGCACCAGCAATTGCCCGCCGGGCTTCAGTACCTTTTTCATGGCGGCCAGCGCTGCCGGTTTGTCGGTGACGTTGCGCAAACCGAAACCGATAGTCACGCAGTCAAAAGTGCCGGGCGCGAACGGCAGCTTCTCGGCGTCAGCCAGCACGAAGTCCACACCGCGTACCACGCCCGTGTCGATCAGGCGATCGCGTCCACGGCCTAACATTTCGGCGTTGATGTCAGACAGGACCACCAGGCCGCGCTCGCCGACCTGTTTGCTCATGCCAAGCGCGAGATCGCCGGTGCCGCCGGCGACATCCAGTGCCTGCTGTCCGGGACGCAGATTCGTCAGCGAGAGGGCGAACGCCTTCCAGGTCCGGTGCAGTCCCGCGGACATCAGGTCGTTCATCAGGTCGTAGTTGCCGGCTACGGAATCGAACACGCCGCGGACGCGGCGCTGTTTCTCTTCTGGGGGGACTTTCTGGTAGCCGAAGTCGACGCTGGATTTGTCGGAAGGGTGGGTCACGTGCTGGCCTTTTTTATGGCGACCATTCTAACGTTTGTTGTATTCGCGCGACAATTCATGACCACTCCGAGGAGATATGGCAGATTAGCAACCTTAGCGGCCGCGGTTTGGGGTACTTTGCGCGCCGGTCGGGCGCAGCCGCGCAATCGGACATTTAACGGGGGTTTACGCAATGGATCGCAAGAATTGGTTGGCATTCGCTTCAGGTCTGGCTTTGCTGCCAGGCGTCGGCATGGCGCAGTCCGGCAAGGGCGGCGACGGCGTGCTGGAAGAAGTCACAGTTACGGCGGAGCGCAAGGAAGCAGACCTGCAGACCGTCCCGATTTCGGTCACAGCATTGAGCGAAACCGCGCTGGAGCAGCGTCAGGTTACGGAAGCGCGCGATCTGCAGCGCTACGTGCCCAGCCTGCGCATGAGCAACAACATCACCTCGCCCACCAACATCTCGCCCTCGCTGCGCGGCTCGCTGCAGCAGGATGCGTCGCTGGTGGTCGCCGAATCGCCGTTCGGCATTTATGTTGACGACGTTTATCTGGCGCGACTCAACGGCAACAACATCACGCTGGCCGACATCGAGCGCGTCGAAGTGCTGCGCGGTCCGCAGGGCACGCTGTACGGGCGCAACACGCTCGCGGGCGCCATCAAGTTCGTGTCCCGCACACCTAACGCCGACAACGCCTGGTTTGAAGTCAAGGGCGGCGTCGGCAACTGGGGGCAGTACATTGCCAGCCTCAGCACCGGTGACAAACTCAACGACAACTGGGCTGCTTCGTTTTCAGCACAGATGAACCACAAGAGCGGGCAGGTCACCAACGCCATCACCGGCAAGCATGTCGGCGAGGAAGAGAATATGGCGGGCCGCGTCAAGCTGCATTACATCGGTGGCGACAAATTCGATGCCGTGTTCTCGTTGTCGTACGCGGACAGCACCAACGATTCCCTGCAGCTGTTGCCGGGTATCTCGCCGTCCGTTCCGGCCAACCAGCGTTATACGTCCGACGACGTCGTACTGCCTAACGGCAACTACGTGAATCGCACCGTGTACAACAATCCATCGCCTTCCATCATCGGCAAGAAACCGCGCGGCGAAACCAAGCAGACCATCATGTCGGCCAACCTGGCCTGGGACATGGGCGCCTATACCATCCGATCCATCACCGGCTATGTGAAGACGGCGGACTTCTTCAGCACCGATTTCAGCGGTGAAAGCCAGGTGCTGGGAGCGTCCAACCCGAACGCGCGGCAGTACTCTGAAGAACTGCAGGTGAGCGGCACGGCGATGGGCGACAAGCTCGACTACCTGGCCGGCGTCTACTGGTTCGACGAGAAAGGCTCGCAGGATTTTGGTTGGAACATCACGCGCTCGTTCTTCAATGTTGGGCCCGTGTCGACGACCACTGAGAGCATGACCTCCAAGTCGGTGTCGGTATTTGGCCAGGGTTCGTACCAGTTCAACGATGCCCTGAAGGCAACGTTAGGTGCGCGCTGGACACAGGACAAGAAGACTTTTGACCTGACCTGGCAGGCGCTATTCGCGCCGATTCCGGCCACCGTGGTCCCGCTGCGCAACACCTACACCGAAGTGACGCCGAAGTTCGGCCTCGACTACAAGGTGAACAGCGACTCCTTCAACAGCATGCTGCTGTATTTCTCGGCAGCGCGTGGCTTCAAGTCTGGTGGCTATAACGGCATCGCGATTACCGGCGCGGAAGATGCCAAGTCGGCCTACGGTCCGGAATCGAACTGGACCTATGAAGTCGGCGTAAAGATGGACGCGCTGGATAACAAGCTGCGTTTCAACGCTAACTACTTCCTGGCGAAGGTCAAGAATCTGACCCTGAACGCAACGGTCATCGATGCGATGGGCGTTGGGTCTTTCCCGGTGCAGAACTCGGGCGACGCGACGATCCAGGGCCTGGAGCTCGAGTCCACTTATGTGGCGACCAACAACCTGACATTCTTCATGAATGCCTCGTTCCTCAACGGCAAGTACGACAGTCTGAAACCGACCAGCGCGCCGGCCGTGGCCTCCCTGCCACGCCTGCCGCTGTTCGTGAACAACAATCGTCTCGGCGTGAAGGCCGAGCCGCCGCAGCTGCCGGACTACACCATCGCGTTAGGCTTTGATTACGCCCGGCCGTTCGGCGACGGCAACAAGTTCCGGTTTGGCGGCGACTGGTATCGCACCGATGACTACATCACTGCGGCGACCAATGACTTCGTCATCACCGGCTACGATCGCTTCAACGCGTTCGTCGGCGTGGATCTTGGTGATCACTGGGAACTGCGCGCGACCGGCAAGAACGTAGCTAACGACAAGAAGATCTATGTCGGCAGCCGCGGCTTCCTCGGTGGCTACCTGATGCTGCCGCCGGCCGAAATCATGATGACCTTGAAATACAAGATGTAATCGCGACAGCGATTGTCTGACAGAAAAGCCCGGGTGGCGACGCCCGGGCTTTTTTTTGATGACAAACAACCGCGTTGTTAGCTTTTGGACTCGCTCGCGACTCTTGCAAGGTACTTCTGCCAATTGACGGCCTGCTGTTCACCCAATTCGCGCAGATAGCGCCAGGAAAAGAGGCCGCTGTCGTGCCCGTCATCGAACACGATCCGCACCGCGTACTGGCCGACCTGCTCGACGGCCTTTATGCCGACGTTCTGCTTGCCGAGCACCAGGGTTTCCTGGCCAGGGCCATGGCCCTTGACCTCGGCCGAGGGCGAATGGGTCCGCAGGTACTCGAACGGCAGCTCAAAGGTCCGGCCGTCCGCAAAGCTGACGACCAACAGCCGGCTATTGGAACGCGCCCGAATCTCGGTCGGCGTCATGTTTTGGCCCTGAGTCTCCATCCTGTGATTCTGCCCGCTGACAGGCCGGTCCGCACCGTGACTTTTCCCCGGGGACCGCTACACTTCTAGGTTTAGACCACTGACGATACCGATGACCGAAACCAACACCGCCGATCCGAACTATTTCCACAAAGTCGTTGATTGCCAGTGGGCCTGTCCGGCCCACACCGATGTCCCGGAGTACATCCGGCTCATCGCGCAGGGGCGTTTTACCGACGCCTACATGGTCAACCGCAAATCCAACGTGTTTCCGGGCATCCTCGGGCGCGTCTGCGACCGGCCTTGCGAGCCGGCGTGCCGGCGCGGCCGGGTCGAGAAGAAGCCGGTCGCGATCTGCCGCCTGAAGCGCGTCGCCGCGGACCACAAGGACGACGATTACAAGACGCTGCTGCCCAAGGCGCCAGCGCAGAAAAACGGCAAGAAGATTGCGCTGATCGGCGCCGGTTGCGCCTCGCTCGGCGTGGCTAACGATCTGCTGCCGTTAGGTTATGACGTCACGATTTTCGAGCAGTACGGCGAACCCGGCGGCCTGATGCGCACCAATATCCCGGCGTTCCGCTTGCCGCACGAGGTGCTGAACGAGGAGATCTACGACATCGTCAACATGGGCGCGGATCTCAAGCTCAATCACCCGATCAAGAGCATGCGCGAGCTGCTGGACAAGGGTGGCTACGACGCGGTGTTCGTCGGCACCGGCGCGCCCAAGGGCAAGGAGCTGTCGCTGCCGGGCCGCAAGGAAGCCGACGCTAACATTCACATCGGCATCGCCTGGCTGGAATCCATTGCCTTCGGCCACACCGAGAAAATCGGCAAGAACGTGCTGATCATCGGCGTCGGCAACACCGCGATGGACTGCTGCCGCAGCTCGCTGCGCCTCGGCGCCAGCAACGTCAAGGTCATGGCGCGCAAGCCGCGCGGTTTCTTCAAGGCTTCCGAGTGGGAACTCGAGGACGCCGAGGAAGAGCACGTCGAGATAGTCATCAATCGTTCGCCGAAGTCTTTTGTGCTCGAAAATGGCAAATTGAAGGGCATGCTGTTCGATGTCATGGAATATGACGTCGATGCCAAGGGCCGCATCAAGTCCGAGCGCATCACCAGCGAGCAGTTCTATCCCGCCGATGACGTGATCCTCGCGATCGGGCAGGAGAATTCCTTCCCCTGGGTCGAGCGCGATGTCGGTATCGAGTTCGACCAGTGGGACGTGCCCAAGGTCGATGCAGTCACGTTCGAGTCGACCCGCAAGGGCGTGTTTTTCGGCGGCGACGCGGCTTTCGGTCCGAAGAACATCATCTGGGCAGTCGAGCACGCGCACCAGGCGGCAATTTCGATGCACCTGTACTGCCAGGGCAAACCGGTGACTGAGCGCATGCCGCCCGGCATGAATCTCGTCTCGCAGAAAATGGGCATGCACGAGTGGTCGTACGCCAACGACTACAACCCGAAGGAACGACGGTTGATGCCGCATGTGTCGCTCAAGGAACGCTTCAAGAAAATCAACATCGAAGTGGAGCTCGGCTTCACCGAAAAGGAATTCGTCGAAGAAGTGCAGCGCTGCCTGAACTGCGATGTGCAGACGGTGTTCGAGACCAAGCTGTGCATCGAGTGTGACGCCTGCATCGACATCTGTCCGGTCGATTGCCTGACGATTGCCGCCGACGGACCGGAAGATGAACTGCGCAAACGGCTCAAGGCGCCGGCGGTGAATGTCACGCAGGCGCTGTATGTGTCCGGGCCGCTGAAACACACCGGTCGCGTCATGGTTAAGGACGAGGACCTTTGTGTGCACTGCGGGCTCTGTGCCGAGCGCTGCCCGACCTATGCCTGGGACATGCAGAAGGGCACGGTCCAGTGGCCGCTGGCGGCCGATCAAGTGAGAGGCTAACAAACATGTCCGCCGCACCTTCGCGCATCAACGACTTCGCCATCAAGATCGCCACCGTGAACGGCACCGGCTCGGCCAGTGCTAACACGCTGCTGATGAAATCAATCTTCCGGGCCGGCATCCCGGTGATGGGCAAGAACTACTTCCCGTCCAACATCCAGGGCCTGCCCACCTGGTACGAAATCCGCCTGTCGAAAGACGGCTATGTCGCGCGCTCCGGCAAGGTCGACATCATGGTGGCGATGAATGCCGAGACCTACGCCAAGGACATCAAGGAAGTCGCGAGCGGCGGTTATCTCATTTACGACAGCACCTGGCCGCGCCCGGCGCTGCTGGCGCGCGACGACATCACGGTCATCGGCGTGCCGCTGGCGCGCATGTGCAATGAAAGCTTCAATGGTGTGCGCACGCGCATCCTGATGAAGAACATTTGTTATGCCGGCGTGCTCGCGGCGCTGATGGATCTCGATCTCGCCAGGATCCGCGACTTGCTGGCCGAGACCTACGCGAAAAAGCCGCAGCTGGTCGATTCGAACATGAAGGCCATCAGCCTTGGCTACGACTACGCGAAAGCTAACACCACTTGTCCGTTGCCGCTGCGCGTAGAGAAGATGGACAAGACCGCGGGTCACATCCTTATTGATGGCAACACCGCCGCGGGTCTGGGCGCGGTGTATGCGGGTGCAACGGTCGCGGCCTGGTATCCGATCACGCCATCGACGTCGCTGATGGATGCGTTCAAGTCGTTCGCCGACAAGATGCGCATCGATCCCGAAACCGGCCGCGCTAATTTCGCTTTTATCCAGGCCGAAGATGAACTCGCCGCGATTGGCATGACCCTGGGCGCGAGCTGGAATGGCGCGCGCTCGTTCACTGCAACCTCGGGTCCCGGCATATCGCTGATGAATGAATTCCTGGGGCTCGCGTACTACGCCGAAGTCCCTGCGGTGGTGTTCGACGTACAGCGCGTCGGTCCGTCGACCGGCATGCCGACCCGCACCCAGCAGTGCGACATCATGTCCTGCGCCTACGCGTCACACGGCGACACCAAGCATGTGTGTTTGTATCCGGCGAATCCGGAAGAGTGCTTCTACATGGCGGTGCAGGCCTTCGATCTGGCTGAGCGGCTGCAGACGCCGGTGATGGTGCTCTCCGACCTCGACATCGGCATGAACGACTGGATGTGTCGCGATCTCAAGTGGGACGACAACTACCAGCCCGATCGCGGCAAGGTCTATAACAAGGAAGACCTCGAGAAGATGGAGAAATTCCATCGCTATGTCGACAAGGATGGCGACGGCATCACCTATCGCACCTTTCCGGGAGTTCACCCAAAAGGCGCGTACTTCACGCGCGGATCCGGGCACACGCAGTTCGGCACCTACACCGAAGACTCGGCCGAGTACCAGCTGGTGCTCGACCGGCTGACAAGAAAGTTCGAGACGGCGAAGACCTGGATGCCGAAGCCGGTGCTGCGCTCGCCCGGCAAGACTGACATTGGCCTGGTCGCGATCGGCAGCAGCGACGGCGCTGTCAATGAAGCGCTGGACCTGCTGAAAGCGCAGGGCGTCACGCTCGATTACCTGCGCATCCGCGCTTTCCCGTTCGGCACCGAAGTCGAGAAGTTCCTCGCCGAGCACAAGACCGTGTTCGTCGTCGAGCAGAACCGCGACGCGCAGCTCAAGTCGCTGCTGACGCTCGAGACCGCAGTCGAGAAATCAAAGCTGAAATCGCTGCTGCATTACAGCGGCCTGCCGGTGTCGTCCAAGTTCATCGTCGATGGCGTGCTCGCCGAGCTGCGCCCGGCCCGCGCCGCAGGCGTGGCCTGATTTTCCGGAGTAGCCCATGACTTTTCTGCCGAAACCCAAAGTAGCCCACCCGAGCCTGCCGAAGAATGAGCTCGGCCTGACACGGCGCGACTATGAAGGCGCGTTGTCCACCCTGTGCGCCGGTTGCGGTCACGATTCGATCACCGCCGCCGTGGTCGAGGCCTGCTGGGGCATCAGCGTGCGGCCCGAGAATGTCGTGAAACTCTCCGGCATCGGTTGCTCGTCCAAGACCACCGCGTATTTTGTCAACGGTGGCCACGGCTTCAACTCGGTGCACGGCCGCATGCCATCGATTGCGATGGGTGCTAACGCGGCTAACAGGGACCTGTATTATCTCGGCGTCTCGGGCGACGGCGATTCACTGTCCATCGGGCTCGGCCAGATGTGTCATGCGATCCGCCGCAACGTTAACATGCTGTACCTGATCGAGAACAACGGCGTCTATGGTCTCACCAAGGGCCAGTTCTCGGCATCCGCCGACGTCGGCACCAAGGCGAAGAAGGGCGACGTGAACACCCAGTCGCCGATCGACCCGGTTTTGTTAGCCATGACGCTGGGTGCCGGTTTCGTCGCGCGCAGTTTTTCCGGCGACAAGGAACAGCTGGTGCCCTTGATCCAGGCTGGCATGAAATACCGCGGTTTTGCGCTGATCGACGTGCTGTCGCCGTGCGTGACTTTCAACGATCACGAAGG
>JANNVI010000018.1:0-1812 GCA_031414335.1 Gammaproteobacteria bacterium | reverse complement strand
GACAAGGTCAGCAAGATCGAAAACCCCGACGTGCCCGAGACCATGGACCTGACCGCCGGCGCCGAAGGCAAGAAAACGTCGAAACTCAGCAACGCCGAATGCCGCAGAAAGTGGTACTGGCCGTTGAAGTGCCGGTCCTAGCAGCCTGTCGGACTTAATCGATATTGGGTGATGATTTAGAGGGATAATGTCGGCAGGATTTAGGCGTTAGGCGAGGTCGCGATGAACCATTTTCGGCAGGTGGATCGAGAGACGGCGTATTTGCTACCCCCCTCGGTGGATGAGTGGCTACCAGCGGATCATCTGGCCCGTTTTGTGGTGGAGATTGTCGAGCAGCTGGATCTGTCGAAGCTTGCGAGCCAGTACCGCGGCTCGGGCTCGGCGGCGTATCACCCGCAGATGCTGGCGCAGTTGCTCATTTACGGCTACGCGACCGGGACCTATTCGAGCCGGATGATTGAGCGGGCCTGTTATGACTCGATTGCGTTTCGGTATGTAGCGGCGAACACGCATCCGGACCACGACACGCTGTGCAGTTTCCGGCGGCGCTTTCTGCCCGAGCTGGAGCAGATATTTGTGCAGGTGCTGGCGATTGCGCAGCAGATGAAGTTACTGAAGCTCGGCACGATCGCCTTGGACGGCACCAAGCTGCATGCGAACGCCTCGCGCCATAGCGCGCTCTCGTACGCCCGGGCGGGGGAGATCGAGGCGCGCTTGCAGAATGAAGTCACCCAGCTGTTAGCGCGCGCCGAGCAGTCGGATCAGAGCGAGGCGCAGGCGGCGCTGGATATCCCGGCCGAGCTCGCCCTGCGCGCGACGCGCCTGGCGGCCATTGCCGAGGCCAAGGCAGAGATCGAGCGGCGCGCCGCGGAACGCCTGGAGCGCGAGCAGCTTGAGTATCAAGCGAAGCTGGCCGCGCGCGAGCAGAAGGAGAAGGAACGCGGCAAGCGCCCCGGCGGTCGTCCACCCGCCCCGCCCACGGGAGGCGTACGCTCGACCGACCAGGTCAACCTCACAGATCCCGAGTCGCGCATCATGCCGCGCGCCGGCGGCGGCGGGTTCGAGCAAAGTTACAACGCCCACGCGGCAGTAGACACCGACTCGATGTTGATTGTGGCGGCCCGTCTCACCGAAGCGCCGGTCGATGCCCGGCAGATCGAGCCGATGCTCGCGCAGCTCGGCGCGTTGCCCAAAGCTCTGGGACGCGTCGATACCTTGATTGCGGATGCGGGGTTTTTCAGCGCGGCTAACGCCCAGAAGTGTGAGAGCGCGAAGGTCACACCCCTGATTGCGCGGCGGCGCGATCAACATCATCGCTCCTGGTTAGATCGACTGGTCGAGCCAGCGGCCTTGCCCAGCGATGCCGATGCCGTGCAGCGCATGCTGCATCGATTGCAAACCCCTTCTGGCCGAGCACTCTACGGCCTGCGCAAGCAAACCGTGGAGCCGGTGTTCGGGATCATCAAGCACGCCATGCGGTTCAGGCAGTTCCTGCTACGCGGCAAGCGCAAAGTCACGGGCGAATGGCAGTTAGTGGCACTGTCCTACAACCTGCGCCGCATGGCCAACCTCGCCGCTGCGGCCTGAGCGCGCAAACCCTATTCTTTGCCCGCAAATCATGACCACAATATCCTTCGCGTCGTCGCTAACAACCCTCAGTCAGACAGGCTGCTAGGGCCTAATCGGCTGCGGCAGCGGCGCGCAGTCGCTCGGCCTCGCGATGGCCCAGATAGCTGTCGATCGCGCGATGCGCTACGTACAACAGCGGGATCAGTACGATCGCTGCCAGCATCTTGTAGATGTAGTTGACGG
>JANNVI010000017.1:0-78701 GCA_031414335.1 Gammaproteobacteria bacterium | reverse complement strand
GACAAGGTCAGCAAGATCGAAAACCCCGACGTGCCCGAGACCATGGACCTGACCGCCGGCGCCGAAGGCAAGAAAACGTCGAAACTCAGCAACGCCGAATGCCGCAGAAAGTGGTACTGGCCGTTGAAGTGCCGGTCCTAGGCTAGGGCGTGCGCAAGCGCCGCGCCCGCTCGCGGCGTGATTCTTTCGGATCGGCTGCCAAGGGCCGATAGATCTCCACGCGGTCACCGTCACTGAGACGAACATGGCGGCCGCAGGCCAGGCCAAAGATTCCGACTTTTGAATTCTGCCAGTCGATCTGCGGTGGGTCAGGCGCTGACATTGCCTGCGCTTGCGCTGCCGCGAGGGCCTGCGCCAGGTCCGCGCCCGCCGGCAGCTCGAGCGGCCATTCCCATCGCCGCTCGGGTCGCGCAAACACAACCGTACAACGCATGATCAGCCCGGCGCCGGCATCTGCCGGGCGCGCAGCACAAAGGCGTCGACCAGATCCGCGATCACGACTTCAAAGAACGGCGCCAGCACAACCGCCGTCACTGGATTATTGAATTCGAAATGCAGGCTGAGCGTTGCGCGGCAGCCGCTGTCCGACAGTGCTGTTAGCTGCCAGCCGCCTGTTAGCTCGGTGAATGGTCCGTCAACCAGCTGCATGTCGATCGCGGAATAAGGCGTCAGCCGGTTGCGGGTGGTGAATTCCAGGCTCAGGGGGCCCTGCCTGACACCCAGCCTGGCCACGACTTCCGTCGCGCTGTGCGCCAGCAGCTGCGCGCTCGCACAGCCGGGGACAAACTCCGGATAACGCTCAAAATCGTTGATCAGGCCATAAACCAACGCTGCGGGCCGCGCGATCAGTACACTGCGAGTCACCTCACCCATGCCGGCATTGTAACCAGTCGAGTAAACTGCGCGCGGCACATGAAAGACAAGTCCACGACCCCCAAGCCCATAGCCGAGAACCGTCGCGCGCGTTTCGATTATTTCATCGAAGAACGCTTCGAGGCGGGCATGGTCCTGCAGGGCTGGGAAGTCAAATCGCTGCGCGCCAGCAAGGCGCAGATCACCGAATCGCATGTGTTCCTGCGCAATGGCGAGGCTTTCGTGATCGGCGCGCATTTCGCGCCGCTCAATACCGCCTCGACACACGTCACCGCCGAACCGACCCGCACCCGCAAGCTGCTGATGAACCGCTCCGAGCTCGAGTACCTGCTGGGCGCCGTGGAACGCAAGGGCTACACGCTGGTGCCACTCGAGCTGTACTGGAAAGGCGGCAAAGCGAAGCTGCAGATCGGTCTCGCCAAGGGCAAGAAGCAGCACGACAAGCGTGCGACCGAGAAAGACCGCGACTGGGAGCGCGACAAGGCGCGGGCGCTGCGGCGCGGCTAACGACGCAGCCGCAGGTCGGCGAAACGCGCCAATAGCAGCCACACCCGCTAGAAGGCCGAGACGTAGGCCGCCGCAAGAACTGCCGCCAAGGAAAACCGCCTCTTTTGGCGTTTCAAGCGTCGTTAGCTTGCAATTGGCGGCGAGGCCCCTATAGTGGAGATGATAGCTGAATATGGGGGCGACCGGTTTCGACGTGGGTTGCGAAACGTATGAGGCGTGTCGAGGTGCAGTGACCCTCGTTAAAAATTTTCTGCAAAATCTAGTTGCCAACAACGACAACTACGCACTAGCTGCCTAATACAGCAGCTGCCCTCTGACCGGCTGGTGTCTGTTACACCGAATCAGAGGTCGCGCTAACAGAATCGCGGCACCGCGTGCGACAGGAGGTGCTGTTAAAAGTTACTGTCACTGGCTGAGCGTCTTCCCTGCTGCTCGGGTAGCGCGAGGCGAGAAACAATGAGACAGCTACACACGTAGAATCATCCGCGTAGGACTTGCGGACGCGGGTTCAATTCCCGCCGCCTCCACCATCTCGGTATTCCGCGGACGTTCGTCAACGTTCGCGGACGTGCCAAAAACCCTACAATTTAGCCCATTTATCCCGATTTTTGGGTCGTTCGCGGCCGAAACCATTCGTTGACATCCGATACCTGTTGGGGGCAACTTTGGGGGCAACTGGCACCACGCTCTCAACAGTTGCCCCCAAACAAGTCGGAATGGACGGGATTTATGCCGATTTCAGACATGACCATTCGCAATGCTAAGCCGCGAGAAAAGATCTACCGACTATATGATCGCGATGGTCTCTATCTCGAAGTTTCTCCTAACGGCGGAAAATGGTGGCGATTCAAGTACCGGTTTGCGAAGAAAGAGAAGCGAATATCGCTCGGCGTATTTCCCGAAGTAGATCTCAAAACCGCCCGCGAGAAGACGTTTAAAACTCGCGCCATGCTCGCGAACGGCATTGACCCTGGCGATCATCGCAAAGTCGCCGCGGCGACGCGTGACCTAGAGGCCACAAACACGTTTGAACACGTCGCACGCGAATGGTTGGCGAAGAAAATGCCAGTGTGGGTCCCCAGTCATTCCATCCGTATCGTTGAGCGTCTGGAAAAAGACGTGTTCCCGTGGCTGGGTCACAAAGTTGTCGACAAGATCACAGCGCCCGAAATTCTGTCGACGGTTCGTCGAATTGAATCCCGTGGCGCCATTGAAACCGCCCACCGAGCACTGAGCAACTGCGGCCAGGTTTTGCGGTATGCAGTCGCTACGGGCCGCGCAGCGAACGACGTGAGCCGAGACCTTCGTGGGGCATTGCAGCCAGTTAAGCCAACGCATCTAGCCGCCGTCACGGATCCAAAGGAACTGGGCCGCGTCCTAAACGCGATTTACGAGTACCAGGGGTCGTTCATTGTTAGATCTGCACTCAGGCTTGCGCCGCTGTTCTTTGTGCGACCCGGTGAACTTCGAAATGCCAAGTGGGCAGACTTCGATTTGGCGAATGCCGAATGGAGATTTGTAGCCAGCAAGACCAAGACGCCGCACATCGTGCCCCTGGCCAAGCAATCATTGTCGATTCTGAAAGAATTGAAACCGCATACCCGAAAAAGTGAGTATGTGTTTCCGAACCCACGTTCAATCAAGCGCCCGCTCAGCAACAACGCCGTGTTAGCCGGACTACGGCGCATGGGCATCGACAAGACTGAAATGTCAGGACATGGTTTTCGCGCAACCGCGCGCACGATGCTCGATGAAGTACTCGGTTTTCGGCCTGATTTTATCGAGCACCAATTGGCGCATGCAGTTCGCGATCCGAACGGCCGCGCCTACAATCGTACTGCTCATCTCGCGGAGAGAAAAAAGATGATGCAGGCTTGGGCAGATTACCTGGACCAACTGCGCCAGCCCGTGAAACAGCGCGCGGAAAGCCATCGCCATGACCCGCGTTCTACAAGACCGCCTCGCCGTAAGCACGGTCACCGCCCTTCCGCCTCAGTTTGGGAGATCAGTCAAGATTTGTTTGCCGACACTACCGTTCCAAATCAAAGTCTCGACGACGAACAGGCCGCTCCCATCGAGACGGCTCAATGATTCCGATTGCCTGCTCGATAACACGCCATCCCGCGCGCACCTCAGTCAAAGCTTGCTGAATGGCGGCCACGTTTTCAGGTTTTCGCTCGTCACTCCGCCGTGCGGCCCTACGTGCCGCGCGATAGATACCATCCGGCAGAGTTCGACCAAACTTGCCGCGAACCAGTCGTTCGGTCGCGTTCGCCCGGATTCCCTGCGCGCGCAGATGCCGCGCAAACTCACTGCGCCACATCCGCAGCGTCGCTTTCTTGATGTTCAGTCGAAACCCCTGCTCGCTCATCGCCTTGACGACCAGATGCACGTGCGGGTGCGGTTCGTCAGTGTGCAGCGCCATCGCATAGCGGTGCGCCAACCCGAACTCCTCTCGCGCCAGAATCTGCACCGCACTGAACACTTTCTCCGGCGGCGTGCCAGGCGGCATTGAAAATGTCAGCTTGTGCACGAGCCGTGGTGGCTTGCGCTTGTCGGTGGCGCTGAGATTCGACCCGCCACGCAGCTCCTCGAGGTCGAGGCCCCAGTCGTTCATCAACTCTTTCGCATCCTGGCGCTCGCGAATTTCCCGACCGTCATCGGTCAGCAACGGCACTTCACCGTCGCGCCCAATGTACTCCAGATGCCGGCCGACCCCTTTCACATCCTGAACGCCCTGGGACAGCACTTTGACAACAACCTCCGGGTCGCGGCTCAAGGTGCGACGAATGATATCGAGCTCGCCTCGGGACAGCTGCGTACGGCGACTCGGTCCCTGACGACCATAGCTCGCGATTTCGAGCAAGGGCCGGCCTTCGAAAAAACGCAGACTGTCCTTCGGCATGTCAGCACCGCCAGGATTTGAAATTCTGGGCCAGCGCGAACCTCACGTAGTCGCGCAACGCTTCGCAAATCTTGAGCATCGCAAATACCTCCTGGCGACCTGGGAGACGGGGATCACCGGTCTCATTGATGATCTGCACCATCGGGTTCAGGGTCTGACGAAACTGAACCAATTCGTAGATCGCGTGCTTCATCGCCTGAACTTCGGTCGTCGGGAGCGGCCCTGCATTCTTCAAATGGGCGCGTATCAAAACCGCCACATAGGTCGCGGTCGGCATGCCTCGCGACCCGGCACGGTCAGCAAGGCGCGCCAAATCGTCACGTCGCAGACGCACTGAAATCCGCGACTCCCGCGGCGCCGGTTCGACCTTGACTGCCTCATCGGTTGCGGCCGCATCCGACGCCCGCAGCTTCGCATCGATCGCACGCCGCAGCCAGATCGACTCGGTCACTTGCTCCCGCAGGGCGATCACTTGCACGCGTTGCTTCAGTTCCGGAGTAACGCGGGTCTTGAGAATATTGTTAGCTTGCATGGGACACGTTGTGACCTGTTAGCCGCCGCCAGGCTATCCTGCACTTTTCTTTCGCCGAATCTTCGTCTGTGATTTTACGCTCGACCTGCTAGCAATCAACGGCAATTCTAAAATATTGTTGGTTAACGGTTCGCCGATGTTCGCGCACCGCCTAACAAGTTCGCCGGCGTTCGCGAACGTGCAACAGACTTTGCAATTGAAATTTTGCTCCGCCCGGCTCTTTCTGGCATGCGGGCGCCCTGCGCCGTTCGACGCAAACTCAACCGGCACCAAGCAGCAGATATAGTTGCCGGGACCTTCAATCGCAAAGGCGAAAACCATACTTGCGATAGATCGCTTCTGGCTGGGTGTCTTTGGCTTCGACCACCGCGGCATCGACGCCCAGCGTGCTGCGCGCCTGCAACATCCGCTTGATGGCGTTCTGCAATAGAAACTCTCCGATCCCCAGTCGGCGCGCACCGACCGACTGGGCCAACTCGCCAATTCGGACTGCTGGTATCGGTTGAGTACATCGATGCCGCAACCAAAACCATTGCGATGGTGGCGCCTGGCGTCGAGGTCGTCACCCTTCCTCATCGCCCGCCGCAGTGCCGCAATCGCGGCGAATGGCTTGCCGGGCGCCACCAGGACTAGTCTTGATTCATCCGGCGAAAGTGTCCTGTTAGATTGGCTGCCAACGCGCGATCTGCCTCCCGGACTACCGCTGTTTGTACCAAGCCGCGTGTGGTAGCTCCGCTAACGACGCCGCGCGGCGCGACTCACGCAGGTCTTGGATAAGGGAACGTGTACGGTCTTGTCCTATCACACCGGGCGCGTTGCATAAATTGTCATTACTATTTACAATCTATGCAGATTGGCAAGGGCACAGCAGTGAACCCGCGTATCTTATTGAATAAGCTCATGATTACGGCCGGGTACTACCCGGTCGTCCTGCTGGACGGCCCGCGCCAATCCGGAAAAACGACACTCACCAAGGCCGCCTTCCCCGACAAGGCCTATGTGACGCTGGAACCCCTGGATACCCGCGATTTTGCGCGCACGGATCCGCGCGGCTTTCTGTCGCAATATCGCGGAGGCGCGATCATCGATGAAGTCCAGCATGCACCTGACCTGCTGAGCTATTTGCAGGACGAAGTGGATCGCGATCCCACCCCAGGTCGATTCATTCTTACAGGCTCCCAGAACCTTGCGATTTCGCAGGCGGTCTCGCAGTCGCTGGCAGGCCGCGCCGGAATCCTCCATCTGTTGCCGTTCAGTCGCGCCGAGCTCGCCGGATTTTCAAACGCCCCCAAGGACCTGTTTGAACTGCTGTGGACCGGCTGCTACCCGCGTATTTATGATCGCAGCATTCCCGCGCAGCAGTGGCTGGCCGACTACGTCGCGACCTACGTGCAGCGCGACGTGCGGCAAATCCTCAATGTGGGTGATCTTGGCCGCTTCACCACGTTTCTGCGACTGTGCGCGGCGCACACGGCGCAGGAGTTGACCTTGTCCGCGTTGGGTGCCGATGCCGGCATCTCACACAACACGGCCAACGCCTGGCTATCGGTCCTGGAATCGAGTTTCCTGTGTTGTCGGTTGCCGGCCTGGCATCGCAATCTCAAAAAGCAGATCGTCAAAGCGCCGAAGCTGCATTTCTTCGACACCGGCCTGGTCTGCTATCTCCTCGGCATCAAGGAGCCCGCGCAATTGCGGCACCACCCATTGCGCGGCGCGGTGTTTGAAACCTGGGTATTTTCGGAACTCTACAAACAGAAAATTCACCAGGGTGAAACGCCGCAGCTGTTTCATTTCAGGGAGTCGCGCGGGATCGAGGTGGATTTCATCGAGCCAACGACAGATCGAATATTGATGGTGGAAGCCAAGTCCGGCGAAACCATCGCCAGCGACTCCTGTGACGCCATGCAGGCGCTTGAGAAATTGTTGGTAGACAAGAACGCCAACGAAATAATCGAAAAGCAGCTGGTGTATGGCGGCAGCGAGCCTTCTGTTCGCAGCGGTGTGCGAGTCGTCCCGTGGAATGCCCTCTAAGTCGGCTTCGAGGAGACGCAAGCGAGACCAGCTCGCTCTGACGACGACAACGCAGCATTGCAGAAAACGAAAAAGCGGCCGCAGGTCCAAACCGTCATCAAATGAACCCAATCCAGCGGCAACTGTGGGGGCAACTCCTCCCCCATGAAAGCGGGATGCGTTCACAATCAATAGCTTGCTCGCACTATTCAGTAGCCGCCGCCCCCACCAGCTCACAATGCGTTAGCCTAACAATGTTCGCATAACGCCAGTATTTTTCTTACCGTTAGTCGCGCATGGGCATTGCGAAATCTCGGCGGATTCTCGCGGCGACGATATTTCGTAGCTCCGCGCCAACGTTGGTCCGCGCCAATCGCTCTACCAGCACTTGCTCTTTAGTCATGCCGTGTTTGGCAAGTTCCGCGGTAAAGTCGCGATCTTTCTCGCGACCGGCAACATACTTGGAAATCGCCAGGTCGTGCACTTCCAGGCACAGCCCAATAACACCGGCGGTGTTGGCATTTGAGACGCGGACCAATCGCGCATGCCAATCGGCGGGCAACGTCGCGGTGGTTTCGCTAACGCCTTGGGCATAGTAGCCATACAACTCGTGAAACGGCGATCCCTCGCCGATACTGCCGTCGATCAAATCTGCCAATTGCGGGTGGTTGCGCGGAAAGATATCCGCCTCGGCGGATCGCAACAGAATGGCCGGCGCGTTCGGGAATTGCCCGAGAATTGACTGGCTGCCAATTACAACGACTTCCAGGTCGTTGGCAATCGATCCGGCTGCACGAATCAGGTGCTCAAGCTCGGAACGCTTCATAGATTCGCTTTCGCTCGCTGGCGCTCAAAATACCCGCGAACGGCGACGACTGCCGCAAACGGGTGCTGGTTGCGTTCATGCCGGTCATCACCGCGGCAATTTCCAAACATGGCCGAGTTAGGATGCGGGCCCATTCACCCATCCAAGGCGCCGGCTCGCCACCACTTCGTTCGCGCCAGCGTTGCAGGTTGTGCTTTGCCTTATCAATCAGGTGCGGGTCCTTGCAGACCTTCTCGGCAATCAGCACGTGCATCGCAAGACTGCGGGCATCGAGAATTCGGTGCGACGAGTAACTGAATGAATGGGTGTCTGCCGAATCGACCCACGTGATCACCGATTTCAGGCCGCGCCGTTTTTTGCGCAAACGCATTCGCCGCATCCGCTCTGCCGCGGACAACGCCCTTCCCGTAGGCGGTCGGCCACGCCGGGGCACACCTTTATCGTCAAGTCGGCTCACACATTTATTGTAACGCGTGACGACTATTAATGCAAATCGGGTGGTTTTGTTGACCTGGCCTGCAGCCTCCCTGAGAAAGAAATCCCGTGGGGGGCAAGCTTGGGGGCGACCCAAAATTCGCCGACGGCGATCTGCCAATAAATCAGAGGCTTCGGCGCGCAGTTCGATTACCGCCGCCTAAGCTTCTAACAACTCCGTTGGCAGAACAATGTTAGGCTAACGGACGAGTGCCAAGCGCGTAAACGACTGCGGCGGTGACTCGCCGACAGGCCATGCCGCAATTTTCAATCTGTGGTCGGTGCCATCAGAAACCTCAGGCAGCACTGACAGACCGTAAATTCTTCAGGCGGTAGAAATCGCTCGCTGCACCAAAAAACACATTCTCGCGCTCCGTCACCGAAAGCCCCTGAGTGATTTCTTCGTAGGCATCCCACAGGCGCCGATAGTCGGACACCAGTTTCTCGACTGGAAAGTTTGATCCGAACATGCACCGTTCAGCACCGAATAACTCTATGCAGGTTTCAACCACCGGCCGGATACTGGCGACGCTCCAACGGGCGTCAAACATTCCGAACCCAGATATTTTGCAATAGGTGTTTGGCAATCGCGCCAGAGCCTTCAGGCCTCGTCGCCAATCACGTATGCCGTCCGGGGATTGGTCCCAAGGCGAGCCACAGTGACAGAGAGCCACCTTGAGCTGCGGAAACAGCGCCAGCACGCGCGCCATGCGTTCAGCCTGCTCGGGTATCAGCTGCAGATCGAAGGACAAACCTAGTTCGGAAAGGCTCCCGAGATTCCGGCGCCAGATTGCATTGTCGATCAAAGCATCCGATTCGGCGTGCATCGGGTCGTCGACGGAACGACCGATGATTTGCCGAACGCCGCGACAATTCCGACTGCGCAGGTGCGCCCGCAGCATCTCGTTAGCCTGCGGGCTCGCAAGATCGCAGTAGGCAACGATGGCGTTCGGCATGCCGTTGCCTGCCGGATCATCCGCGACGCGTTGCAACCAACGTGTTTCTGCAATGACATCACTGTCGGCAACGCCAACCTGAATGTGCACCGAACCGAGCACACCCAGCCCCTCGGCATCGCGCCGCAAGTCGCTCAGAAGGTAGTCCTTCTGAATCGGGGTCGGGTCACCGAAAAAACGCCGAACGCCGCGAGCCATCAGCCAGGGATAGCGGTTCGCCTGCAGATCCCAGAGGTGGTGGTGCGCATCAATAATCGCCTTCGGTCGGCCCGGTACGCGAGGCACGCCTTAGCCCTGCGGCTGCCGATACAGCTGCGCTAACACGGCGAGCTTGTCGAAGATGGTCCATTCGGATGCAATACGACCGGCAACGATTTGCCAGTGCGTGACACCCATGATCAAGAGCGGCGTACCGGTGGCCGCCAGACCCCAGGCGTCGCCCCGATGCTCTCCCGCGAGCATCCAGCGCACCGCGACTTCGTGACCGTCAACATTGTTCGGGATCACGCACAGGTGATCGACACTCAACGCCGCCGGGCCGACCATGTTCCGCAGTGCCGCATATGCGCTAACAACGGCCGCGCGCCCCGAAGCAATCGGTTTGGAGTCATGCAACACCGCGTAAGGCGCGTATTGCAGCTCAAAGTTCGTCGCGTCTCCGCAGCGCCACAGGTTGTCAAGAACCGACGCGGCAAATTCGCGCGCCGGTCCTACGCCCCAGCGCACGGCAGCACCGGACTGCGCCCTGCTGCCTGCTACGACCCGCGCCCGTTCGCTCGCACACCACGCCCTGAAATCCGGCGCCAGCGGTTGTGTTGCTTGCGCTTTGGCAATGGCATGCACATCGAAGCCTAGTTGCCGAACCAACGAAAAATTGTCCCTGACCAGCCACTCGCGGGTGATCACGCCGTTTTCCACGAGACAATCCGCAATCGTGCGGACCTGCACCTGCCTGCCCGTCGCTGGACCAAATCCGCTGGCGCCGAGATTGGTCATCGGGCTCAGGATTAGGTGCGAACTGTAAAAGACGCCGGGTGACTCGCGACTCCACACCACGCTGTCGCCCAGCAGCAATCGATCCGGAAAGGCCGCGAGCGTGTCATGGGTGTTCTGCACAATAGCGGCCGCGCCGTGCACCAGGCCGCCTAACGTGTAGATCAGCGTGTCTTTGGCGTAATACTCATGGATACGCTCGACCTGCCGCGATTCCCAGATCTCGTGCGTGATACCCAGAATGTAATCCACCAGGTTGCGGTACGGTCCCTGCGTGCCTTCCAGAAACTCCTGCATCATCTAGCGCGCCTCGTTCAACAATTGCCTCGCGCCGGACAACAGGAATGCATGATCGGATGCAAGAACAAAGAGCGATGCGCCGCGAGCGGCCCAAACGCGCGCCTCTGCGGCTTGCGCCACGAACATGCCGACCGGCACGTTGGCGGCCTTGCCTGCTGCACATATTTTTTCAACCGCGCGCACGACTTCCGGATCATCCGGGTCGGTTTTCCCCAGGGACACGGTGAGATCGATGCGCCCGACGAACAGGCAGTCAACGCCCGGCACTTTGGCAATAGCGTCGATGGCGTCCAGCGCTTCCACATCTTCGATCTGCACGACGACCGTCGTTTGCTTCTTGGCGAGCTCCATTTGCGCGCCTATCTTGCGGCCGGAAAAGCCCGCCGCTCGCGTAGAGCCCGAAAACCCGCGCCCGCCCCGCCCGTATTGGCTGGCGCGCACCGCCGCCTCGGCCGCCGCCGCTGAATCGACGTGCGGAATCACGACACCAGTTGCACCACAGTCCAGTGCATTAAGTATCTGCGCCGGTTCGCGACTCGGTACCCGGACGAGCGCCGGCATGCCAAGTGCGCCACAGAGCGCAAGGCAGCCATCCAATTCGGTCCGGCCAAAGGGAGCGTGCTCGGCGTCCAGAACCAGCAGGTCGAGGCCCGATCGTGCTAACACCTCGCAAACGACGGGCGAGGGTGTCTTGATCCAGGTGCCGATCAACGATTGCCGCGCATGCAAGCGGTCACGAAACTCGCTGCTCATGGGCGCCCCGACTGTTGCATGTAGTGGCGAAAGAAGTCCGCGTCCCGCTGTGCAGCCTGCTGCTGCACTTCAATTGCGAACAAATGCTTGTCGCCGGGATAGCTATAAAACACATAGGGCTTGCCGCGCATACTCAGCTCCTTGGCAAGGCGCTCCGACCAATTGTAATTGGCGCCCATGTCGCCGATTGAATGATGGATGATCAGAGGCACCTTGAGTTCATCGAGATGCAGCAAGGGCTCAACGCTGCGCCAATCAAATCGGGTGCTCAGCGAGGCGATATCCGCATTCAGTTTCACGAAGTCTTTCTTCGAAACGTCGCTGCCGTCTGGCGCTTCGCGGTTTTCGTACCTCGAGTAATAATAGGCTTGATCCCAGATGTCACCGCCAACGGACGACCACATTGAAGCCGCCCGAAACTGCGAATCCGCCAGCGCGGCGCGCAATGTCACCTCGCCGCCCATTGAGTGGCCCCAAAGAAACAGGTTGCGGGCATCCACATTGGCAAGTTTCCTGACCACGGCCGCCAGCGCCAACACATCCTCGGTGTAGTACGCCGATGCTAGCAGTCCCTTGGTATAGACCGCGCCTTCAGAATTGTTATGACCTCGGTAGTCCGGCATGACAACCATGAAACCCTGATCGACAAAGAGTTTCGGCACGCTGCGGTAGTAGTCGCCCGGGCGCGAGTCCACGCCGGCAGCCGTGATGCCGTATTTCGGTGGATTGGGGTGAAAGCCATGATTCGCGATCACCACCGGAAACCCGCCCGGCGGTGCAGTCGTTCGCGGCTGCGCAACCAGCGCGTAGACCTTGAGGCCGGCGGACCGGTAGGAAATCAGATACGCGCTGAAATTCACGCCATCCGGCAAATCCCGCTCACGTGTCCAGGTCGCTGCGAAGCGGGCGGATCGCAAGGCTGCTATCGATTTTGGCGGGGGCTTGCGGACCACATCCGCGCTGCCGGTCGCGCCGTTGCCGGTTGTCGTCAGCAGCAAGCCTACTAACACGCCAACCGACACGAGGGTCGTCTTCAATCGATGTATGGTTGTCATGAGGCTGTGCTTCCGATCTTGCGCGGCAATGTTTCTGGCAACGACCACCAAAGCGCGGCAGCAATTACAAACGTCACCGCACCCGTGTACATGATCGCTTTGAGACCAAACGCCTCGGCAATTGCGCCGGCGACCAAAGCGCCAAACAACGAAACGATCCTGCCCCAGTTGAAAATCGACGCGGCGGTCGCGCGCAGATGCTCCGGATACAGCTCGGCGAAATACGGCCCCCACACCCCACTGGTAACGAGGCTAAAGCCATAGGCAAAGCCCACCAGCGCATAAAGAATCGGATTCGACGGCACGTTGAGGTACACAACGATGAACGCGGCTGCCAGGACAAATCCCAAGGCGTTAGCGCGTCGCCCCATGCGATCCGCTACCAGACCCCAGGCAATGGCTCCGATCATGGAACCGACATGCAGCACGGTCATCACCCTGCCGATCAGGTCCGGCGTGTAACTCTCAATCTCGCGCAGATACGTCGTAATCCAGCCATTGAAGGCCTGGAATGCGAAAAAATTCAGGCCACATAACAACGCCAGACGCAGAGTCAATCGCCAACGACCCGCCACAAACAACTCGCGGATCACCAGTGACCGGGCGCCCATCGGGCTCAGTCGTGGCGCCGCGCCGCCCCATGGCGTGAGCGCGCGATCGTTAGGTACGACCAGCCACACCAGCACGGCCGCACACAAGGCACCGGCGCCACCCATTTGCAGCACCACCTGCCAGTTAGATGCGTCGTAATGGCGACCGAACCAGGACAACAGCGCGTCACCGCCGTTGTAGACAAGCTGAACGACGCCGGCCAGCAGGCCGCGAACATGCGGCGGAAAGATGCCGACATACAGGCTGACGGTGCAGCCAAATACGCCACCGAGGAAAAAGCCCATCGAAAATCGCTGCACCAGCGCGGCCTGATAGTCGTGAACGAACACAACACCGAGAGCCGTCACGCCAAATCCGACTGTGATCCACGCAAACACGTTGCGTCGACTGAAACGGTCCGCCAGTTGCGACAGGACTACGGCGCCTAACAATGCACCCAGCGCCTGCAGCGTATAGAAAGACGCGACCTCGGTCTTGCTAAGTGCCAGAGACTCGGCCATGTAGGGCCGTAGAAAGTTTTCCGTGTTCCAGCAGAACGCATAAAACAAATACGGTGCCATGATCGCCGCAAACACCAGCCAGCGACGCAAAACCGGCAAGTCCTCAGCACGTTCGACCAGGACGGCAGCTGCCATATCATCTATTCCGCGCGCGACTGCGGGCGCACGCTACCCGCTGTACCCATGCGCGCCATCACATCGACTCCCATTTGCAACATCAGATCCAGCAGATCGATGAAGACCCAATTTTCTCGCAGCAGGTCATTTTCGCGCCGCCAGAAATCCATCACGTGCATGGAGATTCGTTTACCGGTCGGCGCCAGTCCGAGAAAATCGCCGCCAAGGTGCGTTGCGTTGATGCTCGGCCAACCTGTCGATGCCGCATAGACGCCTTCGCCGATACGACACTTGTGATTGCCACCCACCCGGTCCGGAAATGCCCGCAGAAATGGTCCCTGATGCACGCGCCGGTAGTCTTCCTGGCCGCGGCAGCTACCGATGCCTGCGGGTCCATACCAGGTGAAATCTGCATCCCAATACAACCACTGCTGCATGCTATCGAGCGACTTCTGATCGTATTTCATCAAGCCGCCTATCATGGCTTCCACTAATTTGAGGCTACGCTCTGATTCGGCTGGATCCTGGGGTGTCGTGATTACGCCGTCGCAGGTGGCCGGACCCGGAATTCGATCGGTTGCACCTAACGGCGGCGCGAGCGGCCAGAGACCGACCTGCCGCAGCAGATCGAGGATATCGATGATGGTGTAACTCTCGACGATCTGGCCGTCGAGCCAGCGCGCGAATTCTCCAAAGCGCAGGCTCGCAAATCGCCCGTTCGCCGGGATACCCAGCCAGTCGCTGGCAAACAGACCGACATAGTGGCCAGTTGATGCGATCCAGGTCGCGTTCTTCCACACCCCCGCCAGGCAGATGTCCTCGCGGCGCTCCAGATCCGGAAACGCCTGCAACAGCGGCACCCAGAACTTTTGCTGGAGCGCGTCGCGGCCCGGACAATCATTGATCGGGTGCGGCCCATGCCAGTCGACCTGCGGATGGTATAGCGCCGCAATCCGTTGCGGCTTGCCGCTGCCACGCGCAAAGGCGTCAGATGCCCGAGCGCGATAGGCCATTCGAGCGACGTGCGCTGTCGCCGCAGCGTTTGCACGATGATCGTTCAGAACCAGACTCCCGGCCGGATAGCGACGTTAGATGCAAATTAATTGAATGCTGCCGAAACCGTACTCTGAATGTAATTGCATTCGAAGTCAATTTCGCCTAGTGTTTAAATTATGATTCGTTATCTCAAGCACGGCATGGCCGCGGAAACCGCTGCTACCGAAGACGCGCGCGTGCGCACCCTGGTCGAGGGCATGCTGGACGACATTGGCAAGCGGGGCGACGACGCGGTCCGCGACTACTCCACGAAACTCGACCGCTGGTCGCCGCCCAGTTTTCGTTTGACGAAACCCGACATCGAAGATTGCTACCGGGCATTGCCAGCCCAGGCGGTCAGCGACATCCGCTTCGCCCAGCAGCAGGTGCGCAACTTTGCGCAGGTGCAACGTGCTGCGTTGCGCGATGTCGAAGTTGAAACGCTGCCGGGGGTGATCCTGGGACACAAGAATGTCCCTGTTAGCTCCGTCGGTTGTTATGTCCCGGGTGGAAAATATCCGCTGGTGGCCAGCGCCCACATGAGTGTCGTGACTGCGAAGGTTGCCGGCGTGCCGCGCGTGATCGCGGCCGCACCGCCCTTTCACGGCAAGGCCGCGCCCGCCATTGTTGTCGCCATGGACATGGCGGGAGCCGACGAAATCTATGTACTCGGCGGTGTCCAGGCGGTCGGCGCGATGGCGCTCGGTACCAAAACTATCGCGCCGGTCGACATGATTGTCGGTCCAGGTAACGCATACGTCGCCGAAGCCAAGCGCCAATTGTACGGGCGTGTGGGGATCGATCTGTTCGCCGGACCTACCGAGACGCTGGTCATTGCCGATGACTCGGTCGATGGCGAGTTGTGTGCAGCCGACCTGCTGGGTCAAGCCGAGCACGGGCCGAATTCCCCGGCTATCCTGCTAACGAATTCGGAATCCCTGGCCAAAGACACGGAACGCGAGATTGAACGGCAGTTGAAGGTACTGCCCACAGGCGAAGTCGCCGGCCAGGCATGGCGCGACTACGGCCAAGTGATCGTCTGCGACACGTACGAGGAAATGGTGCAAAAGGCCGATGAGATTGCCTCCGAGCACGTGCAGGTGATGACGCGGGACCCGGACTATTTCCTGAACAACATGCGCAATTACGGCGCCCTGTTCCTGGGCCCGGAAACTAATGTATCGTACGGCGACAAGGTCATCGGCACCAACCATACACTGCCGACGAAAAGATCGGCGCGCTACACGGGCGGACTCTGGGTCGGCAAGTTCATCAAGACCTGCACCTATCAGAGAGTCACACGCGAAGCCTCGGTTGTGATCGGCGAATACTGCTCGCGGCTGTGCGCGCTCGAGGGCTTCATGGGACACA
This sequence comes from Gammaproteobacteria bacterium, assembly GCA_031414335.1. Lineage (GTDB taxonomy): Bacteria > Pseudomonadota > Gammaproteobacteria > Steroidobacterales > Steroidobacteraceae > UBA964. The sequence continues at coordinate 62,882 of JANNVI010000017.1, read as the reverse complement.
AGGAACAGGCGGACATCAGACTTCGTCGTTATGGCTAGCCGCAAGCGCCCGCGCATCCAGGAGAAACCGCAGCCCGAGATTCCCTTCGCTAACAACGGTGGGCGGGCAACTTCCTACGACGTCGCCTTGCGCGCCGGCGTCTCGCAGTCCGCGGTTTCGCGCTGTTTCAAGCCGGGCGCGAGCGCCAGCTCGAAAATGCGCGACCGCGTCATGCGCGCCGCCCGGGAATTGGGTTATACGCCTAACGCCATCGCCCGCAGCCTGATCACGCGGCGCTCGAATCTGGTCGCCGTCATCATCACCAATCTCACCAACCTCTATTACCCCGAGGTGCTGGCCGAATTGTCGTCACAGGCCAGCGCCCGTGGCATCCGCGTGCTGCTGTTCACCTTGCCTACTGAAAGCGAGATCGACAAGGTCCTCGAACAAGTCTGGCAATACCGAGTCGATGGCGTCATTTCGGCCGCGCGCCTGTCGGCGGAGCAAGTGGGCCTGTTTCAGAAACATGGCGTGCCACTGGTTTTCTACAATCGTTTTTTGCGCGATACACCGGTGTGCGCGGTATTCTGCGATCAATCCGATGGCGCGCGAATGCTGGTGCAGCGACTGGTGAAGGCCGAGCATCGCAAGTTCGGCATCATTGCCGGGCCACCGGACTCGGTGGTAGGCCAGGAGCGCGTCAAGGCTTCGGTCGATCGGCTGACAGAGCTCGGCATCACGGACGTCACTGTGGTGCCTGGCGCCTACGATTACGAAAGCGGGGTCAACGGCCTGCACGAACTCACCCGTCGCCTGCACCGACCGCCCCAGGCCGTCATTTGTGCTAACGACGCGATGGCGATCGGCTGCATGGATGCCGCGCGCTACGATCTCGGGCTCGAGGTGCCGAAGAAAATATCCATCGTGGGCTTCGACGGCGCGGGGCCATCGTCCTGGGCCAGTTATCGCCTGACCACCTTGCGGCAACCGGTGCAACGCATGGCGGAAGCCGCGCTGACCATGTTGCTGGCGCGCGTCGAGGAACCGTCATTGCCACCCGAGCGCCGGGTCTTGTCAGGCGCACTGGTTGAAGGCACATCCGCTCGCCTTGGCTAACAAAAAGCACGTACGCATGAAATTATCGACCGACAAAATCCTGACAACTCATGTCGGCAGCCTGCCACGGTCGGCTGCGGTGACCGACATGGTTTTCGGTCGTGAACAGGGCAAGTCCATTGCGGCCAGCGTGTTCAAGGAAGTCATCGGGACTGCGGTCAAAGACGTGGTCCGCAAGCAGGTCGACGCCGGTGTCGACGTCGTCAGCGACGGCGAAATGAGCAAGATCAGCTACGCGACCTACATAAAGGATCGGCTGACCGGCTTCGATGGCGACAGTAGCCGCGATCCACCGGCGGATCTCGAAGACTACCCAAACTTTCTGCGCAAACTCGCCAGTGCCGGTGGCACGCCGAGCTATCGCCGGCCGCGCTGTGTGGGCCCGATTGCCGTCAAGAGCCTCGAACCGCTGCACGAAGACCTGGCTTTCTTTCGTGCCGCACTGGCGGGGCACACTCGCGGGGCACCGGTCGAAGGATTCATGAACGCCGCCTCGCCGGGCGTCATCGCACTCTTCCAGCCTAACGACTACTACCCGAGCCACGAAGCGTATCTTTCGGCGTTAGCCGACGCGATGCAAAGCGAATATGAAGCGATCGTCAACGCCGGATTTGTGCTGCAAATCGATTCGCCCGACCTGGGGTTAGGCCGCCACACCTTGTTCAAGAAGCGCTCGCTGCCGGAATATCAAAAGCTCGCCGCGCTGCATGTCGAAGTGCTCAACCACGCGCTCAGGAACTGTCCGGCGGATCGGCTGCGCATGCATGTCTGCTGGGGCAATTACGAAGGACCGCACCATCACGACGTACCGATGGACGTGGTGCTGCCGATTGCACTGCGCGCCAAGCCGCAGGGCCTGCTATTCGAGGCCTCCAATCCTCGGCATGCACATGAGTGGACCGTATTCAGAGACAGCAAGATCCCCGATGACAAAATCTTGATTCCCGGGGTTCTCGATTCGGTGTCCAACTTCATTGAGCACCCGAAGCTGGTGGCCGACCGCATTCAAAAATTCACCGCCATCGTCGGTCGCGAGCGCGTCATCGCAGGCACCGACTGCGGGTTTTCGACCTTCGCCGGGTTTGGCGTCGTCGATGCTGACATTGTGTACGCCAAGCTGGCCTCGATGGCCGAAGGCGCCCGCATTGCCAGCGCCGCACTCTGGCCCTAGCAGCAACCCAGCGATTTTCACAACCGATAACCGCAGTCGTGACTAAAATTTGCATTCGCAGTACAATTAATTCGTCATGAGCGCACAGGTGATGCCCAAATCGTTGTTGTTGGATCGGCTGGTTCGTTACGCCGATCTGCGCCCCTGCACCAAGGCGTTTATCGACACCCGGACGCCCGGCAGCGATCACAAGGAAAACTTCACGATCATCGGCCCGGGTGTCGCGGAGAATCCTGAGCAGCACGTCCATATTCGGATTCCGCACGGCTTCAACATCGGCGGTGCCCGGCAACCGCCGGGCTGCACCAATTCGCAACACAGCCATCAGACCGCCGAAGTTTTCGTCATCCAGCACGGCCAGTTTCGGTTCAAGACCGGGGAATTCGGCACAGCCGGACACGTCGATCTGGGACCCGGCGATGTCATTTCGATTCCGGTCCACGCATTCCGCGGGTTCGACACGCTGGGGCTGCATGAGAGCTTCATGTTTTCGGTGTTAGGCGGCGACGATCCGGGTCATGTGCTGTGGGCGCCGTATGTATTCGAAGCCGCACGTACTCATGGCCTGGTATTGCTGAGGAGCGGTCGTCTTGTGGACACTGATGCCGGCGAAACGATTCCGCCGGGCGAATTGCCGATGCCGCCCACGACCACGGCCGATGTCGCACGCCTCAAGGAGTATGACTCGGTGGCCATCACCGCCTGCACCGTCAAGCGCACCCACATGTCACCGGCGCCGTTGAGTCCTTATGCGCATTTGAATGGCGTCGCGGAATGTCCCGTCGTGGGCCCCGCGAATCCGGCAGAAAAAATGCCGGCCGGACCCATGGCATGGCAGCACGGCTTCCACGTGCGCGCATTGCACCTGGCGCCGGGCGCCGTCATTCCCTGGCACCAACGGTTCGAGGAAGAAGTGTTGCTAGTCCATTCCGGCAAGCTCGAATTCGAGTCGCCGGAAGGCGCATTGACGCTGGTGCCGGGCGACACATTCACGGTCCCGATCGCGTTGCGCCGTCGCTACCGTTGTCCCGTGAATACGGCGACGGAACTGTATGTGGTGCGTGGCGGCGATGCCCCCGCGCCGCCACGATTCGAGTAGACCGCGACGCTCCTCAACTAACGCGGATGCACCAGGTACTGGCTGCCGTCGCCCAGCAATTCGTGCATCTGCGCGAAGACGTCAAGATCGAACTGGCGCAGGATGTCGATGATATCGATGCTGACCCAGTTTTCTCGCAGCAGAGCGCCGTCGCGGCGCCAGAAATCCATGACCCGCAGGGTGATTTTGCGTTGCGTCGGCGTTAGCCCGAGCCAGCCGGCGCCCTTGTGCACAGCCGTCATGTGTGGCCAGCCGCCGGTCGCCACGTAGTTGCCGTCGGCAACCAGGCTCTTGGTGCGATCGACGCCCCGGATCGGAAATGCCTTGAGAAATGGCCCCTGATGGTGGGCACGAAATCCGTCCAGTCCCCGGCTGGTACCGATTCCGCCGGGTCCGTACCACATGAAATCCGGATGCCAGTAGCGCTCCTGGTCCATGCTGAACAGCGACACGCCGTCGAATCGTCCGAGCCCTGCCAGCATGTCGAGAACCAGGCGCAGGCTCGCTGCCGATGATTCGGGGTCACCCGGCGCACGCTCGACGCCATCCAATGTCAGCGGCGGCAACACCAGTCCCGGGTGTCCAACACTCGCGCGCAGCGGCGAGACGCCCCGCTGCACCATGGCGTCGATGAAATCGGGTATCACATAGGCCTCCACGATCCGCCCGTCAGCCACGCGGATCAACTCGCCGAAGCGCAGATAGAGGCTGCGGAACGATGGCGGGATACCTAACAGCGACGCCTTCCAGGTGCCGAGCAGGTAGCCGGTGGCATTGACCCACTCCCCGGACGCGCCATCACCATCCAGTTCGCGACCGTCGTAATAGCCTGCGACCCTGACAAAGGGCCGGTATTCCACATCCGGTAGCGCCGCGGCGATGGGCATCCAATAGCGTTCGAAAAACGCGTCGACGCCCACCAGGTCGTTGATCGGGTGCGCGGCATGCCAACCGACATCCGGCGCGAGCAATTTTTTGGCTGCGCCGCGATCGCCGGCACACAAGGCCGCATAAAAGCGGGTAACGACTTCGACCGCTGTCATACGCGAGGTCCTTTCAAGAACGTCCTGCCAAACCAAACAGCGACAGGAAAATGACAATGAGTGCAAAAAACACTAATAACCACCAGCAGGCAGGATCGACGCGTCCTGGCACCAAATACCAACCATCCTGGCGTTCCGGCAGCCCCTCGGACTTGAATCGATGTAATTGCCCGGGCACCGATTGCACATGCCATGTGGCCTGGCGTCCGTCCAGCAGCAGACTCACGACCCACGCAACGCTGACACTGACAATGGCGCCGATTACCACAAACCACGGCCAGGCCACCACCGGTGGCGTCCAGCTAACAAACGGAATTCCGTTCACGATAAAGTACAGCGCGATAAAGCTGGCGAAGACCCCCGCCAGCAGGCCTCGTTCGCTGACGTGTTTCGAAAAAAATCCCATGCCAAACATCGCGAGCTGTGCGCCGACGAAGTAGGACCCGACCTGGGACAGGCGCTCGAGGATCGAGCCGCCACTGCCAATGAAGGCGAAGGCGATTGGCACCGCCAGCACCGCCCAGATAACCGTGAACCAGCGCGAGGCCCGCAAGCACTCTGCATCGCCGGCCTGCGGCCGATAGAAACGCTGGTAGAAATCCGTCACCAGCACCGTCGCGAGCGAATTGAATGCCGAAGACAAGCTCGACATCGACGCCGCGAGGATCGCGGCCGCCAATACCCCCATCAGACCCGGGATCGCCAGGCTCTGCGCAAATACCAGAATGATCGAGTTGGGCTGATCGAATGGCCGGCCGTTGTAGTAGACATAGAGCAACGCGCCAATGAAGAAGAACACGAAGTAGATAAAAAATCCGGCGAAACCCATCATCAGGTAGGATTTCTTGGCATCGCCGATGTTCTTCGCGGCGAGCGCCCGTTGCACCATCATCTGGTTCGCGCCATAGACCGTCGTGTGATAGAGGGTCATCGCGAAGACACCCGCCCAGATAGTCGGCGCCACCGAGAAATCGACCGAAGTGTTGATGGGGTCGAGTTTACCGGCCGCAGCCAGATGGCTGAGTGCCGTGGACAAGGGGCTGACGGCGGTAATGACCGCGACCAACACGACGCCCGCGCCCACTAACAAAATCACACCCTGCAGCACGTCGGTCCAGATGACCGCATTCAGGCCACCTAACAGTGTATAGGCGACGACAACCACCGTCATGCCAATGATCGCCGTGTGGGTGTCCATGCCAGTTGCAAACGTGATGACCACCGCGGTCGCCGTCAGTATCGACGCCGTCGTCAGTGTCTGCGTGGTCAGAAACAAGCCGGCCATGACGCTGCGGGATGCCACTCCAAAGCGTCGTTCCAGATATTCGTAAATCGACGCGACGCCGCTGTTATAGAAAAACGGCAGGAACAGCACCACCACGATGAACACAACCAGTGGATAGTTGATATGAATCGCCAGCGCCGCCATGCCGTCGCCATACGCCCAGGCGGGACCGCCGAGAAACGACAGCGCGCTGACATAGGTGGCCATGACGGAAACGCCGAGCGCCCACCAGGGGAGCGTGCGCGTTCCCAGTTGGTAGTCGCGGGCCGATTTGATGCCTCGACTCTGGTACGCACCGAGTAACAAGTTCGCCACCAGGTAGGCCACGACAATGGCCCAATCCAGCGCGCTGAAGCGCGTCATGACACGGTTTTTCGAATTCGAAGTACAGATCGCGTCATTAGATGGGCCCTTGCGACCGCTCTCGTTGTAGAAATACCACGGAATTCGCTGTTGACATCATATTGCATTCGAAGTACAAATTACGCAAGTCAACTGCGCCTGCAGCGGGCTTGGGGGATTCAGCAGGGAAAATCGCGGCAGTCCAAACTAGCCGTTGCCAACCGATGCGTACTCGGTCATTCATTTAATTTCGGAGCACACCATGAAACGATTCCGCAGCAGCAATAGCCGCCCGCAGCACGCAATCAATCGTCGCCCGATTGCTAACACGGTCGCTGCCGCGGTGGCCGTCGCCATCGCCGGCAATACGGCCATGGCGCAGGAGGCGGGATTGGAAGAAGTCATCGTCACGGCGACCAAGCGCTCAGAGAATCTCCAACTTGTACCCGTTTCGGTGACCGCGATATCGGGGGCACGGCTGACCGAACTTGGCGTCACCAACGTGCTGTCGCTGGAAAGGGCCGCAGTGGGCCTGCATATCAACAACAAGGGCAATGACCCGACGATCATCATGCGCGGCGCGGGTTCCGCAGGCACGCAGGATCTCGCGGTTCCGATCTATGTGGACGGGATGTACCGTCCGCGTGCAGGCCAAGCACTGGCCAGCTACTTTGATGTCGAGCGCGTGGAAGTGCTGCGCGGGCCGCAGGGCACGCTGTTCGGCCGCAATACTCTGGGCGGGCTGGTCAATATCATCCAGAACAAGCCTGACACGCGCGAACTCAGGTATGGCGGCGCGTTAACGCTTGGCGGCTACGATCTCCAGCGCTTCGAAGGCTTTGTCAATGTGCCGTTCAGTGACACGGCTGCTTTGCGGGTGACCGGCAGCCGTACCAAACAGGATCCTTTTGTCGAGAATTCCTTCAACCCCAGCGCCGGCCTGAAGGATGCCGACGAAACCTATGGGCGTGTGCAATTCCGCTGGGCGCCGAACGAGAATTTCGAGATGACGCTGGCGGGCGCCTATTGGAAAGACACTGCCAACGGCAACTCGGACTACGCCTACAAAGTGCTGGGCATTCCCTGGAATCCGACGACGCGGCAGACCAACGGCGTCACGGGCGTCATTGATCCGCGTCAGGGCACTCGCGTGAGCACACCGGGCTTTCCGTGCACCGGGGGTGATGGTCCGGGAGGGCGTTCCCAGGCCGGCAATGTGTGTCTCGGTCAGACCAGCGCGCTGGCCATTGCAGATCCTTATACGGTCGCCTGGGATTTCCAGCCCATACGAAACATTCGCGAAGACTCGTACTCGGCTGAATTCAAGTGGAACCTGGGCTTCGCGTCATGGCGCACCAATGTCAGCAAGTTCGATTATTCGGAACTGCGTGAAACCGACACCGACCTGTCCAGCCGTCCGGCACTGGTGGCCGGCCAGCGCATCGAATCAACTGCGACCCAAATCGACACCAACCTGAACTCCAACGGCGAAGGCAAGCTCGACTGGACGTTAGGCGCCTATTATTTCGATGATTCCAGCAGCGGCAATAACAGCGCGTTCCTCTGGGGCTATACCTACACCACGCCGCAGAAGCCCGCCTGGGCCACGTGGCTCTACCAACCTAACGGCGGTACCAAGTCCACCGCCCTCTACGGACAAGCCGAATACGCGCTGACCGATGCCTTCCATGTCACCGCCGGGCTGCGCTATTCGAACGACAAGCGCGAGAGCATCACCAAGAGCGTTAATCCGACGACTTTGAACAATGAACTCCCCAGCTATGTGGTGGGCCCTATGGCCGTGCAGATCAAGGGTGATGAGTCCCATGTCGACTACCGGATCGCCGGTCGGTACGAGTTCAGCGACAACGTCATGGCCTATGCGTCGGCGTCAACGGGATACATCGCTGGCGGTATCCAGCAAGGCAACACCGGAAAACTGCTGGACGCGACCGAGGTCGATGCATACGAAATCGGGCTCAAGAGCACGCTGCTGGACGGCCGACTGCGTGTCAATACGGCCGCGTACTACAATAAATACAAGGGGCTAACAACAACGGTGTTCATCACGCAGGGCGCTGCGGGCACCATACTCGCGCAGACGGTACCCGGTGGCAGTCTCAATTCCAAGGGCCTGGAACTCGACATGGAATGGGCGGCAACCGACAAGCTGCGGGTGAACCTCGGCCTCGCTCATGACAACTCGCGCTTCGACAAATTCAATGTCGGCAATCAATTCACCGAAGGAAGTGATGTGATTGTTGGGGGCCAGGGATACTTTGTCATGGACGGAAAGAAGGCGCGGTTCTCGCCGGACCTGTCCGGAAACCTCGGCCTGACCTATGCATTCGAATTGGGTGATCGCGGCAAACTCGTCCCGGGACTCAGTGCCCGTTTCTCGAGTAGCTACAAGACCAGTAACGCTCCCTATTTCTGGTCGAACCAGGATGCCTATAGTCTGGTGGACGCAAGTGTCACCTGGTATTCGGCCGGCAAAGACTTTGTCGTTCGTGCGTTTGTGAACAATGCGACCGAGGAAGCGATTCTGACCGAATCCACGGTCTTCAGCCGCAGCCGCGCGATGGTCGATTATTCGGAACCTCGTCAATGGGGCGTCCGCATGTCGTATCGCTTCTAAGACGTGTCGCCAGAAGAACGAGCCTCACCCTGTCCAGGTGTGAGGCTTTTTCTTTTGCGCGATTCCTGCAAGCCTTGGCGGCATGACGACTAGCACCTTGTTGGCACAACTGCAGGCCGGCCTCGACCTGCAGAAATTGGGTCGCCTTGCGGACGCCGAATCGGCCTTTCGCGCCGCGCTGGCAATTGACTCCCGCAGTCCACAGGCTTTGAACCTGCTGGGCGCTCTCTGCGTCAACGCCAATCGCGCTCAAGAGGCTCGGGACTTCATCGTCAAGGCGCTCGCCATTGACCCCAATGACGCCCAGGCGCATGCCAACCTGGGCCTCGCACTCAAGAACCTGGGCGAGCTGCCGGTGGCGCGCTCGCATCTGCAGCGCTCGCTGGAGCTGCGCCCCGATCACCCGGTCGTCATCAACAATCTGGCCAGCGTGCTGCGCGAGATGGGCGATCTCGCCCACAGTTCACAGCTTTACGAGCGCGCCCTGCAGCGCGCACCCGACTACGCCGACGCCTGGTGCAACCTGGCGGCCGTGCTGTCGGAGCAAGGCCAGCCACAGCGCGCCATGCAAGCCATCGACCGTGCGATCAGCCTGCGTCCTGACTTCGCCACTGCCTTTTGCACGCGTGGCGACATCTTTCGCAAGAAGAACCGCTGGGCCGAGGCGGCACCCTGCTACGAGCGCGCATTGCAACTGGATCGCGGGTTTCCTGCGGCAACCATCGGGCTGGCGGACTGCCTCAAGGATCTGGGCGATGCGCCCAAGGCGGAACGCCTTTTGCGCGACCTGATCGCCGCCGACACCGGCTCTGCCCTTCCTCACTATCACCTGGGACTTCTGCTGGAGCAGGTGGGTGATACAGCCGGCGCGGCGACGAGTTACCTGGCGGCCATCACCCTAGCGCCTCGCCTGACGCTGGCGCACTACCAGCTCGCACAACTGAAGGGCCGCAAAGTCAATGACGCCGAGCAGGCGGATCGTCTAAGACTTTTCGATGCCGACGATTTGTCCGCGGAACAACGGGCACCACTGGCGTTCGCGCTGTCCATCGGCTGTGAGCAACGACGCGACTTCGATCAGGCTTTCGAATTCATGCGCGAAGCCAACGCGATTCGCGCGGCGCAACACCCATACGATGACTCGGAAGCACGCGCCTATACGGCACGCATCCAGGCGGCTTTTTCCGGGAGCACTTCTTACCCGGCGGCCGCGGGAACGGTACAGCCGTCGCCGCGCGTCATTTTTGTGCTCGGCATGCCCCGCTCCGGCACCACGCTGACCGAGCAGTTGTTAGCCAGCCACCCTGCTGTGCATGGCGCGGGCGAGGTCAGTTATCTCGAAGACACGATCCGCCTGAGCGGCCAGATGGCCGGCGCGAGCTACCCGGAGGGGGCAGCAAAACTGAGCGCGTCACAACTTACTGAACTGAGCGCCTTCTACCTGCAGAAACTGGCGCGCGACGCGGCTGGCAAATCCTGGATCGTCGACAAGACGCCGATGAATTTCCAGTACATCGGTTTTATCGCGCGCATCCTGCCCTCGGCTCGCATACTGCATTGCCTGCGCGATCCTATCGACAACTGCATGTCGATCTACCAGCGCCCGTTCGACCCGACCCACACTTACTCGCACGATCTGACCGCGCTGGGCCGGTATTACCGGCATTACTGGCAGCTGATGGAATTCTGGAAGTCGCGCTGGGCGGATCTCATTCTCGATGTCGGCTATGAGGACACCGTCGCCGATGTCGAATCGCAGTGCCAACGGCTCGTCGACTTCCTCGGCTTGCCATTCGATGCCGCGATGCTCAGGTTTCACGAGACTGCGCGCATGGTCCGCACGCCGAGTGCCAGCCAGGTGCGCCAGCCGATCTATCGAGACTCGGTCCGGTCCTGGGAGCGTTACGAGTCGCACCTGCAGCCCTTGATCTCAGCGCTGGGAGACCTGGCGACCTCAAACCCTAACAGCGACAAGGGACTGCCATGACGATTTTGCACGCGCAGCCGCTCGAACGGCGGCACATGCCGGACAACTATGGGATCTCGCTGGCGCGTTATACCAAACGCGGCACGCCCGACGAAGCACGGATTCCCTCTGACTTTGGGCCGCCGCAGTCCCTGCGCGGATTCGAACCCACCTATCGAAACATCATCGACTATATCGTGCGGATCACGTACCGGATCTGGGAGGACCGCATCGTCGAGTACATCCGCGATACCTATCATCCCGAGTCGCAGGTGTTTGATGACTACGGCCTGCAGCTCGGCGCGGAAAAGATCGTCAGCGATACGCACCACACGACCGGCGCATTCTCCGACATTCAACTGCTCGCGGATGAAATCATCTGGGCGGGCGACGATGACATCGGCTTTCACACCTCGCATCGCACAATCATCCGTGGCACCAACGATGGCGCCACCAAATACGGCCCGGCGACTAACAAAAAAGTGGACGTCTGGTGCATCGCCAATTGTGTCGCACTCGATAACCGTATTTTTCTGGAACATGTGCTCTACAACACCTCCGACCTGCTGCTGCAATTGGGATTCGATTTACGAGAGATGGCGGGGGCAATGGTTAGCGCTAAACCGCCTGGCTGGCCCAGGTCGCAGGCCCCCTGGGATGCCCTGCGAGCCGCCGCGCGCCCGACCCGTCCGATCAGCGTTGCAGAACCCGTCTCCGGCTTTGACGTCGATACATTCGTGCGCGAGCACTTCGACCGAATCTGGAATGACCGGCGCGCAGCCGATTATCAACGTACCCACACGCCCGACGTGACGTTTCATGGCCCATCGGGTCGCGCCGCGGTCGGCCGCGATGCCTGCGCTGATTTTTCCGCGCGTTTATTAGAAACCTTTCCGGACCTGCAGCACCAGGTCGACGAAGTCTATTGGATGGGAAATCCAAACGAAGGCTACCTATGCTCGACGCGCTGGAGCGCGAACGGCACGCACCGGGGCGGCAGTGCCTATGGCCCAGCCACCCACAAGCCCGTGCAGCTTTGGGGCATTACACAGCATCGGATTGTCGACGGGCGTGTCGTCGAAGACTGGACCATGTTTAACGAGCTGGACTTGATGATGCAGCTGGTGGCGCGGGACTGAAGGGAATTCAACGTGACCGATTATCAACCACAGAAGTCGCTAGTCCTGCGTTTCTATCAGGATCTTGAAAACGCAGCGCCGCAGGACATCGGCAGAGTCCTGCGCCGGCACACGAGTCCTGGCTATGCCTGGCGTGGCGTGCATCCCTTCAACGAACTCGACGGCAGCGATGCGGTTGCCGAAGTCGTCTGGCAACCGCTGTGGCACGCGCTCGGTCCGATCCAGCGCCGGCAGGACATCTTCATGGTCGGCACGAACGAAATTGATGGCGGCGATTGGGTCATCAGCATGGGACACCTGATGGGGCTGTTTGACAAGCCCTGGCTCGGCATCCCGCCGACGGGCCGCATGGCCTTTCTGCGCTACGCAGAATTCCATCGTATCCAGGATGGCCGGCTGAGTGCAGGCGCGTTCTTCTGCGACATCATCGGCTTCATGAAGCAGGCTGGATTGACGCCACTGCCGATGCAGACCGGCGCGGAGCTGCTGGTGCCAGGCCCGCGCACGCACGATGGCCTGCTGTTAGGCCCGCAGGATCCCGGTGAGGGCGTGCAGACCCTGGCACTCGTCAATCGCATGTGCGACGACCTGGTCAGTGCTGAAGGATTCCAGGCGCCTTCCGACCTGCTCCGGCGCACCTGGCATGAAAGCATGATCTGGTTTGGCCCGAGCGGCATCGGTTCCACCTACACGATCGAGCGCTACCAGCTGCAGCATCAGGGGCCGTTTCGCGCCGGCTTGTCTGACGTCGTGTTCAATGGCCATGTGTGCCGCCTCGCCGAAGGCAATTTCGCGGGCTGGTTCGGCTGGCCGAACCTCACGATGACCTCGTCCGGCGGATTCATGGGTCTGCCCGCCCACGACAAGCGGATTCACATGCGAGTGGTGGATGTCTATCGACGTGAAGGCGACAAGCTGGCCGAGAACTGGATTTTCATCGACATGCTGTACTGGCTGTTGCAGCAAAACGTGGACGTACTCGATCGCCTGCGTTGGGCGCGATGACAGCCACCGGCGTCACGGCTGCCGAAGCTAACAATCCGTTGCGACGTGCGGACGAGCTCGGCCGCGGCGAACAATGGCTCATCTATGGCCTGTTGCTGCTCAACAGCCTCGCCTACAACTACAATTTCCTGTTGATCGACTACGTCCGGCCGTTTCTGGTGGCGGATCTGGGCTGGACCCTGCGCGACACTGCGCTGCTGTATGCATCGCAGGCCGCGGGTGTCATCGTTGGGTCTTTCGCCTCCGCCTGGTGGGTGGCGCGCTGGAATGCCCGCGGCGTGCTGCTGGTCGCAACGCTCGCCATCGGTGCATTCACGGTACTGGGCTTGTGGGCCACCGGCAGCGAGATCTGGCTGGTATTTCGATTCCTGGTCGGCGTGGCCCTGTCCGCAACCTACGTGGCCGCGACCACCATGCTCGCCAATTTTTTTGCACCCAAGGTGCGTGGGCGCTTGTTGTCGATCAACGGCGCGATGTTCGCAGTCTCGCTGATCCTCATCGGCACGGTCGGCGCCGGCCTCGGCAAGGAGCACTGGCGCGCCCTGATCTGGCTCGGCGCCGCGATGCCCGCGGCTATCTTTGTCTGCACTGCCTGGCTGCTGCCGGACGATCGATTGTTCAGCGTCTACGGAGACGGTGAAGCCGCCACGGACCGCAACGCAGCGCGGGGCAACTGGCGGGAAATGCTAACAGGCTCGCGTCTCAAATTGACCCTGGCCTGCCTGCTGTTGGCGGGACTCAATTTCAGTGGCTACCAGTTCTATAGCGGGTTCATCACGACCTACCTGCAAACCGTACGCAAGTTTGATGCGTCGACGACCGGCGTGTTCGTCACTGCCGACGGATTCGGCGCACTGCTGGGCGGCGTGCTTTGGGGTTGGCTCGCCGATCGTTATGGCCGGCGCTTCAACGCCATCGGCTTCGTGCTTGCTGCGATCTTCATCGTCGCCTATTTGCTGGCACCGTCAGAAAAGATCCTGCTTTACACGCTTGAACTGGGCTATGCGATCTGCCTGGCCTGCACCTATTGCTGGGGCGCCTATTTTGCCGAGCTCTTTCCGGTGCGGCTGCGGCCGATGGGCTCGTCGCTGTTCCACGGCGGGCACGTGATTTCTTTGTTCGCCCCACTGCTGGTCACCACCGTCGCCAATCAACATTCGTTGGTCCTTGGCATGGCGATGGCGCCCGCGACCTTCCTGGTAGCAGCGCTGGTCTGGTGGTGGTTGCCGGAAACACTGCATAGCAGCAAGAGTTATCGCGGCTTCGTCCCCTGATATGCGATGGTGGGTCAGTTGCATCGCCGACAGCGTGCGGTCACCCGCAATTGACTGGCAGGAGTGCTGGGGGTAACTGCGGAGGCAACTGCAACGCCATGAAAACGGAAACTGTTCCAAATCAACCGCTTACTATCACTGTTCATTAGCCGCCGCTTCCAAACCTAACAAATCTGTTTTCCTAACAATGTTAGGCTGACATTAGCATAATGTTTAATTGGCCTGCGTGCTCTTGTGGTGAGCCGCTCTGCGCCTAACGCCACCAGCCGCTTTGCTCAGCAGCTCCAGGCCACGCTTTTCATGGCCAGCGCCACGCGCTGCACGTAAACGAAATCGCGTCTCAGCATCGAAATCCGTTAGCAGCACAGTTGCCATCTCGTCAATCAATTTGTTGACGCTCATCTGCCGCGCCTTTGCCAGCAGCTTAAGTCTTGTCCGCTTTTCCTCGGGCATTCTCAAGATCAATGCACTCATGTTTCGAACTCCTGCAATAACTGCCGCGGCGTCAATATCCCAATCCCAGGAAACCGCAACTCCTCACTACGCAAGTCACGAACGTTTCGAGTCACGATCGCATTGGCCTGACCAGCAACGGCCAACTCAACAATGTGGTTATCGGCGTCATCTCTCAGATTGGGTCGCCAAGCAAAATACACCTTGATCCAATCGCACTTACTCAAAAATATGTCGAGTAACTCGTCTCTTTCGGTGGCGCTTAGACGGCAGGTCTTCCATAGATTGTCGCGACCCATGACGTCTTCATATTCGGCAATCAGCGCCCCACCCATGAGCGGTCGCAGCCGCCCCGAAATACACATGGACAGAACGGAATTGGCGTCGCCAACGCCTCGAAGTCCCGCAACCCAGACATCGGAGTCAACTACAATTCGCACCTAGGAATGATTGCATATACGCAATCATTGCGCAAGATAACTGCAATATTACTGGGGTTTCCACTATGGGATTTCAAAATGAGCCAAAGGACCATCGCGCAATAATATTCGGTTGTAGACCAATAAGTTAAAATCCGCCGGCTCTGCGCAGGCCCGCCCGATCTTCTCCAAGTTTTCGCCTTGGTGGGATGCCTTGCTCCCGGGGGCAACTGTGGGGGCAACCTAAAAACCTGACGAAACAAATAGCCATCAATTCAACGGCTTAGGCGCGCAGTTTGATTGCCGTCGCCTCCAAACCTAACAACTCCGTTCGCCTAACAATGTTAGGTTAACGACTGCTGATCCGTAGCATCGATCATAAGATCCCTCCAAACACGTTGAGGCCGCTTCGACAGCCTACCGCTTCGGCCGCGCCCTGCTCTTAGCGGTCTTTTCTGCCCGCGTTCGGCCACTGCCACCCGCCTTTTCGACCTTGCAATTGCGGCCTAGCCACGCGGCGAATTGTGATTCGGAGACATCGCCGGTCGCAACACCGATCATGATCAGGACCTCATCCTCCTCTTGCGGCTCTAACACTTGTCCGTTCAAGAACAGAAACGCGCGAGTGGACAGTAGCGCGGTACGTTTGTTGCCATCATTGAACTCATGATTGCGCGCGAGACCTACACCAAGTGTTGCAGCGAGTTCTAACAGAGTCGACTCGGGTTCGTAGGCACGTTTGTTCTTTGGCTTGTCGATCGCGCTTTCGAGCAAGGATGGTTCTCGCACGCCGCCCAAGCCCCCGAACAAATACACGGCTTCGTCGTGAATCGCCTCGACCATTGCCAGCGACAACCACTTGATCGCTGTCACCGCTTCGCCAATTCCTGCAGAGCGTTGCGATGACGCCGCATGTAGTCACGCGTGGAGTCCAGAACCTTGGCAAAGTCGGGGTTGAAAGGCGTCAATTGAATGCCGTTCGGCGTACGAATGACGTGTAATTTCTCGCCGATCGCCACATTCAAAGCCTCCAAAACCTCCTTGCCAAAGGTCACGCCGGCCGAATTGCCGACTTTCCTGAGAGTTACCGTGTCGCTCATTGAATTGCTCCTGGACCAGAATACCAACGTTATAACTTATGTAATACATTGTCAAGGCACGATCTACACGTGCTGGAGGAATGCCTCAAACCCCACTGCCAGGCCGCAATGCGGACCACTTTTCGACTGTTGATTTGGGGCCGAAAAGTACACCTCCTGTCACATGATTGGCGACTATCCCGCGGCCTGATTCTTGGGGGCAATAGTGGGGGCAAGCGTCAAACGCTGCCAAAGGAAACCATTTCAAATCAGTGCCTTGTTCGCGCTATTCAATGGCCGCCGCCTCCAGACCTCACAACTTCGTTAGCCTAACAATGTTTTGCTCACGGAATACTTAATATTACTTGGATACGGCAGACGTCGATTCGGCACGTCGTTAGCGGACCGGCTCACATGCATCATCTAATTTGGCAAGTCAGTTGTATGTACTTTAAGGTCAACTTTCAACTTACTGCCTACCGCGCCAAAGATCGCAGCAAGATTATCCATGCTCGGGTTCCCTTTGGGTGAAAGCATGCGATGCAGACTCTTGCTTGGGGTATCCGTCAAATCGGCAAGCTGCTCGAATCCTAGCGTCGCATTCACGAGGTCACGAAGAATGAGGCGGGCTGTTTCCGGCTCGTCGTTGAGAAAAAGCGTGGCTGCCTCATCCAGAAGCGCCTTCGCAAACTTTGGATCCCGCGAAACTCGAGCTACCACGGTCTTCTTGAAATTACGTGTCAAAGCCATAATCATTACCCCTTGCGTTTATTGTCTCTCTTGCGCACTGCAGCTGACGCTTTACGAGCCTTGTATTCCGCATGCAGCGCTTTCGCCCGGTCGATATCGGTCTGCTGATGGCGCTTGGTGCCGCCACCAAACAAGACGATGAGCGCATCTCCATCTCTAGCCAAGTAAATCCGATACCCAGGCCCCCAATCGATCACATACTCACCGATACCGGCAAACCACTTGATCCGCGATGTGTTACCAAGCTCCATCCGCAATTTCGCCGTCACTATTTTCGCAGCTGCTTGCGCATCAAGACTGTCAAACCAAAGCCGATACGGAATGGTCCCGTCGGCTCGGACATATTCCTCGACACGAATAGCAATTTTCTTATGGTAACGTTAATGTTACCTTTATGCAACAACTATTTAGTGTGCTTTTTTGTATGACAAACACGCAGTTTCGGCGCTGCCGCCCCCGCTTTTGCAGCCATAAGTGGTTGGGGGCAACCGTTGGGGCAACATAAATTTCGCCGACGGCGATCTGCCAATTAATCAAAGGCTTGGGCGCGATGTTCAGTAGCCGCCGCCTACAGACCTAACAACTCCGTTAGCCGAACAATGTTCGGCTAACGGAGAAGCGAAAAGTGCGTGAGCGACCGCGGCGGTGACTGGCCGACAGGCCGTGCCGCAATTTCCACTCTGTGGTAGGCGCCAACGGAAACCTCATTTGGCACCGACAGACCGTAAATGCTCACAGTTCGTTTGGCTGGCGCTTATTTCGCACCATGTCTTGCCAGCGTCCTGCCGCGTCACCTATGCCGAATAGCGAAGGTTGTCACATTACGCGTAGTCGACACATATGTCGACTACGCGTAATATAGTACACATGTGGAACGAGCGCCAAACCATTGAGATATTTCACCTGCTGTTTCTGCGGGCGTTCGGTGCACGCGTCGATAAGACCCTCTTTGCCCTCAAGGGTGGTTGTAACCTGCGGCTCTTCTACAAAAGCATCCGCTACTCGGAAGACATGGATCTCGACGTCCAGACGATTTCAGTCGGTACGCTCCGCAACAACGTCAAACGTCTGCTTGATGCGCCAGCATTCGCGCAATCACTGCGATTGCAGGGCATCGAGATAACAAGAATGTCATTACCCAAGCAGACCGACACTACGCAGCGCTGGAAGCTGACGCTGCGCATCAGTGAATCCGGTGCTGAGGTACCGACCAAGATCGAATTCTCGCGACGCGGCTTGGACGGCGGCAAGACCGTGGACGCCGTGGATGCGGAGTTGATCCGTAACTATCGCCTTTATCCGGTGATCACACAGCACTACTCCGTGCACACTGCGTTCGCGCAAAAAGTCTCGGCTCTGGCGTTGCGTCAACAGGTCCAGTCGAGGGACGTGTTCGATCTGAAGCAGCTGCTGGACGCTGGGGGGGCGGAGCAGCCGTTACCAAAAGCGGCGGCTGCAAACCTGGCCGCTGCGATCGACAATGCACTTGCGGTCGACTACGACGCTTTCGCTGGCCAGGTCCTGGCGTTTCTGCAGCCCGAGTACCAGGAACATTACGGCAACCGGAGAATCTGGGCGGAACTGCAGGAGCAGGTCGTCGACGGCCTGGAGGCCCTGAGGCGATGAACCAGATCGAGGCCCTGCAGCAGTTGCGAGCGCTCGCGACCCCAGTTGTTGAAACGCGCGATGTTGTCGTGTTGTTGCATGTCTCGACCAGCAACGCGACCACGATCCTTCGACGTCTCGCACAGAAGGGGATGATCACCCATCTCAGCCGGGGTCGATGGCTCGTGGACGAGAAAATCGACCGTCTGGCGCTGCCCGAACTGATTTCGGCGCCGCAGCAGGCATACATCTCTCTGCAGTCAGCGTTGTTTCACCACGGGCTGATCGAACAGATTCCATCGGTCCTTTATGCCGTCACGCCGGCGAGGCCGCGCCGCATTAGGACTCCCTTGGTAACCATTTCCTTCCATCGCATGCCGCCGGAGCTGTTCAAGGGCTTCGAGTTGTCATCCCGATCCGATGCAAAAGTCGCCACTCCCGAAAAGGCGCTGTTTGACCTGCTGTATCTCGCACCGGGACGGTCACGTGCGTTCTCGAATCAGCCCGAACTCACTATTCCACGGCGATTTCAATGGCAGCGCCTGAAGGACTACACTGAGCTAGTGAAATCGCCCGCGCGGCGGGCGTATATCGGCGAGCGGATTAGACTACTGAAATCCGCCTTGTAGAATTCGTGCGCTGCCGGCGTCTCGTGGTGAACTTTTCGCGCAGCCACTGCCTGGGTCAAGGCAGAACGCGGGTAATCCAGTGGGTAAATCGCCGTTCACTTTCAAGAAACGCTATGTATCCCGAGAATTATTGCCACGTTCGAGTCCTTTCCCCGGCACCGACCAATAATGGTTAGTAAACGCGCATCCAAATCATGCTCTGAGGTGCGCCAGTGCATCAGAATTTGGCATGAATCACTGGGGGCAACTACGGGGGCAACTGCGGCGCCATTAAAACGGAATCTGCATTAAATCAACAACTTGCTCGAACTGTTCAGTAGCCGCCGCCTCCACCAGCTAACAACGCGTTCGCCTAACAATGTTAGACGAACGATCGCATCGACAGAACCCGCCAGCCTACGGCGCCAATCTGGCCAGTGGTCGACGCTGGCTCGCAACACTTATCAGGTGCAGTTCGACAGCCGGGTGGCCATCGCGCAGAATGTGTCCTTTAGCGAGGAGTAGGACCCCATGCGAATCGGAACATCCGTGGCGCTGCTGCTGGCCGCCGGAGCCATTGCGCCCGCGTACGGTGACGACCTCGGCGACACGATGCGCGCCTGGTGCAGCCAGACCGGCACCTGGCAGGGAAGCATCGACATCACGGATGCGGCGGGTCACACGCAGAAGGTATCGCTTATTTCACGCCACCGGTGCACGCCGGATGGCCGTCTGCACATCGTCGAGGAGGACTTCGTCACGCGAGAGCGGAGCGATCACACGCTAAAAGTTACGTATGCCGATCCGTCGATCGCGGGGTTCCGCACCGCATATTTCGCGCGTGGCGCCGAATCACCACACGCCTATCGCTTCGCCTCCGTCGCATTCCGGGACGATCTGCACTGGAAACAGTCCATCACGACCGCCGACGAAAGCGAACTCTTCGAGAATCGCAAGGCCGTGATGCGCTACACGCGCGAGCGGGACGGAGATCGCATCATCAGTCGCAAGGAGGTCCGCTTCCAGGGCGGCAAGGGCGACTTCGAAACGCGCACGCTGATAGAGCAGCGGCGCGTCCGGCCATGACGCGGGGCATCAAGCGCCGCCCGACGGATGGTCGCTCAAACAAAGCACCCCAGCGTCGGTTGCGACACCCGGTTGGCCGGCGTTTTCCTTAGAATACGCAAGATCGCTGCGAGGCCTGTGAATCGGCGGCCAGAGAGAACCTGAATATGAGCACCAAGCCAACCATCATCTATACGCTGACCGACGAGGCGCCGCTGCTGGCAACGCACGCCTTTCTGCCAGTGCTCCGTGCGTTTACACGCCCGGCCGGCGTCGATGTCGTCACCAGCGATATTTCTGTGGCGGCCCGTGTGCTGTCGCAGTTTCCGGAATCCCTGACCGAGGCGCAGCGCGTGCCCGACAACCTCGCCGCGCTCGGCCAGAAGACGCTTGAGCCGGATGCCAACATCATCAAGCTGCCGAACATCAGCGCGTCGGTGGCGCAGCTCCTGGCCTGCATCCGCGAGCTGCAGGGCAAGGGGTACAAGATCCCGGACTACCCCGAGGACCCGAAGACCGAGGCCGAAAAGTCCATCCGCGCCCGCTACGCCAAGTGCATTGGCAGCGCGGTGAATCCGGTGCTGCGCGAGGGCAATTCCGACCGGCGCGCACCCAAGGCGGTCAAGGAGTATGTACGCAAGAACCCGCATTCGATGGGTGAATGGGCGCAGGCGTCGCGCACCCACGTCTCGCACATGCACGCCGGCGACTTCTATCACGGCGAAAAGTCGCTGACCCTCGACCGCGCGCGCAACGTCAGGATGGAGCTCATCACGAAGAGCGGCAAGATTCTGGTGCTCAAGCCCAAGGTCGCGCTGCAGGACAAGGAGGTCATCGACTCGATGTTCCTGAGCAAGAAGGCGCTGTGCGCCTTCTACGAACGCGAGATCGAGGACGCGCGGAAGTACGGCGTGATGTTCTCGCTGCACGTCAAGGCGACGATGATGAAGGTCTCCCACCCCATCGTCTTCGGCCACTGCGTGAAGATCTTCTACAAGGAGGCGTTCGAGAAGCACGGCAAGTTGTTCGACGAGCTGGGTGTCAATGTCAACAACGGCATGGTGAATCTGTACGACAAGATCGCCAAGCTGCCGCAGTCGAAGCGCGAAGAGATCATGCGCGACCTGCACGCCTGCCTCGACAAGCGGCCCGAACTCGCGATGGTGGACTCCGCCAAGGGCATCACCAATTTCCACTCGCCGAGCGACGTTATCGTCGATGCGTCGATGCCGGCGATGATACGTGTCGGCGGCAAGATGTACGGCGGTGACGGCCGGCTGAAGGACGTCAAGGCGGTGATCCCGGAAAGCACCTTCGCGCGCATCTACCAGGAGATGATCAACTTCTGCAAATGGCACGGCAATTTCGACCCGTGTACCATGGGTACGGTGCCTAACGTCGGCCTGATGGCGCAGCAGGCCGAGGAATACGGATCGCACGACAAGACCTTTGAGATCTCCGAGGACGGCGTCGCCAACATCACCGATCTCGACAGCGGCGAAGTGCTGCTGACGCAGAATGTCGAGCAGGGCGACATCTGGCGCATATGCCAGGTCAAAGACGCACCGATCCGAGACTGGGTCAAGCTCGCAGTCACGCGCGCGCGCAATTCCGGCATGCCGGTGGTGTTCTGGCTGGACGCCTATCGGCCGCATGAAGCGGAGTTGATCCGGAAAGTGAAGGCCTGCCTGCTGGACTACGACCTAACGGGCCTCGATATCCAGATCATGAGCCAGGTGCGCGCCATGCGCTACTCGCTGGAACGCGTCGTGCGCGGATTAGACACCATCTCCGCGACTGGCAACATACTGCGCGACTATCTAACAGATCTGTTTCCGATCATGGAATTGGGTACCAGCGCGAAGATGCTGTCGATCGTGCCGCTCATGGCCGGCGGCGGCATGTACGAGACCGGTGCGGGAGGCTCGGCGCCAAAGCACGTGCAACAGTTGCTGGAGGAAAATCACCTGCGCTGGGACTCGCTCGGCGAATTCCTGGCACTGGCCGTGAGCCTCGAGGATCTGGCACTCAAGACTGGCAATGCCGCCGCCAAGATCCTCGCGACGACCCTGGACGCCGCCACCGGCACCCTGCTCGACAATCGCAAGTCGCCTTCACCCAAGACCGGCGAGCTCGACAATCGCGGCAGTCAATTCTATCTGGCGCTGTACTGGGCCCAGGCGCTGGCGGCGCAGAAGGATGACCCGCAGCTGGCGGCCAAGTTTGCTCCGCTGGCCAAATCACTGGCTGACAACGAAGCGACAATCGTCGCTGAACTGTCTGCCGTGCAGGGCCGCGCGACCGACATCGGTGGCTATTACTCGCCCGACGCGCAAAAGGTCGTGGCCGTGATGCGGCCGAGCGCAACGTTCAACGCGGTGCTGGCGTGAACCGAAGCCACAGGTAGCCCAGGGTTCCCGCTGAGAATGACGCCGCGAAGATCGCTATCTTCGATGCGTCAATGAGACCCGCATCCCCGGGAAAAGCGAGATTGGCGATAAAGATCGACATCGTAAAGCCGATCCCGCCTAAAAGCCCGGCACCGAAAATATGGCGCCATTGCAGATCTGACGGTAGGCGGCAAAGCCCGCTCAAAAAACCGAGCAGGCAAAACAGGGTCACGCCAAGCGGCTTGCCTAACACCAAGCCGGCGATGATTCCGATGCTGTTGCTGCTGGCGCGCTCCTGCAGCCAACTCGCGTCGACGAGAATTGCGGTATTGGCCAGCGCGAAGACAGGCAGCACCATGAAAGCAACGGGCCCGTGAAGCCAGTTTTCCAGGCGATGGGACGGCGACTTGCGGTCCTCATCGATCGACGAATACGGGATCGCAAAGGCCAACAGCACTCCGGCCAATGTGGCGTGCACACCCGACCTGAGCATCAAATACCAGAGTAACGCTCCGCCGATCAGATACGGCAGCAGGGACATGACCCGAAACACACGGTTCAGCGCCACCAACGCCAGAAAAACGGCCGCAGCGGCCAGCAAATATGCGCTTGCCAGCTGCGGTGTATAGAACAACGCAATGATGACAATCGCGCCCAGGTCGTCGACCACTGCGAACGCGACTACGAACACCTTCAACGACGCCGGCACACGACGTCCCAGCAACGCGAGCACACCCAGGGCAAACGCAATATCCGTCGCCATGGGAATGCCCATGCCGGATTGAGTCGCGGTATCCATATTGAATGCAAAATGGAAAAGCGCCGGTGTTAGCATGCCGCCCAGCGCAGCGAACAACGGCAGCGTTGCCTTGGTCGGACTTGACAGCTCGCCGCTGTACAGCTCGCGTTCCAGCTCCAGCCCGACCAGCAGGAAGAAGATTGCCATCAAACCGTCATTGACCCAATGGGCCAACGTGAGCCCGGCGAGGTTCATCTGCCAGAGATTTGCATAGGCAGCCCCTGCGGGAGAATTAGCAATTGCAATCGAAACGATCGTGCAGATCATCAATACGATCGCACTCGATTTTTCTGATTCAAAGAAGCGCTGGAAGGTATTGGTGAGCGTCACTGGATCCTTTTCCCGGGCAGCCTGATCAGTCTGCGCGCAGCGTCAGGTACTCGGCGACCGAGGATACACGAGTGCGCCAGTGCCTCGGGAATTGGACTGAATTGATGAGGACCAATACGGCGGCACCTGCTTGCTTGCCCTCGATTTACCACCGGCGACATGCGCGAATCAGGCAGCTATTACATATACTTCGCTTGACTCTATTTTTAGCGCGCATATAATCAATCGTACTCTATTTTTAACATACCCTATGAAACGCTACCTGACCACAGCTGTTCGCCAGGACCTACGGCAGAAAATGGTCTTCCTGGGCGGACCTCGGCAAGTGGGCAAGACCACCCTGGCGCTGGGCTTGATTCGCGGCGCCACTGAAGCGCACCCGGCATATCTAAGCTGGGACGTGCCCGAGAGTCAGCGCCTGTTGCTCGCAGGCGGCCTGCCGTCGGATCAGCCCCTCATCATTCTTGATGAGATTCACAAGTACAAACGTTGGCGCAACCTGGTAAAGGGCTTTTACGACCGCCACAAGTCCCGTACGCAATTTCTGGTCACCGGTTCAGCGCGACTTGACCACTACCGCCGCGGCGGCGACTCGTTACAGGGACGGTACCACTACTTTCGCCTGCATCCTCTGTCGCTGTATGAATTGAATCAAAGACCCCAGCAGTCAGACCTCGACATATTGTTGCGTTTCGGGGGATTTCCCGAGCCGTTCCTCAAACGCAACGCACGGCACTGGAAACGCTGGCAGCGTGAACGGCAGAGCCGTGTGATTCAGGAAGACCTGATCAACCTGGAGCACGTCAAGGAAGTGTCCCAGTTGCAATTGCTGGCTCAACTGCTTCCGCAGCGGGTGGGCTCGGTGTTGTCGATTGCCAATCTGAAGCAGGATTTGTCAGTGGCATTCGAGACCGCCGATAAGTGGGTCACAATCTTCGAGAACCTCTATTACTGCTATCGCATCATGCCCTATGGTCTGCCACACCTTCGGGCGGTGAAAAAGGAGCGCAAGCTTTATCTTTGGGACTGGTCGCTATGTCTGAACGACGCCGCGCGGTTTGAAAATCTGGTGGCGTCGCACCTCTTGAAGTACTGCCACTTCCAGGAAGACACGCAGGGCGACGACATGTCGTTGCGCTTCCTGCGCGACGCGACGGGACGGGAAATTGACTTTGTCGTGCTGCGCAACGGCAAACCGCAATTTGGAGTCGAATGCAAAAGCGGCAGCACGTCGCTCAGCAAAAATATCGGATATTTCTCCCAACGCACTCCTATTCCGCAGTTTTACCAGGTTCACTTGGACGCCCGTGGCGGAGATACGGAGTGGTCACATGCCAAGGCACGCGTTCTTCCGTTTCTGAAGTTTTGCGAGCTCCTGAAGTTGTAACCCTCCGTCTCCTTGAACCTGATTGTTTCGCATACTTCCACTTCTCGATTGGTCCGATTTGTTCGGGGCCAGTCACGTTGCCACCGCAGAGCCATTGGCCGATGATCGCCTACCAGTTCGCCGAAAACCCGCACGGCTTTGAATAGGTTTTTTCGATGCCAGATCCTGCGCCGAGTCTGAACGCCGCCTATGGTTTGTCCTCCCCCGAGGACAATCTGGCGCTGTACCGCGACTGGGCTGCTACCTATGACCAGACCTTTGCGGCCGCGATGGACTACATCATGCCGCATCACGTGAGCATGACCTATGTCGAGGCCGGCGGCGTCGGGCCGGTGCTCGACGTCGGGGCAGGCACGGGGCTGGTCGCCGCCGCGCTCGCGGCGTTAGGTGTGGCGCCGGTTGACGGCACCGATTTTTCGCCCGAGATGTTAGCTGTGGCCGCCACGAAAGGCATTTACCAGCGACTCTTTCCGGGTGATATCACCGCGCGCCTCGACGTGCCAGACGGTCATTACGCCGGTGTGGTCAGCTCGGGCACCTTCACCCTTGGTCATGTCGGCCCCGCCGCCCTGGACGAGGTATTGCGGATCACGCGGCCGGGTGGCCTGGTTGTGATGTCTATCAACGTGAAGCACTATGAGCAGGCCGGCTTTGCCGCCAGATTTGCTGAGATCAGCCCGCAAATCACCGGGCTGTCACTGGAGAAAAAACCTTTCTATGGCCCCGGCGCGAGCGGCGACCATGCGGCCGACCGCGGCTATGTCGTTAGGTTCAGGCGAACGTCACGATGATCCGGCGGCTAGCGTCGACTTTTGCAGCCAGGCACGCAGCTCGCCGATCGATCCAAAGCTGTATGCGCCCACTGCCGTCAGTGCGGCCGCGTAATTCGGGGCGGCGCTGCCACCGGCGATGATTGCCGTACCCACCCGCAGCGCGGAGCGAAGCTGACGCAGCGCACCGGCAATCGCCGGATCGTCAGACGGATAGACGAAGCTGAGTGCGACCGCGGACGCACCCGTGTGGTTTGCACCTAACGCGATGTCATCCGCCGGCAGGTTGACGCCGAGATACAACACGCGCCAGCCGTGACTGGAAGCCGCCGTGGCAGCAAGCATGGCGCCGAGTTCATGGGTTTGACCCGGAAGAGTCGCGACCACCAGCGACGGTGCCGTGGCGGCTATCGCGCCGCTCTCCATCATCCAGGCGAGCGTGCGTCGGACGACCGCGGTGGCGAGATGCTCATGCGCCGGGCGCAGGAGTCCCTCATGCCAGCGCGAGCCGATGGTCAGGAGCAAGGGCGCGACCACTCCATCCAGCATGTCGTCCATCCCGAGTCGCAGGACGGCGCCGCGGAGCGTGGATTCAAGTTTTTCCGCATCGAGTCCTTCCACGGCAACCAGTGCTGCCGCCAGTATCGATTCTCGCGCCCCGGAGGATTGAGCCGCGGCGGTCGCCGGCGTCGCCCGAACGGAATCTTCATCCTGCTTCACGATCGCCTGCAGTTCGCGCACCGGGAGCTTGGCAACCTGGCTGATTGCACGTCCGCCGTTGACCGCACGCATGAGCAGAGTGAGTCGCTCGACGTCCGAATCCGAATAAAGGCGCTGGCCGGTGCCCGAGCGGGTGGGTGTTACCACCGCATAGCGCCGCTCCCAGGCACGCAGCACATCCGGTGTCAGTCCGGTGCGCTGGACCACGATTCGCATGGGATGCCGCTGGGCTTTGGCATGGACTTGCGGCGTCATCCAGGCAAATGTGCCGGGTTGTCCAGGTATTGTCAAGGGTTTTGTCCAGAATATATATTGACAAGACCTAGACAGTCTGAGAATCTCGCTGGACATCACCTGGACAACCAGGTTGATCGCTTCACAGACACATCACTTCACTGACACATTAAGGATCTAGCAAATGAAACTTCAAAGCATTGTAGCGACGGCCGTCGTCGCGTTGGGCTCGATGGGTGCGCAGGCCGGTGGCAAGGCGCAGTCCATGGACATCGTTGACACCGCGGTCGCGGCCGGCTCTTTCAAGACGTTAGCAGTCGCGCTGCAGGCCGCGGACCTGATCTCCACACTCAAGGGCGCTGGCCCGTTCACGGTGTTCGCGCCGACCGATGAGGCATTCGCGAAAATTCCGAAGGCTGACCTCGACGCGCTGCTCAAGGACAAGAAGGCACTTAGCGCCGTACTGACCTATCACGTGGTGGCGGGCAACGTGATGGCAGCCGACGTGGTGAAGCTGAAGAACGCGAAGACGGTTGAGGGATCGTCCGTGAAGATCAATGTCACCGGCGGCAAGGTGATGGTGAACAATGCGAACGTCACGGCGACCGATATCGTTGCGTCCAACGGCGTAATTCACGTCATTGACACGGTCATCATGCCGGTCAAGAACTAACAACACCCAGGCAGGAAGCGAGGGGCCGGACGGCCGGTCCCCTCCCCTCCATGCCAATCAATTATCAGCAACCTCTTTGGAGAATACGATGACACCTTCGAGAGTAACGATGTATGCGCGCTTCACGCCGGTACTCGCGACCGTCCTGCTCGCTGCTTGCGGCGGCGGCGACGACGTGCCGGCTCCACCCGCCAATGCCGTCGTGCGCATCGTCCATGCATCGCCTGACGCCCCCGCGGTTGACATCAATTTGAACGGCAGCGCGGCTTTGAGCAACCTTGATTATGGCGAGGTTACCGACATCATCGTCCAACGCCCCGGTAATCTTAACGTCGCTGTGCTGGGACGACTGCCAGGCACTGCGCGTCCAACCGTCATCGGCCCGGCCAATATCCCGCTGGCTGCCGGTGGCGCCTATGCGGTACTCGCAGTAAACAAAGTGTCCGCGATTGAACCGCTGGTGGTGACGCGTGACTCTTCGACCGTGTCCTCATCGAGCGTGCGCCTGCAAGTCGTCCACGCAGCGCCAGCGGCACCCGCCGTGTCGGTGTTTGTGACGACTCCCGGGGCAAATCTTGCCGCCAGTGCGCCGGTTGGCAGCCTCGCATTCAAGGGGGTGCTGGGACCTGCGACCCTCAACGCCGGCGACTATCAGATCCGCGTAACGCCGTCAGGCGCCAGCTCACCGGTGCTCTATGACTCCGGAACGGTAACGCTTGCAGGGGGCAGCGATCTGCTGGTAGTAGCACTTGAAAGCACGGGGCCCGCCACGTCCCCCATCAAGTTGCTTGCGGTGCCCAGTTCGGGCGCTGCGTTGCAACTGCTCGACCGTGCGACGCCGGCGCGAGTCCGCGTGATACATGCCTCGCCCGATGCGCCGGCTGTGCAAGTCATTGCTAACAACAATTTCGGTACGCCATTGGTGTCCTCACTGACGTTCCCGAATGCGACGCCGTTTGTCAGTGTGCCGGCAGCAACCTATAACATCAAAGTGACCCCGGTCGGCAATAACGGCTTGATCGCCATCAATGCGGACCTGCCTTTGGCGGCGGGCCGTGAATATTCTGTCTATGCCGTTGGCCGGCTGGCGAGCATTGCGCCGTTGGTATTGACCGACGACCGACGTCGCGTGGCGACGCAGGCACGGGTTCGCATCCTCCATGCCTCACCCAGCGCCGGCAACGTTGACTTGTATGTGCTGGCTCCGGGAACCGCGCTGGCGAATGCAACACCTGCGTTCACCAACGTGGCGTTCAAAGCGGACACGGGCTACGTCAGTCTGAGTCAAGGTACCTATGCAGTCAGCGTTACGCCGACGGGATTGAAGACGGCTGCTATTGGCCCGGTAGCGATCACGGTTGTTAACAATGGCGTGTACACGGTGGCCGCGCGCGATGCGGCTGGCGGTGGCCTGCCGCTGAGCGTCATCCCTCTGGATGACCTGGCGCCGTAGTGATGGTCGACAGAGCGTGGGGGTACGGAAAATGCCCCCACGCTCGCACGGCGGCTAGGTCGTTAGGTTCAGGCGGGCCTGAACGTCCCTGGTGTTGATTCCGGGCAGGTTGGCTACCTGCCCTTTCTGTCTCTGAGACGTACGCTGCGGCTCAGCCCCTGAGCACCGCGCCCGGATCCTTGGCAAGGTCCGGAAACTTCTGCTCAAACAACTTGCGCCAGGTTGCCGGCATCGACGCATAGGCGTAGACCTTGCGGCCGAAGCAGCGCGAAACGTAGGCGCCCTGGTAGTCGCCCATCTGCAGCCAGGGCGGGAAGTCGAGGACGTCGTTGAACATCTGCGCCGCCGGTGGATTCTTCATCTTCGGGTTCAGCACGTCGGCGACGGCGCCGATGTAGGTTGACCAGTCGTTAACCGTGAAGCTGCGCTTGCCCGCCTCGAGCGGCTCCAGGTGCATCGAATTATCGCCCTGCACGTGCATGCTGTCGCCCTCGACCCAGGCCGGCCCGATGTCGGTGTGGCGCGTGGTCTTCATGCCCGGTACATCACCGCCCGCGAAGCCGCCACCCCGTTTATCCATGACGGTGGTCGTCACCCGCGGCTTGCCGTAGGGCACATCGACGGTCTTGCCGGTGAACGGGTTGTCGAATTTCTCCAGCAAGGTGGTGGCACCCGGCGCGGTGTAGAAGTTACTGCCGGCCATCCTGATCTCATACCTGCCGTCGGGCAGGTCGCGGGTCGTGAACCAGGAGGCGACGTACATGTCCCAGAACGGCGTCGCCACTGTGCCGGTGACGCCGTAGCGCGTGCCCCTCATCCACCAGAACGTCAGCTTGTCGTCCATGGAATACGCGAGCTTGCGAAACGCCAGTGCCAGGTGGTCCGGGTTGGCCGGGTCGAAGACCGTGCCACCCTTGCCGGCGGCGAGCGCGAGCGTGGGAATTGCAGAGGCGCCGGCGGCGGCGCCGGCGAGAAGTCCGAGTGCAGTGCGACGGTGAATCATGTGGGGTTCCTTCTGTTAGCTTCCGGCCCTTACCAGTTGCGCTTGCTGTTGAAGTGTTTCGATGCCTCTTCCGAGGTCTTCGGCACATAGCTGGCCTGCGCGTTAGGTCCGTTGCGTGGCACGAACCTGCTGTATACCGGCATCAGCATTTCGATCGGCACGTCCGCGATGACACGCGTGCGGCGGAACTCCGCCATCGGGATTACGGTCGTGACGAACTCCTCGTTGAACGAGCGCGCACGTGCGGCGATGCGGCCGTTAGCTCCGAAGATCGCGGTGTCGCCGGAGCCGGAGAATTCCGGGAACCCCGGCTGTTCGGGTGAGATCGAGTTGTTGCAGACCACGGCCCAGATCCGGTTGTAAAGCGAGATCATCTGCGTGTCTTCGAGACTGTAGCCGCCGGAGGACGAACTCAGGCGCAGCTCCAGGCCCTTCATCGCATGCGCACGCATCACGTCCGGCTGCCCAGGCGTGACCGAGCAGGAAATATTGCCGATATCGGTACGCGCGATCGGCAGCACCGCATCCTCGCCATACATTTCGCGGTAGCGGTCGAGCACGTCGTAGATCGAGGTCGTGAAGATGTCCCAGCCGGGCTTGAAGCCGCGGGAATTGTTGGTCTTCCAGTGGTTGGCGACCACCTTGCCATCGGGACCGATCAGGACGCCATTCAGCAGCAGGTGGCCCGGCCAGTCCTTGTCCCTGGCGTAGGTGCCGAAGGACAGGTAGCAGCCGTACTGCTTCGCCTTCCTGCCGAGCGCTTCGGTCTCCGGGCCGGGAATCTCGATCGCCACGCGCAACGCCTCCTCGAGCGTCCACGGATTCCAGCCCATGATGGGTTGTTCGTGAAAACAGATGAGGTCCTGCGGACCCGGGAAGCCGTTAGCCGCATCGACCAGGTCGATCATGTGATCGACGTTAGCCTTCAGTTCGCGCGCAGGGTTCTTGGTGTCCCGTACTGCGCGAACAATCGACTGGACCGCCGTGACGCGCAGCGCGTCCCGGCGCAGCGGCACCATCTCGTATTTGCCCTTGTCGTGCACGCTGACTTTGGAGTCGCCCGGCGCAGCGCTCGCGGCGTCCGCACCAACGCCCAGCGAGACGGCGGCCGCGCCAAGCACGCTGGCGCCCAGCAGGTCGCGACGATTGACAGGTCGATGGGAACCGGATTTTGGGTTGGACACGTTAGCTCCTTGAGTTCAGAGGACTTCGGATACTTCGAGCGCAGCGCGTTCGGCGGACTCCATCGCGCCTTCCATGCCGCGATTGGCGCGCGCCGTATGTTCGCCGCAGAAGTGGATACGGCCGTGTGGCGCGCTCATGTGCCGCGCAAAACGCCGGATCTGCCCGGGCCCGAACACCGCCCAGTCGCCGGCGGAAAACGGATCGCGTCCCCAGGACTGGATCCAGCCGCCGGCTAACGCGCCACGCGCCGCGGGACGCAGGCGTTCGATTTCCAGGCGCACGAGACGGATCGCCTCGTCGGGTGGCAGCCGATCGAGCCACAGGGCCGCATTGCCGCGCAGATTCGCGACGATGGCGGTCACGTCGTCAGGATTCTTGCCAAATCGCTGCGCCGAGATCGTACCGGCGATGCCGTCGGTCCACATGGTCGGGCTGAGACCGTCCTGTTCCCAAAAGCGCTGTTTCGGTACGAAAAAAACCAGGGTGTTCTGCATGTAGGGAAGGTTATTGACCGCCTCGGCCTGCAGCGCGGGCAGCACCGGATCGATATGCACGTGGCGCAGCACGGAAAACGGCAGCGAGCAGATTACGCGCTTGGCGCGGTAACGGGTTCCGTCGCGGCACTCCACGGTCACGATCGAGCCGTCGTCGCGGAGGGCCACGACCTCCTGATCCAGTCGTATCTCGCGTTTCAGTTGCCGGGCCATGGCTGCGGGCAACCGGTAATTGCCGCCGTCGATGGACAGCGCCGCGATGGAACCCTGCGTGACCGCCTTGACCCAGGCATCGTTAAACAGGGATTGCAGCGCCGATACGTCGAAGGCAGAGGAGCCGAAATACGGATTGGTGCTCCAGCACAACTGGATCACGCGCTCATCGAGCCCGCGCGCCGCCAGCCAGTCGTGCAGCGATACATCCAGATCGGCGTGCGCATCGTCGAGCCAGGCATCGGACGATTGCAGGGGATTGTTGCGGGCGAGGTAAGCGCCGCCGAATTCCCAGGGAAATCTTCCGCGCGCGTCCGCAGGCAGCGGGTTGGCGCTCGAGGTCGTCCAGGCCTCGCGTGACACGATGTCGGAGCCTAACACCAGCTCCATCTTCGGATAGCGGACACGCAGCGGCGCGGTATCTAACAACGGCAGCTGCAGGGACTTCACCCGGTCCAGCACCCGGCCATAGCCGGACGCAAAACCATTGCCACCGACCTCCGGAAAGCCCGGCCGGTCGGTCAGGGTGTAGACGCGCCCGCCGATGCGGTGGCGCGCTTCGATGACCTGTACCTGTGCGCCGAGTTCCTCCAGCAACAGTGCCGACTGCAAGCCCGAAAGACCTGCGCCAATCACCAGCACGTCCACCGCCCGCGGCGCGGCCGAGACGGTGCTCTTACCCGCAGCGTGCGCCTGTAGGCCAGTGGCAATGGCCGGCAGCGCCGCGCCAGCGGCCAGTCGCGCAGTGAATTGCCGGCGATTCAGCGACATGGCGGGCTAACGTCGCGGGCGGCGGTTAGCCGGCAGTCCGCGCAGAATCGAGTTGACCAGAAATGCATGATCCCAATTGTCCACGGTCTGTCCGTGTCGAAAAATAACCAGCTGCTCGGACGGCACCATGTAAATGACCCGGAACCCGCCCCCTTCCATCATGCGCACATCGGTGGCGAGATAGGGTTCCGACTGCGGCAGGATGCCCGGCTGGCCCTCGAAAAAGCTGCGCTTGGCCACGTAGGGACTGCCGAGCCAGAGGCCAAGCCCATGGCTAGGGTTGCGCGGCGACGGCGTGGCCATCGTGCGCACCCAGCCGGCGGGCAGCACCTGCTTGCCCTGCCAGCGACCCTCCTGCAGCACCAGAACTCCGAGGCGCGCCCAGTCCCGGGGCGTTGCCCGCATGCAGCACATCACCCGGGCGACACCGCCCGGACGGTCCATCTGAAAAGTCGCATCCGAGGCGCCGATCGGTCCCCAGACGCGCTCGGACAGCAGCGTCTGGATTGGCGTACCTAACGCGCGTTCGATCACCAGCGCCAGCAGCTGCATGTTTTCCTGCGCGTAATCAAAGCGCGATCCAGGCGGACTCGTGGCGTCGTAGGCAAGTGCCGCGCGAACCACGTCGCCGCAATAGGCTAGGCACAGATCTTTGTTGCCCGCGATGATCTCAAGACCCAATTGCGGAGTGACTTCGAGACCGGACACCTGCTGGCCGAGCTGCTGGACCGTGATCCGCCCGCGCGGATCGTCGCGCCATTCGGTGATGAACTTGCCAATCGGATCGTCCAGGGCGACCTTGCCCGCGGCAACCGCGAATCCCAGCAGCATCGGCGTCACGCTGCGCGTGATGGCGCGGCCATTCACGAGTTCGTCGGGCCGCACGCCGTTCCAGTAGCGTTCGAGCTGCACGACGCCTTTGTGCACGACGATGAGCGCGCCGGTCTTGTGCGCAGCGGCCCAGTCGGCCGCTTCGGTGAGTGCCGCGGCAGCGATGCTGGTACGGCCAGTCGCGGCGGCTGGCAAAAACGCCGCAGGTGCGCCGCGGATCACGGCATCAGGCCAATAAAAATAGGCCTCGGGTTCGTAGACGTCCTTGGGACGCGACGTCATGCGCCACCAGAACATCGGGTCGCTGTAGGTCGGGTCGCGCAGCGCTACCTCAGGATCGACGACTCCCGCGGGCATTTTTGCAGCGGCCTCCGCGGCGCGGACCTCGCCGGCGCCTGGCACGACCATGAGCCATGCGCAGATGCATACAACGGCAACGCTGCGCTGCGTGCATCGCCACAAGTCTTGCAGGCTGGTCATTTCGGAGGGCTCCCGTTGAGTACGCGTTCCGGATTGTCGAGCACGTCCGGATGGAGCCGCCGTGTTAGCTCCAGAAACTGCGCGGGACAGTCGGACCAGCGCTCTGCCTTGGCGCCGAAGCCATTTTCCGCCGTGTGACCATTCACGCCTTCCATCTGCATCCAGGGACGAAAGCCGGAGAGCGCCGAATACGAGTAGTCGGCGGCAACCGACGGCGTGCCCGCATTGGCTAACGCCGCCGCCGCCGCGCGCCAGATCATCCATTCCCGGTAGAAAACCGTCGGAGGCTTCGTGCGATCGGGGTACACCCGGCCGTACTCGTCCGCTCGCAGCAGGACGTTATCGCCAACAGCCCACGCGGGACCGACCGAGCGCACCAGGTGAACCGAGGAGCGCGGCGCGAATTGGGAGGCATTCGCCCCGGCCTTCGCGGGCTCAAATTCCTCCCACTCATCGAGCGCCACCGCGAAGCGGACTTTGGTGGGGCCAGTTCGGTAACGCGGTACCTGCACGGTGCGGCCGGTCTGCGGCATCTTGACGGTATCCAGCAACTCGCCCGTGGCCAGGTCCGTGTAATGCGCAACCTCGAGGTCCGTGACTTCGTAACGATCCTCGGCGATACGCTGCCAGCGCTGCATGGCGCCGGCGATAACGCCGCACAGCGGCACGATCTCCCCATCGATGACCGTCGAGCGCGTGGCATTCAGCCAGCCGAAAACGGTCTTGCCGTCGGTGCGGCCGCGCATGCGTGCCAAGGTATCCAGCAGCGCCTTACCCGACAGGCGCGATGCCAGCGCTTCGGCGTTAGGCGCAGCCTCGGCGTTAGGCGCCGACTGGGTGGCAGTCGCCGACAAGGCGAGGCTTGACAGCATGCCCTTGAGATAGGCGCGGCGTGGCACGTGGCTTGTCATGGCTATTCCCTCACTGCGACCCGCGCGAGCGAGGCCGCGAACTTGCTTATTTCACGATTGAACCGCTCAGGACTTTCAATGAACACTGAATGTCCGTCCGCTGGATATATTTCCAGGCGCGCTCGCGGCAACGCGGCGACCAAGTGTCGACCCTCCGCCTCGTGCGCACTGGCGTCCTTGCCCCCGATCATGACAAGCATCGGCACGGTCTGCAGAACCGGAATCAGATCGGTGTTGTCGAAGGGTTGCAAATACATGCCGACACGCGCGGTCTGCGGCAACAGCAAGCTCATCGCAGCGGCTCGCTCAATCCACGGCGCTGGCATCGGGCGGGCCGTCAGGTATTTCGCCATCGCATGCGCCGCGTTCCATTTCCGATCGAGATCCGCGCTCGCCAGGTCGTCGCGAAGACGCACGAATTTGGGGTCCGGCGGTGGCGGCGGCTGGCGGGTATCCGGCTTGGTCAGGCCGCCGTAGGCGCCCGTGAGCACAATACCGCTGATGCCCTGTGTCCCGTGCACGCGCACGTAGTCGAGGACCACCAGCGTTCCGTATGACCAGCCGACTAACAAGGGTTCGCGCAGCTCCAGGCCGCGGATAACACTGTCCAGGTCGGCGGCCCAGATGGCCCGGTCGGAATACGCGTCCGAATTCCAGGGCTTGCCCGAATTCCCATGACCCCGCAGATCAAAGGCCACCAGGAAAAGGCTGCGCCGCAGCGACGACTGCAATTGATTCTCGAACGCGACATAGCTCTGCCCGATGCCGTGAACGAAAATCACGGGACGACCCGCCCGGTCGCCCGTTGTCACGACATTGAGCGGCACACCCTGGGCGCCCGCCACAGTTCTGAACTCCAATGCGGGCTCGGCGGCCCAGGCAGCGGGCGGCGCGAAGACGGCCAGGAACATCCATGCCGCGGCAGCCAGCATGCACACCCGGAATTTTTTGTTAGCCATCGTGGTGCCCTATTCCCTGATGTCGGCCGCGAGGCGGCGCAGGGGCGCCATGCCGCCGTAGATGAGCGCGGCGCCGGACGACAGCAGCAGCAACGATGCCGCCACCAGCGAGTACCTGACCAGTTCGTTAGCACCGAAGAGATAGTCGGTGAACAGGGCGACCACTGCCGGACCGCCGGCCTGGCCAATCAGATTGGCGGCCAGCAGGTAGCCGGCGACCACCACGGCCCGCATCCGCGGCGGACACAGCACCGGCAGCAGACTGGGACCGGCGCCAAAGGCCAGCGTGCCAAAAAAAACCGCCGCGGCCAAGCAGGCAACCGAAACCGCCGTGTTGTCGATCACCGCAAAGGTCGCGGCGAAGGGCAAGGAGCCCAGCGCGGAAATCATCGCCACGCGCAAATGCGCATCAAGCCAGCCGGCACGCTGCAACCGCCCCACCAGCCAGCCACCCGCGGTCACGCCACCGGTGCCGCAAAAAAGGAATATCAGGCCGTACATGTAACCGACATCGCTCGGCGTCCAGCCGTGGTTGCGAATGAAATGCGCCGGCACCCAGGCGCCGAGCGCGAACTGGTTCGCAGCTAACAACGAGATGCCGCCGAACACCGCCCACATGATCCGGCGATGCTGCGCGCAGAATGCCAACACCTCGCGCAAACTGGGCTGGTCCGGATCCTGCGCCGCTACGCGCCGGCGCCGCAGCGGCTCGCGAACCGTTGCCAGAAATACCAGCGCCATGACGGCCCCGGGCAGCGCGGCCAGGACAAAGGCCGCCTGCCAGGTGCTGAGCCTGCCGATGAATGGCAAGCCGGTATGCAGGGCCGTCCCGAGCCAGGCGATCAACGCGCCGCCGGCGAGCAGCGCCAGGCCCGAGCCGACGAAACTGGCGCTGGTAATGATGCTCAGCGGCAGCGCGAGTCGCGACGGACGAAACACATCCGCGACCATCGAAAATCCGGCCGGGGTCAGCACCGCCTCGCCGACCCCGACACCGATACGTGCCACGAAGAACTGCGCAAAGCTGCGCGCCAGGCCACAGGCCGCGGTCGCGAGGGTCGCGAGCAGCATGCCGGCCGCGATCAGGATCCTGCGCGGGCCGGAGTCTGCAAGCCGCCCCAGCGGTATCGCGGCGGCCGCGTAGAACAGCGCGAATGCCAACCCCTGCAACAAGCTGATCTGCGTATCGGAAATCTGCAGGTCCCGCTTGATGTCCTCGACCAGCAGATTGATGATTTGCCGATCGACGAAAGCCGCCATACTGCAAAGACACAGCAGCAGCACCAGATACCAGCCCTGGCGCCCGGACGGCCAGGGATCCTCCGGTACTGGCGTCGCTGAAATACCGTCTGCTGTCGCCATGTTAGCTGCGTGCCGCGGCGAGCAACAGGTCCGAGGCTTTCTCGGCGATCATGATGGTCGCGGCATTGGTGTTGGCGGCAATCAGGCGCGGCATGATGGATGCGTCGACGACCCGCAGATGTTCCACGCCATTTACCTCCAGCTCGGGACTCACCACCGCACCCGGATCCACGCCCATGCGACAGGTCCCGACCGGATGATAGCCGAGAGACGTGGTGCGCCTCAGGTATTCGAGCCACTCCGCGTCGCTTTGAATGCCTGGACCCGGCAGGCACTCGTTTTTGACCCACGGCCTGAAGGCCGCGCTGGCTAACAAACGGCGCGCGAGCCTGGCCCCGGCCAGCTGGCGGCGCAGGTCCTCGCCATCCGCTAACAAATGATGCTCGATGCGCGGCGGCGCATCGCTGGCCGCTGATCGCAAACTGACGCGACCCCGCGTGCGGGGGCGGCAGGCGTTCACCACCACGGTCACGGCGGGCTTGTCATACGGGATCACGCCCTTTTCATCGAAGCCAAAGGCGAACGGTCCAAACAGCATCTGCAGATCGGGCACGGGTTCAGCGGCGGACGAACGCACGAAGCCCACGGCGTGCGGGTACGGGCTGGCCACCGGTCCGCGCCGGGTCAGGAGCCAGCGCAACAGGTGCAGCCCGGCGCGCCAGCCCGAGTTTTCAACGTTATACGTGGACACAGTCACATCGGCGCTCACCAGGGAGTTGGCGTGTTCCTGCAGATTGGCGCCGACTTCGGCACGATCGGCGACTAACGGAATACCCAACGCTGTCAGGTCGGCGCCCGGGCCGATTCCCGAGCGCAGCAGCAGCGCCGGCGAGCCCAGCGTGCCCGCGGAAACGATCACCGTTGCGGCTGAAAATTCCACCGCCGTACCGTCATTGCGCCTGCCGCGCACGCCGCGACAACGTCGTCCGTCGAATAGCAGCGACTCGACCGAGACCCGGGTCTCGATGCGCAAATTCGGGCGCGCTCTGACGGGATCCAGATAGCCACGAGCCGTGCTCCAGCGGCGGCCCCAGTGCTGGGTCAGCTGCGGTACCGCCACTCCCGCCTGCTCGAGTCCGTTGTAATCGGCATTGGCTTCAATGCCGCATTCCGCGGCAGCCGCCATGAACACCGCAGCCAACGGATGCGTGGTGCGCAGCGGCGAGACGTGCATCGCTCCGGACCGGCCGCGGATGGCCGGGTCGCCAAATTGGGTTTGTTCGGCGCGTTGGAAATAGCGCGCGACGTCCGCATAGCTCCAGCCGCGATTGCCGAGCGCCGCCCAGTCGTCGAAATCCTCGCGCGCCCCCCGCACCCAGAGCATGCCATTGATGGAACTGGACCCGCCGAGGGTCTTGCCGGCCGGCCACAGATCGACTTTGCCGTGCCGGCTGGGGTCGGGTTCCGCGAGATGACACCAGTCAAAGCGCGGGTTGCCGATCGCGCGGGTAATGCCGGCTGGAATCTGCACCAGCGGCGAGCGGTCCGATCCGCCGGCCTCGAGCAGCAGCACGTTAGCTTTGCCATCCGCGGACAGTCGGTTGGCCAGCACGCAGCCCGCCGACCCGGCCCCGACAACCAGATAGTCCCAGACGGTCACGGCGCGATCCCGCCACGGGCGTGACCGTGGCCGCCAAGCCATGCATAATCCGCATGGCACTTATGGAACTGCGGCAACTTCGGCATTTTGTGGCGGCGGTCGACCTGGGCAACCTGTCCAAGGCCGCGGATCGCGTCGCCATCAGCCAGCCTGCCCTGACCCGCAGCATCAAGAACCTGGAAGACACGCTGCGCGTGCAGTTGCTGGAGCGCATGCCGCGCGGCGTGGTGCCGACCGAAGCGGGTCTCGCGCTCTATCACCACGCGTCGGTGGTGCTCAATGCCTGCCAGCAGATGACGCGCGAGGTACGGGACCTGGAGCGCGGCATTACCGGCTCGGTCCGACTCGGCATCGCCTCGATGTTCACGGATCATATCGTCGACGACGTGGTTGTTAGCCTGGCGGTCGCGCACCCGCGACTCGCGCTGGTGATCAATTCCGGCTTTTACGAAGACTTGATCCACAACATGAGCGACGGCCGCCTTGACTTGATATTCTGCAATTTCCCGCACGTCGCCGTCGCCTCCACATTGCGGCACGAGCCGCTGCTGCTGGTCCGATCGCCGACGGTGGTCGGCGATCAACACTCACTCGCGCGTCGCAAACAGGTCACCCGCAGCGACCTGGTCGATCAGCGCTGGGTCACCATCGACCAGCCTCATGCGCTGGATACCTTGCAGTCGGCGTTCGCGGCCGAAGGGCTGCCCGGCCCCGCCAGTGTACTGCGCACCAATTCTCTCAACTTGATGATCGCCCTGGTCGAATCAGGCGGTTTTGTCAGCCAGATTCCCGAGCACCTCATCGCCCCGCAATTGGCGCGCGGCCGCCTGCGTACGCTGCCGATTACCAACGGCGCGGTCGAGCGCCGCGCGGGACTCATCTATCGCGAGTCCTCGCTGATCCGGCCTGGCGTTGCTCACGTGGTCGACAGCCTCCGTCGGGCCTGCGCCAAATTCAGGCCTGACCTGTTGCCGCACGTCGCGAAGCCTCCAGCTCGCGATTGAATAACGCATATTCATTCACCTGCGCCTGGCGGCTACCACCCCAGCGGGTCGCGAACTCGCGCGGATAAAGCGCGTCGCAATCGTCGCGCCGGCCGTCGTCGGACCATACCAGCGGGCACAGCGGGCCCTGCGGCCGCTCGCCGGCAACCATTTCGTCGAAGCTAACACCGGCGAGATTGACGCAGTCCGGGCGCGGATCCCAGCGGATATCGTCGCCGAAGATTCGCACCGACACCGCGATGCGCCAGTCCGGGGCCGGATTGCCGGCCGAATAATGCAGCGTCCACGGATGAACGACCAACAGATCGCCGGGCTGCATGTCCCAGGTCAGGAAGCGGACGTTAGGGTCTTTGCGCATGGCCTCGCCGTCCGGGTGCGGAGTCCGGTCGTCGGGCTTGATCATCTTGCGCGCATTCGGTGAAAACAACCAATAACGTACATCCTGGGTATGCGAGCCGGCAATGCACTCGAGCGAGTTCGCCCGGGTAACCGGCGTCAGCGGCATCCACAGACTCGGCACCATCTTGCCGCTGACGGGCCAACCCATGCGATCGGTGTGCCAGATGGTTTTTTCCGAGGAGCCCGGCGCCTTGACGAACATTTCATCAAAAAAGAAATGTGCCTCTTTGGAACGCATGACCTGGCACGCCGCCTCGGCCAGCGGCGACTGAAACGCCAGCTGGCGAAACTCCGGGCTGACCCGCGCCATGTAGCGCCCCGGATAGTTGGGCAGCAGTCCGATGTCGTCCTTGTCGACGGCGATGCGCTTGGCCACGGGCAGCAGCATCTCGATCCATTCCGGGCTGCAAACGTTGCGCAGAACGACCGCGCCATCGCGCTCATAGGTGTCGATGTCTTCCTGGCTGACGGCACGAAGCGGCGAACGATTGAGGGCCATGGGCTGAATCCTGGTGTAGTGCCGACGCCGGTCGGAGCGCCGACTGTCATTCAAACAAGCCCAGCCCATGCGGGCCAATCAAAACGACATTCGCTCCCATAGACAATCTGCATGGCACGCGGGCAACAACGCATTGGCACTACGGCGTCCGGCCCGCGACACTGCCAGCGATGGACCAGACCCCCCGGAATCGTCTTGTTTCAATCGGCCACGCCGAGCTTTATGTTGAGGAACATGGAGCGGGCGAACCGCTGCTGCTGGTCGCCGGACTGGGCGGCAGCGGCAAGTTCTGGCAAGCCCAGATCGCCGATTTTTCCCGGCACTT
Organism: Gammaproteobacteria bacterium; assembly: GCA_031414335.1. Taxonomy (GTDB): domain Bacteria; phylum Pseudomonadota; class Gammaproteobacteria; order Steroidobacterales; family Steroidobacteraceae; genus UBA964. Next base: position 22,054 of record JANNVI010000017.1, on the reverse strand, counting down.
TCGCGTGATCCTGCACGACCACCGCGGCGTCGGCCGCTCGGGACCGGGTCCGATTGTGTCCGGTGCGAAGGATCTGGCCGACGACCTGCTGCGGTTGATGGACGCGCTGGGTCTTGAGTCCGCGCATCTGGTCGGGCACTCGACCGGGGGCGCCATTGGACAGCATATCGCGCTCACAAGTCCGGGCCGATTGCGCTCCCTCACGCTGAGCGCGAGCTGGGCGGGACCGACGCCGCTCTTTGTCCAGACCTTCGCCACCCGGCGCGACGTGCTGATCAACGCCGGCGCGCTCAACTACCTGATGGTGGGCACCCTGCTGGCGGCGCCGGCGCACTGGTTGCAGCCGCGGTTCAAGTCGGCCCAGGAGTATTTCAGGGACCGGCTGGCCGAATTTCCGGGCCTTGAGATCGAACTCGGGCGCCTCAATGCCGTGATGACGCATGATTTGCGGCATCGCGTCGGCGACATCCGGGCGCGGACTCTGGTGATCGGCGCGCGTGACGATCAGCTAACACCCCCGGGGATGTCCGAAGAGCTGGCGATGCTGATCCCGGGCGCGAGGCTCGCGCTGCTGGACGCGGGCGGCCATTTTTGCCCGGTGACCAATACCGATGTGTATAACAGGCAGGTACTCGCATTCCTGAGGGAGTCCGCATGAAAAGCGCTGTCATCGTCGGCCCCGACGAGGGCCAGTCCCTGTGGCAACCGGCGCCGGCGCAGGGCTACGTGACGGTCAAATTATCCGCCAGCAACAGTGATTACGGCGCGTATGCGGCCGGCATCCAGGTGCTGCCGCCGGGCTGCCATGTGCGCGAGCACGGACATCAGGGCAATCACGAGCTGATTTTCATTTACGAAGGGCAAGGCACGGTCACCGTCAATGACCTGACGACCGCGATTCAGACGGGAGCGACAGTCCTGTTCGAACCCGGCTCGTATCACCGCATCGACAACACCGGCAATACGGATCTGAAATTATTCTGGGTGTACTCGCCCCCGGGCCTTGAAAACTGGTTCGCGGCCATCGGCCGCGAGCGCCTGCCGCAAGACACGATGCCGCCGCCGTTTGCGCGCACCGCGGACAGCGCCCCGGCCTTCGAGCGCATGGGTTTTTTGCCGCCGAAGAGCCGTTAGGTCAGCGCCGCAAGTAGCGCCCGCGGTACCGAGAAGGAAGCCCACGCTGTGACACTCAGCGACCTCACCGCCGCCCGCTGCTGCGCAGTCGTCCTGCTGCTCGCCGCGCCGGTTGCCACCGCCCAGGCGCCCATGTCCGCCGGTACCATCACGCACGAGCAGATCGTTGCGACATATGCCGACGCGAACTCCCGGTTCGTGGTGCTGGACGGCGTCAACCTCCATTACAAGGACGAGGGCGAGGGACCGGCGGTGCTGCTGGTGCATGGCTCGGTCGGCGATCTTGGCGACTGGGATGGCTGGGTCGCAGTCCTGCGCCAGCGCTATCGCGTGGTCCGGCTGGACCTGCCGTCGTTTGGGCTGAGTGGCGGAGTGCCGAGTGGCAACTATTCCATCGATCGCTATCTGACGCTGGTCGACAGCCTGATGGATCATCTCGGTCTGCCGCGTTTCGCGATCGTGGGCACGTCGTACGGCGGTCTGGTCGCGTTTCGCTATGCCGCGACGCGCCTCGAGCGCGTGTCGGCGTTGATACTCATGAACTCCGCCGGCATTGAGTACGGCGGCCGCGGTGGTCGCGTCGAGCGGCCGCGCAATCCGGCGGCGGTGTTCACACCGCGCGTTGCCACCCGCGAAGCCACGGCGGGCCTGCTGAAAGACCTCATCAATGACCCGGCCAGGGTCACGCCTGCCCTGGTGGCACGCAAGACCGACTTCGCCAATGTGATCGACCGCGACCGCGAGTCGTTCCTGGGTATTCAGTTGTATGAGCGCGGTGATCCGCTGCGCGTGCTGGCTCATGTGCGCGCGCCGGCACTGGTGCTCTGGGGCGGCGACAGCAAGGGGCTGTCGCCGGAAACAGCGCAGGCCTTCGTCGATGCGCTGCGCAATGCGGTCGACGCCGGCAAAGTTGTTTACAAAGGCGGCGGTCACTTGTTGCATCTGGAACGCCCGGAAGAAACGGCCCGCGACGCATTCGCATTCCTGAACAGGCACCTGGCCGCGGGCCAGCTCGCGGACGTGCCGTTCTGGGCGACGAGCGCCGGTTGGTGGCAAAGCGACAACACCTATCTGGATGGCGCGATGAACTACAACGAGCGCGCATACAACAGCATCGTGGAAATCGTGGTCGACGGCCGGCAGGTACGCGAGACCGAGTACAAGTTCTACGCCCCGGGCAAGCTCGCAACCGCATTCGGACAGGGCCGAATCACGGCACAGGAAGGTATCGAAGTGGTCACGACCACGATCGCTGAGCAGGTCGATCCTTCCGGCGCCGTACGAGTCACGCGCGTCGCTCCGCCGCAGGACGGCGTCGGCGACCTGTCGGTCACGATCCTGAATCGCGATACCGCCTTGCGCACCGTCGCAGGCGCACGCAGCGGCATCGACACCTACCGGATGTTCATCACGCTGCCGGCGCGTGACAAGCGCTATGTCGCCAACTTCGGGATCATCAGCAATAGCGGCGACGAGCATGGCGCACCGGGCGACCTGCGCGGCTTCTCGTTGTTTCGAGGCACGCGCTTTGCAGCTGCGGAATTCGCACGCCGTCGCGCCGATTTGCGACAGCGCAACGCGGTGCATGCCATCGTGGAGGCAGGGCCGGACGGAAAGGCAATTGTGACGCGGCTGGACTGAGCGGCCTGCGGGACCCAACAAACCCTCCGATAATTGAAATATTCCGACCCATACATGGAAGTCATGGCAGCTTCGTCTCGATGGTCCATATTTATCTGCGGCGCGCAGCCTAACGAGCGGTACTAACGAATTCGCTAAATTTGGGAGTCATTATGCAAATGAAAGCTCTGATCAATCAGCCTGCAGTCTCGCGTCGTGGCAAGAGCTGCAAACGAAACCGTCTGTTTTCCCCCACACTGGCTGCGGTCACGGTTTTGGGCTCGTTGCTGCTCCCGGCAGGGTTCGCATGGGCACAGAAGCCCGCGGCCGATGCTTCTGGCCTGATGGAAATCGTCGTCACCGCGCGCAAGCGCGTCGAGACGCTCATCGAAGTACCGATATCCGTGCAGGCGCTGTCGCAGGAAGAGCTGCAAGCGGGTGGAATCACCGACTTGCGAAGCCTGCAAACCGTCGCAGGTTTTACATTTACACAGGCCATCGGCACCGCGGCTTCGGGGCGTAACTTTGGCAACCTGGTCTTTAGAGGACTCGCAGGCGACGGCGCGTTGCCGCAGGATCAGTCAGGTTCTCTGTTCATCGACGGTATCTACATCTCGGGTGGACTATCCAGCGTCAACTTCTCGGACGTGGAGCGTGTCGAGGTTCTCAAGGGCCCGCAGAACGCCTACTTCGGCCGCAGCACCTTTGGCGGGCTCGTGAACCTGATCACCGGTAATCCCTCGAGCACTTTCAAGGGCAAGGTCAACGCCGAATTCACAGATCGGGGCACTACGAACTTTGACATGACTATCCAAGGCCCGCTGTTCGGCGAGCGGGTTCGCGGCCGATTGAGCTTTCTGAGCAACAACAAAGGCGGTCAGTACACGGCCAGTGACGGTGGCAAGCTTGGCGAGGAGAAAACCAAGGCCGTGACCGGCACGCTGTACGCGACGCTGAGTGACAATGCCTGGTTCCGCCTGAGCGGGCACTATCAAGAGGACGACGACAGTTCAGCGGCCGTCGGATATATCAAGGGTATTAATTGTGCCGGCTTTACGTACCCGGCGCAGTCCGACACCGGGGTCGAGGTGGGATTTCGCTTCACGCAGATCGGCCATTGCGGACCCGTGCCCTCGTTGGATTCCGGCAACCCGCGCGTGTTGATTGACGCCAACACGGCGCTGCCGGCCGCAGCGATCGGGCCGCAGATCAGCAACACGTTAGGCGATCCGTTCCTGAGCCAGGCACCGACGCTGAAACATATGGGGATGCGGCGCGACACGTACCGTATCGCCGGCCAGGCAGGCTACAAGTTTTCGAATGACTGGAGCCTGGACTTCAATGCTGGTTACAACAATGCCGACTCGGTGGCAGCCTGGGACCTGGACCGTACGAGGATCTTCAATTTCCAGAACATCCAGCCGTTCCTGTCGTCCGACGTGACAGTTGACGCGCGGCTGTCGACTGACCCGCAAAAGAAAGTGCGCGCCCTGGTCGGTGCGAGTTATTTCCGCTCGACGGTGCGGTTTTCGCAGGTCGACTTGAATGCCGCTTTTGGCGCGACAGCCTACGTGCTGAACACCGGCAATTTCATCAACAACCAGTCACGCGTACCGGCTATCTATGCGTCGCTCGACTGGGACATCATGGACACGCTGACGCTGAGCGCCGATGTGCGCTACCAGACCGACGAGATCACGACGGTTATCCGCGCCACCGGGGCAGAGATCAAGAATAAGACCAAGCGGACGATGCCCCGCGTGTCACTGAGCTGGAAGCCGTTCGAGAGCTCCAATTTCTACGCCAGCTATTCCGAGGGCGTGCAGCCGCTGACGTTGAACTCGGGCTACGTCCAGGCGACAGCGGATCAGAAGAGGTTTCTTGAAAACCTCTACCCGGGCATTAGCGAGTACTCGATCCTGCCTGAGCTGCAGAGCGTTGAGATTGGACTCAAGCAGACGCTTTTGGACGGCCGACTGCGATATACCGTGGCGATCTACGACTCGAAATGGAAGAACCGCACGACGAACTCTTCTGTGTTCAATCCAGCGTCCTGCAACGGTCCACCGCTGATTCAGCTCACGCCGGCCTGTCCTTTCGCGGTCTCGGGTTCGTTCCAGACTCTGGCGAACGACGCATCCGTCAAGGGCATCGAGCTAAACGTCGATGGCGCACTGACCGACCGCTGGAGCGCAGGTCTCGCGCTGACATACAACGATGCTACTTGGGACAAGTACTACAACACGACGTTTGCGACCTGGACCGGCCCCGTCCCCCCGGCGACTGCTCCGCCGCGCCGGTTTGACGGCGCCACGCTCGCCAAGACACCGGACCTCGTCGCAGCCCTGACCTCCACTTACAAGGCGCCGCTCAACGGCAACTGGAACTGGTTCGTGCGTGGTGACCTGCGCTATCAGGGGCGGATCTGGGACAGCGACGTCAACGTCACGCAGAGCGACACGTTCACACGGCTGTTCCTGCGTGCCGGCGTGCAGAAGGACAACTTGTCAGTCGAGTTCTACGCGAACAACGTCACCAATGACACGACTTGGGACTATGTCTACCGGCTCGCCGACCTGTCGCTGCAGCCACTGACCAGCTTCTCGACGCAGGGTCTGGGTGTTGCGCTGCCTTCGAAGCGGGAGTTTGGACTGCGCGTGTCGTTCGAATTCGATTGAGAGACTGAGCTATCACAAGCCGGCGGCGTCGTTCGAACGGCGCCGATCCGGCCTGCGGCGATCGAGTCGTCAGGTCAGCACCGCGCGCAAGGCCTCCGGAACGGGCTTTTCAAAAACCTGCCATTGCGCCTCGAGCAGATCGGGCCGTTCGCGCTGCGCCCGGGCGCGAAATTCTGCCGGCAGCTCGCGCACGCCGCGCAACTTGCGACCGCTCCAGAAGCCCAGCATGTGCCCGGGCCGATCGCCCATGTTCATCCATTTCGGAAACGGGAAAATGTAGAACCCCGCGGTCTGATAGAGCAAGGAGCTGATGCGCGCGTTGTCGAAATCGCGCCGCGGTACAAAACTGCAGGAACTCTCGACGAACATCTTCGGCCAGCTCTCGGGTGCGGGCCGGGTCTGCTCCATCTTGATCAGATCGCCTTCGATGCGGAACATCGCATCCAAGGGTGTCCATCGCACTTCGCCACGTTCCATCGGCAGGAAACCTTTCGGTGACTGCAGATGCCCGGGATCGCCGGTCAGAAACATGGGCTCGACGCTGATGCTCTCGCCGGTGACCGGATTCAACGCCTTGTCCGAGAATTTGCCGCTGTGCACGTCGCGCGGGAAGGACATGTTATGGCCGTGGATACGCCAGACTTGCGCACCAATGCGGCGAATATAGGAGTATTCCAGGCCCTCGAAACGGATAATCGGCGTGGGCCTGAAGCCCGGCGCCACCAGGTACTGGGTGAAGTGATACCAGGACGTCACCTCGGCCTGATCGCGCAGGTCACGCTCGAAACGCATGTGGGCACGAAACCGGCTCATCTCGTCCGGAAACTCCACGAACGACGATTCGATCGGATCGAGGCCTCCGGATTTGGAGCCGGCTGCATCCGCCGGCAACGCCGCCGTCATCGCACCGGCACCTAACAGGAAAGCAGCGGGTGCTGCGCCGAGCAGTTCGCGCCGGCCGGCATCGACTACCTCGGACTCTGTGGCAATAAATGAGCGTAGCAACGGCAGCATGATTCAGTTTCCTTTCGTGGGCAGCGGCGCGGGTTTGCGCTCGCGCATGTAACGGATCATCGAGGGCTCGCTGGTGCGGCGCTCGGTCGGTGGCACCAGGAAATCCGGTGTCCGCTCGCGCGCAATCGCCAGGATGTTAGCGGGAATTTCGTCCAGTGTCCGCGCGCTGCCGGTGATGGCGCTGTACATGCAGTGCCCGGGCGCGGCGCCCATCAGCATCCAGGGCTGCCAGGGCCTGACATGCACCCAGTGACCCCAGTAGTCGACACTGGTCGCTTTCGGATCCGACAAGGCGCGGTAACTCGCGGAGTAACTCATGAAATCCGACACCTGGATCCGGGCGCCACTGGATTCACGCACCCAGACCGCCGGGTCCAGCGGGTTGTTAGCCCAGAAGTGGGTGCGGGTCTCGACATAGGCGCGATCGCCCGCCACCCGCCACGGCAGCACGAACGGCCGCGCCTTCGGCGCCGTGCCTTCGACCCGATCATAAAATCGATCGTCCTTGATGACCGGACGGATGAAGCGATTGACGGCGGGATTGGCGATATGAAATGGCACGACCTCTTCGCCACTGTAGGGATTGCGCCAGCGATCGAGTACCGCGCCGGTTTCAAGGTCGGTGAAAAACCCGACCTCTTTCTGCAACACAAGGTAACCGGGTTCGTCGGGCAGCTTGCTGAGCCGCGCACTCGACAGGCCGATAATGCCCACGAGTTCGCGGACCGCCTCACCCGGGACCACGCCGGCGAGCACGCCGCTGTAGTACCCGTGCTTGACCCCCGCGCCTGCGAGATCGCCTGTTAGCTTGGCCATGGCCAGCACGTTGCCGTCGGCCCCGGCCAGATCCAGCTTCGCGCCTCCGGGCCGGGATGCCGATGCCAGCGCCGTTAGCGGCAGCATCGCCGGCGCTGCGTCGAGCAGCGCCGTGATGCCAATACCAAATCCCAGTACGCCGCGACGATTCATCGTCGCCGGAACGTCAGAAACGCATCGTTGCAGTGACACCAATCTGGCGCTTGTGAGGCAACACCGCCTCTGATGCCGCGAGCTGGAAGAAGAACGGATCCGCCGCGCTGTCGCTGTTGTAACGCGAGGCTTCCAGGGTGTCATCATCAAACAGGTTGTTAACCCACAGCGACACGTCCCACTTGTCGGTGCGCACACCGCCGCGCAGATTGGCGCGCACCTGGGGCGGGACCCAGGCGAAGTCCGCGATGCTGTCGTAGCGCTTGCCGATGTAGGTCATGTCAGCGCGCACATACAAATCGCGCGAGTCGCTCAGGGCCGCATCGTATTGCCCATAGACAGCACCGCTGACTTTGGGAACCAACGGGAATTCGAAACCCTTGGCGTCCGTGACCCCAAGGAAGCGCAAGGGGATCGTTTCGTTCAAGGCTTTGGTGATGTTCGATTTCGCGTAGGCTGCCGAGCCGCCGACGGTCCAATGCGCCCCGACCTTGAGTGCGCCGTCGAGTTCCAGGCCGCGGGTATTGCTGTCGCCGGCCGCAAAGGGCACGGCATTGAAGTTCTCACCCGCCGGCGCCGGCAGGTTGGTGATGACGCCGTCGCCGTTGAGGTCCACCTGAACCGTGCGCACGCCCTGGCGCCCGACCCATTCGAGATAGTAGACCGAGGCGTTGAGGTACCAGCGCCCGTCATCCTCGCGATGCTTGATGCCGAACTCGTAGTTCTTGATCTCGGCCTCGGGGGCATTCGGGTTTACGCCGTTAGCCCGGGCGATGACCTGCTGTGCCGGTGTTAGCTGGAAAAAGGTAGCGTAGCCCTGGGTCGGCTGATTGCCCTTCGCGTAGTTGACGTAGAGGTTGGTCTCGCTGCTGAGCGCATAGCGCGCCAGCACGCGGGGCAGCGTCGCGGTGGTCTCGACGGAGAGCTGGGTCGGGCTACCAACGCCACTGGTCTGAATGTCCTTCTGGCGACGTGCCTCAACACTTACGTCCAGCGCGTCCGTGATCTTGAAACCCACGCTGCCGAAAATGGAGTCGGCCTTCGACGAGCTGCGCAGCGGAAGGAGCGAGGCGGGGGCCGGCGTGGGCGCGCCGGCCGTGCCGAACAGCGCGCCATTGATAAACGCGCCGATCGTATCGAACGTGGTCTTGAGCTGCGCGACGCCGAGCATCCAGTTCAGGCGCTGCTCAGCAGGCGAGGTCAGGCGCAACTCGTAGGTATCCTGTTTCTGCTCGTTCGTGAGATAGACCTGGTAACGGTCCTCAGGCGCCATCTCGAAGTCCCGAACCTGCCTGAGGGCCTGCTTCTGCTTGCTCGCGATCGCGGTCAGCTTGTAGCCGGCGCCGACGGCCCAGTCCGCCGATAGCGAAGCGAGCCTGTGGTTGAAATCGAGCTTGTGCTCTTTCAGCGGGAGGATCGGTATCGAGGAGGCCGGCAGCGTCGTATTGATGCCCACCGGACCACTCGGCGCGCGCAACTCGCCGCAAAACGGCATGCGCGCCATGGCCAGCGTGAAGCCGGCGGGCAACCCGGCCAGAGGCCGGCTCGTGAAGCCCGGGAACGGGCCGCAATTGTGTTCCGGCCAGCGCGCGATCAGCGTCGTTGCCGCCGGACCGTCCTCGTCATGACGGTTGCTGTAGCGCAGCTTGATCGAAAGATCCTCGGTCGGCGTGAAGCTCAACGCAACCGCCCCGTAGCGCTGCTCGGATTCGCCCAGCCGCCCGCCGAACGCGTTCTTGTAGAAGCCGTTGAAGGAGCTGGTGTCGAACAGGATGCGTCCCGCCAGCTTGTCCTCGATCAGCGGGCCTTCGAGCGAACCTTGAAACCGGGTGTCGCCATAGGTGGCCGCGGTCGCACTGACGCGGCCCTTGACCTCATTGCCGGGCGTCGTCGTAATCAGGCTGATCGCACCGCCAAAGGTCGCGCGACCAAACAATGCCGATTGTGGCCCCTTGACAACTTCGACGCGCGCCAGATCCTCCGTGCCGATGGTCGAGGGGTTGCCGACATAGGGCACGCCGTCGACAAAGGTCGTCACGAGGTCTTTGCGGTTATCACCGGCCGGGGCACTCTGCGTCATGCCGCGAATCGAGAAATCGCCCGCCGCGCGCGAAGCGCCCTGGTTAAACGTCAGACCTGGTGCGAACTTCGCAAGGTCCGAGAGCGACTCGGCGCCGCGCTCCTCGATCTGCGTGGTCGAAAACGCCTGGATTGTAACAGGCACAAGCTGCAGGGACTCTTCGCGCTTACGCGCCGTCACCACGATTTCCTCGAGGCCCGTCGACGCGGACGGCTTGTCCTGTGCCTGACCGACATTGATGAAGGTGATCGGCATTGCCGCGGCGATGGCCAGCAGCTTAAAACCGCGAATGCGCAGCACGTTTTGGTTACTCATAGTCTTTTGTTCCCCAGAAGATCCATTGGCGATCGAGCCTATCCCGACGTTAACTGGCGCGGCGGCCCTGTTCCATGTATTTCGCACGCGGAGCCATACAGCGAGCGCATGGGGCTGTTGCGGCGCAGCTACAAGCACGTCAATGCGGTAGCGTCAGGTTTTGGGCTTCCGATCACGCGCGTAGGCCTCGAAGCTCGACACATTGGGCTCGACCCACCGATCCGGGGCTGACAGGTATTTGGGGAAGCGCTTCTCCGTGTACGCCAGAATGTCCGGCGGCAGCTCCTCAGGCCGGGTCAGCTTCAGGGTATGCGAGCGGTAGAACAAATGGCCTTCGCGCTGTCCCATCAGCATCCACGGCAGCCAGGTCGCGACGCGATTCCAGCTGCCATAGGTCTTGACACTGGCGACGCTCTTGTCTGTTAGCTCATGGCGATCGAGGCGCCATTGCTGGTATTCGCTGACGCGCACGCGCTCGCCCGGCGACTCGCGCTTCCAGATCGCGGGATCCAGCGGCGATTTCCAGTCGAGGTTCACATCGAACGCGGTCATGGCGTGCGGACCCACAAAATGCCACGGCATCAGGAACTTGATGGTCGGCGCGTGCTGATCCTTGGTGGCATTGAAGCCCAGGGTGAACTCCGGCTTGAGGACCACGTTGACCGGGTCATTGTTGATGGCATAGACCTCAACGTCTTCGTCGATCATCGGGTTACGCCAGGTCTCCATGATCCGCCCGGTGGCCAGGTCCTTGTAGTAGCCAACCTCGCGCCACAAACATCGAAATGAGCCGTCAGCCTGGGGTTCGGTACGGCCAATCCCGAAGCCCTCGACATCGAACAGCGGCTTGACGATCTGCCGATCGCCGATGACCGAAAACACCCGCCCACCAAACCAGCCGACGGACGTCGCCGCGGGATCGAGCGAGCGCGTCAGGCGAATATAGGCGTTGAGATTATCCGTGGGCGACAGCGGATCGAAATTGCCGCTGGTCGCAGTAGCTGCCACAGCTGTGCGACCTAACGACGTTGCAGCCAGCAAGCTGGCTGCGGCGCCCAGCAAGGAGCGGCGGCCACAATGGGCATTGAGCAGATCCGGGAGCATCGGTGACCTCGCATAGAAAGGTTTGAAAACTGCGCCTGCACGTTTACCATCCTGCGGCGCGTTCGCGAAAGACCGGCGGCATGCATTTTGCGCATGGCATGGATACCGCAAGTGATCTAGAGTCCTCCCAATCATGAGCAAGACCGAACATCCCTACAGCCTGGTCACCGAACAGGACGGCATCGTCTACGTGTCGGGCGCGACCACGATCAATTACGACACTCACCAGCCCATCCCGGGCCGGCGCGAAGCGCTGGACGCAGCGTTGAATGAGGTCGAGCGGCGACTGGGTTCGGTGGGGCTCGGCCTGGCGCAGGTCGTCAAGGTCACGTACTACCTGATCGACATCGGCCTGCGCACCGAAGCGAATCAACAGTTCGAGCAGCGCTTCAGCCATCCCCGCCCGGCGCGCACCGTGGTCGCCGTTTCAGCAATTCCCTACAACGGAATCGCCGTGATCGACGTGACCGCGCACCGCTCGCGCACGCGAGCCGTCTGACCGACGCACCGGCAATTGGCGTTATACGCAGTTTTAATCTATACTGCGTATAACCTGAACATCGGGGCGCCATGGAAACACTGCCGGAATCGACCCGTCTTCTGTACACGCAGCTGCTGTCGCAGTGCCTGCAAAGCACCGCCCCCAGTGGCCGCGGCTTGTCTTTCGTGTCGAAGCGCATCAAGGGCGGCAAGCACTGGTATCTGCAGCTGACGGTGGGCAGCCAAAAGACCCAACACTACATGGGCCCAGACACCGAGGAGGTGCGACACCTGATCCAAAGCGAGAAAGCGCGTTGGACCAGTGCTGCGCCGGATCTCGCCATTCGGGAACAGCTCGTATCCATGCTTGCGAGTGGCGGCGCCTATACCGCCTCCAGCGTCGACGCCCGGGTCTTTGAACTCCTGGAACGTGTCGGCGTATTTCTGGCAAGAGGAGCAATTGTCGGCTCGCACGCCTTTGCGCTATATGGAAACATGCTGGGCGTTCGCTGGGACTCAGAAACGACGAGAACGCAGGACATCGACGTCGCCACGGAGCGCCATGTCCTCATCGGCATCGCCAACCGCAAGATCAATCTGCGGCAGGCGATCATTGACTCAGAACTCGGGTTCATCGAAATCCCGGCACTCAATCGCAAAGCACCCTCAACCAAATTCCGCATTCGCGGCCAGCAACTGAGCGTGGACATACTGACGCCCATGTTAGGCCGTACGTCGGCGAGGCCCATCCTCATCCCGGCTCTCGACATATATGCGGAACCGGTTCGCTTTCTGGACTACCTGCTGGTTGACATGCAGCCCTCCGTACTCGTGGCCAAAGCGGGCTTGCTGGTCAACGTGCCTGCCCCGGCCCGCTTTGCGCTCCACAAACTCGTCACGTCGCAACGGCGCGTCGCAGCTTTTCAAAGCAAGACGCAGAAGGACCTCGCGCAGGCGGACCAATTGTTGCGCCTGCTGGCGCGTGACCGGCCGGGTGACCTGCGGCGCGCCTGGCAGGCGGCCGGCAGGCAACCGGGAAAATTCATGCAGCAACTTCGTGCCGGCATGAAGCGCCTTCCGGCAGAATCGGCCATGGCCCTCGCAAGAATCACCGGGAATTAGCCGGAGCCCGACCGATGAACGACACCCCCTCCTACACGCCGCCAAAAATCTGGCAATGGACCATGACGAGCGGCGGCCAGTTCGCGAACATCAACCGCCCGGTCGCCGGCGCCACGCACGACCAGGCGCTGCCGGTCGGCCGCCATCCGCTGCAACTGTATTCGCTTGCCACACCTAACGGCGTCAAGGTCACCATCCTGCTCGAGGAACTGCTCGCGCTCGGTCACCGCGGCGCCGAGTACGATGCGTGGCTGATCCGGATCCGGGACGGCGAGCAGTTCGGCAGTGGTTTCGTCGCCGTCAACCCGAACTCCAAGATCCCGGCGCTGCTCGACCGCAGCGGAGCAACACCCATCCGCGTGTTCGAGTCCGGCGCGATCCTGCTCTACCTCGCAGAAAAGTTCGGCGCGTTCCTGCCGACCGACGCCGCAACACGCGCCGAGTGCCTGTCGTGGCTTTTCTGGCAGATGGGCAGCACGCCCTACCTGGGCGGCGGCTTCGGCCACTTCTACGCCTACGCGCCGACCAGGATCGAGTACGCGATCGACCGGTTTACGATGGAAGTGAAGCGCCAGCTGGATGTGCTCGATCGCCGCCTGGCGCAGTCGAGGTATCTGGCCGGCAGCAAGTACACCATTGCCGACATGGCAGTCTGGCCCTGGTATGGCGCGCTGGTGCAGGGCACGGTTTACAACGCCGGCGAGTTCCTGCAGGTCCAGACCTATACCCATGTCCAGCGCTGGACCCAGGACATTGCCCAGCGCCCCGCGGTGCGCCGCGGTCGCATGGTCAACCGAACCTACGGCGATCCCGCCGAGCAGCTGCACGAACGGCACGACGCCAGCGATTTCGACCACAAGACGCAGGACAAGCTGGCGGCTAACAGCGCGCCCCTGGGCGGTTGATTCGCCATAAAAAGGATTTTCTGCCTATGACCAAGCTGCTTTTCGATTCGACCGAACATGCGGACGCTGCAAGGCTGACCGCACAGTTCATTGAACACTACCAGGCAACCGTCGCTGACCGACCAGTGTATCCCGATATCGATCGCGAGGCACTGCGAGCGTTACTGACGGCCCCTGTGCCCGAGGCGCCCACGACACTGAATGCGTTGTTCGCGGAGCTCAATTCAGTCATCGTGAATAATGCGACCCATACGGCGCATCCGCGATTTCTACCCTACGTACAGCCCTCGCCTAACGGCATCTCGCCGTACGCTGAGGCCGTCGCCGCGACGCTGAACCAGAACTGCAACCTCTGGGCCCTGTCACCGAGCGCCAATGCCATCGAACAATGCGTTATCCGCTGGCTGTCGGAACTCATTGGAGCGCGCGCTGGCGGCGGCATTATCACCAGCGGCGGATCGGTTGCGAATCTGATCGGGCTAACAGCGGCACGCGATTATGCGCTTGGCACCAACGCTCGCGCCGAAGGGATCCAGGGCCGCCAATCGCCGCTGGTGATTTACGCATCCGAGGAGGTTCATAGCAGCATCGACAAGGCTGTCGCACAGTTAGGCCTCGGTATCCGCAACCTTCGAAAAATTCCGACAGACGAGCGCTTCGGCATGCGGATGGATGTGCTTCGCAGCCGCATCACGCAGGATCGCAGGGACGGCTATTCACCCTTCTGCGTCGTTGCGTCCGCCGGAACCGTAACCACGGGATCGTTTGATCCGCTCAATTCGATTGCCGAGTTGTGCGCCGAGGAGCGCCTTTGGATGCACGTCGATGGTGCGTACGGGGCGCTTTCCGCCATCAGCGACAGGTTCAAGGACTCAATGCACGGGATCGAGAACGCGGATTCAATTTCCCTCGATCCCCACAAATTCCTGTTTACTTCTTTTGAGGCAGGTTGCGTGCTTGTGAAGAACCTCGCCTCACTGGAGCACTCTTACAAGGTAATGCCGAGTTACCTCGCGAAGGAAGGAGATCCCGACTTCGTAAATTTCTCGGATCTCGGGCCGCAATTGTCGCGCGGTTTCAAGGCTCTCAAGATCTGGTGGTCGCTGCGCTATTTCGGCAAGGCGGAGTATGTCGCGACCGTCGAGCAAATGTCGGACCTGGCTCAGTACATGGGACAGATCGCCAGTTCATCACCGGAATTTGAATTGGCGGCACCGGTGACCTTTAACGCGGTCTGCTTCCGAGTTGCGACGCTGGACGACGATGGCAACCGCAATCTGCTTCGACGACTGGTGGCGGGCGGCACAGCATTTCTGGGTCCGGCGACCGTCAGGGGTCGATTTGCCATGCGGGCATGCTTCATGAATCTGAGGACACGGCGCGCCGATGTCGAGTCAATCATGGCGGACATCCTGCGCCTCGCCGGACTCAGCTCAGCGGCGCGAACTGCGCCGTGAAGTGCCGCATCGCGCGCGGCTGCTGCACGATCCGGTAGCCGCGGAGTTTTTTCCGGTCGGCGGAAATCTCGGCGAAGGTCTCGACGACATAGTCGGCATGCGATTGCGTGTAGACACGCCGTGGCATCGCCAGACGCACCAGGTCCATGGGCGCGGGCCGCTCGATACCCTCGGCGGACATGCCGAACATCACCGTGCCGATTTCGCAGCTGCGCACGCCGCCGTATTCGTACAGCGCGCAGGCCAGCGCCTGCCCCGGATACGCCAGCGGTTCGATGTGCGGCAACCAGCCACGCGCGTCGACGAATACCGCATGGCCGCCGACAGGACGCACGATCGGGATTCCCAGCGCTAACAAGCGCTCGCCGATGTAGGCGTTGGTCCGAATCCGGTAGGCGAGATATTCCTCGTCCACGATCTCGGTCAGGCCCTGGGCGATAGCCTCCAGGTCGCGCCCGGCCAGGCCGCCGTAGGTCGGGAACCCTTCGGTTTGAATCAGCCGCGTACGCGCCTGCTCGGCGAGCTGATCGTCATTCAGCGCCAGCCAGCCGCCAATGTTGGCGAAGGCATCCTTCTTGGCACTCATGGTCATGCCGTCGGCATCGGCAAACATGTCGCGCACGATGTCGACCACGCCGCGCGCACCCTGGCCCGGTTCGCGGATCTTGATGAACCAGGCATTTTCGGCGAAGCGGCAACCATCGATGATCATCGGTATGCCGTGGCGCCTGGCGAGCGCGGCGACCGCGCGGATGTTCTCCAGGCTGACCGGTTGGCCGCCGCCGGCGTTGTTAGTCACCGTCAGCATCACGCACGGCACCTTGCCGCGCTCGGCGTTGAGCAGCGTCTCGAGGCGCGTAAGATCCATGTTGCCCTTGAAAGGATGCAGGTTGGCGGGATCGCGCCCCTCCTCGATCAGGAGATCGATGGCCTGCGCGCCGGTGGCCTCGATATTGCCGCGCGTGGTATCGAAGTGCGTGTTAGACGGGATCACGCGCCCTGCTCCGCCTAACAAGTGAAACAGGATGGCTTCGGCCGCGCGGCCCTGGTGCGTCGGGATGATGTGCCGGAACGGCATCAGGTGCCGCACCGCCGTCTCAAAGCGCTTGAACGACGGCGACCCGGCATAGCTCTCATCGCCCTGCATCATGGCCGCCCACTGGCGCGCACTCATCGCGGCGGTGCCCGAATCGGTCAGCAGGTCGATAATCACATCCTCGGATTGCAGCGCAAACAGGTTGTAGTGCGCCTGGATCAGCAGCTCGCGCCGCTGCGCGCGCGTAGTCATGCGGATCGGTTCAACCGACTTGATGCGGAAGGGTTCGATGACCGTTTTCAAGGGATCTCCTTAGCTGCGCAGGCGCGCGCCCTGCGGATCGTAGAGCGGTTCGATGCGCACCGTGGCGCGGCACATCTCACCCAGGATATCGATCGTGAGCGACTCGCCGTCGCGCGCCAGTGCCGTGGGCACGTAGCCGGCCGCGAGACTCTTGCCGACGCAATGACCATAGGCCCCCGAGGTCACGTAGCCCACAGCCTTGCCGTCTTTGAGAATCGATTCGTAACCCACGACATCGGCATCGAGCGCCTCGACTTCCAGGATGACGAAACGGCGCGCCGGCCCGCCGACGCGCTCGGCCACGGCGGCGCTGCGACCCGTGAACTCGGCCTTGTTGAAATCGACGAAGCGATCCAGCCCGGTTTCGGCGGCGGTGTAGTCCGGCCGAAAATCCTTGTTGAACGAGCCGTAGCCCTTCTCCAGGCGCAGCGATGACAGCGCCCGGCCGCCGAATCTTGTTAGCCCAAGATCCCGCCCCGTTTCCCACAGGTCGTCGTACAGCGCTGCGAAATAGTCCGGCGTGGTCCAGATTTCGTAGCCCAGTTCGCCAGTGAACCCGGCACGCGTGACAATCGCCGGTGCGAAGCCAACCGCGGTTTCCCGGACCTGGAACAGCTTGAAGGCAGTCGCCGACAGGTCC
Organism: Gammaproteobacteria bacterium; assembly: GCA_031414335.1. Taxonomy (GTDB): domain Bacteria; phylum Pseudomonadota; class Gammaproteobacteria; order Steroidobacterales; family Steroidobacteraceae; genus UBA964. The sequence goes on along the minus strand of JANNVI010000017.1, from coordinate 5,197 downwards.
GCCCGCACCAGGCGCTGCAGCAACGCCCGCGCGTCAGGTCCGGCAATGGACACGCCGGCGAGCGTGCTTGCGGCCGAACGCACGAACACATCGGCCGGCGGCTCGGCCTGCCAGAACCAGCGCAAATGGAATTCTTCCGCGAATCCCGAACCGATGATCAGGAAACGATCTTCCGCGAGACAGGCGATCGACAGATCGCCGACGATTCGTCCCGCGGGATTCAACATCGGCGCGAGTCCCAGTCGTCCGGGCTTCGGAATGCGCGACGCAAACACGCGATCGAGCCAGGCGCGCGCGCCCCGGCCAGTCACTTCGTATTTGCCGTAGTTGCTGGTCTCGTAGATTCCGACACCCGCACGCACCGCGCGGCACTCGGCCGCCACGATCGGAAACGCTTCGGAGCGCCGGTAAGTCGGGGTTTCGGTGCGCGCCACGCCGGGAGGCGCGAACCACAGCGCCTGCTCGAGCCCGAAGTTCGCGCCCATGACTGCCCCGGCGGCTAACAGGCGATCGTAAATGGGCGAACGGCGCACCGGTCGCGCCGCCGGCAATTCTTCATTCGGATAGGTCAGGCGAAAGCGTCGCGCGTAGTTCTCTGGCACCTTGATGGCCGTGTACTTCGGCGTCGCGAAGCTGCCGAAGCGCGCCACGTCCATGGAAATGATGTCCTGCCCGGGATCGTTCTGCGCCATCCAGCGCGACAGCACGAGACCGATGCCGCCACCCTGGCTGAAGCCGGCCATCACGCCACAGGCCACCCAAAAGTTCTTCAGGCCGCGAACGGGCCCGACCAGCGGATTGCCGTCAGGGGCGAAGGTAAATGGGCCGTTGATTGCTTTGCGAATTCCAACGCGACCTAACGCCGGGAAATGCTTGAAGCCTACCTCGAAGTATGGCGCGAGCCGCGCAAAGTCATCGGGCAGCAGCTGCATCGAGAAATCATCCGGGGTCTTGATCGGTGCCCAGGGAATGCCGTTGGGTTCATAGGTGCCGATCAACATGCCGCCGCGTTCCTGGCGCAGGTAGATCTCGCCCGCGTAATCGGTCGTGTTGACGACTTCGCGGTCGCGGCCCTTGATCTCCGGCAGGTCCTCGGTAATCAGGTAATGATGCTCCATCGCCAGCACCGGCAGCTCGATGCCCACCATGTGGCCGACTTCGCGCGCCCACAGACCCGCGCAATTGATCACATGCTCGGCGTGCACGCTGCCCTTGTCGGTCAGCACGTCCCAGGAGTGATCGCGCCGCTGCGTCAGCGACAGCACGCGCGTAAAACGCTCGACCGATGCGCCCAGCTGGCGCGCGGCTTTCGCGTAGGCATGGGTCGTGCCGGACGGATCACAATGTCCGCCGTCGGCGCGCCACAGGGCGCCGCAGAAATAGCTCGGGTCGATCAGCGGATTCAATTGCTGCGCTTCCGTCATGGAAATCATCTGCGTTTCCATGCCGAGGTAGCGCGCCCGCGAACAGATGAGTTTCAGGCTATCGAGCTCGCCCTGGGTCGCCGCGAGCATCAGGCCGCCGTTAGGATGCAGCCCGCAGGACTGGCCCGACAGCGCTTCGATCTCGCGATAGAGATCGATGGTGTATTTCTGCAGGCGCGAAATGTTCGCCTCGCCGTTGAACGTGTGCATGCCGCCGGCCGCATGCCAGGTCGAGCCGGCGGTCAGCTCGCTCTTCTCAATCAGCATCACATCGGTCCAGCCGATCTTCGCGAGGTGGTAGAGCACGCTGGCGCCGACCACACCACCACCGATAACCACGGCTCGTGCAGAACTATTCATAAGCCATCCCTGTTTTCGCGCGCCATCATAGCGTTTCGTTCCAGGCGACACAGGGGCGCAGCTTGACGCCCGGACCCTCAAGCGCGACCCTAGCTGCGAAATGATGAAACCTGCAAAGGCCCGCTGGCTGGGCGCGGCACTCGCGCTGCTCACCGCGCTGCCACTGCAGGCCGCGGTGGTCGTGTCCTCCAAGCTGTCGACAGAATCGGCAATGCTGGGCCAGATGATTCGGCTGGTACTGCAGGCGCACGGCATTCCGACGGTGGACCGCACCACACTCGGCGCAACTCCGGTGGTGCGCAAGGCGCTGATCGCGGGCGAAATCGACATTTACGTCGAATACACCGGCAATGCCGGCTTCTTTTTCAACCGGCCGGCGGACCCGGTGTGGAAAGACCTGCGCCAGGGCTATGAACTTGGCGCCCGGCTGGACTACGAGGCCAATCGCATCGTCTGGCTGACGCCGGCGAACGCCAGCAATTCCTGGGCGCTGGCGGTGCGGCGTGACGTCGCGAGCGCCCAGCGCCTGAAGACCATGAGCGACTTTGCGCGCTGGGTGACGGGCGGCGGCGCGGTGGTGCTCGCGTGTTCGGCCGAGTTCGCGAATGCCGGGACGCTGCGTTCGCTCGAGAAAACCTATGGCTTCCATCTGCGATCCGACCAGAAGATCGTGCTCGCCGGCGGTGAAACCACGGCCACCATCGCCGCGGCCGCGGCCGGCACCAACGATATCAACACCGCGATGGTGTACGGCACGGACGGCGGCATCGCCGCCGCCAACCTGGTCATCCTGGAAGACAACCGCCACGACCAGCCGATCTACGCGCCCGTGCCGATCATTCGCGAAGCGGTGCTCACGGCCAATCCGCAAATTCGCGCCTTGCTGGCGCCGCTGATGACCAGCTTCGATGCGGACACCTTGCGGGAGCTCAATGCGCGCGTGCAGATCAATGGAGAATCGGCGCAGGCCGTCGCCGCCGATTACCTGCAGCGCAAGGGTTTGCTGAAATAAATGCTGCAACGACTGCGACCCGACCGGCTGGGACTGGTGCTAACAGGCAGCGGGCTGGTGGCGCTGCTGTGGCTGCCGTTCGTCGTATTCAAGAGCAACCGCATCGTGCCGGGCGTCCCGCATGTGCTGCTCGAGGTGCTGACGACCCCGGCCGCACTCGCCTGCCTCGTGGCGTGGATCCTGGTCGCGGCCGCGGCGCTGTGGAGCCGTCATGCCGGGTTGCGGCTCGGTGCTGCGCTGCTCGGCATCATCATGCTGGCCTGGGCGATTGCGGCCGCCTGCAATGCGCTGACACCGGTGGGCAACCAGGTCGTGCGGGTCGCGCCCGGATCCGGTTTCTGGCTGCTGCTGGTGAGCCTCGCGCTGGTAGCCACCGATGCCGTGACCCGGCTGCAGCCGAGGCCCGCCCAGCGCGTGCTGTTGTTAGCACTGGTGATCGCTGCGCTGAGCGGCGCGTTCGCGGCGGGGCTGTTCGACAACCTGTCGATGATGCGCGAGTACGCCGTCAATGCCGAGCGCTTCGGCCGCGAGCTGCGCACGCATCTGCTGCTGGCGCTCGGATCGCTGGCCGCCGCGCTGCTGGTCGCGACGCCCATCGGCATCCTGTGCCACCGCGTGCCCTGGCTGCGCGCAGGCGTGCTCGGCGCCCTGAACTTCATCCAGACCATTCCTGCGATCGCATTGTTCGGCATTTTGATGGTACCGCTCGCCGCCCTCGCCGCTGCGTCGCCGACCGCTGCCGCGTTAGGCATCCAGGGCATTGGCGCGGCGCCCGCAGTCGTGGCGCTGTTCCTGTATTCGCTGCTGCCGATCGTCGCTAACATGGTCGCGGGACTGGGCCGCGTCTCGCCCAGCACGGTGCTCGCGGCGCGCGGCATGGGCATGACCGCGGGCCAGATTCTCGCGCGCGTCGAGCTGCCGCTGGCGCTGCCGGTGATCCTCACCGGCATCCGCATCGTGCTGGTGCAGAATATCGGCCTGGTCGCGATTGCCGCGCTGATCGGCGCCGGTGGTCTCGGCGCCTTCATCTTCCAGGGCATCGGCCAGGCCGCGATCGACCTGGTGCTGCTCGGCACCCTGCCCATCATCGCGATCTCGTTTGGCGTCGCGGTGCTGCTGGACGCCTTCATAGAAACCATCGACCGGGTGCCGCGATGATCACCATCGACCACGTTAGCAAGCAATATGGCGCCACGACCGTGGTCGACGACGTGTCGATGCACATCGAGCGCAATTCCATCTGCGCGATTGTCGGCAGCTCGGGCTCCGGCAAGACCACGCTGCTGCGCATGATCAACCGGCTGGTCGAACCGAGCAGTGGCCGGATTCTGATCGATGGCAAGGACGCGGCGCAGGAACCGCCGCACCTGCTGCGCCGGCGCATCGGCTACGTGATCCAGGGCCATGGCCTGTTTCCGCATCGCAGCGTCGCCGACAACATTGCGACCGTGCCTCGTTTGTTAGGTTGGGAGGCGGCGCGGATCGCGGCGCGGGTCACGACGCTGCTGGAGGCACTGGACCTGGAACCCGCAAACTTCGCGCACAAGTTTCCGCACCAGTTATCCGGCGGCCAGCAGCAGCGGGTCGGCGTGGCGCGCGCGCTGGCCGCGGAACCCGCGCTGCTGCTGATGGATGAGCCGTTTGGTGCGCTCGATCCCATCATCCGCAACAAGGCGCAGGATGACCTGCTCGCGATCCAGCGGCAATTCGGCACTACCGTCGTGCTGGTCACGCATGACATCGACGAAGCGTTCCGGCTGGGCGATCGGGTCGCGGTGATGAGCGCCGGCCGCGTGCTGCAGTCGGGCCGCCCTGCCGAGCTGCTGCGCGCACCCGCCGATCCGCTGGTGGCGCGCATGATCGGCACCTCGGATCGCGCGTTGCGCCTGCTGTCGCTGACCACGGCTGGCGAGGCCGCACTCGCCGGCACGGCCGCGGGACCGCAGGTCGCTGCGTCCGCCAGCCTGCGCGAAGTGCTGTCGGAACTGGTATGGCGCGGCGCCGAGGGCGCAACGGTGTTAGATGCCGCCGGCCAGCCCATCGGGCAGTTGAGCGTCGCCGCCATCCTCGCGCGCGGGCGCTCGGCCTGATGCGCTTCGTCATCGCCGCGCTGCGCCTGGCGGCACTCGCTGCGCTGGTGGCGTTTCTATGGACGCCGCAGACATTTGCGCCGCTGTTCGCGCCGCTGACGCAATTCGGCGCGCCGCCGATCTACGATCAGGGCGACCTGTTGACACTGGCGTTAGCCCATCTCGGCACCGTCTGTGTCGCGGCGATTGCGAGCAGCCTGGTCGCGGTGGGACTCGGCATCCTGGTCACGCGCCCGGGCGGCAAGGAATTCCTGCCGCTGTCGCGCAGCCTGGTGAACATTGGCCAGACGTTTCCGCCGGTGGCGGTGCTG
>JANNVI010000016.1:0-32315 GCA_031414335.1 Gammaproteobacteria bacterium | reverse complement strand
GAGTTCCGCTCCGGGCTGGCCGTCGAGATCTGCGGCCGCTGGTGCCGTGAGCCCGCCCACGCCGGCATCGAACGGAAAACCTTGGAGCGAAACGCCCGTGACGTTCCACGCGAACATGCGTCCCGTGCCGATGGTGTTGCCACCCGCCACGATGTCGGGCACGAGGTCGCCATCGACATCGGTGATGAGCGCGCCGGCGCTCATGTTGGTGCCGCCGCCCGGGTTCTGCGGCCAGCCCTGTGCGATGCGCCCGTCATCGTGCACGGCGAACACCGTGCCCGATGTGGTGCCGGCCACGATGAGCACGCCGGTTGGCAATCCGAAGTCGGCCGCCGCAAGCTGCCCGGTCGGGATCGCCGGCAGCGTTCGCGTCCACAGCGTGTCGCCGGTCGCGCCGTCGAACGCCAGCAGCGAGCGATCGCTCATCGCGTACACGACGACCGTGCGACCGGTGTTGTAGTGCAGGATCACGGGGGGCCCAAGGCTGCGCGCGCGTGTGCGCACGGCCAGCGAGTGGCGCACGTCGGTGAGCGCGCGCTCGAGGTTGAGCCGCCCGGTGCCGTAGCCCGTGATCGAGGTGTTCTGCGCCGCGATACCGTCGGCGGTCTCTCGCAGGCGCAGGTTCATGCCCATCGGCGTCAGCGGGCGGAGCCCCTGATGCAGGCGTTGCGCCTGCACCAGGGCCGCCGCGCCCGCCACCTGCGGTGCCGCGAACGACGTGCCGTTGATGAAACTCCGGTAGGTCGGCGTGCGCGACGTCAGGCTATCGCTGGTCGACAGTCGCTGGATCATGGTCGAAGTCATGATCACGCCCGCCGCCGCCAGGTCTACCCACGGCCCGCGCACCGCGCCCGACCATACGGCGTCGGTCGAATCCGTGGCGGTTACCGAAATGACGTCCTCGCGCTGACCCAGGTAGGTGAAGGGCGTGCCGAAGTTCCCCGAGGCGTTGACGATGATCATGCCGGCACGCGTCGCCGCGCTGACGGCGGCATCGAGCCCGCCGGTGTTCTGCGACTGCCACGAGCAGTTGATGACCGACACTCCCATGCGAGTCGCATAGCGGATGGCCGCGGCGGCGTAGCTCATGTCGATCAGGCCCGCCGGTGGCAAGCCGCCCGACTGCAGCCAGCCGATGCGCAGCGGCATCATGCGCACATTCGGCACCACGCCGGCGAGCCCGATGCCGTTGCCGGCGATCGCCCCGATGATCCCCGCCACCGCGGTGCCATGGCCGCCGTAGTCGTTGGGGTCGTTGTCCTCGTCGTGCGCGTCTTCACCTGCGGCCGCTCCCGCGCCCAACGAGACGAAGTCCCAGCCGCCTAAGTCATCGACGTAGCCATTGCCGTCGTCGTCGACGAGCGGCAGGCCCGCGCGCTCGACCCAGTTCACGTAGAGGTTGCCGCGCTCGAGCGCGCGTCCGCCCAGATCGGGGTGATACGGGATCACGCCGGTATCGAGGATGCCGATCACGATGCTGGTGTCGCCGCTCTCGGCGAGCCATGCCTCGGGAGCACGGGTGTCGGTGCGCACAGGCTGGTCCTTATAGAGCCAGTAGGTCGCGAACACGAGTGAGTCGCTGGGAAGTGCGGACACGGGCAGGAGCGCGATAGGGTCCGCACTCGACACCTCGGGAAGTGCGCGAAGTCGTGACAGCGCCCACTCGAGGTCGGAACCCGGCGCCAGATGCACGAGCTGGAACGCCGTGAAGTCGATGTCGGCGTCCGACGCGGGTGCGGTCTCGGCGCGGAACTCGGGCTCGAACGCCACCGCCCCCACGTCGGCCGCCACCGCATCCAGTCGGGTGAGTCCGAGCCGCTGCGTGGTACGCGCGAGTGTCGGGCCCGCTCGGCGTGGCAGCACGGCGCGCGCCGCCGCAGGGGACAGTCGCAATTCGAGCACGTCGCCGCGGTAACAGGGCGCCTGGACGTTGGAGCCGGGTGTCCACACGGGCAGGTCGAGTGCCGCCCGGGCCTCGCTCGCCAGCATGGGCGAGACAACGAACAGGGCGAACAGGACGAGCAGGCGGATCGAGTGCAGGCGAGATCGAGGTGTCGGAAGGCGCATGGACTGGGTGGGATTCCTCGGGATCGGGCGGGGATGATTGCGCCCCGGTACTCTAATGGTAGCCACCCCGGGGTGGGGCCGCCAGCCCGCAATGCCCCTGGGATGGTGGGCCGAGGGCTTGGGCCGCGCGAGATTCGGGCAACCTCGGTGCGCCTTCCGAGAGCGTCCGGCCGCCGAGCGCCCCTTGACGGGCGCGAGCCCGCCCGCGAGACTCCACGGCTGAGATGCGCGGCACCCCTCTTCAATCAAGGGGCCGCGACTCCAACCCCCTGACTTCTATTCGAACACGAGCGCGGAGAACATGCCCAACACCAACGACCGTGACCGGCTGCGCCAGATGCTCCTCGACCGATCCATGCGATTCGGCGAGTTCGTGTTGAGCTCCGGTGCGACGTCCAACTACTACATCGATGTGCGCAAGACCAGCCTGCACCCCGAAGGCTTGAAGCTCATCACCAAGCTGTTCTGGGAGCAGTTGGAACAGGATGAGGTCACCGCGATCGGCGGGCTCACGCTGGGCGCGGACCCGCTGGTGGCCGGCATCATGTGGTGGAGCCACGAGGCCGGAAAGCCGCTCGAGGGCTTCTTGGTGCGCAAGTCCACCAAGGACCACGGCACGCGCGGGCAGGTCGAGGGCAACCTCGCCGGTCACAAGCGTGTCGCCATCCTGGACGACGTCATCACCAGTGGTGAGAGCGCGCTGATCGCCGCCGAGGCCGCGGAGTCCTACAAGGCCGAAGTGGTGCGCGTATTGGCGGTCGTCGACCGCGAGCAGGGCGCGCAGCAGATCTTCCAGCAACGCGGCTACCCCTTCACCTCGCTGTTCTCGATCGGCGACCTGCTGCCCGCTCAGAAATAGCGCGAAATTCCCGAGCATCTCGGGTGTCTTCGAGGCCCCCTCCTCCCAAGAAGACAGGGCGCAAGCCTGCCCCGGGCCCGGCCGATAATCCCCCGGGCGGTCTGCACATGGAAGTCCCACCCTTTGGGAACGAGCGATGTTCGAACATCACTTCGGCCTGCGTGAGAACCCCTTCCCCGCCGGCCACCAGCTCAAGTTCGTCTATCCGAGCCGTGAGCATCAGGAGGCGCGAGCCCACCTGCGCTACGGCATCGAGAACCGCGAGCCGTTCCTGCTCATCACGGGCGAGGTCGGCACGGGTAAGACGACATCGCTCTATGACGCTCTGAACGAGTGGGGCGATCGCGTGGCCGTCGCGCTGATCACCAACTCATCCCTGACGCGCCAGGAGTTGCTGGAGGAGATCTGCCTGCGCTTCGGCATGGAGGTCCAGCCCGGCACCAGCAAGCCCGCGCTGCTCGTCATGCTGGAGAAGAGCCTCATCACCGTGCGTGCGCGCGGCGAGCACGCCGTGCTCATGATGGACGAAGCGCAGAACCTGTCGATGGACCTGCTCGAGGAGATCCGGCTGTTGTCGAACCTCGAGCACAAGGGCGACAAGCTGCTGCAGATCTTCCTGGTGGGGCAGCCCGAACTCGAAGCCCACTTGGCGCGCCACGAGCTGCGCCAGTTGCGCCAGCGCATCACCGTGCACTACCGGCTGAATCCGCTGTCACCCGATGAGACGCTCGGCTACATCCATCATCACATCAACGTCGCCGGTGGCAATGGCGCGATCGTGTTCCCCACCGACACGTGCCGCGAAGTCTACCGTCTGACGCATGGCATCCCGCGCGAGATCAACACGCTGGCGTCGTCAGCATTGATCGCCGCCTATGCCGACAACTCCCCCTCTGTGACGCTGGCGCATGTCGTCGCGGTCGCGCAGGAAGGCGACTTCCGCAGCGTGCTGTCGAGCCCGAGCATGAGGCCGACCGAAGCGAACGTGGTGCCGGCGCCGGCGCCCGCTCCTCCGGCTCCGCGTCCTGTGCTGGCAGCCGCGCCTGCACCGCCGCCTCCCGCTCCGCGCCAAGAGGCTCCGCCAGCGCCCGTGTGGCCGCCGTTGCCGCAGCCCGCGTCCGCCCGCGCACAAGAGCCCCCGGCTCCCTCGCGGCCTGCGCCGCCGGCTCCCCCGGCTCCGGAAGAAACCTACGTCGCGCGCGAGCGCGGCGAGATCTCAAAGGGCCTGCTGGCCGCGATGCGTCGCTCCTCTGAGCTCCCACCGCAGCCTCCGCCGCCGCCTCCGGCAGCTGCTCGCCCGCGCTTCGCTACCGCGCCGACGACGTCTGCGCCGCCCGCTCCGATTCCGATGCCCATGCAGATGCCGCGTGCGAACGGTCCGCAGCCCATGCCGAGCCCTGGCCCTGCCGCTGCCAGCCAGCCCGACCTGACCGGCCTGCCGCCGCGCCTGCGCGAACGTCTCGAGCGGGAGTTGTCGCGCGAGGAGTCCGGCCCGGCGTCACCGGTGCGCAGTATCCTGATCGGCGTGAGCGTGCTCGCCACGCTCGTGATCATGCTGGTGTTGATGCAGCGCTTCGGTGCGATCGACGTTCCGTTCCTGCGCGGTGCAGCGGGCAGCCACGCGGCTTCCGGCAGCAACGTGGATCAGGGCGGTGCCCTGCTGACGCCCGACACGCAGGATCCCACCGCCGCGCTGATCGATTCGCTGAAGCGTGAAGTCGAATCCGCCCACCGGACCAACGCTCTGCGCACCGCATCGACGCCCAACAGCGTCGAGACGACGCGACGCGCGGCACGTGTGACGCCCGCAGCGTCAACAGATGACTTCGAGCCCACTTCCGACACACCCGTGCCGAGCCGCCCAACCCCGAACCCGCCCGCCGAGCCCGCACCGGCGGCCAGCGTCAGCGAGCGCGCGACGCACTTCGGCGTCGGCGTGGCGTCGTTCCTGGATGCGGACCGCGCGCGTGGCGAGAAGGACCGCCTGTCGCGAGACACCACGCTGCCCGGCATGGTGATGCCGTTCCGCGATGCCGGCACCACGATGTACCGAGTGGTACTGGGCCGCTGGGGCACCGCGGCGGACGCCGAGAAGGCTGCCAACGCACTGATGGAGCGCGGCCTGATCAACGAAGCCCGCGTGGTGACGATTCCGAAGCAGTAGCCTGCGAGTCGAAGCGTTCCTGGCGCCCTCGGCGGGTTTCGAATTCGCCGAGGGCGTCGGCGTTTCCGGCGGGGCGTTACTCCGGATCGCTACAGGCACGCGGCCAGCAGGACACGCTGCGGTTGCGCGCCGGCAGCCGACTTGCGATGCGGGCCGAGTACCTCTAGTTTCCTCGGGCTTCGCAGCCTTTGCGTCCCTATCGTCTAGAGGCCTAGGACACTGCCCTTTCACGGCGGCGACAGGGGTTCGAATCCCCTTGGGGACGCCATCGGTACTTTCTCGCATTTTTGACAAGTTGTAAGATTTTCCGTCACCTGACTGTATAGAATTGCGACATTCGGCCTATTCGCCGCGTGAATTCGGTTTCTCAGCTTGCAGGTCAAGGTTTTCTCGCATTATGTCCATCTGCCATTCGTGGTCCTGGCGGTCTGCGAGGGCATGGTCTTGTGGCTGACGTCCTACTCTGGCCTTCGTTTCCTGCACCCTCAGGTGGATACAGGGGCGCTGGCTGGCACGGCTTTGATTGTTACCGTCCCGACCCTAATCGCCATGCTGGCTTTTGGCATGTTTAGCCGCCGTTTTCGCGAGCGCACCCCGGGCGCGTTGTTGCGCATCCTGTTGGCAAGCGCCTTGGGTAGTGCCGCAGCCTGGGTTCTCGACTCAACAATCCATGATGCGTTGACCCTGGGGCCAATTGACCTGCTGGCCCAGGTGCCGATGTGCACGGTTGCAGCGGGTATGGTCCGAATCATTTTCGGACGCATCCTGGAGGAGGACACGTTCCGGCGTCGTGTGCTGGTGTTTGGCAACGGATTGCGCGCCGAGAGTATTGCGCAATTGCGACGGCGCGCCGACCAGCGGGGTTTCAGACTGATCGGATTCGTCAGGCCAGACGGCGAGACAACCACCATCTCTGAGGAGCGCCTGGTGGACCAGCCAAGATCGTTATTGCACCTCTGCAACGACCTGGACATTGATGAAATCGTGGTGGCGATGGACGACCGCCGGCGGAGTTTTCCAGTCGATCAATTGCTGGACTGCCGCCTGGCCGGCATCGATATCACCGAGGTCGTGAGTTTTCTCGAACGCGAAACAGGGCGTGTGCGGATCGATGTACTGCATCCCAGCTGGTTGATTTTCTCTGCTGGGTTTCGGCGGCATGTGATGCGGCGAGTGACCAGTCGAGTCTTTGACTTGCTGGTGGGGGCGCTTTTGTTGGTTGTGATTTGGCCCTTGCTGGTGCTGGCGGTACTGGCGATCAAATTCGAAGACGGGTTGACAGCGCACGTTCTCTATCGGCAAAAGCGCGTCGGCATGTTTGGCCGCGTTTTCGATGTACTAAAGTTCCGCAGCATGCATGCCGACGCGGAGAGCGACGGCCGGGCGCAGTGGGCGAGCGCCAACGACCAGCGCATCACACGCGTAGGAAAAGTGATGCGCAAGACGCGTATCGACGAATTGCCGCAGATTCTCAACGTCATGCGCGGTGACATGAGTTTTGTAGGCCCGCGGCCAGAGCGTCCAGAATTCGTCGAACAACTGAGCGCCAGTATTCCGTATTACCGCGAACGGCACTGGGTCAAGCCTGGGATTACCGGGTGGGCGCAAATTTGCTATCCCTACGGCGCCTCAGAAAAGGACGCGATCGAGAAATTGCAGTACGACCTGTACTACATCAAGAACCAAACGCTGATGTTCGATGTGCTGATCCTGCTGCAGACGGTGGAGACTGTGCTGCTCAGCAAGGGGGCCAGGTAGTTCATGCCATACGCGCTTATTTTTGTTAGCTTTGGGTTGTGTGCCTTGGCGTTTGCGATTCTGGCACTGATGTTGAGGCCATCGCGACATAATTTTGGAGCGCACGAAAAGCGCTTGCAGATCGCGTCTCTGGCGACGTGCGCATGGTCAGTTGCGGCCGTCGGAATTGGCCGCACCGGGCTCGCGAGCGCCTACGTGGCCTGCTTGTCATGTGCGGTATTGTTAGCAATCTGGCTGTGGCAATTTGTGCCGTCCGCCCGGGCGCAGTCACAGGCTAAATGGTTCGTGGGATTGCTGACATGGGCCGGGCCAGCGGTTGTGTTGCTCGGCGCCATTGTCAGCGCGTTGCCGTTGTCACCTGCGGTCCACGATCAATTGGTGCGCGGCGTGGTCGTTTGCGGCCTATTGCTCGCAGCACTGGGTTTGCTTGCGGTTGAACAGATGTATCGCAATGCGACGGTGGCGGCATTGCCCGGCATTCGTTGGTTCAGTGTCGGGGTCGGCGGCATCTTTGTCATGTCGCTGGTCCTATATGCTGAAGCATTTCTGATGGCCAGAGTGACCGTGGAGACCTGGACCGCTCTTGGATTTCTGTTAGTACTTTGCGCGCTGGCAATTGCGCAAGGCGCACGGCAGATGCCCGCTTGGTCGGTCGGTCTGTTTGTATCGCGGCATGTCATTTTCTACAGCACTTCTTGCGTGCTTGTAGGTGCGTACTTGCTGTTAATGAGCTTGGGCGGCTGGGCGCTTAACAGCCTGGACAACCGCTGGGCGCGGTTGTCGCAGGCGCTTTTTACAGTTGGTGCCTTGCTGGTCCTGGTGCTCATTGTTTTTTCCGCCAACCTGCGTCGACGCCTGATGGTGTTCATCAGTACCCACTTCTTTCGCAATCGCTACGACTATCGCCTCGAGTGGCAGCGTTTCATTCGGACGCTCTCGGGCACCGGCACAGTCGAAGCAGCTCAGCAAAATGCGATTCGGGCCATTGGCCAAATCGTCGGTAGCCCGAAAGGCGTGCTGTGGACGCGGGACGTGACGGAGCGCAATTTTGAGCGCCGGGCGATCTGGCCAGTTCCGGTTGAGACTCTGATTCAAGAGCAGGCACCGGCCTCGATTTCGCTGGCCGCATTCCTGGTCCGCGCGGGCTGGCTGATCGACGTGCGTGAACTGGCTCGTAAACCAGCCATATACGACGGGCTGCGATTCGAGGATATTCCGGCGGACGTGCCCGCGGACGCCTTGATCGTGCCGCTGCTCCATATCGATGAACTCTACGGCTGGCTGGTTCTGGACCGCCCTGCCGATTTGAGTGAACTCACTTTCGAAGATCGCGATCTATTGAAAATCGCCGGTCGCCAGGTCGCCGCGCATCTTGCCCAACTGGATGCAGATGTCCGATTGGCGGAAGCTCGCCAGTTCGAGGCGTACCACCGTATGACGGCGTTTGTCATGCACGACCTTAAGAACCTTGCAGCCCAGTTGGGACTGATTGTACAAAATGCTGCACGCCACAAGCGCAATCCCGAGTTTGTCGACGACGCCATGAAGACGCTGGCGATGTCGGCAGAACGCATGTCAAAGCTGATTGCGCAACTGACAACCCGGGAGGCCGCTGACGTTCCGCAGCCTGTGGACCTGGCTGCATTGGTAGAGCGGGTCGCGGTGCGCTGTGGGACGCGCGCGCCAGTACCGCGACTCTCGATCAAGGACCGGTCGGCCGTGATCGCGGACTACGAGCGCCTGGCAGCGGTACTCGAACACGCGGTGAGCAATGCACAGGATGCCACGCCCGCCTCGGGTGACATCAGCATTGAAGTGAGTCGCGATGGCGGCTGTCCGATTGTTCGCGTAGTCGACAATGGTACCGGGATGGACGAAGCCTTTGTGCGCGACCGCCTATTCAGGCCGTTCGATACGACCAAGGGCGCGCGCGGTATGGGAATCGGTGCCTACCAAATTCGGGAGTACATGCGCGCGCTCGGCGGCAGTGTCGAAGTGTTCTCGCTGCCTGGCAGCGGCACGCGCGTCACACTGGTATTCCCCTTTGCAGAGGCTGGCGCGGTCGCGCGACTGGCGGGGTAGCTAATATGACCATTGAAGCACCGCTGCGCCGTTTGCTGATTGTCGAGGACGATCCTGGTCTGAGGTCGCAATTGCGGTGGTGTTTTGAGGGCATTGAGCTCGCGTTCGCCGAAAATCGCGGCGAAGCATTGGCCGCTTTGCGCAAACTTGAACCAGCTGTTGTTTTGCAGGATCTTGGTTTACCACCCGACGCCGAAGGTACCAGCGAAGGATTTGCAACGCTTTCGGAGATTCTCGACATCGCGCCGAGGACCAAGGTGATCGTGGTCACCGGCAACCAGCATCGCGACAGTGCAGTGCGCGCTGTTTCCAAAGGTGCATATGACTACTACGAAAAACCGGTGGATGTTGATGCTCTGCGACTGATGGTCAGTCGCGCTTTTCACATCGCGCGTCTCGAACGAGAAGTCGAGTTTCTGCGCACTCGCGACATGCCTGACAGTTTTGAGGGCATCGTGGTGGCAGATCGAGTGATGCTAGAGGTCTGCAGGACCATCGAAAAGATCGCGCCTGCTGACGTGTCGGTTCTGGTATTGGGAGAAAGCGGCACCGGCAAGGAACTGCTTTCAAGGGCAATTCACAACCTGAGCGGCAGGCGCAATAAGCGTTTCCAGGCAATCAATTGCGCGGCGATACCCGAAAACCTGCTTGAGGCGGAGTTGTTCGGCTACGAGAAAGGCGCGTTTACCGGTGCAGCCAAGACCACGCCCGGCAAAGTCGAGTATGCCCACGAGGGCACACTGTTCCTCGATGAAATTGGCGACATGCCATTGGCATTGCAGTCGAAACTGCTGCGCTTTCTGCAGGCCAAGGTGATTGAGCGCGTCGGCGGCAGACACGAAATACCGGTCGATGTCCGAATTGTTGCGGCGACCAACCAGGATCTGCAGCAGCTCATCAAGGAGCAGAAATTCCGGCAGGATCTGTATTACCGGCTCAGCGAGGTGACGATCAAGGTGCCAGCGCTGCGAGACCGACCGGGCGACATTTCCGCGCTTGCGCAGGCATTTTTAAGCAAATTTGGCAGCAGCGCCAGGGTCGCGAAACATGGCTTCACCGATGACGCGATAGCCGCTCTGTTAGCTTACGAATGGCCGGGGAACGTCCGCGAGCTCGAAAACAAAGTCAAAGTAGCCTGCCTGCTCGGGGACGAATCCCAGGTATCGGCTCGCGTTTTGTCTTTGGGTGCGCAGGCAAGCGAGCAGTTGCCGCTCAATTTGAAGGAAATGCGCAATCGGGCAGAGCGCGATGCAATCGATCGGGCGATGAGTGTCACGAATGGCAACATCTCACGCGCAGCTGAGCTACTCGGCGTGACGCGACCGACGCTGTATGACTTGTTGGCGCGCCATGGCCGGTCGGGGCAGGATCGATCAGATGACGCTTGACTCGATCGCAGCCGGGGGCGCCTCGCTGGCAGCGCAATTGTTGTGAGCTACGTCCACTACGGCATATTGCTGATCATCGCCATATGCAGGCCAGCTGCAACCGAATCGCGGCTGCCATCGCGCAGCGATTCCCTGTTCACCGGCGCGCTGGTAGTCATCCAGCAACACTCGCGTACCACTTCGCAACGACTTGCACATGACCGGCAGGAGACCGTACCGTCCGCATTTGGTGTTGTCATCCAAGACATGTGGGGGCCGGTTTGGCCGGTGGTATTGTCACGATCGAAAAATTCGCGTTTGCTGGGCAACGTTACTATGCGCGATAATGCAGCTAACGAACCAGAGTTTCAATTGCGGACATAGGGGCACTGCAACGCCATGACTGTAAGTATCGAACTGGCCGACGATGCCACTATTCTCTGCATTGGCGCGCATTGCGATGACATTGAAATTGGCTGCGGAGCAACGCTGCGGCGCTGGGCGCGGGAATTTCCGAGCGTTAGGTTTGTCTGGGTGATTTTCGCCGGCGAAGCTGGTCGGATGGCTGAGTCGCGCGCGGCCGCAGAGGAGATACTGTCCGGCGTGGCGTCGAGCGAAGTGATTTTCTTTGAATTCCGTGGCAGTTACTTTCCGGACCAGTACGGTGAGATAAAAGATGCCTTCGAGCGATTGAAGCGCTTCGCGCCTGCAGTGGTGCTGACCCACCATCTCGAAGATCGCCACCAGGATCACCGTGTGCTTGCAGAACTCACGTGGAACACCTTTCGATCGCACTTGATTCTGGAATATGAGATTCCCAAGTATGAGGGTGATCTCGGGCACCCGAACTTCTTCGTTGCGGCAAGCGAGGCCGACGTGCAATTCAAGGCAGACATGTTGTTGCGATGCTTTCCGTCGCAGCATTCAAGGTCGTGGTTCACAGCGCAGACATTCTGTGCGCTGGCTCGCATCCGCGGTGTTGAATGTGCTGCCGCCAGCGGATATGCGGAAGCATTTCACGCCCGCAAACTGCATGTCTAGCAGCTTGACGCAAAACGCACGGAAGGACGATCTCGGCGTAAAATCGGAGCTAACGAGTGGACGCGGAGAGTAATCTGATGCTCGGTCAAATGGATCCTCAGGGCCAGATGTTCAGTTATTTCCCGCCCGAGTCGCGGGTGCCTGCAGAGCATCCGCTGCGCAGCATTAAAGCGCACACAGATCGGGTTTTGAAGGGTTTGTCGGCGCAGATTGACGCGCTTTACGCCACGACCGGCCGCCCCTCGATTGCGCCGGAGCGACTGCTGGATGCCCAGCTGTTGATGGCGCTGTATTCGGTGCGCTCGGATCGGCTGTTCTGCCAGATGCTGGACTACAACATTTTGTTCCGCTGGTTCCTGGACATGAGTCTCGATGACGCGGGGATCGATCAGTCGAACTTCTCGCTGTTGAGCGAGAGGCTGGTGCAGGCGGATTTGGCGCAACGCTTTTTTGATACGGTTGTTCGGGTAGCGCGCGAGCACGACGTACTGTCCTCGGAACACCTGACGGTGGATGGCACGCTGATCGAGGCCTGGGCGAGTACCAAGAGCATTAGACCTAAGGATGGGCCAACGCCGCCGAGCGATGGCCGAGAGGGGGTGGATTTTCGCGGCCAGCCACGGACGAACGACACGCATGCTTCCACGACCGACCCCGAGGCGATGTCGGCGCGCAAAGGCAAGGACAAAGAAGCCAAATTGTGCGTCGGCGGTCGTACGCTGCTGGAGAATCGGCATGGCTTGTGTATGGATATCTGCGTGAGTTCGATGCGAGAGAGCTGGTTGCGACCCGCCGATCACCCGCAAGACGCGTCCAGATGAGCGACGCCCAATCGCTGGATCGAGCGCTCGCAAGTGGTATCGCCTGGACTGCTGCCTCGCGCTGGCTCGCCCAGATTGTTAGCTGGGGGGCGACATTGTATGCGGTTCGGGTCCTGACGCCATCGGATTACGGCCTCGTGAGCATGGCGACCGTGTCCATCGGCTTCGCACGCATGGTGGAGGATTTCGGACTGGACTCAGTGCTGGTCCAGGATCGCAGCGTCGTCGGAGTTCGGCAGTCGCAGATCGCTGGATTGATGGTGCTGCTGGGAGTAGGCCTATGCAGCTGCTTTGCGCTCTTGGCGCAACCCATAGCGGCGTTTTTTCATGAACCGAGAGTTGCCTGGATCATTGGGTTGATGAGTCTGCTGCTGATCACGGACTCATTGCAGGTTGTGCCGCGTGCATTGCTGCAGCGTGATTTGGCCTTCGGCAAACTGGCGGCCGTCAATTTCGTACAAGTAGCGGTCACGCAGCTCGTGCTGGTGATCGCCGTGGCGCTGGGCCTGGGTTTCAAGTCTCTGGTATACAACGTACTGGCGGGAGCCGTCGCGACGACCGCGTTGCTTGTCTGGTGGCGCCCATTCGCAATCGGTTGGCCGCGCCAATTCGCGCAAATTGCAAAACCGCTCACGCAAGGTTGGCGAATGCTTGTTTCGCGTATGGGTTTTTACGCATTTACATCGGCGGACCAGATAATCATCGGGCGCACGCTGGGCAAGGATTTGCTGGGTTCCTATTCGTTTGCGACCACGTTTTCGACACTGGCGATCCAGGAAGTCGGCAGCGTCGTGTCCAAGGTCGTCCCTGGAATATTCTCGACGGTACAGCAGGATCGACCTGCCCTGCGGCGCTACTTTCTGCTGCTTACTGAGCTGGTATCGTATCTGACCTTGCCGATGGCGATTGGTCTTGCCGTAACTGCTGATCTCGTGGTGCAGGTCGCATTGGGTCCGCAGTGGGACGCGGTTGTCACGCCGATGCGAATCTTGTGCATCTACTCAGCCTTCAACAATTCGCAAATGCTGATTTCGCAATTGATGGTATGGACCGGCCAGTTCCGGGCGCAGATGTGGTGCACCCTCCTCACGGCAGTGGTAGTGCCGCTGTGCTTTTTCGCAGGCGTCAAGTACGGCCTGGTCGGTATCGCGTGGGTCTGGGCAATCGTTTATCCGCTGACCAACATCCCTGCACTGATACTTGGAACGCGTACGGTCGATGAATCATTGTTAGGCTGGCTCGGCGCTCTTGTTCCGGCCGCTGTGTGCTGCGCGTTAATGGTCATTGGCGTTATGATCTGTCGTGAACTGCAGCCGCAATCGCTGTCGCCAATGATTCGTTGCGTATCCGCCATTGGTGCCGGCGCAGCCACCTACCTGCTGTCGATGCTGGTGTTGTTTCGCGGCAGGATTTGGCAACGTTTGGCTTTGTTCCGTGCTGCGGTCCGTAGTGGCCCGGCAACCGGCCTTGCGGTTACCGGAACCGGATGATGTGGCAGCGACCCCTTGATAGTGGGGTCAGAAGGAAATCCCTACCTGTTGCGCAAACTTGCGGATCAGCTTCCCGCCCTCGGCCAGGACCCAGGATTCAGCGCCTTCGGGACGCCCGGACAGCAACCAGGCGACTCCAATACCGGCGCAGTAAACAAAGATGCCTGCGCCGATGCTGATCAACAAATTTGGCAGGACCTGCAGCGATGAGGTCACCGTAGTTGTATCGATGCGCAGGAACTGATGATTGACGAGATACATCACGGTGGCAGCCAGCAGGGGACGCCAGAGTACTGCAATAAACTGACGATACCTGAGATGCAAGCGTTTCGTGATCATGTAGAAGTTGACAGGCAGCGCGACAATTGCCGCCAGCAGGCATGCCCACGCTGCTCCCAATATGCCGTACGCAGGTGTCAGAATCAGCAACGCCACCAGCTGCGTGGCAGCGTGTACGAAATTGATTCGTGCGAACACATCGGGCCGGCCGAGCGCAAGGAACGCTGAATAGGCATTGGTCTGCAGTACTTGTGTTATGCCGTAGAACGCGAGAATTTCCAGTACTGGAATTGCGCCGGTCCATTTGGGACCGAGCGCCAGCAGGACGATTTCGGGCGCGGTTGTCGCAATACCTGCGACCGCGGGAACCGCCAGCAGCGCGATCAGACCCATGACGGCCAGATACTGTCGACCCAGCTCCGGCAAATCCCCGGCGAGCTTTGCATAGGCCGGAAAAATGGCTCGATTGATCGGTGCAACCAGTTCGGTGCTCGGCATGCTCGCGATCTGCGAAGCGATGCCAAAGGTTCCCAGGCCCGCCGAGCTAACAACCCGACCGATGACCAGGTCCGGCGAGCGTTCGCGCGCGAACGACATGAGGTTTTGAATCACCAGCCATTTCGAAAAATGCATCAAATGGCGTACCGAGCGCAATGAAAAACGGGGCCGGTAGGAGTGCACCAGGTAGCTCAGCCCCAGTACTGCGAGCCGACTGAGGATCATGCCGATCACCAACGCCCAGTAATTGCGCAACCAGAACGCCAGCGGCACGGTCAAGCAGAAGGCGATGAATTTCTTCGCCGCCATGTAGCGAAATTCGAGATGAAATTGCAGGTTGCGCCGAAAATCCACGACGCCGACGTTTTCAAGTCCTTGCAGGACGGAACACAGACCCAGCAACATGGCAACCGGCGTGAGCCGCGGTTCGCGAAAATACAGGCTGGCGGGGATGGCGGCCGCGACTATCAGGACTCCGACGCCGAGTCCGGCCAGGGCGTTGAGCGTCCAAGCCGTATTGTAGTCATCCCGATCCGCATTGCGCCGCTGAATCAATGCGGAGTCGAGCCCAAACGAGCTGAATAGGTCGATCAGTGCGATCAACGACGTCGCCATCGCCACGATCCCAAAATCGCTGGGAACCAGCAGGCGCGCAAGTATCAACGTGCTGATGAATCCGAGACTGCGGTCGACCAGTTTGAAAAGCACCATCCAAAGGGCGCCAACCGACATGCGTGCTGTCATCTAGCCTCTGGAGTTTCTGTACAGTGCGTCTCGACCAAGGAACGCAGTCTCACACCTTGGTTTTCGAGATGCAATAATATTGTCCAGTTCATGAATATGTCGACTGCGGTCATTAATTGGCGCGGAGAGAAAATTCCGGCGCTTTTGTTAGCCAACCGAAACGCGTTTTATTATGCGCTTGATCGGCGGACCGGTAAATTTATTTACGCGAAGCTATTAGTCAAGCAGACGTGGTTAAAATCGTTCGATGAAAAAGGCAGGCCAGCTGCTGACCCTAAGGCCGAACCCTCTGAGGCCGGGTCGCTGGTATGGCCGTGAATGCACGGCGGTAACAATTGGTGGCCGCCGTCATATGACCCAAAGCGGCACCTACACTTTGTTCCCACGGCGGATGCCGCAACCCAGTACTTCTCGTTACCCATGGATTTCAAGCCCGGACAGATTACTATGGGCGGCACTACCCGTTTGGCGCGAAATCAGCCTGCCGAAATGGCTATCAAGGCAATCAATCCGGACACTGAGAAACTGTATGGTCAACGCGATGGGATCAAAACAATTTTCACCAATTTTCTCGCATCAGCGGTCTACTCTCGACCGACGGCGGTATCGTGTTTGGCGGCTGCGAAAATCGATACGTCGTTCTGAATGCGGATGGCGGCAAGGTCCTGTGGCAATTCAATCCCGGCGGCCTGACAAACACGGGTCCGGCTACCTACGAGGCGGGTGGCACGCAATTCATCGCAGCCGTCGCGGGCAATGTACTTTATTCGTTCAGCCTGCCGCACGATGCGACAACCTGTGAAGTAAAAAAACGGTGACCAATCGCGTACTGTTGCTGGTAGCAGCTTTTTTTTCGGCGGTACTGGTCGGCTGCGGTGAACGCACTGCGCCCGCTCATGTTTCAGACTATCGAGTATTTGTCAGTAACGAAACTTCCGGCACCGTGTCTGAAATCAACCCGGTACTGAACAGGGTGGTTTCTACCATTTCACTAGGCAAAAGACCTCGCGGTTTGCAGGTCTCTCCTAACGCCAAACTGTTAGTCGTTGCCCTTAGTGGCTCCCCGCTGGTGCCGCCAGGTGTAGACCCGGCAACCCTGCCGTCGCCGGACAAGGTTGCGGATGGAATTGCGATCATTGAAATCTCGTCGCGGCGGGTGTTGGAAATCCTTCATGGCGTTTCCGATCCTGAGCAAATGGCGTTAGATGCCAATGGTGCGCGACTCTTTGTTGCGAGTGAGGATACGGGCAAGCTGGTTGTGCTCGACGTTAACAGCGGCACTGTCGTGTCGCAAATACCCGTGGGCGATGAACCGGAGGGTGTTGCGGTGAGTCCTGACGGCCAATGGGCAGCTGTAACCTCTGAGTCCGATAACCTCGTCACACTGGTCAAGACCAACAATTTGACTGTTGTTCGAAGCCTGCGAGTTGGCCGACGCCCTCGTGGCCTGGCCTTTGCGCCCGATAGCAGCTTTGTCTACGTGACAAACGAGGCTGATGGAACTGTCGGCGTCATTCAGCTTTCATCATTGTCTGTAGTTGCGACTATCGCAATCCCATTTCCAGGCACATTGCCAATGGGAATCGTCGTCACAAAGGATGGCAAAAAACTTTACGTGACCACCGGCAGAGGTGGGCGCGTTGTGGAAATAGATGCAGTGATGCGGCGCACCATGCGAAGTGTGGCGATCAGTGGCAGGCCTTGGGGCATAGCTTTGACTCCGGACGGCAAAATTTTGTATACCGCAAATGGCCCGACTCACGACGTCTCTGTGATTGATACCGCTACATTTGCGGAAATCGTGAGAATTCCCGTAGGCCAGCGTCCGTGGGGCGTCGCTGTCGCGGTAATTGCTGCGACAAAAACCGGCTGACACGTCACTGCCAGGCGGGGGTGACGTCGCAGTTCCGGCGAAATCGGACGCAGGTCACAAGGCAAACGGAAGATTTCTCCAATTGTGACTGTTGTCTCATCGCCATTGCCAATCGTCGGCAATCTGAGACATTCCCTAATGCAGCTTTTTCTAGCATAGTTTGCTTCGAGTTTAGTCGCATCGTTTTGGTTGGCTGCGAATTCTGGCCAAAAAGCCAAGTCGCAAGCGAGCGATGTGGTCGTGCAAAACGGGTCATTGCTTCCGCTCATTTACTTGTTTCTGCGCTGGTAATAGTCGAGGTCACAGTGTCGCAATCTATAGGCCGATTTTTGTTGCTAGCAGTCCTGAGCGCGATGTTGGCAGCATGTGGCGGGGACAGCGCCCCAGCTTCGACTACGAAGCCCCAGCCCGCGGTCAATCAGCCACCGTCCATTTCAGGATCGCCACCGACGTCTGTTGTCGCTCAGACGGAGTACGTCTTTCAGCCAACTGCATCTGATCCCGAAGGTGCTGCGTTAACATTTGCGATCGCGAACAAACCCGCTTGGGCGGCTTTTAATGCTCAGACCGGTATGTTGCGTGGCACGCCGACAAGTGCAAACGTCGGGAATTTCGCCAATGTTACGATTAACGTTAGTGACGGCACCAACGTGCAGAATTTGGTTCCGTTTTCGATTCAGGTGTTGTCAGCGCCGGTGGCTAATAGAGCGCCAACAATCAGTGGCACCCCGTCGTTGTCCGTTACTGTTCCTAATGCCTACAGTTTCCAGCCTACCGGTGCAGATCCAGACGGCAATGCATTGACCTTTTCGATTACGAACAAGCCTTCATGGGCGACTTTCAACGCTTCGACCGGCGCGTTGAGCGGAACGCCTGCAGCAAGCAATGTTGGAACATTCAGTAATGTAACGATTTCCGTATCCGACGGGGCATTGACAGCCAGTCTCGCGGCGTTTTCAATTCAGGTAAATCCCGCCCCGCCCGTTGCGAGCAACTCGGCAACCTTGAGTTGGACTGCGCCGATTCAGCGAACAGACGGTTCCGCGCTGACAGGACTGAGTGGATTCAAGATCTATTACGGACAGATTTCGCGCAGTTATTCTCAGACACAAACCGTAGCCGGCGGAACAGCAACTAGCGCGATTGTGCAAAACTTGGCGGCTGGAACATGGTTTTTTGCGCTCTCTGCAATAGATAGTGCAGGTGCGGAAAGCAGCCAGTCGGCCGAGGTCAGTCGAACGTTCTAGGATGTCTCCCGGGAACGACTAGGCCTTTCCGCCCTTGAAGTCATCCGGCAGCAACTGGTGCCGGGACAATAACTTGTAGAAATCGGTGCGGTTGCGCTTCGCGAGCCGCGCCGCGTGGCTGACGTTGCCGCCGGTGATCTGCAGCAGCTGGGCGAGATAATTACGCGTGAATTCGTCGCGCGCATCATCGAACGACGCGAGCCGGCCGGCGTTGCCACTCAACGCGGGCTGCAGCACCTCGACCGGGATCACCGGCGACTGCGCGGTGGCGACGGCCTGGTGCACGACGTTCATCAGCTGGCGCACGTTGCCCGGCCAGTTGGCGGTGGCTAACAACTCGATCGCCTCGGGCGCGAAGATCCGGCGCGAGCCGCTGTCGCGCGCGATCTCGGCCAGGAAATGCGCGACCAGCAGCGGGATGTCCTCGCGCCGTTTGTGCAGCGGCGGCAGGTCGATGTGCACGACGTTGAGGCGATAGTAGAGATCTTCGCGGAACTGGCCGGCGGCGATGGCGGCGGTGACGTCCTGCTGGCTGCTCGCCAGCACCCGCACATTGACGGGGATCGATTCATTGCTGCCCACGGGCCGGATCGCATTCTCATGCAGCACGCGCAGCAGCTTGACCTGCAGCTTGGCCGGCATCTCGGTGACCTGGTTCAAGAGCAAACTGCCGCCATCGGCGGCGCGGAATGCGCCTTTCTGCGCCTCGGAGGTGTCGCCACGGCTGCCGAACAGTTCTACTTCGAGGGTTTCTTCTTGCAGTGCGCCGCAATTGACGACCACGAAGGGCGCGGCACGCCGCGCGCTCGCCTTGTGGATCGCGCGTGCAATCAGTTCCTTGCCGGTGCCGCTCTCGCCAGTGATCAGCACGCGGGTATCCGTGCCCGCCACCATGTGCGCGAGCGCCAGTTTTTCTTCCAGCAGCGGCGAGCGGGTCACGATCTCCGCGCGCCAGTCCTCGGTGTTAGCGGCGAAGCCGGAGACGCGCAGCGCTTTTTCCACGTGCGTCAGCAGTTCCTGCTTTTCCACGGGCTTGGTCAAAAACGAAAATGCGCCTTGCTGCGTGGCCTGCACGGCATCCGGGATGCTGCCATGCGCTGTCAGCAGAATGACTTTCACACCGGGCCAGCGATTCTGCATTTCGCGCAGCAGCGCAATGCCGTCCATGGGTTCCATGCGCAGATCCGAAATCACCAGATCCGGGCGGAAGCGTCCCGCAGCGGCGAGGGCGGCGGGGCCGTTATCCACCGCTTCCACGTTGTAATTTTCGGCGCGCAGCCGGATGGTCAGCAGGCGCAGCAGTCCCGGGTCGTCATCAACCACGAGGATGCGTGCGGCACTGGCGGCGGCCGGTTTGCTGCCGGCGATACCGGCGTCAGGACTGGGTCTGGAGGTCATCATTTTCGGTGGTCACCGGTTTCGATCTTGCCGATCGCATCGAGTTTCGCGCGCGCCTCCTCGAGGGCCTTGCGCAGGCGCGCATTGTCGTCGGTCTCGGCCTGCAGCTTTCGATTGAGGCTCGCGAGCTGATCTTTTTCGACTCGATCGAGCTGCTGACGCAGCCGCTGGTTCTCGCTGCTCAGGTCGGCGCCATTGGTGATCCGCTGCAGCTCGACCAGGGCGAGTGCCCGCTCGGCGGGTGGCAGCGTCGCTGGCACGGCGAGAATATCCTTCAGGATGGCCACGGCGGCCACCGGATCGAAGCCCGCATGGCCGGACGTTGCTAACAACAGGGCGTGTCTCAGCCGTGCGCTGGCGAGCCGGCTGGCCTCGGCGTCGCGGCGGGCGTTATCCAGCAGTTCGGCCTGCGTGGCCGGCTCGGCGGCCAGCAGTTTCTGGATCGCGTCGAGGTGTTGGGTGAGCGCCGGCGCGGTGGCCGAACGTTCGACCGCGCTTACGCCGCGATCGCCCAGCGGATCGCGCTCGGCTTGTTTGCCGAAGCTGCCGCAGGCCGCCGCTGTCAGCGCGACGCCTAACAACAGAGCGGTCTCAGGCAGCCGTCTTGCGCGTTTCTTTGCGAGTTTCAGGGGCCACCTTGGTTCGTATGGGCATGCGGATCCGAAAATGCGCGCCCGGGTATTTTCCATCCAGCAATTCAATCGTGCCGCCGTGTGCATTGACAAATTCCATCACCACCGACAAACCGATGCCCGTGCCGCGCAGGCTGCCTGCCGGCGCGCTTCGGCCGGTATAAAACGCATCAAAAATCCGCTCACGCTCCGCCGGCGATATGCCGCTGCCGCTGTCCGCCACTTCCAGGGTCCAGGCATCGGCCTCGGCCCGGGCGACGATATATATGGTACCGCCCTTGGGTGAATACTTGATCGCGTTGGACAATAGATTGTCGATAATCAGGCGCAGCTTGGTGCGATCCGCGGTCAGTTGCACGTCGTCCGCCCGGACCTCGAGCCGCAGCCGCTGGGACAACATGGTCAGCTGTTGGTTCTCCAGGACCTGCTTGATCAGCGGCCGGATCGGGAATTCGCCCAGCTCCAGGCGGCTGTTCTGGCTCTGCCAGGCCGTATAGGACAGGAGGTTCTCTATCAGCCGCTGGAGCCTCAGGGCGTTGTCGCGCAGGATGCTGGCGACCTCATGCTGGGCCGTCGCCAGCCGCCCCACAGCGCCTTCCAGCAGCAGATCCGTGCCCTCGCGGATGTTCGCCAGCGGGGTTTTGAGCTCATGTGACATGTGTCGCAAAAACCGCGACCGTTCCTCGGCCAGTTCGCCCAGGCGCTGGCGCAGCCACTCGAGCTGCCCGCCCAGGCGCTCGAGATCCGAGGGTCCCTTGACCGTGATGTCGCGCGAGAAGTCGCCGCGCCCGAGCTCGCTGATGGCGCGGTCGATCTGGCCCAGCGGCCGGGCCACAAACAAGGTCAGCAGCACCACGGCCAGGATGATCAGCGGCGCCAGCAACGCGGCCTGCCACGCCAGCTGGGTGCGGGCGCGCTCGGTGCGCTCCTGCAGCTTCCGCAGCGCCGCATCGGTGGTCTGGTTGCCGAGCAGCGTCAATTTGCGGGCGACGACTGCCATTTCCTGCAAGCCGACAATGCTGCGCGTCAGGGCGGCCGGCGTGCCGGCGGCATCTGAATTGCTGCGAATGCGCGCCTGCCGGGCGTCGAGGTCATCCAGCAGCGCATTGTTGTCGATGGCCGCCAGCGGCCCGCGCAGGGCCTTGCTAACAGCGGTAACACTGTCATTACCGCGGCGCAGCACCTCGAGCAGCCGCGTGTCGCCCAGCACCTGGTAGAGGCGGGTCGTGCGCTCATTGGCCGCGATCAGGTTTTCGAGGTCACGCGTCAGGCGGGTGTTCTGGACGCTCTGGCGCACCAGCTCCTGGCTCGCCAGCGTCAGCTCGCGCATCTGGATCGCAGCGTTCAGGATCGCGATCAGGAGCGGTACGGCGATCAGGGTCAGGCCCAGCAGCATCAGGCCGCTGAGCGATTTGGGGCGCAGCCATTTCACGGCTGCCATTGTAGTTAAGTTATTGGCTCGTTATTGGGCTCAGTTGTTCTGCCAGGGACTGGCGAGCGCCTTTTTTTCCCAATTGAGCGAGGTTTCGACGATGCGGTCCAGGTTGTCGAGCTCGGGCTTCCAGCCCAGCTCCGTGCGAATCCGGTCGGCCTTGCTGATCAGGATCGCCGGGTCGCCGGCGCGCCGCTTTTCTTCCCGGATATGCAGCTTCTTGCCGCCGACCCGCTGCACGCTGTCGAGCACTTCGCGCACCGAGAAGCCGTGGCCGTAGCCGACATTCAGCGTGGTCGAGGCGCCGCCGCCGTCCAGATAGTCGAGCGCCTGGATGTGCGCGGTCGCCAGATCACTGACGTGGATGTAATCCCGCACTCCGGTGCCGTCTTTGGTCTCGTAGTCGGTGCCGTAGATCGAGACATGATCGCGCCTGCCGACCATCGCCTCGCAGGCCACCTTGACCAGTAGCGTCGCGTTCGGGGTCGAGCAGCCGATGCGGCCCTCGGGATCGGATCCCGCGACGTTGAAATACCGCAGCGCGACGTAACGCAGGCCGGTGGCAACGGCCGTGTCCCGCAACATCCATTCGGACATCAATTTCGACGTACCGTAGGCGTTGATCGGCGCCATCGGCGCGTCTTCGGCAACGACTCCGGAAGGCGCCATGCCATAAACGGCGGCGGTGGACGAGAACACGAATTGCCGGATGCCATGCGCGACGCATACTTCGAGCAGGTTGCGCGTGCAGCAGGTGTTGTTGCCGTAGTACTTGAGCGGATCGGCGACCGACTCGGGCACGATGGTATGCGCGGCGAAATGCATGACGGTCTGGACGTTGTATTCCTCGAACACCGCGCCGACCAGCGTGCGATCGCCGACATTGCCGACCACCAGCGGCGTGTCTAACACCGCCTGGCGGAAACCCTTCGACAGGTCGTCAATGACGACGACTCGCGCGTCGCGCTGACGCAGTTGCAGGACCACATGGCTGCCGATATAGCCGGCGCCGCCGGTGACGAGGATGCTAGGCTGGGTCATAGTTTTTCGATCTTACAAGCAGCAGATATCATACCGGTTGGTCTTTACGCCTCCGTGAATTATGTCCCGCTTCGGCCCTAAACCCTTTGCCTCGTTGACCCCGGACACGGTCCTGGATGCCCTCGATGTCGCCGGGCTCGATCCCGATGCGCGCCTGTTCGCACTCAACAGCTATGAAAATCGCGTCTACCAGGTCGGCAGCAGCGAGGGCTGGTGGGTGCTCAAGTTCTATCGACCCGAACGCTGGAGCGATGCGCAGATCCTGGAAGAACATGCCTTTGCGCAGGAACTTGCGGCCGCGGAACTGCCGGTGATTGCGCCGAAATCCTTCGACGGCGCGACGCTGCTGCGCCACGCCGGGTTTCGGTATGCGGTGTTTCCCTTTTGTGCAGGCCGTGCGTTCGATCTCGACAGCCCGGACGTGCTCGTGATCCTCGGGCGCTTGTTAGCCCGGGTGCATCTGTTAGGCGCGCGGCAGAAATTCAAGACCCGCCCGGCGCTGACCGCGGACTGGCTCGGGCGCCGGCCGCGGGCCCAGGTGCTGGCCAGTGGCATGCTGCCGCCCGACCTGGAGGAGGCCTACCGCGGCCTGACCGATGAGTTGCTGCAGCGGGTCGAGGGCGCCTTTGACGACCTCGAGGGCTATCAGGCGCTGCGCCTGCACGGCGATTGCCATCTCGGCAACCTGCTGCTGCGCGAGGGCATCCCGACCTTTGTCGATCTCGATGACTGCCTGCAGGGCCCGGCGATCCAGGACTTGTGGATGTTGTTAGGCGGCGAGGCGCCGGAGCAACGCGCCAATCTCGACCGGCTGCTGGAAGGCTACGAGGAATTCCGCAGCTTTGATTATCGCGAATTGCGCCTGATCGAACCGCTGCGGGCGCTGCGCATCATTCACCACGCCGGCTGGATCGCCGCGCGCTGGCAGGATCCGGCGTTTCCGCGCGCCTTTCCCGGTTTTGCCGACTCGCGTTTCTGGGAGCGGCACCTGCAGGAGCTGCGCGAGCAACTGGCGCTGGTCGATGACCCGCCCCTGTTCCGAATAGGATAGGTCCGAATCGGATAAATCCGAATAGGTTAAATCCGGCCCGCCACACTGTGAGCCGCTGCCAAGAGCAGCGCGAACCGCCGTGTTAGCGTGGGCGATGCTGCGAATTCTGACGGCCGCGCTGGCCATAATCCTGATCGGTGGATGCGGCGGCGGCGAATCAGGCAGCAATGTCGCTGCCAAGCCTTCGGACGGGGTCCCGGTCAGCGGCCGCGTAACGTTCGACCGGGTGCCGTTTGGTTCTGGCAATGATGCGGGCCTCGATTTTGCGCTTGCCACACCGGCGCCGGTGCGCGGCGCGACGCTGGAGATTGTCGCAGGGGCGGGCGGCAGCATTCTCGCTACCGGTGTCACCAGCACCGACGGCAATTACATACTAAACGTGCAACCTAACACCGACGTGTTCGTGCGGGTGCGGGCGGAGATGCTGCGCACGGGGACGCCCGCCTGGAATTTCACGGTCCGCGACAACACCAGGTCTGATGCGCTATACGTGCTTGACGGCAGCGTATTCAATACCGGTGCCGCTGGCGTCACGCGCAATCTGCACGCCGCGTCCGGCTGGAGTGGGGGCGCGTATTCGGCGCCCAGATCCGCTGCTCCATTCTCGGTGCTGGATGCGGTATACCAGGCCTTTCAGCTGGTGCTGACGGCGAGTCCCGGCCAGGTGTTCCCGGAGTTGCGGATGATGTGGACGCCGAATAATCGGCCGGTGGCTCCCGCTGGCAACGCGTCCACGGTCGCCGCTCAACGGGCAGTGGGTAACATTGGTACGACGTTTTACGACGCCGGCCCGCCGTCCCGAATCTACGTGTTAGGCGACGCAACAATTGACACGGACGAGTTCGACCAGCACGTCCTGGCTCACGAGTGGGGACACTACTATCAGGACCGTTTGTCGCGCGACGACAGCGTCGGCGGCGCGCATAACGTCAACGTGAGGCTCGACTACCGCGTCGCGTTTTCGGAAGGCTGGGGCAGCGCGTTCTCGGGCATGGCCAAGGGCGATCCGCTGTATCGGGACAGCTTCACGATGAGCGGCGCGCTGCGAGGTTTTACGATCAACGTCGAAAATAATGCCACCCTGATTCCCGGCGCTTTCAATGAGGGCGCGGTGCAGTCGGTCCTGTATGACCTGTTCGACCCTGCCAACGACGGCGCCGATGCGGTGAGTCTGGGTTTTGCACCGATACACGCAGTCATGACAACCCGCATGCGCAACACCACCTCGCTGACCACGATCTATCCCTTCCTCAGCGCACTGCGCGCCGGCAACGCCGCGCAGGCGAGTGCGATCGATGCGCTCGCCGCCGGCCAGCAAATGGCGTCCGTCACCGATGATTTCGGCGTGAACGAATTCAACAACGGTGGCGATGCACGCAACCTGCCGATTTTTCGCAGCGTGGCTGCCGGCGAGATCGTGGCTGTTTGTTCAGTCGCAGCTAACGGCGCCTACAACCGTCTCGGCAATCGCAAATTCCTGCGTTTCGATCTGGCGACCGCGGGCTCGATCACGGTGCGCGCGAGCAACGGCCCGGCGGGCTCTGATCCGGATCTCGCGCTCTACAGCGCGGGCCAGCAGCGCGGCCTGGCCGAGGGCACGGCAGCGTCGGCCGAGACCCTCGCGGTGAGCGGCCTTGCGGCTGGCACGTATGTGATCGAAGTCTATGAATTCAGTAACCTCGGCAGTGCGCCGCGCGGCGACACCTGTTTCGACTTGCAGGTTAGCGCCAGCTAGGATTGAATCGGAATTGAGGAGTTTGCCTATGTTCACCCGGTCCCTGTGTACACGTGCTGTGGCGCCCGCGCTGGCGTGTGCTCTTTTGTTAGCGGCCTGCTCGGATCCGGCCGAGGTGAAGATCAGGACCAAGGCGCCGGTGGCCGCGGCCGCTGCCCAGAAAACTAACAAGAACCTGGTGTCCGCGGTGACCATCGGCAAACCGGGTGCGCCGATTTCGATGAAATTCGAACTGCTGCGCCGCCCCAAGGTCGGCGAACCGCTGGAAGTGGCTGTTGAAGTGACACCCGAGGCCACGGGCATCACGGCACTGCAGGTGGTGTTTCAGAGCGGTGACGCGCTGCCGATGCGCTCGGGAGGTGAGTTGTCGGCGACCACGACCACCACGATGCCCCCTGGCATACCGATTCAGCACACCGTGGTCGTGACCCCGGTCCGGGAAGGGATCTTCTACCTGTCAGCCGTCGCGGTGGCTGAAGGGGCGGGATCCCAGGCGCGCACCTTCGCAATTCCGGTAGTCGTGGGCGATTCCGCGGTGCTGGAAAACACCAAAGCGGCCCTGCCGCCGGCGGCCACGAGCGGCGAACGCGTGACCAGCCTGCCGGCCGCGGAAAGCGGATCGAAACCCTAACACCCCGCTCTTGGTAGACTGTCGGGACTCATGAATCCCGATGCGCCGCCCTTTCAGCGCCTGTCCCGCCAGGGCCGATTTCCGGCCCTGATCGTCTGCGACCATGCCAGTTGCCGGGTGCCGGCGCGTTTGCACGACCTGGGGCTGGGTCCCAGGGATCTGCACCGGCATATCGGCTGGGATATCGGCGCCTCGCAACTCGCCCACGGACTCGCGCAGCGCCTGGATCTGAGCCTTGTGGCGGCGGGGTTTTCGCGCCTGGTGGTCGATTGCAACCGGCACCTGGATGATTCCAGCAGCATCGTGACGGTGAGCGATGAAACCCCGATACCCGGGAACCAGCGGCTCAGCCGTGACGAGCGCCAGCGGCGCGCGCGCGACTATTTTGAGCCTTACCACAGCGCGATCGAGCAGGAGATGGCCGTGCTGCGGCAACGCTGCGAGGCGCCGGCGCTGATCGCGATCCACAGCTTTACGCCGGTCATGCACGGCATGGCGCGCCCCTGGCATTGCGGCATCCTGTGGGACCGCGACCCGCGCATGCCGGTGCCCGTGCTACAGGCGCTGGGCATGGAAGATGGCCTGAAGGTTGGTGATAACGAACCCTATTCGGGCCGCCACCCCGAGGACTACACCATCGAGCGGCATGCCGAGTCGTTTGGCTGGCCGCATGTCTGTATTGAGGTGCGGCAGGATCTTTTGCTGGATAATCAGGGCATCGAAGACTGGACGGAGCGGCTGGCGCGCGCGCTGGAGCCGCTCCTGAGCCAGCCGTCCTTATACCGGGTCGGGGAACCGTATCGACCCGTGCGACAAGTCAGGGGAGTGCACACGTGAGCCTGAAAGAACCGCCGCTGACCGTCGGCATCGAGGAAGAATATCTGCTGGTCAACGTCGCGACCGGTGACCTCGCGAATGATCCGCCGCCGGAAGTGCTGAAGGAATGCGCCGAACTGGGCGGCGGCCAGATCAGCCCGGAATTTCTGCGCTGCCAGATCGAAGTGGGCACGCGTGTCTGCCGCACCATGGCCGAGGCGCGTGCCGACCTCGCCAAGCTGCGCGGTATCATCGTGCAGGTCTGTCGTAAGCACGGCCTCGCGCCGATCGCGGCATCGACGCATCCGTTTGGTCGCGCTATCACGCAGAAACACACCGACAAGGAACGCTATTTCGCGCTGGCGCGTGAAATGCAGGCGACCGCGCGCCGCATGGTGATCTGCGGCATGCACGTGCACGTCGGCATCGACGATGATGACCTGCGCATCGATCTGATGAACCAGATGGCCTACTTCCTGCCGCATCTGTTAGCCCTGTCGTGCTCGTCGCCGTTCTGGGAGGGCGAGCTGACCGGGTTGAAATCGTTTCGGTGCACGGTTTTCAACTCCCTGCCGCGCACCGGCCTGCCCGAACGATTCGCCAGCTACGGCGAATTCCGCCGTCACATCGACATGCTGATCCGCAATGGCCTGATCGAGGACACCAGCAAGATCTGGTGGGACATCCGGCCGAGCTCACGTTATCCGACGCTCGAGACCCGCATCATGGATTGCTGCACGCGTATCGACGACTCGATTGCGCTCGCGGCACTCAACGTCTGTCTGCTGCGCATGCTGTATCGCCTGCGCAGCAACAACCAGCGCTGGCGCGACTATCCGCAGATGCTGGTGTCGGAGAATCGCTGGCGCGCGATGCGCTACAGCTTCGATGAAAAGCTGCTCGATCTCGCCAAGGGTGAGCTGGTCAGCTACAGCGATCTGCTGGAGGAACTGCTCGCGCTGCTGGCGCCCGATGCCGAGGCGCTGGGCTGCGTCGCCGAGATTGCCAACACGCGCGAGATCGTGCGCCGCGGCACCAGCGCGCATACCCAGGTGGACGTGTACGAAAAGGCGCGCAAGCGCGGCGCCACCGAACGCGAGGCGCTGCGCGCGGTGGTCGACTGGCTGGTCACGGAGACCGCGAAATCGTAAGTCCGCGGCGCATCGCCGCAGGCGGGATGTGAGCATGACGGCCGACTTCGAAGTGCCGGTGTTGATTGTCGGCGGTGGTCCGGTCGGGCTGTCGCTGGGCGCCGAGCTGGGCTGGCGGGGATCCCGGGCGCTGCTGGTGGAGGAGCGTACGGCGCCGACCGAGCATCCGAAGGCGACCTTGTTAGGCGCGCGGTCGATGGAGTATTTTCGCCGCTGGGGCATCTGCGACGAGATTTATGCCAGCGCCTTGCCGCCGGAGGTGAATTACCACATCACCTTCTGCACGCGGCTCGCAGGGCACGAACTCTATCGCGTCACCTCGCCCTCGATTCGCGACACGATCGAGCGGCCGGCCACTGCGCTGGCGCGCTGGCGCGAGCTCGCGTGGAGTCCTTACTACAAGACCCAGATCGGCCAGCAGGCGCTCGAGCCCATCCTGTGGAAGTTTGCGGCTGCGCAGCCGTCTCTGAGCCTGCAGCACGGCTGGCGATTCCTCGATTTTTCGCAGGATGCCGCCGGTGTCAGCTCCCGAATCGAGGAGCTGGCGACGGGCCGCGTCGCCACGGTGCGCAGCCAGTACCTCATCGCCTGCGACGGTGGCGCGAGTGCGATCCGCAAGGCCCTTGGCATCCGCATGAACGGCCGCGGCCGCATGCGCGCCAATGTTAGTTTTTATTTCCGCTCCAAGGCGTTTCTCGAGGTGCACGGCAAGGGGCTGGGCAACCTCTATTTCGTGTTTGCGCACGACAGTTTTGGCGTGTTCACGGCCATCGATGGCCACGAGTTCTGGAACTACCAGTATTATTTTCTCGATCCGGCGCGCCAGACCGAGGCGCTGGATCCCGCGACCATCCTGCATCGCGCCGTCGGGCGGCCGTTCGACTTCCAGCTGGTCGGCATCCAGCACTGGCATCACCATCAGTCGGTGGCGCGCGAGTGGCGCGCGGGCCGGGTGTTTCTGGCCGGTGACGCGGCGCACCTTTTTGTGCCGACCGGTGGCGTCGGCATGAACACCGGTATCGGCGATGCGATCGACCTCGGCTGGAAACTGGATGCCGCATTGAAAGGCTGGGGCGGTCCTGCGTTGTTAGATAGTTACGAAGCCGAGCGTAAACCCGTTGCGGTGCGCAACAGCGTCATCTCGGCTAACAACTCCGACAAGATCGACATGGTCATGGATGAAACGCCGCCGGAGATCGACGAGGACTCGGCGCGCGGCGCGGCTGCGCGGGCGCGGCTCAGCGGCAAGATCCGCTGGATGGCGCGGCAGTTCAATTCCGCCGGCACCCACCTCGGCTATCGCTACATCGACTCGCCCGTGATTGTCGGCGACGGCTCGCCCGAGCCGCCGGACGATTTCATGCAGGTCGTGCCTTCCACCTGGCCGGGATCGCGCCTGCCGCACGCCTGGACCGGCGCCAACCAGACCGTGCACGGCGAGTCGACGCTGGATTGGCTCGGCAGGCACTTCGTGCTGCTCGCTGCAACTGAGGCGGATGCGGGCGGAGCCTGGTCTGATGCTGCGCGTTCGCTGGGCCTGCCGTTTGAAATCCGGGTCGTCAGGCAACCGGCGCTCATCGCGTTGCTGGAGCGCAAGCTGGTGTTGGTGCGTCCCGACGGTCATGTGGCCTGGCGCGGCGATGCGCCGCCGGCGGACTGCGCGGCGCTGCTGCGGCAGGTATCGGGGAACTGTTAGCTCAGCCAGGAGTTGTTATGCAGCCATCCATGCCGATGAAAACGCCAGGCCCGATAGTGATCGCGACTCTGGCGGTTCTGGCGTTAGCTGTGGATCCAGCGCTTGCGGCGCGCGGCGCCAAGCCGCCGGGCGCCTTCGCCATCGAACATGTCACCTTGATCGACGGCACCGGCGCGGCGCCCAGGCCAGACAGCACCGTGCTGGTCGTTGCCGGGAAAATCCAGGCGATCGGCGCCGCGGGCATGCGCCTGCCCCGGCGCACCCAGCGCGTCGATGGGCGCGGGCGCTACCTGATCCCCGGGCTGATGGACATGCACATCCATCTGCTCGGCGGCGGCGCCTGGAAGGACACCAGCGCGCAGTCTGCCAAGCCACTCGACTTTGACGTGGGTGTCAGTACGCTGCAGGGGTTTTTGTATTACGGCATCACCAGTGTCTATGACGCCGGCAATAACCCCGATTTCATCCTGCCGCTGCGAGATCGGGAACGCGCGGGCGAGATCATCGTGCCGCGTATCTTTGCGACCGGGCAGTTACTGACCTATCCCGGCAGCTGGAGTGTCGGCTATGCCGGCATCGGCGTGCGCGACTGGCCGGACACGATCAAGGACCTGGATCTGCAGATTTCCCGTAAGCCTGATCTGCAGAAAATCACCTACGAGGCGCACGGCGTCGGCCCGAACCCGTTGATCCCTGCGCTGCCCAAAGAGCTGATGGCCAAGGAGATTGCCTACCTGCATGCGCACGGCATTCGCACCGTCGTGCACATCTCTAACGAACGCATGGCGCGCGACGCGATCGAGGCCGGCATCGACACCCTGGCGCACATTCCCTCGGTCGGCGTGGTCTCGCAGGAATTCATCCGGCTGGCTGCGGAAAAGCGCATCCCGATGCAAACCTCGATGTCGGTGTTCGATGAAATCTCGCAGATGGATCGCGGCATCGATTTTCTCGATACGCCGGAATACCGCGCGGTGCTCGATCCGCGCGAGTACGCCGTACGCGAGATCGCGCGCGGCCGGTATCTCAAGCTCGGCTGGCCCGGCTGGTTCCAGGTGCTGCTGCCCTACGTGAAGCGCAACATCAAAGCCATTCACGATGGCGGCGGGTTGCTGGTGCTGGCGACCGATCGGACCTTTGCGCCCGCACTGCTGCGCGAAATCGAGCTGGTCGTGGAGTCGGGCATCAGCCCGATCGACGCGATCCGGATCGGCACGCTGAATGGCGCGATTTTTCTGGGCCGTGAGCGCGAGATGGGTTCCATCGAGCCCGGCAAGTTCGCGGATCTCGTGTTGTTAGCCGCGGACCCGGTCGCCGATATCCGCAACGTTCGCACCGTGCAGCGAGTCTGGAAGGGCGGTATCGAAATCGACCGCAGCCGGCTCGATTTGCCGGTCAATCGCTCGGCCGCCGCGCACTGACCTCAGCGGCGATCGTGCAGCAGGAAAGCGCCTAGCGCGCCGAGGCCGATGATCCAGTGCGCAAGACTGGTCCAGGAGCGCACCGTGTCGTTGCCGATGTAATAGAGCGCGCAGCCGGTGAGCGCGAGCCAGGCGATGAGGCCAAACAGCGTGCCGCCGGTCGAGCGGCGCAGACGGGCGTCCCAGCCGCGCGCGATGTGGTGATGCCACAGCAGGCCGAACAGCCACAGGCCTAACAACGAGACCGCCGCATGCGCAATCATCCACAGGGGCTGCTGCGGGTGCGGATTTGCGAAACCGAATTCGTCAGTCACGGTGACGAAATACTTGAAGATCAGCCAGACCGCGCCCGTGAGCCAGACAGCCGCGCTGATGACATAAATGCTGCGCCGCTGCCAGGTGGGCAGCGCGCCGGCGCCTTTGCGAACTCGTGGTGTGCTCATCGTGCCTTGCCAATCCCTTGCCAGCCGCGGGCCGGATTATGAATGAATGCCTGCGCCTGGAATTTGCGTAATACGGGCGCGGCGGCGGTTCCGCGCGCCAGCACCACCTTGGTCAGGGCGTCAGCGATGGCGCAGCGCTCTGCGACCACCGACACGAACCGGGTGGTTGACAGATTGCGGTGCGTTGCTCCATGACGGTGCGGTGACACCCAGGCCCGATTGCGACGGCGACGCGCGGGCTGACCGTAGCTGCTGGCGAGCGCCCGATTTGTTAGCGCCACGAGCGGTACCTGACTGAGCGCTTGCCCGGTCACATTCAGCAGGACTTCGGTGGCGCCGGGCCCGGCCACGCGCAGATCGCCACCGGCGTTGATCGAGATGCGCGCCTGCCGCGACCGCGGTCGGAACAGCAGGGCGGCATCGACCGCAAAGCCTTTGGCAATGCCGCCCAGGTCAATCCACAGCGGCTTTCGGAAGCGCACGCGACCGTCGTTTTGCAGCGTGATATCGCGCCAGGTTGCGCCCTTGTCCGGCTCGGGAGCGCCAACCGGTCGCGGCAGGAAACCGCTGCTGACCAG
>JANNVI010000015.1:0-33559 GCA_031414335.1 Gammaproteobacteria bacterium | reverse complement strand
GCAGCGCGTAATACAGCGCGGGCGCGTCGACGCCGAAGCCACGCTCGTCGATGTAGCCGACCTTGGCGTGGCTCCAGTAGAGATCAAACCAGGGCTGGTAGCCGCCTAACACGCCGCGCAGGCTGCCGTCCGGTTGCAGTGTGAGGCGCAGGCGCGCCTGCAAAAAATGGTAGCGCGGCTGGAGGTAGGAGTCTGACTGCATGGTCACGGTCGCCGGGTCGGTGACGATGACGCCGTTCTTAAGCTTGCCGCGCAGCACATTGTTAGATGCGGGTTGCGCGGCGACGCGATAGGTCATGTCGCGCTGGACGCGAGCATTGGCATCGTGAGTCGTGACCGGGTCGATGGAGTCCTTGAGGGTCACGGTCACATCGCCGTCCTTGCTCAGGTCCTTGCCGGTGATGGTGATCAGCCACGCGCCCATGGACGGACGCGAAATTTCCCAGCGATATTCCGTCTCGAGTGGTGGTTGCGGCGGCGGGTAGCCCTTGTAGGCAGGTATGCAACCGGTCGCGCGGAACAGCTGATTGTCGATTCCCAGTTGATGCGTCTCGGGATCTTCATACGAGATGCCGGGCGTGACGCCCATGCCGTCGAGATCGAAGCCGTAGCCATAGCGGCCGACGGCGGGTTTCAGCTGCGCATCCGGCACGGTCGTTGGGTGCAGATAGACGTTGTCCCTGCCGTTGCCGCGCGTCGCGACCACGGACACCCAGGGCGTCGTCGTTGGGCCGTTCTGGACCTTGTAGTCCTGGTCGAACATCGCATTGACTTTGGCCTGCGGCACGCCAAGCAGCTTCAGGTCGCGCTTGAAGAACACGTCCGGGAACGGGTTCATTCCCTGCGGGCAGGTGTCCTGGCCGAAATAGTTCGCCGGGTAGAAATACGCCAGCACAAAGCTCCGGGTCTCCGCGCCGGTTGCCGCCGGCACCGCGATGCATGCGCAGACGAGTGGGGCCAGCCACTGGAGCAGCGCGTGCCGGAATGGGGCGCGAATCATTGGCTTGATCTTGTGCAACCGCCCGCAGAATGTAAAGTGATGGTAATTATGAGAAGCATCACCCTGGGACGTACCGGCCTGCCGATCTCTGTGCTGGGCCTGGGCTGCATGGGGATGAGCGAAAACTATGGCCCGAGCGACGATGCCGAGAGCCCGAGGATCCTGGCGCGCGCGCTCGACCTCGGTATCAACTTTCTGGACACCGCCGACTCGTATGGTCCGTTTCACAACGAGGAACTGATCGGGAAATTCCTGGCCGGCCGGAGCGAACGGGTCATTGTTGCGACCAAGTTTGGCTTCGTACGCAGCACGGACCCTAACGCGCCGGTCATCGACAACAGCCCGGACTACATCCGCCGCGCCTGCGAAGGCTCGCTGCGCCGGCTCGGGGTCGAGGCGATTGATCTTTACTTTGTTCATCGCGTCGATCCCTCGCGGCCGATCGAGGAAACCGTCGGCGCGATGGCGGAGCTGGTGCGCGCCGGCAAGGTGCGCGCGCTCGGGCTGTCGGAGGTGTCGGCGAAGACGCTGCGTCGCGCGGCCGCAGTACATCCCGTTGCGGCGGTGGAAAGCGAATACTCGCTGTGGGAACGTGGCGCCGAGCGCGAAGTCCTGCCGGCCTGTCGCGAGCTCGGTGTTAGTTTCGTGGCGTTCTCGCCGCTCGGGCGCGGTTTTCTGACTGGCGCCGTTGCTAACATCGCCGCACTGGCAGCCGATGACTACCGGCGGCAGCTGCCGCGCTTCCAGGGCGACGCCGCCGCGCACAATCAAGGTCTCGTGGCGCAGCTTGCCGTGATCGCCCGCGAACAGCACTGCAGTGCCGGGCAGCTCGCGCTGGCCTGGTTGCTGGCGCGCAGTCCCGAGGTCATTCCGATCCCCGGCACGCGGCGCCTGCAACGACTCGAGGAAAATGCCGCCGCCGCGGATGTTGTGCTAACGCCTGCGACGCGGGCGCGGCTCGACGCGCTGTTCGCGCCGGGGGCGGTCGCCGGCGAGCGCTACGATGCCGATGGGATGCGGCTGGTCGATCGGTAAAGGGCAGGGCGAGGTCAGGAAAGTGCCATGAAAGTGAGAGTACGCTGGTGGATCTACACCTACATGTTCGGCTTCGCGGCCCTGGCCTACGTGCAGCGCACGACCATCTCTGTATCCGCGCCCGCGCTAACAGAGTCACTGCACCTGTCCACGCAGCAGATCGGCTGGCTGTTCCTCGCCTTCACCACCGCGTATGCGGTTGGGCAGCTGCCGGGCGGGGCGCTCGGACAGCGCCTGGGCCCGCGCGTGGTGTTCACGGGGCTGGGCGTGGTCTGCATCGTCGCGACTCTCGGTACCGCCTTGCCGCCCTTCGTACTCGGTGGAAGCGCCCTGTTCGCCGCGCTGCTGGTCGCGCAGTGCCTGTTAGGTCTGGGCCAGGGGCCGATATTCCCGGTGTTTGCCGCGGTCGTTGAGCGCTGGTTTCCGTCGCGCCAGTTCGCGCTCACCAACGGCACCATCTCCTCGGGCATGCTGCTCGGTGGCGCCCTGACGCCGCCGCTGCTGGTGACACTGACGGCCGCTGTCGGTTGGCGGCTGGCGATTCTCTGGACCGCGTTGCCGGCGGTGTTTTTGACCGCCGGCTGGTGGTGGTATGGCCGTGACCGCCCACAACAGCACCGGAGCGTGACCGCGGAAGAACTCGCGGAACTCGACACTGCGCCGCCGGCTCCGCCGCTGACGCTGGCCCGCATGGGACAGGTCCTGCGCGATCGCAACATTCTGCTGCTGACAGGCTCGTACCTGTGCATGAATTTCGTGTTCTACATGATCAGCTTCTGGTCGTTCCTGTATCTGGTCGAGCAGCGCAAGCTGGCGGGCCTCGAGAGCGGACTGATGGCGATGATTCCATGGATCGGCGCCGCGGCCGGAGCCGCCATCGGTGGCGTCCTCGCCGACCGGCTCGCCGTGCGCTTCGGCGCGACCCGCGGCTATCGCCTGCTGCCCCTTGTTAGCTTGCCGCTCGGCGCCCTGATGCTGGTAGCGATACCGGCGATTGGCAGCGTCGCCGTCGCGGTGGCGGCGCTGACCGTGGCGTTCTTCGCCATGGAAATCAATGAGGGCCCTTACTGGGCTGCGACCATGAGCATCGCGCGCGCCGACACCGGCGCGGCGACCGGTGTCCTGAACACCGGCGGCAACGTCGGCGGCATGATCTGCCAGCCGGTGGTGGCGGCGCTGGTCGCGGGTGGCAACTGGAACATCGCATGGATCAGCGGCGCGGTGTTTGCACTGGTCGCTGCCGCGCTGTGGCTCTTCACGCGTGCCGAGAAGGGCGCATGAACGCTGTTGTTAGCTAGACGACGCACCCAAGGGATCTGACAATGCTAAAGAACTTGTTCAGCGCAATTCTTCTCGCCAGCGTCGCGCTGAGTTCGGCGGCATTGGCCGACACCGAACTCACCGTGCTGTCGTTCAACCTCTGGGGCGGTGGCGCGAACCAGAAAAAACCCATCGACGAGACAGTCGCGGTCCTGCGGGCGGTCAACGCCGACATCATCGGTGTGCAGGAAACGCGAATGGAACAAGTTCCCTGCACTGCGGACAAGTGCCCGCCGGCAGGTGCCAGTATCGCAGGCAAGCTGGCCGCCGCGCTGGGCTATTACTATTACGACCAGACTGCGCGCAACGAGGCGTTGTGGGCCAATGCAATTGTTAGCCGTTACCCGATGGCCGGCAAGGCCACGCCGAACGACACCGGCATCACCCTGGATGTCAAAGGTCGCAGGGTGCAGGTGTTCAACATCCACCTGCCCGACTCGCCCTATCAGCCCTATCAGCTACTGAATATTGGCTACGGCAGGATTCCATTCCTGAAGACCGCAGGTGAAGCGGTTCAGGCGGCCAAAGCCACGCGCGGCGCCGGCCTCAAACTACTGTTCGACGACATGGCGTCCGCGGGCAATGCCGACGCGGTGTTTGTTTTCGGCGATTTCAACGAACCTTCGCACCGCGACTGGACCGCGACGACCGTGAAGGCGGGCCTGCAACCCCTGGTGGTTGCTTATCCGAGTGTCAAAGCCATCGAGGCAAGAGGCTTCGTCGATATGTTTCGCGTGGTTTATCCGGATCCTGTGGCCAGGCCAGGATTTACCTGGACCCCCACATCAGATCCCAAAGCGAAAGACGATCATCACGACCGAATCGACTTCACGCTGGCCAGAGCCAGGGCATTGAAGGTCGTTGCGGCTGGCATCGTGGGTGAGAAATCCCCGGAGGCCGACATCGTCGTCAGGCCCTGGCCCTCGGATCACCGCGCAACCTATGCCAGGGTGAAGTTCTAGAGCCGGTGTATCATTATCCGTGCTAACTCAGCGCCACCAGAGACTCTCCCAGTGTCAATGATCACTACCCAACGTCGCGGCGCGATCGCCGTGCTCCGGATGAAGAATCCGCCACTCAACAGCCTCGGTCTGGCGCTGCGCAAAGCCCTCGTGGCCGCGCTGGATCGCGCAGTGGCCGACAAGAAGATCCGCGCTATCGTGCTGGTCGGCGATGAGCGCGCATTTTCGGCCGGTGCGGATATCCGCGAATTCTCCAGCAGCGGTGCCAACATGAAACCCAACCTGCTGGCGGTGATTGGCACCGTCGAGCGCAGCCCCAAGCCCGTAATCGCAGCCATCAGCGGCGTCTGCATGGGCGGCGGGCTCGAGCTCGCGTTAGCTTGTCATTTCCGGGTCGCTGCCGAGAGCGCCAGGATCGCCCTGCCCGAAGTGAAGCTCGGCCTGATTCCGGGCGCGGGCGGCACGCAGCGGCTGCCGCGGCTGGTCGGCCTGGAAACCGCCGTCAACATGATCGCCTCGGGCAACATCGTGCCGGCCAAGCGCTTGGGCGGCACGCCCCTGTTCGATGCGATGACCGCAGACGACGTCACCGCCGCCGCGCTGGTATTTGCTAACAAGGTCGTTGACGAGAAGCGCGTTGCGATGCTGGTGCGCGACCGGAAACTGAGCTACCCACAGGCCGATGCCTTCCTGCATTTCGCGCGCAACGCCGTGGCCAGCGTCTCGCGCGGCATGCCGGCGCCGGTGAAATGCGTCGACGCGGTGGCCGCGGCGGTGTCGCAGCCGTTCGAGGCGGGGCTCGCAACGGAGCGCTCGATATTCCGCGAGCTCATGGTGACTCCCGAAGCCGGGGCGTTGCAGCATGCATTTTTTGCCGAACGCGCGGCGTCAAAAATCGCCGACGTGCCGGAGCGCATCAAGCCGCGTGCGATCAAGCAGGTGGCGGTGATCGGCGCCGGCACGATGGGCGGCGGCATTGCGATGAACTTCGCCAACGCCGGCATTCCGGTCGCGCTGCTCGAAGTGCAAAAGGACGCGCTGGAACGTGGCATTGCCACCATCCGCAAGAACTACGAAGGCAGTGTCAGGAAAGGCAAGCTGACGGCCGCGATGCTGGAGGAGCGCATGGCGCTGATCCGGCCGACCTTGCGTTACGAGGACATCGCGAAATGCGATCTGGTCATCGAGGCGGTGTTCGAAGACATCGGCGTCAAGGAGCAGGTCTTTCGCCAGCTCGACAAGGTGATGAAGAAAGGCGCGATCCTCGCGACCAACACCTCGACGCTGGACATCGACCGGATCGCGAAATTCACGCGGCGGCCGAAGGACGTGATCGGCACGCATTTCTTCAGCCCCGCTAACATCATGAAGCTCCTGGAGGTCGTGCGCGGCAAGGCCACGGGCAAGGATGTGTTAGCTACTGTGATGGGCATTGCCAGGAAGATCGGCAAGACCGCGGTGGTATCCGGTGTCTGCGACGGCTTCATCGGCAATCGCATGGTGGAGCAGTACGTCCGCCAGGGGCTGTTCATGCTGGAGGAGGGCGCCTCCGTGCAGCAGGTCGACAAGGCCATCGAAAAATTCGGCTTTGCGATGGGGCCGTTTCGCATGGGCGACCTCGCAGGCAACGATATTGGCTGGCATATCCGCAAGCGCCGCTATATCGAGCACCCGCAGATGAAGTATTCCAAGATCGCGGACAAGCTCTGCGAACTGGGCCGCTTTGGCCAGAAGACCGGCTCCGGCTGGTATCGCTATGAAGCCGGGCGGCGCGACGCGATTGCCGATCCCATCGTCGATGAGATTATCGCCGCGGAACGCAAGACGCTCGGCGTCAAGCCCCGCAAGCTAACAGACGCGGAAATCGTCGATCGCCTGCTGTATGCGCTGACCAACGAGGGCGCGGCATTGCTGGGCGAGGGCATCGCGCAGCGCGCCTCGGACATCGATATCGTCTACCTGACCGGCTACGGGTTCCCGGTTTATCGCGGCGGTCCGATGTTCTACGCGCAGCAGCAGGGCCTGTTCAACGTCGT
The DNA here is from genome assembly GCA_031414335.1 of Gammaproteobacteria bacterium. Classification (GTDB taxonomy): domain Bacteria; phylum Pseudomonadota; class Gammaproteobacteria; order Steroidobacterales; family Steroidobacteraceae; genus UBA964. Next base: position 27,206 of record JANNVI010000015.1, on the reverse strand, counting down.
GCGCCGCATGCAGGAATTCGCCGCGAATCCGCACGGCGACCCGAAATTCTGGCGCCCAGCGCCGCTGCTGTCGCGCGCAGCCTCCGCCGGATCTTTCGACGCCGCAGCCGCCAAACGTACCCGCCGGAGCCGCTCATGATCGATGCAGTCATTGTTTCCACCGCCCGCACGGCGCTCGCCAAGTCGTGGAAAGGCTCGTTCAACCTGACCCATGGCGCGACCCTTGCGGGCCACGTCGTCAAGGCTGCAATTGAGCGCGCCCAAATCGAGGCGGGCGAAGTCGAGGATGTCGTCATGGGCTGCGCCTACCCCGAAGGCGCGACCGGCCAGAACATCGCGCGGCAGGCCGCGTTGCGTGCCGGCTGCCCGGTGACCACCGGCGGCGTGACCGTCAATCGTTTTTGTTCGTCCGGTCTGCAGACCATCGCGCTGGCCGCCCAGCGCATCATCAGCGGCGAAGCGGACGTGCTGGTGGCCGGCGGCGTGGAGTCGATTTCCTGCGTGCAGAACGACAAAATGAATCTGCACATGGTGCGGGAGGCCTGGCTCAGCGAACACACGCCCGACATTTACATGCCGATGCTGCAGACGGCGGAAAACGTCGCCAAGCGCTACCAGATTTCGCGCGAGCGCCAGGACCAATACGGTGCGCGCAGCCAGCAGCGCGCGGCAGCGGCGCTCGCGGCCGGCCGTTTCAAGGATGAGATCGCACCCATCACGGTGCGCGCCGGCGTCGCGGACAAGGACAGCGGCCAGCTCGCCGCGCGTGAAATGCTGGTCAGCGATGACGAAGGCATTCGCGCCGATACCACCTACGAGGCCGTGTCGAAAATCCGTTCCGCCGTGCCCGGTGGCGTGATCGCGGCGGGCAATGCCAGTCAGTTCTCCGACGGCGCTTCGGCGGCCGTGGTCATGAATGCACAGCTGGCCGAACGCCGCGGCTTCAAGCCACTGGGCGTATTCCGAGGTTTTGCCGTCGCCGGATGCGAGCCTGATGAAATGGGCATCGGCCCGGTGTTCGCGGTGCCGAAGTTGTTAGCCAAGGCGGGGCTCAAGGTCGGGGACATCGACCTGTGGGAACTCAACGAGGCGTTCGCGGTGCAGGTGCTCTATTGCCGCGACCGGCTCGGCATTCCGGACGACCGTCTCAACGTCAACGGCGGCGCGATCGCCGTGGGCCACCCGTACGGCATGTCGGGAGCGCGCCTCGTTGGTCATGCGCTGATCGAAGGCAAGCGACGCGGTGCGAAACGCGTGGTAGTCACGATGTGCATCGGCGGCGGCATGGGCGCCGCGGGCCTGTTTGAGGTGCTCTAGGGACTCGAATGAATACCCGAAACATCTGCGGAGTAATTGCCATGGCCATGCTCGCCGGCGCAGCGCCGGACATTTCCGCCGCCGCATCCGAAACGCGCGGCAGCTATGACGACCTGACGACCCTGTTCGCGCAATGGCGCAGTTTCGAGCGGCCGCCGCAGCGCGACGGCGCGCCCGATTACACCCAGGCGACGTTTGCGCGCCGGCACGAGGAACTCAAGAGCTATCAGGCGCGCCTCGCGGCCATCGACCCGGGCAGCTGGCCGATCGCGCAACAAGTCGACTATCAGCTGGTGCGCGCCGAGCTGAACGGCTTCGATTTCTACATTCGCGTGCTACAGCCCTGGGCGCGCGACCCGGCTTTCTACCAATCGGTCTGGACCGAGCAGAGCGACACGCCGGCGCACGAAGGACCGGCGCATCACGACCTGGTTGAGCTTTGGACGTACTCGTTCCCGCTGTCGCGCACTGAGCAGCAGCGACTGTCGCGCGAGCTGGCCATCGTGCCGCTGCTGCTGAAGCAGGCGCGTCTCAATCTCACCGGCAACGCGCGCGATCTGTGGATCACCGGCACCGGCACGATGCGCAATCAGATTGACGCCTTGACGGCGCTCGAGGCAAAGGTCCCCGCAGGCAACCGCGACTTGTTGCGCGCTATCCGCTCTGCAGCAGCGGCAACGCGCGAGTTCGTCGCCTGGCTGGAGCAGCAGGCGCCGGCCAGGACCGGGCCGTCCGGAATCGGCAGGGACAACTACACCTGGATGCTGCAGAACGTGCATCTGGTGCCCATGACCTGGGAGCAGGAGCTGACGCTGTTGCAGCGCGAGCTGGCGCGCGCGCACGCCTCGTTGCGCCTCGAAGAGCACCGCAACCGCGGCTTGCCACCGCTCACTGCCCCGTCCACGGCCGCCGAGTACCAGCAAAAAGCTAACGCCGCCGTCACCAAGTACATGGCGTTTCTGCGCGACCGGGACCTGCTGACCGTGCAGGACTATCTCGATCCCGCCATCCGCGCCCATATCGGCGAGTTCGTGCCGCTCGAAAAACGCAACTTTTTCGCCATCGTCAGTCACTACGAACCCATTACGCTGTTCGCGCATTTCTATCACTGGTTCGACCACGCGTGGATGAAGAACCTGCCGCATGCCAGCCCGGTGCGCCGCGGTGCGCTGCTCAATAACATCTGGGACAGTCGTGCCGAGGGCATGGCAACCGCGATGGAAGAGATCGTGCTGCACGCCGGCTACTATGATGACAATCCGCGGGCCCGCGAAATCGTCTGGATCATGCTGGCGCAGCGCTGCGCGCGCGGCATCGCCAGCCTGTACGCGCAGGCTAACGAGTTCGATATCGCGCAGGCTAAGGCCTACCAGGTCGAGTGGACGCCGCGCGGCTGGATGCGGCCCGACCTCGACTTGCTGGGATTCGAGCAACAGCTGTACTTGCGCCAGCCCGGCTACGGGTCCAGTTACGTCACCGGCAAGTATCTGATCGACGAGTTGATCAAGGACCGTTCGCACCAGCTGGGCGACGCATTCACGCTGCGCGGCTTCTTTGATGAATTCAATGCCGCGGGCCTGATTCCCGTGTCACAGATCCGCTGGCAGCTCACGGGGCGTCAACCCTGAGCGCCGCAACCGGCGCAAACGCTTTGGGTGCGGTCCGCATGATGGCCAGACCGCCAAATGGGTCGCTGTTTTTATCTAAGCAAAGCATATCATATGCAATGCTTATTAATTTCCTGCTGGCATGACCACCCAGCCCAGCCTTGGATTCCTCGTCCATGATATTGCGCGCCTAATTCGCGCGGACTTTGCGGTGCGCGCAGATCAATACGGCATGACGCAGACGCAGCTGCGCACCATTGCCTATCTCGGCCGCATGGAGGGCTGCTCGCAGACCGAACTGGCTGCCGCCATTGAAGTACAGCCGGTGACGCTGGGCCGGCAGATCGACAAGCTGGAGCGCAGCAGGCTGGTGGAACGACGGCGTAATGCCGCCGATCGCAGGACCATCAGGCTCTACCTGACGCCGCGCTCACGACCACCCGTCAGGTCGCTGCAGAAGATTTCCAGGAAGGTCAGTGCGCGCGCCACGGCGTCGATGAACGCCGGGCAGCGTGATCTGCTCCTGCAAATGCTGGAGCAGGTGCGCGCCAATCTGGCGCATCCGCCGGCGCGAGCGGCAGGCTCAACGAAACCGTCAGGGTCGCGTCCTGCGGCCCGCGTGACCGCGAACGGCGGTGTGCCGTGAACGATCCTGGCCCTAACAGCGAAGTCGCCGTCGCCAGCTCGCGCAGCTGGGTCCGACCGGTATTGCTGTGGGTCGTCCCGTCGATCGCGATTCTCATCGCCGTGGGGTTCTGGCTCGCAGCCCAGCGCTACGCGACCACCGACAATGCCTACATCAAGGCGGAGCGCACCATCGTTGCGGCGGAGGTTGACGGCCGCGTGCAAAGCGTCGACGTGCAGGAAAACCAGCGAGTGGCCAAGGGCGATGTGCTGCTGGAGTTTGACGATGAGAGCCTGCGCTATGCCGTTGATCAGGCGCGCGCCCGGGTGGACATTGTGCACGTGCAGCTGTCGGGGCTCAAGGCAGACTACGGGCAAAAAGGCGCAGCGCTGGAACTTGCGCGCCGAACCGCGGAGTTTGCGCAGCGCGAGATGAAACGGCAGCAGGAACTCGCGGCCAGGCACCTGGTGTCGGCATCTAACATGGACAGCGCTGCTCAGACGGCCTCGGAGGCTGCCGGGCGGGTCGCAGTCGCCGAGCGCGAGCTGGCCGCAATTCAGGCCAAGCTCGGCGGGCGTGTGGATTTGCCAATGGCTCAGCACGCCGAGGTCCGGTCGGCTGAAGCCGACCTCGCTCGCGCCGAACTGGATCTCCGGCATGCGCACCTGACGGCGCCGCGTGAGGGCATCGTCGCGAAAGTACCGCAGGTCGGTGACCATCTGGCGCGCGGTGCGGCCGCCATGGCGATCATCTCCGAGAGCAAGCTGTGGATCGAGGCGAATTTCAAGGAGACCGATCTGCGTCACGTGCGGGTAGGACAGCCGGTGCAGGTCGAGATCGATACCTATGGTTCCAGAATCTGGCACGGCCGTGTATCGGGTATCGCACAGGCGACCGGCTCCGAGTTTGCGATCCTGCCGGCGCAGAACGCTTCGGGTAATTGGGTGAAAGTCGTGCAGCGCGTTCCGGTGCGCATCGAGATCGAGGTCGGACCTGACGATCCGCCGCTGCGCATGGGCATGAGCGTCTATGTCAAGGTCGATACCGGGCAGTTGCCGGCGCACGTATTGGCCAACCTGGTCGCGCGGTAATGGAACTCGATGCGGCATCGCGGCGACTCGTCGTCACGGGCACGATGCTCGCGGTATCGCTCTATACCATCGACACCACGATTCTGAATGTGGCACTTCCGCACATTCAGGGGAGTCTGCAGGCGACGCAGGATCAGGTGCTGTGGATTCTGACGTCGTACATGGTGACCAGCGCCGTCACGACACCGCTAGCCGGCTATCTCGCGCTGCGCTTCGGCGAGCGGCCGGTGCTGCTGGCGAGCGTGGCCGGATTCACGCTCATGTCGATGTTGTGCGGCATTGCCACCGCGTTGCCCGAACTGGTGCTGTTCCGCGCGCTGCAGGGAGTCGCCGGCGCAGCGTTGATACCGATCTCGATGACGGCGCTGATCGGCGCCTATCCACGTTCGCAGTCGGCTCGAGCCATCAACTTGTGGGCCGGCGGTGTCATGCTCGGTCCCGTGATCGGCCCCTCGTTAGGCGGCTGGATCACCGAGTATGCAAACTGGCGCTGGGTATTTTATATCAACGTTCCGGTCGGCGCCTTCGCGTGGATGGCACTGGCCGCGGCCATGCCGCGCACGGCGCAATCGCCGAATCGACCCTTTGATCTCAAAGGCTACCTGATGCTGGCCCTGGCGCTGCTGAGTCTGCAGCTGGCGCTCGATCGCGGTTCGGACCGCAGCTGGTTCGAATCGACCGAGATCCTGTTCGAGTGCGGTCTGGGCGCGATCCTGCTCTACATGTTCGTCGTACATTCGACCACGACCCGCAATCCGTTTTTCGAGCCGCGAATTTTCAAGGATCGTAATCTGATTGCTGCGGTGCTGATGTCGGTATTCATCTATCCGCAGATGATCGTACCGGGCGCGCTGCTGCCGTCATTCATGCAGCACGCCCAGAACTTCAGCGTCATGGACAGTGGATTTGTCATGGCGCCGCGCGGCGCAGGCATGGCGTTAGCCATGTTCATCTGTGGCAAGCTCGTAGCGCGCATGAACGGCAAGCTGCTGATGATTGCCGGGCTTTTGATCATCATGACGACATGCTGGAGTCTTTCAGGGCTGACACCCGACTTCTCCGAAACGCGGCTTATCGTACTGACCATCCTGCAGGGATTCGGCATGGGCCTGACCTGGAGTCCGTCGAACGCAATGGCATTCAGTACTTTGCCGAATGAATTGCGTACCGAGGCGACCGTGGTCATGACCCTGGCGCGTGCTGTCGGCGGCGCAGTCATTCTGTCCCTGGTCGGCGTGCTGGTAACCAACTCCACGGCTGCCAACCACTCGCGACTTGTGGAAATGTTCACGTCATTCTCGCCCGCGACGCTGGCCGCGGGCACGTCGGTCGAGCAGAACAGGGCGCTGTTAGATAGTGAGATCCTGCGGCAGTCCCTGATCCTGGCGTACGACAATGCGTTCTACGTCATGGGCCTGCTGTGCCTGGTTTCGCTCGCGATCGTGCCAGCTTTCAAGCCCGCGCCGCCTGCCAATCAGCGAGCCGGCGCTAAGTCGGCGACCGACGCTGCGGCGATCTGACAATCCGGCTGCGGCTCAGCTCCCAGAGCTTCTGCACGCGGCGCACCACCTGGCCTTGCGCCGCCACGCGCAGTGCGAACTTCGAGCCCGCGAAAGCCGGCGTTTCGACGACGATCACGGTCGGCGCCGCGGGGCCTGGCATTACCACGTTGTTTACTAACACGGTGCTCGTCGCGAGCAGCTCGTCGATCGAGCCATCACGAATCGGGCCGCCTTTATCGTCGCGACTGATCACGCCATCGACGATCGGCTCGTCGAAGCGCGTTCGCCCGGAATTGCGGATCGGGATGCCGGACGCCTGCAGCAGCCGGATCACCTCCGCCCCCACCGGGCTGTTGCCCGGGTCCGCACCCTGCGAGTAGATGTAGCCGCCTCCCGTCGACAGTTCGTCCTCGTGCAGGTCGAGTACCAGCCGCGGCGGATAGGTCTGCGCGGTCTGCAGCACAAACTGCGTGAGCGCCAGGGTCTCGGGACCCGGCGCCGCGGCAGCGCGTGGCTTTGCACCCTCACCGAGATCCGGCAGCAGGTACTCGGCATCGCCGACGCTGTAGCCGCCCTTGCGGAAGTCGCGCTCGGCGGTGTTAGGGTAGCGCCAGTTGCTGCGATAGGCTTTCGGATTGCACAACGGGATCAGCACGATCGGCACGCCGCTCCTGGCCAGCCGGACGAGGCTCGCGAGCTGCTTCGCGATGGCATTCGGTCCCGCCGGCTCTTCGCCATGGATCCCGGCGAGCAGCCACAGCGCGGGGCCCTGCTGCGGCGTGCGCCAGGCGCGAATGGCGAGGCCCGGATCATCGGGATACGCGTAGACGGTCGCTGTTAGCCAGCCATTTTGTTGCGCCAGCGAGTCATAACGCGCGAGCAGCTGTGCCAGCGGCTGACGACCGTCAGCGACAAAATCCGCAGCGGACGATGTGCCGCTGCACCAAACTGTCAACAGAACGGCGGCGGCGATCAGCTTGCGCACAGCAGGGACTATTGGCAGGTGCATGTCTGGTCTCCGAGGAAATACGGTTTCATTTGCGCCGCAGGCGCATCAGCAGGTACACCGGCAGGCCGGCTACGCCCAGCGCGATCGCCCAGAGGAACGGCTCGCGGCCCAGCCCCACGAACGCGAACACCGAGTAGCCCGTGCCCAGCAGACCCAGGACCCAAAGGTCGCCCGGCACTCGCGCTGTGCGGCGGCGCGCCAGCAACAGCAGTGCGAATGCGCACAGCAGGTAAAGCGGCAGGTTGGCGGCCGATACCACCAGTGTCAGGAACGTAAACCCTTCGACCAGCGATTTGCTGTAGTTCATCAGCACCATGGCGGTCGCCAGCAGCCCGGTCGTCACGAGCGCCACGATCGGCGCGCCGCGGGCATTGAGGCGGGCGAGTGGCTGCGGCAGCGATCCATGGCGCGCCATGGTGGCGGTGAGTTCCCCGGTCAGCAGTGTCCAGCCGTTCAGCGCGCCCAGGCCGCTGATGACGACAAACACCGCGAGCACGCGGCCGACGCCATTGCCGAGGTAATCGTCGAGCAGCTCAACGAAAGGAGCGCTCGACTGCGCCAGTTTGCCCTGTGGAATCAGCAGCAGTGCCATCGAGGAAACGGCAACGTACACCGCTGCGACCAGCAGCGTACCCGCCATGGTCGCGCGTGGAATGGTGTGCTCAGGATCGCGGACGCGTCCCGCCGGCACCGCCGCGGATTCGATCCCGAGCATCGCGTACAGCGCGATGGTCGAGGCGGCCATCAGCGCCTCAAGCGTCAGCGGCGTGGTGGGGACCTGCCGGGTGTAGGTCGCAGGCTCGGTCAACAGCAACCAGGCGCCCAGCAACACGATGGCTAACATCGGCAACAGCTTGAGCGCAGTCGTGACCACTTGCACCCGGCCCCCGGCACGAATACCCAGCAGGTTCACGGCTACGAACAGCCACAGCAGCGCCAGCGACAGCATCGCCGGCGGCACGCCCGCCAGCACCGGCAGCACGGTTGTTAGGTAGCCGACCACGCCGACCGCGAGCGCCGCATTGGTGATCCAGGTCGACACCCAGTAGCACCAGATCGCGATGAAGGCCGCGACCCTGCCGCTGGTGGCCTCGACATAGGCATAGGGTCCATCTGCGGCGGGGAACTCCCGTGCGAGGCGTGCAAACACGCGCGCGAGCATCGTCATGCCAAACACGGTGATGGTCCAGCCGATCATGGCGTTCAGGCCGTAGGGTGCGAGTGACGCTGGCAGCAGGTAGATGCCCATGCCGATGGTGTTGCCAATCACCAGTGCCGTGCACATCCAGAATCCGAGTTCCTTGCCTGGCTGCATGAGTCCTCTCTCGGTCAATCGCACGCGCGGTGCGCGCTGCGGTAGAGTGCGGTTGCAGGGGCGGGCGCGAGGTCCGCCGTCGGAGGATCGCCATGCATTGCGTTTCGTTGATCATCATCGCCGGCCTCATGGCCGGGACCTGCGCCGCTGAAGGGCCGCGCGCGCGCGATCTCGGTGTTCCTTTCGAGGGCACGCCCGGCGCATTGAACGCGATCACCGATGTAGCCGGCGTGACTGTGGGTCACGTGACCTTGATCGAAGATCTCGCGGCTGGCCGCAAGGTTCGCACCGGCGTAACAGCCATTCTGCCGCGCGGAGGCGCCACGAAAAACTCGCCGGTGTTCGGCGCCTGGTTCCCGCTCAACGGCAATGGCGAGATGACGGGCACCGCGTGGATCGACGAGTCGGGGTACGTCGAAGGCCCGATCATGCTGACGAACACGCACAGCGTCGGTGTAGTGCGCGACGCGGTGATCGCCTGGCGCGTGCGTGCGGGCGGCCCGGACAAGTCCGGCTACTGGTGGTCGTTGCCGGTGGTCGCGGAGACCGATGATAGTTACCTGAATGACATGAATGGCTTTCATGTGCGACCCGCGCATGTCGACCAGGCCCTCGGCGCCGCCGCGACGGGTGCTGTGGCCGAGGGCAACGTCGGCGGGGGGACGGGCATGAGCTGCCACGAGTTCAAGTGTGGTATCGGCACCGCATCGCGGCGCGTGACAGTCGGCGGCGTTGAGTACACGCTCGGCGTCCTCGTGCAGGCGAACTATGGCATTCGCGACACGCTGCGCATCGCCGGCGTTCCTGTCGGACAGCAGCTGCGTGACCATCGTATCTACACCGATCCGGCACTGGCCCGGGATAGCGGGTCGATCATCGTTGTCGTGGCGACCGACGCGCCGCTGTTGCCACACCAGCTGAAGCGCATCGCGAGCCGGCCGGCGCTCGGCCTCGGACGCATGGGGAGTTTCGCGGGCAACGGCTCCGGCGACATGTTCCTGGCGTTTTCGACAGCTAACGCGCAAGCGTCCGGCGGCGCTGCGCCCGCCACGGTCACGTTCCTCGGCAACGATGCCCTCGATCCGTTGTTCGAAGCCACCGTGCAGGCGACCGAGGAGTCCATCGTCAACGCGCTGGTGGCCGCGCGTGACATGCAGGGCAATGCCGGGCATTACGTGAACGCGTTGCCGCACGCGGAGCTCGTTAGCTTGCTCAAGCAGTACGGCCGCTTCGTCAAGCCTGCAGCGCCTCGTTGAGCGCCAGGCGCAGCAGCGCCATGGCTTCGTCCACTTCCGCCTCGTTAACCGACAATGGCGGCATGAAGCGCACGGTGCTAACGCCGCAGGTCAGCAGGATCAGTCCGTTGTGATAGGCGCGCGTGATGACGTCATCGCACAGCTTGCGCGCCGGAGTGCGCGCCGCATCGCCACCGATGAGTTCCATGCCGATCATGAGTCCCTTGCCGCGCACGTCGCCGATGCAGGGATAATCACGCCGTAGTTCCTCGAGGCGGCGCATGAAATAGGCGCCGACGCGCGCGGCGTTCGCAGCGAGCCCACCCTTGACGAGATCGAGCGTGGCGATCGCGGCGGCGCAGGTCACGGGATTGCCACCGAAGGTGTTGCCGTGCGCGCCGCGTTTCCATTGCTCCATGATGCGGCGCCTGGCGATCACCGCGCCGATGGGGAGGCCTGAACCCAGACCCTTGGCGCTTGTGAGGATGTCGGGCGCGACGCCCCAGTGCTCGCACGCGAACATCCGGCCGGTGCGGCCGATCCCGGACTGCACCTCGTCGAAAATCAGGAGTATGCCGTGCTGGTCGCAGATCGCGCGCAACCCGGCGAGGAAGCCGTCGGGTGGCACGAGGTAGCCTCCCTCGCCCTGGATCGGTTCCACGAGGATCGCAGCCACCTCGTGAGGCGGTACGTTGCGCTCAAACAGCATGCGGATGTAGTCGAGCACCGCCCGGCCCTGGTCCGCGCCCGCGAACAGCGGCCGGTAGCTGTTAGGGTAGGGGACGTGCGTAACACCTGGCATGGTGGGCGCGAAGCCCTGCTGTTGCGTGTACTTGCTTGACGTGAAACTCAACGCGCCCATGGTCCGGCCGTGGAAGCCGCCGAGGAAGCCAATGAAGCGCGGCCGGCCCGTGACATAGCGTGCGAGCTTCAGTGCGCCTTCCACGGATTCGGTGCCGGACTGGCAGAAAAAGCTCATGACCGGCTCGCCCAGCGGCGCGAGCGCAGCGAGTCGCTCGGCAAGCGCGACCATGTTCTCGTGCCAGTAGTCGCTCGAGATGTGCAGGAACTTCTCGGCGGCCTGCTTGACGGCCTCGACCACCTGCGGATGCGCGTGACCCGTGGCACAGACCGCGATGCCGGCGGCGAAGTCCAGGAAACGATTGCCATCCACGTCCCAGACCTCGGTGCCGCGGCCGTGCGAGATCGCGAACGGGTAATCGCGCGGGTAACTCGGCGAGATTACCTTGGCATCGCGCGCGATCAGCGCGCGGGCCCGGGGGCCGGGAAGCTCGGTCTTGATGTGGGCGTTAGGCACGATAGTCTCCAGGCAGGCGCACGGGACGGGCGTGCGCGGCGCGCGTACGCGCATGCAGGTCGCGAAGTGTACTGAGTTCGTCCGCCGTCGGCGGTGCGATCGCTGCGACCTCCGTGGCGACACGCAATGGCCAGCCGACCGCCGTGCGCGCCTCCTGCTGCGTCGCACCCTCGAACAGCGCACTCAGCACCAGCTCGTCGCTGCCGGCCTCGGGTGTTAGCACACCAAAGTCCGTGATCACCGCCTGCGGTCCGGCGCCGCGCATGGTGGTGCGCGAGCGCGCGCCACCGCCGTCGAGATAACCGGCACTGGTGCGGAAATCGAGCTGCGCAACCAGGCTGCGCGGCGTCGCCCTGAGCATCACGAACGTCTGGCGCGCATGGGCGGCGATCTCGGTGGCGCCACCGGCGCCCGGCAGGCGCGTGGCCGGCGCATCGTACGGGCCGATGACGGTGCTGTTGAGATTGCCGTGACGATCCAGCTGCGCAGCGCCGAGAAATCCAACATCCACGCGGCCCGCCTGCAGGAAGTAGCTGAAAATTTCCGGCAACGGCACCACGCAAGTCGCCGTCTCGGCGAGTTCGCCGTCGCCGATCGACAGCGGCAGCACGGCCGGGCGCGTGCCCAGCGTCCCCGACTCGTAGATGAGCACGATGTCAGGCGCATGCGTGAGCCGCGCCAGATTGCAGGCCGCGCTCGGCAGACCGATGCCGACGAAACAAACGCAGCCGTCCCACAGTTTGCGCGCCGCGGCCACGGTCATCATCTCCTCGCGGCTCCAGTCGCTCATGCCGCCGCCCGCAAACTGGCCAGAAAGGCGGCGTGATCGCGGGTGCCGAGCACGTGCCGCTCCATCCACGCGCGAAAGCCGTCGCGCTCGCGTGAAATCACATCCCAGCGCCGGTAGAAGTCGTTATCGCGGCTATAGAGTCCCTGGGCGTAGGACGGATACGCGCCACCCGGGCAGTGCGCGACCGCGCTCACGATCCAGTGGGGCAGTACGATGGCGTTCATCGCGGGCGGCAGCGCGTCGACTATTTCTTCGACCGTGACGATCAGTGTGTGCGCCGCCAGTGCGGCTTCGCGCTGCGCACCGAGTATGCCGTGGATCGCGACGTTGCCCTGCCGGTCCGCGCGCTGCGCGTGCAGGATCGTCACGTCGGGGTTGATGGCGGGCACGGTCGCAAGGCGCTCGCCGGTGTAAGGGCAAACCACGCTGCGAATGCCGGGATTCGCCGTCGCCAGATCCGTGCCCTGGTAGCCGCGCAGCACGCCGAACGGCAGGCGCGCCGCGCCCGCGCAGTAGGCCGCGGCCAGGCCGGCGTGCGTGTGCTCATCGATCGCGAGCGGCACGGGCCAGCGGTGTTCGACGGCATCCCGCAGGCGATGCAAGGACCCGACGCCCGGATTGCCGCCCCAGGAAAATGTCAGCCGGCGCGCGCAGCCCATGCCGATCATCTGGTCGTAGATGAGGTCGGGCGTCATGCGCACCAGGTGCAGATCACAGCGGCCCTGACGGATGATTTCGTGGCCCGCGGCGAACGGAATCAGGTGCGTGAATCCCTCGAGCGCCAGGCAGGCGCCGTCCCTGACATGGCGCCCGATCGCCTCGGCCAGTGACGTTAGCTTCATGGGGCTCACTCGACCACGGTGCGCGATTGCTCGCGCAGGTAGTGCGCGAGGTAATAGAACGAGGCGATTGCCTTGCCGGTAGATCCCGAGCCTTTCCAGCCGCCGAACGGCTGATAGCCGGGCCACGCGCCGGTGGTCGCACCCTGGCGCCTGTTAGCATAGGTGACGCCGGCCTCGATGTGTTCATGGAACCAGGGCACTTCATCGGAACTGCCATAGAAACCGGCCGTGAGTCCCAGATCGGAATCGTTCGCGAGCCGCATGGCCTCATCGCGGTCGCGCACGCGATGCAGCATCAGGATGGGCACGAACATCTCGTGCTTCCACAGCGGATGAGCGAGCGGCGCGTCGACCAGCACGGGTTCGACGTAATGGCCGCGCGCGAGATCGCCCGCAGTCGGCATGCGTCCGCCGGCAAGCAGGCGCGCGCCGCCTGCCTCGAGCTCGCGCACATAACGGCCGTAGTTGTCGCGGGCCGCCTGGCTGATGAGGGGCCCGAGCCAGTTCTCGCGGCGGCAGGGATCGCCGATGCGGATCGCGCTGATCTGGGCGCGCAGACGTTCGATGAGTTCATCGGCCACGCGCGCATCGACATACAGGCGCGACAGGGCGGAGCATTTTTGTCCGCCCATACCATAGGCCGAGCGGGCGATGCCGGCGGCCGCCTCCTCGAGGTTCGCCTGCGCGGTGACCATGCAGGGATTCTTGCCGCCCATTTCTGCGATGCACGGACGCGGGAATTTACCGCTGGCCATCTGCCGCACGAGCGACATCCCGACCGCGACCGACCCGGTGAAGGTGATGCCTGCGGTCGCGGGATGCGATGCGAGGCGCTCGCCGACGTCGCGACCCGAACCCGACAGGTAGTTGAAGGTGCCCGCGGGCAGGCCCGCATCGCGAATGCAATCGGCTAACAGACGAGCGGCCCAGGGCGTGTCGCTCGCCCCTTTGACGACTACGGTGTTGCCGGTGACCAGTGCCGCCGCGGTGGGCCCGGCAGCCAGCGCGAGCGGGAAGTTGAACGGCGCGATCACGACCCAGACGCCGTACGGCCGCATGACGCTGCGGTTGTGCGAGGCGATGCCCGGCAGCGGATCGTCCGGCAGCAGATGTTCGTAGCCGCCATGGCTCTCGAAGTCGTCCGCATAGTGACGGAAGAAGTCGACCGTCTCCTGCGCCTCGCCGAGCGCTTCCATGCGATTCTTGCCGACCTCGAGCGCGAGTGCCGCGGCGATCTCATAAACACGCGCTTCGAGGATGTCGGCGACGCGACGCATCAGGCGCAGGCGCTCCGCGACCGGCGCGGCGCGCCAGGCGGGAAACGCCGACTGCGCCGCGCGCATCGCGAGGTCGGCATCGTCGCCGGAGGCCACCGCAAATTCGCCGAGCACGCGCTCGTGATCGATCGGACTGCGCCGCTGGGCATAGTGCGCGGCGGGCATGTCGGCGCCATTCACGAACAGCGCATGACGCGCACCGAGTCGCTCGCCCACGGACGCGAGCGCCGCATCGAAGCGCTCGTGCATGAGCTCGGGCGGATCGAACATCGTGGCGTAGGTGAGACGAAAGCTCATACGGACGGAAAGAAGTGTGTCAGAAGCCGGTCGAGCAGCGCGAGCGCAGCGGCCAGCTCCTGCTCGCCGATCACCAGCGGCGGCGCCAGCAACAGCAGGTTGCCGCGCGCAGCGAAAGACACGCCCGCGGCCAGCGCGGCTGCGAGCAATGCGTCGAGCGCCGGCGGCGTTTGTGGCCAGGGCGCGAGCGGTTCACGCGTGGCGCGATCGGTCACCAGTTCCAGCACCGCGAACAGTCCGTGGCCGCCGCGCACGTCGCCGATCACCGGATGCCGGGTTGCCAGCTTGTCGAGCTCGCATTTCATGACCGTACCGAGCGAGCGCGAGCGTTCGATCAGGCGTTCCTCGGTATAGGCGGCGATCGCGGCGACACCGGCGGCGCAGGCCAGCGGATGTCCGCAATACGTTAGCCCGGTGTTGAGCACCTGGTTGTCAAGACGTGAGGCGAGTTCGGACGAGATCACCACCGCACCTAACGGCAGCGCCGCCCCGGTCAGGCCCTTGGCCAGCGTGATGACGTCAGGCCGTCCCGCGGCCCCGTATCGCTGCCACGCAAACCACTCGCCGCAGCGTCCGAACGCACTCATGACTTCGTCGGCGATCAGCGGAATGCCGCGCGCCCCCGTGTGGCTGCGTACCGCGGGCCAGTAGTTGTCAGGCGCCACGATCCCGTTAGAGCCGGCGTTAGGTTCCAGGATCACGGCAGCGACGCGCTCCGCGCCGAGCTCGTCGATGCGCGTTGCGACCGCGTTAGCCGCGCGCTCGCCGCAGGTCGTGTCGTCGACGCTGCCGAAAGGGCAGCGGTAGGCGTACGGGGGCCCGACATGACTGACGCCCATGGCATCGGCATCGACCATCGCGCGCGAGCGCGTATCGCCCGACAGCGCCATCGCGAGGTAAGTGGCGCCGTGATAGGAGCGGTCGCGCGCGATGACCATGCCGCGCGGCCGGCCCAGCGCCTGGCGCACGATCTTGACCGCGTGCTCGTTGGCGTCGGCGCCACCCAGCGTGAAGAACACCCGGCCACCCTCGAAGCCCGTGAGTTCAAGCAGGCGCGCGGCGAGTTCGGCGCGCGGCCCTGCGCCCCAGGCGCTGGTCACGAAGCACAACTTGGCAGCCTGCTCGCGGATGGCAGCCACCACGCGTGGATGCTGATGGCCGAGGTTGCTGCACTCGGACAGGCTGCTCATGTCGAGGATCGTGCGCCCGTCTTCGAGGTGCAGGTGCGCGCCGTTACCGCCCACGACAGTCGGGGCGTTCCACTCCAACTGCCTGCACCAGCTGTGCAGGACGGATTGGCGCTCGGCGATCACGGTCCCCTCCGGCAGCGGCGCAACTGTTGCAGCAGGGCCTCGGGCGATACCGGGCGGCCCAGGAGCCCGGTCATCAGCGAGCGCGTGTCGCGCTCCGACCCGAAGCGGAGCAGTCGCTCGCTGGTCCAACGATACCAGCGTACATTGCCGGCATCGAAAGAACCAATGGCGACGATGGTCGCGGCGCGTATCTCGGCGGTCAGGACGGCACCGAGCCCGTAATTCACCATGTAGCCGGGGTTGCCCACGAGTTGCACACGCAGCGCCCACCACGGCAGTTCCGGGTGCGGCACGATGCCGAGGTACTGGCTCGTGATCTCAGTCCACACGGCGCTCGGGTCCGCGGACGGATCGCGCAGCAGGCGTATCTCGAAAACTGACCACGCCACATCGAGCACCACGTTGCCGAACAGGGCCCGCTGCGATTCGCACTCCGGGGCCGCGACGCCGAGGTAACGGCGCTGCCATGCGATCTCGTGCGCGCTCCAGGCGGGCACATCGGCGATGGCCTCGCTGAACAGCGTGTCCGGCCAGTCCAAGTACGCGGGTCGCGTGCGGATCGCGCTGACATGTACCGCGTGGCCGTTCTCGTGCACCAGTTCGTTCAGCGAGAACAGCCCGCCTTCCGGATAGTTGCCGGTCACGCGCGCGATGGGTCGTTGCCACGTTTGCTGCGTCTGGCGGCCGCGTCGCAGGAAATCGGTATAGGCCAGCGGTGACTTGTCCGGCCGCGCCGCGAGATCGAACGTCACTCCAAGGCGCGCAAGGTTGGCACCGAGGTCCTGATAAAAACGAACATTCACCGGCAGCAGCGACTGTGTTGGGATGCTCGCCTGCAGCCGCCGGTTGGCCGCGCTGTTAGCATAACGAAAATCCCAGGGTTCCACCGCCAGCGCGGGACTCGCGTCGCGCCATGCCTCGAGCACCCGGACCAGCCAGTGTTCGACCTCGGCAGTGTTGATCCCAAGCGACCGTGCGGCGGCGTCGATCTCCGAGCCGTGCGCGGCCGCGTCGGCGGCCGCCAGCGCGATCAGGCGCCGATAGGGACTGCCCTGTTCGTTGCGGCCGTTGAGCGCCGCCCAGAGCGGCGCGAACGCGTCGAAAACCGCGCGGCGGCGCGCCGGCTCGTCGAGCACATGCAGCAGTTGCAGGGCAGTGCCGCGGTTGATCTCCTGGTTCTCGAAACGCAGGTGGCTGCCGTGCTCGACGAAGCACGCGCGCAGCGCGGCGCGCAACGCACCGTAGTCGAGATCAGTACGCGAGGCGTCGCTGCAGGCCCGCTGCGGGCCGCCGTCCTTCGAATCTGAGTCCAGCGCGGCCAGCGACTGTCGCATGGCCTTGAGCGCGGCAGCGTCCGCAGCCGCGAGCGTGCCGGGTTCGAGCGCCGCGAGTGCCGCATCGAGCGTGGTGCGTCGCGCGCGCGCCGTGTCGCGCCATTGCTCGAGCCTGAGGCCTTCAAATCGATCGTCCTTGCCCGATGCGACCAAAGCCACCGCATCGCGCGCATCGAGATAGTCGATGAAGACCCGTTCGGCGGCAGCCAGCGTAGCCGGGCCGTTATTCGGCGCGGCGGCTGGCACGGCGGCGGCTGTGAAGGCCAGCAGCAGACCGGCGAGCGGCGGCGAGGGGATGCGCATCGGCCGATCATAGCGAGTGCGCGTCGCGCGTAGCTAGTCTCCCGGGCTGGCACCGCGGCGGGTGCTTGTTAGCCTGGCAAGATCATCTAAGGGCCGGGTAGCGCCCCGGCTGGCAGTACACTCACTTGAGTTGCTACCCCGAACCACAACAAACGTGTGCGAGCAGGGCCGAACGAGGTCGATGGTGCCCGGGAGAGGACTCGAACTTAAACAAAATCCTCGGGAAAAATAGTCTTTTTCGATAGTGAGCCGCGTTTTACCCGCTGGATTACCCGCTAGGATTTTTCGCTGCGTTTCGGCCGAAAATCGATGGCCGGATGAGACCCTTTCTGTCACTGTGACTTGCAATGACATGAATACAGCGACTATTCATATCATCGACCGATATGAAAATAGGGCAATCGTGTCCGGCAACACCTGGCAGCTTTTGACCTGGCGGCACTGGCAATGGTCCGAGTCGGCGCTGACAGGCCTGCTCAAATCAGTGGCTCGCAAGCACGACCACCTGACACGGCTAGCTGCAAGTCGCGCTGCTGAGGTCCGTCTTGGGTCTACGCGCTGAAAACACTGCGGATCGTATAGGAACTAAGGTGATCATGAGTGAAACAGTCAGCGTGTTTCCTATAGGTTCAAGGTTCCAGAATATGGAAACTCTGATTCCATTTTTGGGAATTATTCGTTAAGATCAGCGCTCATGATAGTGATCGGAACAGACTTGGTCGAAAGCTATTTCGCCAGTCGGTCCGGCCACCGAGGGATCAAGGCAGCACGGGCGCAGTACCAAGCCTGGCGGGCAATTGCCGAAAGCGCGCAGTGGAAAACCCCGGAGGACATCAAATTGGCGCATCCTAAAGTGAGCATTCTCAAAGGCGGTCGAGCAGTCTTCAACATCAAGGCGAATGATTTTCGATTGATCGCACTTGTGCAATACCAAGAAGGCGTTCTGATGATTCGCTTTTTTGGATCGCATGAGGAATACGACAAAATTGATGCGGAGGCGGTGTAATGAAAGCGACTTTGTTCATTGTTCAAAACGAAGTTGATCACGTACAGGCGAAAGCCCTGATCGAGAGGCTGATGGGATCGAAGGATCCTGCGGATCGTGCGAGGATGACCGCTCAAGCGCGGCTGGTCGAGGCGTATGAGCGCGTTCGTTGGCCAAGGCGAACGCCGCTGTTGCCTGAGCTATTAACTTACCTGATGGATCAACATGGCCTTACGCGGGCTGATCTCGTGCCGTTATTGGGAACAGCGAGCCGAGTCAGCGAAGTGCTAAATGGTCAGCGCGAGCTGAGCATGAATATGGTGCGAAAGCTCCGCGAGCGATTCCACATTTCTGCAGACCTATTGATCACCCAACGCAGTGCCGCCGCGTAGCAACGCGTATAGGACTGCACTGCGGCTGCTTCGATACGGTGCCGATTGGCAATGACGCCGAACACCGCCTTGCAACATCCTAACAAGGTTGGTTGCCGCGACGGAGGCCAAGGGACTGGTGCACCGTAAGGGTTCCGCACCAGGAAGTTCGAAATCGCAATAGCGCGTGGCCAAGGCGACCTAACAGGCGCTAGCACACCTGGGTCAATGCTAGAACTATACTAGAAAAATCTCTTAAACCATTGATATTAAAGGAGATTCTGGTGCCCGGGAGAGGACTCGAACTCGGCGAAAAACATCGGGAAAAATAGGCTTTTTAAACCATTAGTTGCAAATTACCCGCTGGATTACCCCTTAGGATTCGTTGGCTTGTATCGAACCGCTCCGAACTTCCTCGGAGGCTGTGACCATAGCGAAGCGGGCGGCTAACGGTACGAAAACTGGAGCAAGGTGCCTTGGCGGCAGACACCATGGAATTGCCCCTCTTTTTGTGAACATGACCTGTCCACAAAACCGGGTCAACTCCACAACGATATCTGAAAAGTATTCAGGCGTTGGCAACATTGGATACGATTAATGCCGCATAGACTGAGGACGGCGCAACATTTTAGTCGACCGTCGGCGCCAACTTGTCAGTGCCAGGAGGAGCCATGATCGTCGCTAGCCCGTTCTTAGACGCGATCGGCAATACGCCGCTGATCCGGTTGCGGCGCGCATCCGAGCGCACCGGTTGCACAATCCTCGGCAAGGCAGAGTTCATGAATCCCGGCGGTTCCGTCAAGGACCGCGCGGCCAAGTACATACTGATGGATGCACTAAAACGCGGCGCCATCCGCCCGGGCGGCATCGTTGTCGAAGGCACGGCCGGCAACACCGGCATCGGCCTGACACTTGGCTGCAACGCGCTGGGCCTGCGCACCATCATTATGATGCCCGCGACGCAGTCGATCGAGAAGCAATCAGCCCTCAAGGGCATGGGCGCTGAGCTGCATCTCATTCCCGCGGTGCCCTATAAGAACCCCGACAATTATGTGCACCAGGCTCGCCGACTGGCCGAACAGCTGGCCGCCACCACGGCAGAGGGGGTGCTGTATGCCAATCAGTGGGACAACCTTGCGAACCGCGAGGGGCACATCGCGAGTACCGGGCCGGAAATCTGGGCCCAGACTGAGGGCCGCGTCGACGCCTTTATCTGCTCAGTCGGCACCGGCGGGACGCTCGCCGGTGTGGCGGAATACCTGAAGCAGCGTCGGCCCGACATCGTGACCGCGGTCGCCGATCCGGATGGCGCGGCGATATACAACTGGGTCAAACACGGCGAACTCAAATCGCAAGGCAATTCCATCACCGAGGGCATCGGCCAGAACCGCGTGACCGGCAACCTCGAGGGAGCGAGGATCGATGACGCCTTCAATATTCCCGACAGCGAGATCCTGCCGGTGTTGTGGGAGCTGATCGGCGAGGAAGGGATCTACGTCGGCGCTTCCAGTGCTCTTAACGTCGCCGGCGCGATCCGCCTGGCGCGCCAGCTGGGTCCCGGCCAGACCATTGTAACGATCCTCTGCGATTCGGCGCGAAGCTACGAATCCAGATTGTTCAGCGGCGACTTCCTGACGAGCCGCGGCTTGCCGCCGCCGCCGTGGCTGCGAGCGCACTGAAACCGAACCGGGCTTGGCCGCGCCCTGCATTCGCGAATCACTTCCGTTCCGTGCGAGCCACCATCAAATTTTCTGAAAGCGTCCTTCGGGCCCTTGGATTTCAGTACGAAGGCCTGTGCCGCAAGTGTGCCTAACGTCTGGAATTCGACTTGCGCAGGTGTTAGTTCACGCTGGTTGCGGCACGTGCGGCGGCAACGATCACGCTGGATCATGCCCTGTTGCTGCTCACGTCGATCGTCCGATGGGACGACATTGAAATGGAGAATTGCGCGATCTGTGACGGCGTGATCCTCGTGCATCGCTGGCGGCGCGACCGAATGGTATGCGGAGCCTGCAGTGATTCGTCGCTGGCGGTGCCCACAACCTTGTCCGACGCTGTGGCCAGGCGTCGAACTTTGACCGCCGACCGGCGTGCAAGCTTGACCACCGCAGTGGGGCCTAACACACGGAATTGCCGACGGTTTCGCAAGAAACGGCTGGTCAACCGTGGACGCCGGTTTGCTCGAATATCTGGTCAATTGTCGGCGCTTGTTCACAACTTGGCGCACGAAAAGCAACTGGATCGGACAGAGCTAACAAAAGATCAGAACCAGGTGGCCGCGTAATCGGCCTGTCCGTCAGATCAAGTTGTAGTCAGGACAGGTCAGGATTAGACGCAGGTTTCGACGTTAGGGTGGTCAACCTTCAGCGCCTGTCCACACCCTGCCCTTGTAGAGCGCGACGCCGCGGTTCACCACGTCGCAGCAGATGAACATCGCGCGTTGCCGCGGCACCTTCGGGTCGTAGGTCCAGCGGAACTGCCCTGTCCTGGCGTCTATAGCGTAGACGACACGCCACGAGCCGGTAGCATAAATGACTCCGTTGTCCACCAGCGGCGACGCCTCCAGGCCACGCGTCGTGCCAAACTCGATGCTCCAGGCGAGGCTTCGACCAAGTCTACCGTTTGCGGTTGGGTGACCGCTTTTTGCGTGAGCTCGACCCGCCGATCACATCGTCTGCCCAGCTCAGCGCAGCGCTGACAGTCGGGAATCCAATGGTACTCGTGATTGAAATCAGCGCATGGCGAATCTCAATTGCTGGGACGCCGAGCTCCAGCGCTCGCCTGACGTGGCTGTGCACTGCGCCCTCCGAACGAATTGCCGCGGCGGCGCCCAGTTGTACCAGTTGTGCGACTTTTTCGTCGAGCGGGCCGGCGCGCCTCACCGCGGACCCCAAGGCTTCGACCGCATGAATGTAATCGGCATGCTGGATCTTCAGCTGCCGATAGGCGCCGGGAGTCCGCTGCGTTGCCATGCCATTTCTCCGTGCTACGGGGTTCTGTACGTCATACAAGCCGCGTGAGTCTACAACGAGCACTCAACACCACGCTGATCCGCTCAGTTCACGCTGATGCTTCACTTCGGCAAGCCGCACTGCCCGCAGCGCGTTCAATTTCCGCATACTGATGGCGCCTGCTAAACAGGTTCGCTGAAAGCGCCGTGCGGGCACTCTCGCACGAGCCAGAGGTAATCCTCGGTACGCATACGAATCAGGTGTTCATGATCGCCCGCTTCAAAATACAGTTCGGATGCGCCCATAAGGCTGTCGTCCCATATTGTATCCAAATCGTAAGCTGGGCCGAGCGCGGGCACGGCACCCGGCATGCAATCCTGAAAGATGCTGGTGACGGCACGTTCCGTGGCCAATCCGAAGTCGCGCTTAAAATGGTGACGCAACTCGCCGAGCTGTAAATGTCGCGCCGTCGGCAGGACGACCATAACGAACTGGCCATCCTCCTCTAGGAGCACCGCTTTGGCCAAATGTCGCGGCGCAATGCTGGCCGCCTTCGCAGTCTGCAGGCTGGTACTGGTCGGTCGGTGCTTGACCTCCCTATAGGGCAAATGTCGCCGATCGAGAAATTGACGGACTGTGATTGCTGTAGCCATGACAATCTCCTGTGCGGGCTTGACCCCCATCGACCAATTCAATCGCGTGGGGCTGATGGAACGTTGGTCTGATGCCTGCCGGACGGCACGGTGCCATTTGACTCCACCCGTGGCACACCAGCCGCCCGGATTGCGGGAGCTATTATGAACTCAGCCTGCGGCGCTGCAAGCTTCCAAGCTGTACCGAGCGCGTCAAGCGAATTCTGCTGGGGCACCGCTCGCCCAGACCGCGCGCTCGAGAATCGGTAGCCGGAGTTTAAAGCTCGGCTCATCGAGTATAGTGACGAGCAAATGCATCCGGGGCGTTGTTGCTGCAGCGAGACGCCGATGCAAATGTTCTCGGAATGGCTGTCAACGGCAAAGTAGAAGTTGTTGCAGGTAACGTAATAGGACAACCGGAACCCATTGGCCAAAGCTCACCCTTCTTGGGCTGTGGACAAGCTTCGAATATTGACCACATTTGTTAGCTCTTAGTTCATAACAATCAACGACTTGCGGCGCTGGCCGGCGTCCAACAACCGCGCCTGTCCACATGCTAACCATTCGGGCGATGAGCATGCTGGCCGGTTCAAAGGCGGCCAACTGCACCGGGTGTACAGGCGAGCATTCTTGGCCTAGAGTATGGGTCAAGTCGACCTGCAAAGGGATGCCGCCGTCAGAGCCGCAGTGGGTCGCGAACGATGAAAAAAAAGATAAAGGGAAAACCGTCGCCGTAAGAACTGGCCGCGTCGTTGATCCCCGTGAGGACAAAGACTGTATGGTTGCCGGTGATCAGTCAGCACGCGTGCTAACGCGCCAGCATTTTACGTTATCGTGCGTGGTCCCGGCCCTGGACGAGGAGCGCGGCATCCAGGCATTTCTGCATGCGTTGCACCAGACCGTCGCCTCGCTCACGCCTACTGTTGAATTGGTCGTCATCAATGATGGCAGCCGCGATCGCACCCGCGAGCAAGTGCTCGCTATGCAGCTGCCCATCCGCTACCTGGAACTATCACGCAACTTTGGCAAGGAGTTTGCAATTCAGGCCGGCCTCGACGTCGCGCGGGGTGATTGCGTGCTGGTGATAGACGCCGATTTTCAGCATCCGCTGGAACTCATTCCGGCCATGATTGACCGCTGGCGCAGCGGGGTCGACGTTGTGTACGGTGTGCGCCGCGCGCGTGACAGCGAGCCGCGCTGGCGGAGAGCCGCGACAAAATTCTTCTATTGGCTGATGCGCGAGAATAGAAGTTTCGATATTCCAGCCGACGCAGGCGACTTCCGACTGATGGATGCGCGGGCGGTAAAGGCGCTCAAACTCCTACCGGAGCGCAATCGCTACATGAAGGGGCTGTACGCGTGGGTGGGATTCCGCGCCGAGCCGATGGAATTCGATTGCGTCGGGCGCCCGGACAGGAGCGGCAGTCGTTTCAACGCGACCAAGCTGTTCGAACTTGCGATGACTGGGCTAACGGCGTTCTCCAAACGCCCGCTGCGGCTGCTCGCAATGGCCGGGTTCTTTGTCTCAGGTATTGCGATGCTGTATGGCGGCTTCATAGTCGCGGAGTGCTTGTTATTCGGCCAGGCGATTCCAGGATTCACGACGCTGGCAGCGGCGATTTTCTTTTTGTCAGGCTTGCAGCTGGTGGCCTTCGGTGTGCTGGGCGAGTACATCGGTCGCATTTACGAGGAGGTAAAGCAGCGACCTCTATATGTCACCGCTCTCGATATCGACCGAACTTCCATGCGCGACGTGGCGGCCCGCGAAGCACAAACTGCGCCAGTTGTCGGTGCGTTTGTTGCGACGTCCTGATTGAGCCCGCGCCGCCAGGTCACATTTGTTGCTGTCGGTGCGGCTGCCGCAGCCGTCCACTATTCGGTTGCAATTGCGCTGCTCACCGTGCGCGCGACCACGCCACAAATCGCCAACTTTGCCGGTTGGTTATTGGCCTTCACGGTGAGTTACGCCGGGCAGGCGCTCCTGACCTTCGGCCAGCAGCAGCTTGCGTGGCGCACTTTCTGGCGTTTTCTGGCAACCGCGGTCAGCGCTTTTGCGCTGAATGCCGGCTGCTATGCGGTGCTGCTCGCGAACTCAACCGCCGATCCGCGACTGTTGCTCGTGATTGCAATTCTGATGGCGGCGACGTACACGTATTTCTTATCTCAGAGCTGGGCGTTCGGTGCGCGCGGTCAGTGCCCTTAAGTTGGCAGGTCGGCCGAATTCCGGCACAGCTTGATGACCGCACCGTCACCTCGCCGAGTCAGCGTCTGCGCCGATGACTTCGGACGCAATGAGTCGGCCTGCCGCGCTGCGATAGAGCTCGCCGCCATCGGCGCCATCAGCGCAACAAGCGTCCTCGTTGACGGCCCTGCCGTGCGCGGGTTCGCCTCCGGCCTGCGCGAGCAGGACGGGCAGTTCGCGCTCGGTTTGCACTTGAACCTAACAGAATCCTGGCATGAAGATGGCGTTGTGCGTGCGCCGCGGCGCCCTTTTGCCGCCTGGGTGGTTGCGGGCATCGCCCGAGCAGCACTACCCGCCAGCGCCGTGCGGCAGGAAATTCGCCGACAGATCGACGTGTTTGGCGCGTTGTTTCAGCGCCTCCCGGACTTCGTCGACGGTCATGAACATGTGCATCAACTTCCCGGCGTCCGCGAGCTGTTGCTCGAGGAGATTGCAGGACCTGCGCTGCAGATCGGCGTGGTACGCAGTACGGTGCCGCGACGCTGGCGCGGCTTCAAGGCCGCGCTCATTGGCGCGCTGGGCGCGCGCGAGCTGGAGCGCGCCGCGCTCAATGCAGGCTTGCACTGCAATTCGGACTTCGCCGGCGTCTATGATTTCAGCACCACCGTCTCCTATGGCACACGCATGCACACGTGGCTCGCGACGCTCGCAGATCAGGGACTGGTGATGTGTCACCCCGAGGCCGACTCTGGCGCCGAGCTTGCGCGCGTCGCGGAGTACAATTGGCTGCGTTCCAATCAGTGGCTCGAGCTCATCGACGCGCAGCACATCGAATTGGCGCCCTTTAGCCGCTCGCGGACGGAGACCCGATGATTCGGATCATGGCGGCCAGGAAATCGCACGAGCCGGCTTTTCCTCGCTCAATTTTCGCGAGCTACATCCTCATGTGGCTGGCAGCCTGGACACTTGTTCCGCTCATGCTCCACGTGCTGCCACACAGTGACAATCTGGAGCAGCTCGAGTGGGTCCAGCAGCTGGCGTTGGGGTATGCCAAACACCCACCACTGCCGACCTGGATCCTGTGGCTGTTCGGGGAAATATTTCCACTCGGCCTGGAGCTGACCTACGCACTGGGTGCCTTGCAGGTCGCGACAATGCTCGTCTGCGCCTTTTATATCGCACGCGAGCTACTCGATCCCGTTCGCGCCTCGCTGGCAGTGATCCTTTGTACGTTTATCACCTACTACACCTTGAGGATGCACTACTACAATCACAACACGTCGCTTCTGGTCGCCACGTCGGTTGCGGTCGCCGCGCTCGTTGCGGCACTCAAGCGAGATCGCGCACTGAATTGGCTGTTGTTAGGGGTCGCCTGGGGAGCGGGCATGCTCTCGAAGTATGAGATGGCGATTGGCATCGCCTGCAATGTGGGTGCGATCCTGGCGAGCGATCTGTCCTGGTCGCGCCGTGTACGCGCCTGCGCATTGGCGGGTCTCGCCGGATTTTTAGTGTTTCTGCCGCATCTCGTTTGGCTCTTTGCCAATGATTTTCCGCCGCTTCACTACGCTGCGAAGTTCATCGGCGCCCAGCTCGCGGCGCCTGCAAGGCTCGATCGCATTCTGTCGTTCAGCGCCGATCAGTTATTAAGGTTGCTGCCAATGTTCGTGCTGCTCGCAGTGCTGCTTCGGATCGAGCGTAAAACCTCTGCAACGGTCGACGCGAGCACCGCCGCGACACTTGCGGGACCGCCGCCCAAGGCACTGACTTTTCTGGCTGTTCATGCGCTTGGACCCCTCGCTCTAATCGTGCTATTTGGGGTATTCGGCGCTGATCTCGAGACGCATTGGGGAACTGCCTACCTGTGGGCAGTGCCGCTGTGGCTGCTCGCCAGGGGCATTCCGTCGCGACTCGCGAAACTACCGCCGAGACTGGTGCTGGCAATTGCAAGTGCGTTGCAACTGGTAATGCTTATAGGCTACGTGATTGACGAGAGCAGGACTTGAGCCGGGCCTTCTCGGTCTAGCAGCCAGTCGGACTGACGCTTGTTAGCGGTGGTGCGAAGGCTGTTTTGGGCATGATTGGTGGGCAATAAATAAGGCTTGCGCCCTCAGGTTACGGCGGCGAGGTTGGCCATGCGCCGCAGGTTGTACGAGAGAGTCACTAACTGCCACTCGCCGGATACTTTGCGCTTGCCGCGTAGCAGGAACTGCCTGAACCGCATCGCGTGCTTGATGATCCCGAACACCGGCTCCACGGTTTGTTTGCGTAACCCGTAAAGGGCTCGGCCAGAAGGGGTTTGCAATCGATGCAGACTCCACCGTCCTGCCGCAGCGAATGACGGCTGCCGGGCGGTGCTTTCGGCAGGTGACGCGCCGAGGGTGATGGCGAGCGTGCATTTTTGGGTGAATTGGACAGAAATGGCGGCTGGTCCCTGGGCCTGGCGCCGTCGACAATCGTCCGATGGAAAATGATTCTGATTCTTCGCCCGTTGGCGCCGGCGTTACGATTCTTGATGAGTGTTGGGCTCACTACGCGGCCTCGGCGCTGCCCACAACCCTGACCGACGATGAATCGAGGCTCGCTCGGGCCGCATTTCAGGGCGGCGCCCGCGCGCTGTACGAGTTGCTCACCCGGATGCAGAATCTGGCGCACGACCGAGGTGACCCGCCGCTCGATTTGACGCGCGCGGGTCGCCAGAAAGGGCTGGTCGAGGTCAAGGCAGTCAACGGATTGGGGACACGCTCTGCCGCGGCGACACCGATCGTAGGTCGCTCCGGGGGGGTGCCTGGCGGCCGCCCGCGCGGTCATTCAGCCAGCTCTGGATTTCGGATTCGATCCAGCCGACGCAGTTGGCAGTGATTTGCACGCGCTGCGGGAATTGGCCGTCGGATTGGAGCTGGTAGATCGTGG
>JANNVI010000014.1:0-19424 GCA_031414335.1 Gammaproteobacteria bacterium | reverse complement strand
GGGAACTGGCCGCCGGCATTGTTGACCAGGGTATCGATACGGCCGAATCGATCCCAGGTGGCGTTGATGAGCCCGGTGACTGCGTCAGGGTCGCGAATGCTCATCGCATGGCAGGCAATGTCGCGGCCGACGCGCTCGCGGATTCCGTCGACCGTCGCCTGCAGTTTCTCGATGTTGCGCCCGCAGATCATCACTTGGGCGCCGAGGCGCGCGGCCACATAGGCCATGGCGCGCCCGAGGCCGCTGCCACCGCCCGAAATCAGGAAGGTCTGGCCGTCCAGCAGATTGTCGCGGTAGGCCAGCGGCGTGGTCGCGAGCGCGTCGTCGGAAAAGCCCCAGGGCGGGTTGCCGGTCGCTGTCGTTTTGTCAGAATGGCTTGCCACTGCAAAAGTCTCCCTAAGCCTGATGCAGTCCGAAAATCGCAATGCTGGTGATGTTTCTGTTAGGGATGCCGCCTAGGTTGTGTGCCAGCCCCATGCTGGGGCTCGGCAGCTGGCGCTTGTCGGCCCGGCCCAGCAATTGCAGATAGATTTCGTAGGTCATGCGCAGGCCGGAGGCACCGATCGGATGGCCGAAGCACTTCAGCCCGCCGTCGATCTGGCAGGGGATACTGCCGCCGCGGTCATAGCGGCCCGCGAGTATGTCTCGCGGCGCCTTGCCGCGATCGGACAGGCCCAGGTCCTCCATGATCACGAGTTCGGTGATTGAGAAGCAGTCGTGCACTTCGATGAGGTCCAGCTGTTCGCGCGGCTTGTCGATGCCGGCTTCGCGATAGGCGCGGGCGGCGGCTAACGGCGTGGTCAGTGTGCAGCTGCCATCCCAGGAGTTGTGCCCCATCTCAACGCCGTTGCTGGGCGCGAGCTGCATGGCCTTGACGGTGACCACATCGCGCTTGCCGAGGCTCCGGGCAATCTCCGGCGTGGTGACGATGGCGCAGGCGGCGCCGTCGCTGACGCCGCAGCAATCGAACACGCCTAACGGCCAGGACACCATCGGCGCATTCAGGACCTGATCGATGCTGATGCGATTGCGCAAATGCGCCTTGGGATTGAGCGCGCCGTTTTCGTGGCTTTTCCACGAGACGTGGGCCATCGCGCGCTTGAGGTCGTCCATCTTGTAGCCATACTTGCTCGCATACGCGCCAGCGAGCTGCGCGAACGAGCCGGGCGCGGTGCTGCCCGGGAGATAGAGGTCCTCGAAACTGCCCTTGGTGCGCTCCGGCAGGCCGCCAAAGCCGGTGTCCTTGAGTTTCTCGACACCCATCGCGAGCGCGATGTCGCAGGCGCCGGCCGCCACGGCATATACCGCACCGCGCAGCGCCTCGGTGCCGGTGGCGCACAGGTTCTCGACCCGCGTGACCGGAATGTTAGGCAGGCGCAGCGCCATCGACAGCGGCAACGCGGACTTGCCGGTGCTCTGTTCATCGAAAAATACGCCGAGCCACGCGGCCTCGATGCGATCGCGTTCGATGCCGGCATCGAGCAGCGCCTCGCCGAAGGCTTCGACCATCAGGTCATCGGGGCCGCAATCCCAGCGCTCGCCAAAGCGTGAGCAGCCCATGCCGACGATGGCAACCTTGTCGCGAATGCCGCTAGCCATGATGCCGGGTACTCACGCTTTCACCGCCTTCCAGAAATAGCGCCGGAATCCCCGGAGCTTGTCGACGTCCTTGATACGAAATACGAAGCGAACCTGGTCGCCGACCGCCAGCTCACCGGCCGCGAGGTCGGTGAACTCCATGAACAGGTTGCCGCCTTCGGCAAATCCGACATTGCCGTAAATATAGGGTGGGCGTGCGCTGTAGGCCTGCCAGTCTTCGGTGAAGGTCTTGACCCGGCCCAGCGAATCGGCAAAACGATATTCTTTTTGCGTGTCGGTCGCGCGACAGTCGGGATTCACGCACACCCGCGCCAGCGGAAACTGCACGGTGTCGCAACGCGCACAGCTCCCGCCGGCAAACGCGGTAGTGGCGCGGCGTTTTCGCCAGGCCACGGACTGCGCGGTGCGGTTGTCGCGCTCGGCGCGCATGCCGAAGCCCACGTCGACGAGGCCGGCGTGCGACAGGTAGCGCACGTAGTCCGGTTCATCGCAGCGGCGTGCCAGCGCCGTGGCCACCGCCTGGCTGCGTTGACCGGCCGCGCGTGCGCCGACGCGCAGCACGATGGCGTCCACACCCTGGCCGAACGCGGCTAACACCATCAGTTCGCCCGCGGCGGCCTGTTCGAGGACTCGCGCCAGCATCAGCAGCGGCTGCGCGGTCCCGGTATCGCCGCAATCCGCGTGCAGTGCGTCGGCCAGCGCTGCGTTGATCAGCCCCGCGTTCTGCGCGATCTTTTTGATCGCCGCGACGGGTCCGGGCATGACAAAGTGCTGCACTTGCGCGGCGTCGATGCCGGCGGTCTGCAGGGCGCGTTGAATGGTCTCGGGCGGGAAACGCGCCAGCGCCTCGTCGCGGATCCAGCGTTCTTCGAGCGCGTAGTCAAAAGTCTGCCCCGCCATCCGGTAATGATCGACGAAGTCGACCGCGACCTGCGCGAAACCTAACACACTAGCCAGTACGTCTTGTTTGGCGGCGTCGGTCGCGTCCGGCGTCAGGCACAGCGCCGCGGCGCCGTGACCATAGGCCATTTCCTGCGGGCTGGCGCACTGCGCGACGCGC
This sequence comes from Gammaproteobacteria bacterium, assembly GCA_031414335.1. Taxonomy (GTDB): domain Bacteria; phylum Pseudomonadota; class Gammaproteobacteria; order Steroidobacterales; family Steroidobacteraceae; genus UBA964. The sequence goes on along the minus strand of JANNVI010000014.1, from coordinate 16,765 downwards.
GCATCGCTCGCGATCACCAGCGCGGGCCGGGCGGCGAGGCAGGCCTGGATAAGCGCGTTGGTGCCGGCGCGCAGGGAGCCCGTGACGTTCAAGGTCGCTGTCGCAGAGTCGGCATCCAGCGCCGCGGCCACGAGGCCGGCGTCATCGCGGCTCGCGAACGGCAGCGTGGTCGAGGCGAGGTTGATCGAGGCAATGCCGATGTCAGTCTGGCTGCGCCGCGCGTCGGCGATGGCGAGGCGTCCCGCTTCCACCGCCATGGTGATCGCATCTTCGTCCCAGTTGCAGACGGCGCGCGCGCCCTTGGCCTGCGCATTCGCGCTGGGGCTCGCCCAGGCAGTTGCCTTGGCGATGGTCGCGCGCGCCAGCCGCAGTCTGGGAATCCAGGCGCCGATGCCGGTGATGTGCGTCGGTGCGTGCAAGGGCTACTGTGATCTTTCGACCCAGGCCTCGAGGCGCGGGGTTACGCGCAGCTCTACCGGTATCCGCTCGATGCCAATGCGGCGATCGAGTTCTTCGTGCCAGTGGTAAATGCGGCGTTCCTGATAGTTGAGCGTCAGCCCCTTGAATCCCGGCGACATCACCGATTGCTGGATGGCGCCGGCGAATTGCAGGTCCTCCGCCAGTATGCGTTCGAAATTTTCGATGCGCGTGGTCCACATCGGATGCCGCTCGCCCGGGCCCCAGTCGGGCGCGAACCAGGTGCACTCGATGCGCATGGTCGTGTCAGACGTCGGCCAGAACGTCAGGAACGGGCAGCCGCTCGGATCGAGCGGTGTGACCAGGTTGGGGAAGAACATGAACGACGGATTGTTCTTGTCCGGGATGACGGTGGCCGTGGGAACCCGCGGCATACCGCGCGTTCCGGGATCGTTCCAGTCGGGGCGGCGGTTCGGCGTCACCATCAAAGAATGCCCGTTAGGATACAAATCGATGCAGGTGCCGCGGTGATCGAGGAACCGGTCGACGGTATTCTGGTGGATCGACTTCAGGTGATACACCTCAAGGAAGGCATCCAACAGTATCTTGACGTTGCACTGCACGTCATGGCTGCTGGTATGCACCCAGCGCCAGTTGTCCGGCTGGAACTGCTGGAAATATTCGTGGTAGGGGCGCACATGCTCTAACAGGGGCTCAGCCTGCAGATCCTCATTGATGAAGATCCAGTTGTAGAAACGTTCGCAGCGTACGTTGATGAGGCTGCGCTGCGACATGTCCAGGCCGACGAAGTCGCGCTTGTCGCGCAGGTTGATCAGCTTGCCTTCGAGCGTATAGGTCCAGCCGTGGTAGCCGCAGGTCAGGCCCTCGCACTGTCCGGACTTCTGGGTGACCAGCGGTGCGCCACGGTGGCGACAGGTGTTGTAGAACGCCCGGATGACATCGTCCTTGCCGCGCACCAGCAGGATCGGCGTGCCGGTCTTGTTCCACACCAGGAAACTGCCGGGCTTTGGCAGTTCATCGACGTGGGCGGCATACAGCCAGCTGCGCCGCCACAGGTAAGTCTTCTCCAGCTGCAGGAATGCCGGATCGACGTAACGGCCGGCCGGGACGTCCGGCAGCTGCGGGAATCCTTCGGGCGGAGCGGTGCGGCTTGCTTCGTGCTGCATCCCCTCCAGGAATCGACTGACGGTTTGGGCATCCACGGCGATTGGCAGACCTGCAGGCTAAACTCGATCGATTATAGCGCCGGACCCAAAAAGAAACAGGCGTGACTGTTTTTTTTCAGGCTTGCCGTTATAGTCAAATGACATTTGGCTGGAGGCGCGATGCACCCTTTGATCCTGCACCATTTTGATTGGTCGCCGTTTGCCGAAAAGGCGCGCCTGGCGCTGGGCTTGAAGGGCCTGGCCTGGCACTCGGTCCAGATCCCGATGATCCTGCCCCGGCCGCTGCTGATGCCGCTGACCGGTGGTTACCGCAAGACGCCGACGCTGCAGATTGGCGCCGATGTCTACTGCGATACGCGACTGATTGTCAGTGAACTCGAGCGTCGTTACCCGGCGCCGACGCTGTTTCCGGGCGGCAATCGCGGCGTCTCGCTGGCCCTGTCGCACTGGAGCGATACCGCATTTTTCCAGCCGGGCGCAGGACTTTCGATGGGCATGAACAAGGAAGTTCCGGCGGCCGTGATCGCGGATCGCAAGGCGTTTTTCAATTTCATGGATTTTGACCGGCTCGAGCAGGACGCGCCGCAGCTGCTGTCGCAGCTGCGCGCCAATGCGGACCTGCTGGAGCAGCAACTCAGCGATGGCCGGCCATTTTTGTTAGGCGAGCGGCCGGGCTGGGCCGACATCAACGGCTATTTTCCGGTGTGGATGGCGCGGACCTTCATTCCCGTGGCCGCAGGTTTGCTGCAACCATTCACGCAGCTGGCGCACTGGGAAGAGCGCGTCAAGGCGATAGGACACGGGCAGCGGACGGACATCGATGCCGAGCAGGCGCTGGATATGGCGCGCGCCGCGACGCCAACGGCGGGGCAGGGTGTCGATACAGGCGATCCGTCAGGGCTCAGCGCCGGGGAACGTGTCAGCGTCGAGCCCGATGACTATGGCCGGGTGCCGGTGCTGGGCGAGCTCGTGACCCTGCAGATGCACGAGGTGGCGGTGCGCCGCGAAGATCCGCGGGTCGGAACCGTGGTGACCCACTTCCCGCGCATCGGTTACCGGGTGCTGCGGGCATAAAAAAGCCCGGGTGCTTGCGCACCCGGGCTTGCGGTCACCAGAACCGGTGATTGAACAGAGCTTATTTGCCGCCGCCGAACTTGTAGCCGAGCTGCAAGCCGTAGTTGCGCGGCTCGCCGAACTGCGAGTGCGTCCACAGCGTCGCGACTGACTGGCTCGCGACGCGATAACGCTCGTCGCTCAGGTTCTTGCCGTACAGGCGCGCGGACCACTGACCATTCGCCGACGTCCAGCCCAGCGACAGGTTGATCAGGTCTTTGGCATCCAGATACGCGTCGTACGCGCGGCCCGCTGCCGAGATATAGAACAGGTTCGCATCCTCGTGGTAGAACTCGCCTGTTAGCTGCAGCTTGCTGCTGTCGCTCAGATCCCAGTTGTAGATCGCGGTCAGGCTGGCGCTGAATTTCGGCGAGCGCGGCACCGGCAGGCCCGACAAGTTCTGGTTCAGTGCAATGATCTGCGATCCGTCCGCCGCGGTGATCGCTGGCTGGTTCAGGATGAAGCTGTCGTACTTCGCATCGAGCTTCGACGCTGCGACACGAACCTGGAAGTGGTCCGTAACGGCCGCCTGCAGCTCGACTTCGATGCCCTTGGACGTGACTTCCGCCGCGTTGTAGAACACCGTTTCCTGGAACTGCGCACCCTGCTTGACCGTGATCACGTTCGCAGCGCGCTGCGCATCTGAATACTTGGTGTAGAAGATGGTCGGATTGAAGCGAATACGCTTGTCCATCCACTCGGTCTTGAAACCAAGCTCGTAGTTGCGAGCGAACTCCGGATTCACCGGGCGGGTCAGCTCGGGCACGAGGATGCCGCTGGTGCCGGTCTGATCGTTGTAGCCGCCGGCCTTGTAGCCTTCGGAAACGGTCAGGTAGGCGAACGCCGCGTCATTTATCTGCCACGACCCCGTGACGCGCCAGCTCGGCTCGCTCCACTTGGTCTTGAGGTTGCTGAAGTTCAGCGTCCGGGCCACGCCCAAGACCGGGGCGCAGGTATAGACACTGTTAGCCGTCGCAAAGCTCGCGGTGCAGGTCGCCGCATTGAACGGCGCACCGGGATACAACGCCCAGTTGCCGGCCTGTAACGGGTCCGTGAAATTGCTGGCCGAAAGGTTGGGGTTCATCGGGTCAATCGCGGAGAAGCCGGTTTGAGTTCTGCCGGTCCATTCTTTCTCGTCCTGGGTGTAGCGGATGCCGGCGCCGATGGTGAACTTTTCATTGATCTTGAAATCGCCATCGATGAAACCTGCAAGCGAATCCGACTTCTGTTCGTTGCACAGAACCTGTGGCAAGTTGTTGAGCAACTGCTGCGGCAGACCTGCGGCGCCCCAATTCTGGATCAGATCGACAAAGCCTAACAACTGCACGACGCAGAATTTGGCGTCGTTGCGCTGGTAGAAACCGCCGCCGACGAAGTTGAATGCGCCATCGAGGTTCGAGGCAATGCGCAATTCCTGTTGAGTGGTGATGCGCGTGGTATCTCGGGTCGCATCAAACAGCGACAAAGGCGCGCCGGTCATCGCGTTCACAGGCGCTGCGCCCGTGTAGGTGTTCGGCAGGTGTTCGTCCTGCTTGCGGTAACCGGACACCGAGTACAAGGTGTAATTGCCGAGTTTCCAGTCGAGGTTCAGGTAGGCGCCTTCGACGTCGATCTTCTGGCCCTTGCCCATTTCCAGCAACGAGTCATTGCGGTTGGTGGACGCCATGTTGTTCAGCGGATCACCCGTGGGGCGCGTGAAGCCCAGGAAATTCCACAGGTAGGGCGCGCCGACGGGAGTGTCGTTAAAGGACGGCACGGCGTCCGAGCGGTCCTTCATCACTTCGAATTGCAGCAATGCGGTCAGGTTTTCGGAGGCGTTCCACTGCGCCTTCAGGCGGCCGCTGAAAACGTCCTGTCCGCCCGCCGATTCGCCCGTGCCACGACCGGAGGTGCCGGTGATGCCGGGGATGGTAAACAAGGATGCCGCGCCCGTGGTTGCACCTAAAGCGGGGTTGGTGTTGAACGAGCTGATCGGGCCGTAGGTGGCGCCGAGTTTGTAGTAGCCATCGCTCTTGATGTACGAGCCGACCGCACGCATCGAGAAGACGCCAGGCGCAACCGGCATGTCGACCGCCGCCTGATACTGCTGTTCGCCGAACTTGCCTGCGCTGATGCGCAGCTCGCCGCCCGCCGTGTCCATGTTAGGACGCTTGGAGCGGATGTTGACCGCGCCGCCGGTGGTGTTCTTGCCGAAGGTCGTGCCTTGCGGGCCGCGCAGCACTTCAGCCGACGCGACGTCAAACGTATCCAGCAACTGGGTCTGTACGCTCGGCATTACGAAATCGTCGTACTGCACGCCGACCGGCGAGTCCTGGTAAACGATGATGTCGGTGAGGCCAACGCCGCGCATCGCGAACGAAGCGGCATTGAAAGCGGTGATGCGCGAGGCCGAGAAGCCGGGCACCTGCAGCGCCATCGCCGAGATGTCTTTCGCCGCGGTGCGTTCCAGGTCGCCGGCCGTAATGGCCGAGACCGAAATAGGGGTGACTTGCAGGTTGGTTTCGGTGCGGCGCGTGGCGCTGACGGTGACTTCCTCGAGAGCCGCGCCAGCTTCCTGGGCGCCGACGTTCTGTACCGATCCGATGGTTAAAACAGCCATTGCCGCCGACATCGCAGCAGCAGTGCATCCATTAGTAAAACGCATAGTCGACCCCCTCATAATTGCATGTCGCGGTGGCACCACCGCGTCCGGCGCGGATTATATCTGCCAGTCCCGGAAAAGAAACAGGCCTGACTGTTTTTTATCTGTCCTGGCCCATTGTGGTTGATTTACAACGGTTTCAGGCCTGGTCAGATCACGGCGTCGCGGCGCAGGGCCTCGATCTCAGCCCCGGAAAAACCCAGCTCGCCTAACAATTGCGCGGTGTGCTCGCCGAGCGTGGGAGGTGGACGGCGGATACCGCCGGGCGTCGCGCTCAGGCGCAGCGGCAGGTCGGCGACCGCCGCCGCTTGCGGCAATCCCGGATAGTCCGCCACGGTACGCAGGAACCCCATCGCGGCAACCTGCGGATCGTCGAGCGCCTGCTGCGGGGTGTACACCGGCCCGGCCGGCAGTCCCGCGGCATTGAGTTCCGCGACCGCCTGCGAGCTGCTGCGTGTCGCGCACCAGGCGCGCATGCGCGCGAGCACCGGCGCGCTGTAATCGCCGCGTGACTGATCGGTTGCGAAACGCTGATCCTGCAGCCAGTGGTCTTCCGCCGTGGCGCGACCGGCGGCGGCGGAATCCGCGCTCATCAGTTTGACCCAGCGCCGGAATAGGCCGTTACCCACTACGTGGGTCAGCACATGGCCGTCCCGGGTGGCGAAGACGTCAGACGGCGCGGAAGTCTGCACGCGGTTTCCGGAACCCTGGCGATCGATGTGCAGCACCGACTGTTCGATCAGCTGCGAATTGAACACCGACAGGGCGGTACCTAACAACGAGGTCTTGACCTCCTGCCCCTCGCCGGTGGCGCGGCGGTGCAGCAGGGCCGCCAGCGCGCCGAACGCCGATAGCACCGCGGTGCTGTAGTCGACATAGGGTGCGGCAGCTTTGGCGGGCGCGCCGGGCGTGCCGGTCATGTGCATGGCGCCGGACATCGCCTGCGCGACGCCGTCGAAGCCGCCGTGATCGCGATACGGCCCCGTGTCGCCGAAGGCAGTCTGGGTGACCAGAATGATGTCGGGCCTGATGCTGCGCAGCGCTGCATAGTCGAGACCCAGCTTCGCGAGGCTAACAGGCGGCAGATTTGCGACCACGATGTCGGCGCTCGCGACCAGGCGTTCAATGACCGGGCGCGCCGCCGGCAGGGCGGGGTCGAGCGTCAGGGATTTCTTGTTGCAGGCGGTTTGCAGGTAAACCGCGCCTTCACCGCTCGTGGTGACCGGCGCGATGTAGCGGTCCTCGCCGCCGTCACGCTTTTCGATGCGGATCACCTCGGCGCCCAGGTATCCCAGCAGGGTTGCGCAGTAGGGTCCGGCGATATAGCGGCCAAAATCGAGCACCCGCACGCCGTCGAGAACTTGTCTGGTCATTTTGGTAGCTTACGCAAGGCGCGAGCCAGCACCAAGGATTCCACATGGACTTTCGATTGACCGAAGAACAGCAGGCATTGCAGCAGGCCGCGCGCCGCTACGCGCGTGAACGCCTGCCGTCGCTGGCGCAGCAGATCGAGCAGTCCTGCGAGCCGCCATCCCATGCGCTGATTTTGGAGTACGCCCAGCAGGGGTTTCTCGGCATCAACGTGCCGGAAAAATACGGCGGACTCGGACGCAGCAGCCTTGATGCGCTGATCGTGCTGGAGGAATTCGGCAAGATATCCTCGGCGATCGCCTTCCCGGTGTTCGAGTCCTGTGTCGGTCCGGTGCGCGCGATCGAGCGGTTTGCCAGCGAATCGCTGCGGCAACGCGTGGTACCGCGTGTCTGCGCGGGCGAACTGGTGGTCGCGGTGTCGATGTCCGAGCCCCAGGCCGGCTCCGCGCTCACCGACCTGACCACCCGCGGCGAGCGGCGCGGCGACAAAGTCGTGCTGAACGGCACCAAACGCTGGTGTTCCGGCGGCGGTCATGCGGATGGCTACGTCGTCTATTGCCGGATGTCGGACGATCCGGGCGCGAAAGGCATTGGCGCGGTGTACGTGGAAAAAGATACGCCCGGGCTGAGCTTCGGCAAGCAGGAACAATTGATGGGATTCCGCGGCGTGCCGTCCTCGGACCTGTATTTCGACAGCTGTGCCGTGCCGCTGGATAACGTCGTGGTGCCCGCGGGCGGATTCAAGAAACTGATGGAAGCCTTCGATCTCGAGCGCTGCGGCAACGCGACCATGGCGCTCGCGCAGGCCTCCGGCGCGCTCGAGGATGTCATCGAGTATGTGCAGGAGCGCCAGCAATTCGGCAAGCCACTGGTGGATTTCCAGGCGGTGCAGGTGCGCCTGGCGGAAATGCGCATCCGGGTCGATGCGGCGCGCCTGCTGATCTGGCGCGCGGCCGCCAATGCCGAGGACGGCCACCCCAGCATTGTCGAATCCTCGATTGCCAAGTGTTTTGCTAACGAAATCGCGCGCGAAGTTTGCGGTAACGCGGTGCAGTTGATGGGGGGCTACGGCTATTCAAAGGACTACCCGATGGAACGCCGCCTGCGTGACGCCTGGGGCTGGGGCATTGCCGGCGGCGCGATCGATATCCAGAAAATCAACATCACCTCGGCGATGATCGGCCGCCGCTTCGACCAGCGTCGTTAGGGTGGGCCGACCGCGACTTCGATGCGGTCGTCGTGGACCCGTACCCTGTGGGTTTTGAGCGGCTGCTGCGCAGGCGCACCCAGCACACGGCCGTCCCGGACGTCAAAAGAAGCGCCATGTAACGGGCAGATGAGGCGCTGACCGCGCAGCCGGCCCTCGGACAGCCGCGCGAGGGCGTGGGTGCAGATGTTGTCGAGGGCGAACAGGCCATCGCGCGTGCGGCAAATGACCAGCTCGCGGCCGCCGAGCTGGCAGGCGCGCATCTGGCCCTCAGGCAGCTCGGCGTTGGCGAGGACGGGCTGGTAGTCGGCATCAGGCGGGGTCACGGCCGAGACTGTACTGGCCGGCCGCGCCGAAAACAAACAGGCGTGACTGTTTATTTGCTGCCGCGCCCTAGTTACCATCCAGCATTGCCTTCGCGGGAGTGACCTATGGCCAGAGTAACTTTCATTTCGCGCATGACGGTGCGCCCGAGTCACGAACAGGAATTCATTCGCGTCTGCCGGAAGCTCCAGGAGCACGTGCGCGCGCATGAACCGGACACGGTATATTTCGAGTTCTTCCGGCTGCGTGAACCGAACCGCTTCATGGTGCTCGAGTCGTTCAAGAATGAGGCCGCGGAGAAGGCACACATGGAGTCGCCGATCCTGACCGAGCTGCTGCCGGTATTCGTGGCGGCGGTCGACGGTACCTGGGAACGGGAATATTTCGATCCGCTGACCTGAGGCCTGTTTTATGACGCTCAAGAGTGAATCGCTGCGCAGCGTACGCATCCAGGTCACCACGTTAGGCGACCTGCTGTTGCTGGCCAACGACCGGTTCAGCAACTCGCCGGCGCTGATCATGCCGGAGCAGCAGCTCAGTTACGGCCAGCTGACCGAGCGGGCACTGCGGCGCGCGCGTTCACTGCAGGCGCTGGGCGTCAAGCGCGGCGATCATGTGGGTCTCTTGATGCCGACCTGCGTCGAATTCGCCGAATGCCTGTTTGCGATCGCGTTCTGCGGCGCGGTTGCGGTGCCGATGAACGCGCGCTACAAGTACAGCGAACTTGCCTACGTCATCGGCAACGGCGACCTGGTGGCGGTGATCACCACGGACGTCATCGCCGACCAGGTCAATTTCGTCGAGCGCCTGGGTGAGGCGCTGCCGGGCCTGGCCGAGGTGCGCGATCCGCGGCGCCTCGCGCTAGCCACGGCGCCGAAACTGCACAGCCTGGTTCTGTTAGGTAAGTCGGCGCCGGCGGGATTCGTCACGCAAGCGGAATTCGAGGCGCTCGCGGACACGGTCGATGAGGACAGCGTGCACGAAACCCGCATGCGGGTGCGGCTGCGCGATGCGGCCATCATGCTCTATACCTCGGGCACGACCGCAAATCCGAAAGGTTGCCTCATTTCGCACGAGGCGATCGTACGCAATTCGATCGCGCTCGGCCGGCACCGTTATGCGCTTCGCAGCCAGGACGTGTTCTGGTCGCCGCTGCCGATGTTCCACATTGCGGCCATCCTGCCGCTGTGCGCGATCTTCGACGTTGGCGGCGCCTACGCGACCATGGGGTTCTTCGAAGCCGGCGCCGCGCTCAGGATGATCGCGCAGCACAAGGTGACCGCGACCTATCCGTGCTTCGTGACCATCATGTCGGACCTGATCAGCCACCCGGATTTTGCGACCACGGATCTGTCGCGCATTACGCTGATGAACGCGAATTTCGCGGTGCAGCCGCCCGGCATCAAGGACGCGATGTTGAAGGCGATGCCGCACGCGATCTACGTCGGCACGTTTGGCATGACGGAAATGGCGGGCACGGTGACCACCAGCCGTCTCGATGACCCGCTCGATGAGCGTGTCGGACGCCTGGGGCGGCCGCTGCCGGGACTGGAAGTACGCATCGTCAACAACGAAGCCGGCCGTGACTGCGCGCTGAATGAGCGCGGCGAAGTCCTGGTGCGCGGTTATTCAACGCTGATCGGCTACTACAAGGATCCGGAGAAAACCGCGGCCGCGCTCGACCCGGACGGCTGGTTCCACACCGGCGATGTCGGCTCGATGGATGCGGCCGGCACCATCATGTTCCACGGGCGCACCAAGGACATGCTTAAAGTCGGCGGCGAAAATGTGGCCGCTGCGGAAATCGAGAGCTGCCTGCAACGGCATCCCGCCGTCAAGCTGGCGCAGGTCGTGGGCATTCCGGACGCGCGGCTGGCCGAAGTCGCGGCGGCTTTCGTCGAGAAGAAGCCGGGCGCCCAGGTGACGGCGCAGGAGCTGATGGATTTCTGCCGCAAGGAAATCGCCGGGTTCAAGGTGCCGCGGCAGGTCCGGTTTGTCACCGAATGGCCGATGTCGACCAGCAAGATCCAGAAATTCCGGTTGCGCGACGAGCTGGTTCGCGAACTCGGACTGAGTTAACAAAGGAGCAGACGATGTCCACGACGTTTATCGCGACGCTGAAGGTCAAGACCGGTAAAGAGGCGGAGTTCGAGCGCCTGCAGAAGGAGTTGTCCGAGGACAGTCACCGCACCGAGCCAGATCTCAGGGCCTACGATGTCATCAAGCACCGCACCCAGCCCCGCACCTATGTGGTCTACGCACGTTTCAAGGATGAAGAGGCGTTCAACATCCACATGAAGACGCCGGCGCATGACCGGCTGGTGCCGTCCATTCTCGCCTGCGTCGACGGCGAGATGGACCTGCAGTTCTTCGACTGGAAGAGCTGAGAAGTCAGCGTGCGCTGAATACCAGCAGCACGTTGCCCGGCATGTGGAAGTACATGCCGTAGCCTGAGTTCACGACCACCAGCCCGTCGCGTACCGCTGTGCCGCCGCCGCCGAAGGAGCCGCCGTGCGCGGTTGCGCCGGACACAGTCGTGACTGGCTGCATTGAATCGTATTCAAACAGCACCGCGCCGCTGCGGCCGTCATAAGCGCGGAATTTTCCGTCCATGTGCCCGGCGTAGACCACATCGCCGGCGGCAGTGACCGCCGCTGAAATGCCCGGATCGCAATTCGGTTTGTCGCCGCAACGATTCTCCGCCTTCGCCGACCACAGAAGCTTGCCGTTGTTAGCATCGAGCGCATACAGGCCAGGCTGGGGCGGCCCGGTGACCGGGCGGCCGTCGCGGCCGTCGGTCATGTCGGATATCGGCGCGTAGACCCGCGTGCCGGCGACCGCCAGCCCGAAATGCACGCCGCCCTGGATACCGCCGCGGCCAAGGCGCGTCTGCCAGAGCACCTTGCCGCGCTGGTTCGGGTCGAAGCCGTAGACGACGCCGTTCTTCTGTCCGGCCACCAGTATCTCGCGGCCATCTTTCAGGCTGGCAAGTACGATGCCGGCGCCGAAGTCGAGATCCGGCCCGTTTTCCGGCGGGCAGTTGATCTTGCTTTCCATCATGCAACCCACGTTCCACGCGTCGTTGGCGACCGTCTGGGTGTGCCACAGCAGCTTGCCGTCGCGCAGGCGAAAGGCCAGCAGCGCATCGCTGCGGTCATTGGCGGGTGCCGAGTAATTCTCGCCGGTCCCGGCGTACAGCAGGCCGCGCTTCGCGTCGACCATAGGGCTGTTCCAGATCGGTGCGCCGGAGGGACCGAATACACGGGTGCCGTTAGCTTGCGTGCTGACAAGCTGCGGGGCCTGGTCGATGGTGTAGCTCTTCCACAGCTCATGCCCGCTCCAGGCATCGAGCGCGACGATGGCGCCGCGGAATTTGCAGCATTCGTATTTCGGATCTGCTGCCGAGGTCACTTCCAGCGACGACACCGGAACGTAGACAACGCCGGCGTGAAAGGTCGGTGTGCCGGTGATGGTCGCATTGGCGTGCTCGTCCACCTTGGCCGACCACGCGAGCTTGCCACTGGTTGCATCGATGGAGTACACACGGCCGATCACATCGCCGAAGACCAGGCGCGGCGGCAGGGTGCGCACGTTAGGCGCGGCTGGCGCATCGTAGGGAACGATGCCGGTCCGGACTTCGGCGCCCGCCTTGAAGGTCCAGCGCGCGCAGCCGGTCTGCTGATCGAGTGCGTACACCGTACCGTCGTGGCTGCCGACGAAAATGGCGCCGTAGGCCAGCGCCGGTTGCGAGCGCGCGCGCAGTCCACCCGGGAACTCGAACGCCCATTTGAGTCTCAGCTTGCGGGCCTGGTCGGCGCTGATGCCGGCTTCGCTGGCCGGCACGAAACGCGCGTTGTGGTAACCCCAGCCGCTGCGCTGCGGGCGCTGCGCCGCATCAAACCGCGAAGTATCGGCCGCGCACATCCTGACCGGTGTCAGCTGCGCCTGCTCCGACAACAATTTGCCCGACAGGTATTCGGACACGGCGACCCGGTCCTGTTCGCTGAGCGCTGCCGCCTGCATTTTCATCAGGCCATTGTTCAATGCTTCGTGAATCGTGCCGCCAGACAACATCTGCAGGAACATCTTGTGCGGCGCCTTTGGCACCTGGCCCTCGTGGCAGGCGGCGCAGGCATTCTTGTATACGGCGGCGCCGGGCCAGCCTTCCGGATCGCTGGTCAGCTGCCGCGAATCGAGTTGCGAAACGTCCTTGAGGCTGCTGGCGCGCGCTTCACCGCCGGCGGCTGGCGGCGGCGTGTCGGCGACAGCGGTACTGGCTAACAGGACGGCAAGCAGACGCAGTGTGATCTTGGGCAACATGGATTGTCCTTGGAATCAGAGCGAGTCGGGATTTTCGATCAATTGTCGCAGTGTGTCGAGGAACCGCGCGCCGGTGGCGCCGTCGACGACGCGATGGTCGGCCGCGAGCGTCAGCGTCAACATCCGTGCAGTGGCCAGCTTGCCGTCGTTCGCGATCGCGCGCTCTTCGATGCGCCCGACCGCCAGAATCGCAACCTGCGGTGGATTGATGATGGCGTCGAATCGCCGGATCCCGTACATGCCGAGATTCGAGATGGTGAAACTGCCGCCGCTGATGTCGGCGCGCGTCAGCACGCCGCTCTGTGCGCGCTCGATGAGCATGGCGCTTTCGCTGGCGATGGCTGCGACCGGTTTGGTATCGGCCTGGCGCACGATCGGTGTGATCAGGCCGTTCGGGGTCGCGACCGCGATCGCGATGTCGGCATGCGGAAACTGCAGCAGCTCTTCGCCATCGAGCTGGGCGTTGACCTGCGGGTGTTTGACCAGCGCCAGTGCGCACGCGCGCAGCAGCAGATCGTTCACCGAAACACCTGCGACGCCACTTTCCCGCAACGCGGCCCGGCGTGCTAACAACGCGTCCGCCGCCACGTCGACATCGAGTCGTATGTGCGGGATCGACTGCGACGCCTCGGTCAGGCGACGGGCAATCGTCAGGCGCGTGGGGCTCAGCCGCACGCGCGTGGCATCCGCCGTCGGGGCGCCGCCGCCTGCCGCGGTTCCATGCGCGGCGACCCAGGCTTCGACGTCCTCCTTGGAGATCCGGCCATTGCGACCCGTGCCATGCACATTTGCCACGTCGACGCCCAGGCGTTCCGCGAGGCGCCGTGCAATCGGGCTGACACGCTGTTCACTGTCGCCGGCGTCCGCTGCAGGATCGGCTGCGACCAACGGCGCAGCGGTGGCGCCGGTATCCGGTTCAAAATTCACGCTGGCGCCGCGAAAGGCCGCAACAAATGCATCGACCTCGGCATCCGGCACGGTGGCGGCAGCTAACACGCCGATCAGTGCGCCCACCGGCCGGGTGTCGCCGGCATGGGCGAGTATGCGGCGCAGGACGCCTTCGCCCGGCGATTCAACCTGGTTGACGATCTTCTCCGTCTCGACATCCAGCAGCGGGTCGCCCTTGTTAGCCTGCTGGCCAATCGCAAGATTCCAGGCGGTGATGGCGCCTTCCGTCATCTCGATGCCCCATTTGGGCATGGTGACCGCTGTGATCGGCTGGCTCATTTCAGTACGGCACGAATCGCGGCTTCAATTTTCGCCGGCCCCGGCACATAGGCGCGTTCCAGGCTCGGCGCGAATGGCACCGGCGTATGCGGTGCGGTGACGATCTGGATCGGCGCGCGCAGCGACTTGAAACCTTTTGACGCGACGATGGCTGCAATGTCGTGCGCCACGCTGCAGCGAGGCGGCGACTCGTCGACGATGACCAGCCGGCCGGTGTTCTCGACGCTTTCAAGAATGGTTTCTTCATCGAGCGGCGAGGTGGTGCGGGGATCGATGAGATCGCAGCTGATTCCGTCTTTCGCAACGGCATCCAGCGCCTTTTCGGCAAACACCGCCATGCGACCGATGGCGACCACCGTGACATCCTCGCCCTCGCGCAGTACGTTAGCTTCGCCAAACGGGATCGTGTACGCCTCGGCCGGCACTTCGCCCTTGCGCGGATAAAGTGCCTTGTGTTCGAAGTACATGACCGGGTCGTCGTCGCGAATCGCCTGGATCAAAAGGCCCTTGGCGTCGTATGGATTGGTCGGAATCACGACCTTGAGTCCCGGCACCGCGGTCATGAAATTGTAAATGGTCTGTGAATGCTGCGCGCCCATGTTCATGCCCGCGCCCATCGCCGCGCGAATGACGACCGGGCAGGTGGTGCGGCCGCCGAACATGTAACGAAACTTCGCAATCTGGTTGTAGATCTGGTCCATGCAGACGCCGACGAAGTCGGCGAACATGATCTCGGCGACCGGGCGCAGGCCCGCCAGCGCGGCACCGCCCGCCGCACCGATGATCGCGGATTCGGAAATCGGCGTGTCGATGACGCGCGCATCGCCATATTTCGGATGCAGGCCCTTGGTCAGGCCGAAAATGCCGCCCGCGGCCTCGCGCTGCCCGGAACTGCCGCCAGCCCCGCCCGAGACGTCCTCGCCGAGCACGATCACCCGCGGATCGCGCTCCATTTCCTGGTGCAACGCCTGGTTGATGGCATCGCGCATCGTGATGACTGGCATGATGAAGTCCGTTGGCGGTCGTTCTGTTAGTAGCGGATGTAGACGTCGGTGGTCAGTTCGGAGTCGGGCGGCGCCGGTGCGGCGCGGGCGGCAGCCACTGCCGCGTCGATCTCGGCTAACACCGCAGTATCGATTGCATCGAGATCGGCCATTGGCAGCAACTGGTCGCGTTCGACGCGGGTGCGAAAGCGTTTGAGGCAGTCCATGGTCTCGCGCTGCTGCGCGACTTCGCCGGGGGCGCGATAGTTCTGCGGGTCGCCTTCGAAGTGACCGTAGAACCGCGTGGTCAGGGGCTCAATGGTGTAGGGGCCGGCGCCGGAGCAGCAATGCGCCAGCGCGCGCTGCATGGCCTCGTAAACCGCAAAGAAGTCCGAGCCGTCGACTTTTTCCGCCGGCATGCCGAAACCGCGCGAGCGGGCGGCGATGTCGCCGGAGCCGACCGAATAGCTGACGCCGGTGTGCTCGCTGTAGCCGTTGTTCTCGAAGACAAATATGGCCGGCACCTTGAGCACCACCGCGAGGTTCATGGCCTCGAACACCGTGCCCTGGTTGCAGCTGCCGTCGCCGCCAAAGGCCACCGAGACGTTCTTGTTGCCGCGATTGCGGCAGGCGATGGCGGCGCCCACCGCCAACGGCGGCCCGCCGCCGACGATCGCGTTCGCACCTAACATCCCCTTGGTCACGTCGGCGATGTGCATCGAACCGCCCTTGCCCTTGCACAGGCCGCCGCTGCGGCCGTAGATCTCCTTCATCATGCCGGCCACGTCGCAGCCTTTGGCGATGCAATGACCGTGGCCGCGATGCGTGCTGGCAATGTAGTCATCGTTGCTCAGCGGCGCGCAGATGCCGGCGGCCACTGCTTCCTGGCCGCTGTAAAGATGCGTGAAACCCGGGATTTCGCCGGTGGCGATTTCCACGTGCAGGCGCTCCTCGAATTCGCGGATGGTCTTCATCACGCGGTACGCGGACTTCAGCTGTTCTTTGCTCAGTGTCACGGCGGGTGGTCCTTGTTAGCTAGAGCGCGCCGGGCGGCTTGGCGCCCGGGCCGTAGAGATAGTCGTCGATGACCTGGTGAAAATGGCGGATGCGCAGCTCCTGCGCCCCGAGCCACAAGCCGCGGAAGCCTTTGGAGTGCATGCCGGCCTGGACGCCCGGCAGGTTGGCGGCGTCCTGGTCGAGCACCAGGCCGATGGACTTCTCGCCGTACTTGAAATGCTGGTGCTTCGCGCGTTTCGGCCACTCGGCGCCTTCGGGGACCAGTTCATAGGTCAGGATGTCGTAGAACATCCGGTCCGGATCGGTGGGGTGCGGTCGCTGGCGAAACACCCAGAAATCGTCGGCATGCACGTTCAGTGACAGGTTCGGGAATATCAGGTAGTGATAATCATCTGTCAGCTGATCATCGTTCAGGCGCGAGTAGTCCTTGCCCTGGCTCGTGCCGTGCTGGCGTTTCCAGCGCTGCACGTCGCGGCGGATGTCGGCAATGCGGCCGTCGTAATCCGCCGGATCCATGCCGGCGCCCTTCATGATGACCTTGATGGGTTCCGGAATCATGGGTGGCGTACGCACGCGTGGGCTCACGGTCGCAAACGGAATCAGGTAGCGGCTGTGGCGTTCATAACAGTCGATCTGGATGTCGAGGTCATGCAGGTACCACAGCAACTGTGGATGAATACCCTGCACGTGGTAGCTCTCGTTGAACGCATCGACCGAGGCCTTCCAGTTGCAGTTCCACTCGACCGTGACGTCGCGCGTCTGCACCATCGACGCAAAGCGATACGGATCCAGGTGTGCCGTGAGCGGCGCCAGGTAATCTAACAACGGTCTGGGCTTGTCGTTCAGCGTGAACCACACAAAGCCGCCCCAGGTGTCGACATGCACCGGCGTCAGCGCATAGCCCGGCGCGCCCTGCGGAAAGGTATCGAGATCCGGGATGCGGTGGAATTCGCCGTCG
>JANNVI010000013.1:0-66648 GCA_031414335.1 Gammaproteobacteria bacterium | reverse complement strand
CAGTCGACGTTTCATGCCGTTTGATCCCGCGCCGCTCAGTTGAACGCGCGGTTCGTGACGCGGTGCTGTGGTCCGTTGCGCCGCGTGGCGATCGTCGTCAACGCTGAGTTGGTGTAGATATGGCAGGCACCTGAGCAATTGCGCAGCTCGCTGACCGTGTACTTCGTGGTCGGGTTGTTGTACTTCGTGTGCGGATCGCTCTTGTAGTTACCGGCATGGCATCCCGCGCAGGAATTGGCATAGGCCGGCGTGCGCCACGGAATGGTGTCGGCGCTGGTCGTATGGCAGGACTGGCAGGTCAGCAAGACTGCGTGATCGCCCGGATAGTTGACCGAGGTGTGACGGAACGCGATCGGCGACCAGGCCGTTGTCGTATGGCAGACGTTGCACTCGCGCGTCGTGGTCCAGTGGGTCGGGCCCTTGCCCGTGGCGGCGGTGCCGTTGTGGCAGTTGGAACAGCCACCGGTAATGCCGGCGTGGCTGAAGCGCGCCGGTTTCCACGCCAGGGTCGTGTGGCAACTGTCGCACTCGGCGGTGGTCGGGATGTGGGTGGTGGGTTTGCCGGTCGAGCGCACGCCGTTGTGGCAGCTGCTGCAGGTGCCGGGCACGACGCCCGCGTGATCAAAGCGCGCGGGTGTCCATGCGGTCGTCGCGTGGCAGGTGTCGCAGGTGTCGGCGCTGGGAATATGGTTGATTCCCTTGCCCCGGGCGGTCGTGCCGTTATGGCAGGAGAAACACGTACCTAACACCTGGGTGTGATCGACGCGCGTGGCCGGCTTCCAGGCCGTGGTGTTGTGGCAGGCCTCGCAGGTCGCCGACGAACTGATGTGAGTGACATTCTTGCCCGTGGCGCGCACGCCGTTGTGGCAGGTCGAGCAGCCATTGACCACGCCGGTGTGATCAAAGAGCGCCGGGCGCCACGCGGCGGTGACGTGGCAGGTGTCGCAGGTATTGACGCTCGGGATGTGATTGGGGCCCTTACCGGTGGCGATGGTGCCGTTGTGGCAGGAGAAGCAGGTGCCGATGACCTGGGTGTGGTCAACGCGCGTCGCCGGTTTCCAGGCGACCACCGAGTGACAGGCTTCGCAGGTCGCGCTGCTGGTGATGTGCGTCAGGTTCTTGCCGGTGGCATTGGTGCCGTTGTGGCAGCTGACACAATTGCCGGTGATGCCGTTGTGGCTGAAGTTCGCCGGCCGCCACGCCACCGTCGTATGGCAGGTCTGGCAGTTGTTGTCCGACACCGGGTGATTCACGATCTTGCCGGTGGCGATCGTGCCGTTGTGGCAGGAGAAGCAGGTCCCTAACACCTGCATGTGATCGACGCGGGTTGCCGGCTTCCAGGCGACCACCGAGTGACAGGCCTCGCAGGTATTGCTGGTGGTGATATGGGCCAGGTTCTTGCCAGTGGCCTGCGTGCCGTTATGGCAGGTGACGCAACTGCCGGTGACGCCGTTGTGGCTGAAGTTGGCGGGCAGCCAGCCGGAGGTCGAATGGCAGGTCTGGCAGTTGTTGTCCGACGTGATGTGGTTGATGGTCTTGCCGGTCGCCACGGTGCCGTTATGGCAGGAGAAGCAGCTGCCTAACACCTGCGTGTGATTGACGCGCGTCGCGGGCTTCCAGGCGACCACCGAGTGACAGGATTCGCAGCTGTTGCTGGTCGCGATGTGAGTGACGTTCTTGCCGGTGGAGCGCACGCCGTCATGGCAGCTGGCGCAATTGCCGGTGATGCCGTTGTGGCTGAAATTCGCCGGCTTCCACACCACGGTGGTATGGCAGGTCTGGCAATTATTATCCGACGCGATGTGGTTGAGGGTCTTGCCGGTCGCCACGGTACCGTTATGGCAGGAGAAGCAGGTGCCCAGAACCTGCGCGTGATCGACGCGCACCGCGGGCTTCCAGGCCACGACCGAATGGCAGGCCTCGCAGGTCGAGCTGCTGTTGATATGGGTGAGGTTCTTGCCGATGGCGGTGACGCCGTTGTGGCAACTGACACAATTGCCGGTGATGCCGTTGTGGCTGAAGTTCGCCGGCTTCCAGGCGACCGTCGTGTGGCAGCTCTGGCAACTGTTGTCCGAGGCGACGTGGTTGGTGATCTTGCCCGTCGCGACCGTGCCGTTGTGGCAGGAGAAGCAGGCACCTAACACCTGGGTGTGGTCGACGCGCAGCGCGGGTTTCCACACGGTGGTGTTGTGGCAGGTCTCGCAGCGTGAACTGGTGGTGATATGGGTTGGGTTCTTGCCCGTGGCCTGCGCGCCGTTGTGGCAGGTCACGCAGCTGCCGGTGACGCCGGCATGGCTGAAGGTCGCGGGTTTCCAGGCGAGGGTTGTGTGGCAGGTCTGACAGTTGTTATCGGACGAAATATGCGTGACCGTCTTGCCCGTGGCGGCGGTGCCGTTGTGGCAGCTGACGCAGGTACCCGTGACCTGCGTGTGATCGACACGCGTCGCCGGTTTCCAGACTGTGGTGCCGTGGCAGGACTCGCAACTGGTCGAGCTCGCGATATGCGTCGCGGTTTTGCCGGTGGCATTGGTGCCATTGTGGCAGCTGACACAATTGCCGGTGACGCCGGCATGGGTGAAATTCGCCGGCTTCCAAGCGATTGTCGTATGGCAGGAATCGCAATTGGCCGTGGTCGGAATGTGCACGGTGCTCTTGCCCGAGGCGATCGCGCCGTCATGACAGCTGGCGCAGCTGCCGACCACTTGGGCGTGATCGACGCGGGTCGACGGTTTCCAGAACAGCACCTGGTGGCAGGACTCGCAGGTGTTGGTGGTGTTGATGTGCGTGGAGTTCTTGCCGGTGGCGCGCGTGCCGTCGTGGCAGGTCGAACAATTGCCGGTGATGCCGCCATGATCGAACGCGGCCGGTAGCCAGGCCGTGCTCTTGTGGCAGACCGCGCAGTCCTCGGTGGTCGGTATGTGATTGACGGGTTTGCCGATCGCCTGCACATTGTTATGGCAGGAGGCACAGCTGCCGAGCGCCTGCGAGTGATCAAAGCGCACCGCGGGTGCGAAGGTGGACGCGGTATGGCAGGCGGCGCAGCGATCGGTGCTGAGAATGTGCGAGGCGGTCTTGGGCGCGGCGTTGACCCGCGTGCCGACGGCGTGGCAGGCAACGCAATCACGCGGCGTGCCCTTGAAGATGGCATCGACGTGGCAGCTTTCGCAGCGCACATCCTGGTGCTTGCCCTGCAGCTCAAAACCGGTCGTCAGGTGATCGAACTGGTTGGTGACGGGAGTGGCGGCCCAGCTGGGCCCTGACATCATGAGCACTGCTAACAGCAGCAGGCAGGCGCGCAACGAAGCATTGAGGTTATTCATTGGATTCTCGCTCCCTTGAAGCTCAGCGTCGTGTGGCAGCGTTGGCATTGCGTGCCGAACTGGCCCAGATGCCGGTCTTCTTTGCGGTGGCAGGCCGCGCAATCTTTCGCGAGTTTGGTTTCGCCCGCCGGCTGGCGATGGCAATCGACACAGCGCAGCCGGTTGTGCTGGCCGGTCAGCGCAAAACCGGTCTGGCTGCCGTGGTCGAATTCCCAGATGCTCCAGGCGTTAGGTGAATGGCAGGCGGCGCAGTCCTTGCCGAGGCCGCCCTTGTGGACGTCGTTGTTAGCGTGGCAAGTGATGCAGGGGGTCGGCGCGCCCTTGAAGGCCTTGGAGGTATGGCACTGCGCGCAGGTCACGAGTGTATGCATGCCGAGCAGCGGGTAATCGGTCAGGTCGTGATCGAAGTGGATGTCCTGGCGCCAGCTGTCGACGCCGTGGCAGCTGTCGCAGCCTGCGGTCAGCGCGCCGCCATGCGGATCGTCGGCCCGATGGCAAGTCGCGCAATCGCTACCGAGTTTCTGCTCCGACTGCACCGCAGTATGGCAGGTGTGGCAGCTGACTTTCTTGTGCGCGCCGGACAATTCAAACTTGGCGCGGATGGTGTGATCGTATTGTGTGCCGGTCCAGTTCGCGCTGTCATGGCAGTCGGCACAATTCTCGCCAAAGCGTCCGGCATGACTGTCCTCGGCGCGGTGGCAGCCGATGCAGGTCTTCGGCAGCTTGTCCTCGAACTTGCCGCTGCGATGGCAGGCGCCGCAATCGATCGACTTGTGCGCACCTGACAACGGGAAGCCGGTCTTGCTGTGATCGAACTTGGTCGTGCTCCAGCTGCTCTGGTTGTGGCAGTCGCCGCATTTCTCGCCACGTGCGCCGCGATGCGCGTCATCCGGAGCATGGCAGGCGATGCAGGTGGTCGGCGCGTCGCGATAACGGTTGCCGAAATGGCAGGTGTTGCAACGCGCTTCGCGATGCGCTTCGCGCAGCGGGAACTTGGTCTTGTCGTGATCGAAGCGCGCGCCGGCCCAGCTCAACGATCCGTGGCAGCTGCCGCAATTGCGATCGAGTTGCCCCGCATGGATGTCGTCGCTCTTGTGACAATCGGCGCAGACGGCGAGCGCGGCCCGCCAGGCCTTGCCAGCTTTGTGGCAGGAGGAACACTCAGTGGTGGTATGTGCGCCGCGCAGCGGAAAATCCGTCAGCTGATGATCGAAACTGACACGATTAAGACGCACGATGTCGCCGTTGCGTCCGAGATGCTCGCTGTGACAGGCAATGCATTTGCCGTTCGATTGCTGCGCCAGCTTGCCGTGCAGTCCTTTCTGGGCGCGGATATCCTCGGCAATCGGTTTGTGACAGTCGAGGCACAGGCTGGTTTGTTTTGATCGATCGAGGCGGTTATGGCACTGCGTGCAGTCGTCTTCCAGTTTGGCGTGCGCACGGCTCACCGGCCCCGGCATCAGCACAGCCTCGAGGCTCGCGGCAGCCGCGCTGTTCGTCCAAGCCCCGCCTGATAACGTAAGCCCAACCATGACGATGATCCTGACTCTCCGCAAAAATGCCACGATGCCTTCGAACCTTCGAAAACGCTCAGTACATGTGCACGGCAAATACGTGCACGATGCCTGCCACCAGCAAGATGAAGAACAGCGGCACGTGCAGCCAGTGCCACAATGAAAACAAATGTTCGTATGACTCAAACTCCGCGACGTCGCGCGCTGTCTCCAGCCGTTTCGCTACATAGCGCCGAATCGTTTTCGAAAAATGCCGGTGCTGCTGTGCGAGGACGCGCGAACCTTTTGCGGCCACGCGCAATTCCCGGATCGCGGCGCGCGTCAGGCGCCAGCGCTCAGTAAACATCAGCGCCGATACGTAGATTGGCTTGGTCAAGACACCGTGGGGGCCGCGCCCGCAGGCGAGCAGGCGTTCTTCGGCTGCGTCGAGTTGCGTGAGCAAACTGGGAACGAACGCCGTGCCCGCGACTTTCTGGCGCAATTCGTTAGCAGCTGTCTGCAACTCATTGCGGGTATGGCGGCGATCCGACAGGCCATCGTAGACACGGGTATAGAAGTAACGGCCGATCACGCCGCTGCCGGACACCAGCAACATCGCGATTAAGGCGGCATTGCTGTTGGTGGCACCGAGCGTAAAGTTCGAGTGATACAGAATGAACAAGGGACCGACGACGCCGAGCACCATGTGAGCGGTGAACCAGGCCTTGATTGAACCGATGAAGCCGAGCCACGGCAGGCGCTTGCGAGCCGGGTAGAGCAATAACACCAGCATCAGGCTGCCGCCGATGATGCCAAGCGCATAGCCCAGACCGACGCGCGGTGAAATATAGCGTTCGGTCGGCAAGAAGAAGCCGGCGATGAGCAGCGCCGCCGTGGCTGCGAAACCGACCCGCGTCCAGAAGTGTTCGCTGGCCTGCGGGGTGGGTTGTGTTGCAGCGGGTCTCGGCGCGGGGGCGGTCGCAGGCGGCGACACCGCCGCAGGTGCGGGACGCGGCACTGCTGCGGCGCGCGGCACCGCTGCGGCGCGCGGCGCAGCTGCGAGCGACGCTCTCTCACCTTGTAGCTTGTTAGCCGATGGGTTCATTGATGACCAGACGGAGCTTGCCGGCGCGGCGCGGATCGATGACGGCGGAAACCGCGCGCAGGTCGCCGGTTTGCGGGGTGGCGTTGCCGCTGCGGGAGATGCGCGCCTCGACAATGACGCGCGTCGACCCGGACAGCTTGCGCGTCGGCATCATCGCGTTGCTGTCATCGAGCCGAAACTGCAGCGGCCATTTGCCGGTGGTGCTTCTGACCACGGCCAGCGGCGGCCCGGCGGCGCCGGCTTCCTTCGCATAGATAAACAGAGTTGTGCCTGCCGGCACCTGGGCTTGCCAGCGACGATCGAGATCAATCTCGCCCTGTAACAGGGTTGTCGATGGCGGGGCTTTCGAGGCGGGGGCTGTCGATGCCGGCATCACCGATCCGGCGCGCAGCAGTGCAGTCAGTTCGCCGCCGCTCGCGGGCAGCGCCAGTTTCTGCCGTGCCTCGGCGATGTTTGCGGCGATGATGCGCGCGTCGGAGGAATCGGCCGGCAGGATGGCGGCGAGACTCTGCCAGCTGCGCAGTGCGCCCTGGTAGTCGCCCTGGTCAGTCTGATAGCTGGCTAACAGCCACAGCGCCTTGGGGTGACGCGGGTCGAGCTTCAGGGCTTTCTGGATGTACGACGCGCTGTCCGCGGTCAGCTTGCCCTGGGCTGCGCCGGCGGCATCGGCGTAATCCGCCCAAAGGTCCGCAGTCATCGCCTGCTTGCGGGCGAGTTCAGCGAATATCGCGAGCGCCTGCGGGAATTCGCGCTTGCGCCGATGTTCTTCGGCCTTCTGGATGAGGGCAGCGTTAGTACCCGCTACAGTCGCCGTGGCTGCTGGAGTCGCCAGCGCAGGCATCCCGGCGGGCATCGGTTCGACCTTCTTGCCAGCCGCCGCCTGCTCGGCGCGCGCCCGGGCGGCGGCCGCCTCGGCGGGCTGGCCCGCGAACTCGTATGACTGAGCTAACAAACGCCAGCCGTCCGCATCCTGGGGGTTGCGCGCGAGCTTGTCCTTGAGCCGCTGGACCGCAGCGGCCAGGTCGCCGCCGGTGGTCTGGCCTTCAAGGGCGCCATTGGCGTGCGCCGCGGCGAGCTGCTCGGTGACGGCAGCGGGCGCAGTCGCTGCCAGGTGCGGCGCGCCGACTGCGGCGTAAATCGCAAGCGCGGCCAATGGCAACAACGCGCATACGGCGAGCGCCGGCCAGAGACGTCGGCGCGGGCTGTCCGCGGCGCCGCGCGACCAGTACAATGGCACGACTAACACGGCGCTTGTTAGGCAAACCATGGCGGTCGCAATGAGCCAAAATGTCAAAAGTTGCAACTAAATCCCCTGTGCAAAAATGCGCAAAAAAGTGACGCTATACACCGACAGCAAGCAATTGAAATATCAGTGATTTTCAGGGTTAAAGCTTGTACCTTTGCGCCCGCGAACTCAAGGCAGAATGCGCCGCAGATTTGCGACAAGTTCACACTTTGCTGTATCAACAGTCGCAGTTTGGTGCGCAAATTCATAGGCTCGCAGCGGAAGTAAACGTGCTCACATACATCGTCTACATAATTCCCCTCTTGGCGATATGGGGGTTTTACCTCATACGTCGCCATCGGAAACATACGCTTAGCGCCGCGATCCTCGCCGAGGCGCGCGAGGCGGGTCTTGCCGAGCCCGTGTCCTTGCACCCGCTCATCGATCCTGCGCGTTGCCTCGGCTGCGGCGCCTGCGTCACCGCGTGTCCCGAGTACCCGAAGCATCAAGTGTTAGGTTTGATCGCCGGCAAAGCCGAGTTGGTCAGCCCGACCGACTGCATCGGTCACGGCGTCTGCAAGATCGCCTGCCCGACCGGCGCTATCCAGCTGGTCTTCGGCACCGAGACACGCGGCGTCACGATTCCCGTCCTCTCGCCCAATTTCGAGTCGTCGGTTCCAGGCATCTACGTCGCCGGCGAGCTGGGTGGCATGGGATTGATCCGCAATGCCCTCACGCAGGGCCGGCAGGCCGTCGAGGCCATTCATGCCGAAGGCGTCGCGCAGATGGTGGGTGTGCCGCTCGACCTGATGATCATCGGCGCGGGACCGGCGGGATTCGGCGCCGCGTTGACGGCGACCAGCCTCAACATGCGCTACCTGGGTGTCGATCAGGATTCCTTGGGCGGCTGCGTGTTCCAGTATCCGCGCGCCAAGGTCGTCATGACCTCGCCGGCGGTGATGCCGCTGGTCGGCGAAATCCGCTTCACCTTGACCGCCAAAGAAGCCTTGCTGGAGTACTGGCAGACGATCGAGAAGAAACATGCGCTCAAGTTCCGTTACCAGGAACGCATCACCGCGATCGAAAAATTGCCGGCTGGTG
This sequence comes from Gammaproteobacteria bacterium, assembly GCA_031414335.1. Taxonomy (GTDB): domain Bacteria; phylum Pseudomonadota; class Gammaproteobacteria; order Steroidobacterales; family Steroidobacteraceae; genus UBA964. The sequence goes on along the minus strand of JANNVI010000013.1, from coordinate 58,404 downwards.
GCTTCAAGGTAGTGACCACCAAGTCGCAATACCATGCGGCCCGCGTACTGTTAGCCATCGGCCGGCGCGGAACCCCGCGCAAGCTCGGTGTGCCCGGCGAGGATTTGCCGAAGGTGGTCTATCGACTGCTGGATCCCGACCAGTACATTGGTCAGAAGGTGCTGGTGGTCGGCGGCGGCGACAGTGCGCTGGAGGCCGCGGCGAGCATCGCCGAAGCCAAGGACACGCAAGTGATCCTGTCGTATCGTGGCGAGGCGTTCCAGCGCGCCAAGCAGGCCAACCGGAAACGGGTTGCAGCCGCCGAAGAGGCCGGCAAATTGACCGTGATGTTGAATTCGCAGGTTCGGCGTGTCGAACCGAAGATGGTGATGATCGAGCAGAACGGCAAGCTGGCTCCGGTGGCTAACGACTATGTGATCGTGAATGCCGGCGGCGTACTGCCCAACGAATTCCTGAAATCGATCGGCGTTGCGGTCGAGACCAAGTTCGGGACGGCCTGACATGCGCGTGCCACGGACCTGGTTGTTAGCTTTGCTGTCCGGTGTCGCCGCCGCCGCGCTCCTGTCTCCGGCCGCCAGCGCCGCCAAGCTGGACACCGCCGGCAAACTGGATGCTGCGCGCCTCGCCATCCGCACCCGGCAGTATCCGGACGCGATCAAGCAGCTGGAAAGTGCGTCAGCAGGCGGCAATTCCGAAGCGCGCTATCTGCTGGCGTTGGCGCGCGCCAATGGCCTTGGCGGCGAGATGAATCGCGATGCAGTCCTGCAGCTGTTGCGGACCGCGGCCACTGAAAAACTGCCGCCCGCCATGTTCGCGCTCGCCGGTCTGCTGGCCAGTGGCACCGAGGCCGAGCGCATCGAGGCCGCGCAGTGGGTGCAGCGCGCGGCCGATCTCGATTACGCACCTGCGGTGGCGCAACTGAAATCGGGCACGCTGCCGCTTGCAGCCAGTCGCACTCGCACCGGCGCCGACGCGGCGCAGCGGTTCGAGTTCGCCGTCTGGGCGATCCGGCATCACGATGCGAGTCTTTTGCAGTGGAGCCAGCCCGCGGGGCTGGTTAGTGCGCGTGACGCGTTCGGCCGCAGCCTGCTGCATGTCGCTGCCGAGAGCGGCGACGCGCCAGCACTGGACGCTCTGTTAGCCGGAAAATTTCCCGTCAACGTCCAGGATCGCTTCCGCGCCACGCCCTTGATGCTGGCCGCCGGACGCGATGACGCGGCGCTGCTGCAGAAACTGCTGGCGGCGGGCGCTAAACCAGATGCGGTCGACGCGGTCGGTCGCAGCGCACTTTTCTATGCGGCCGATGCTAACAAACCGGACTCGGTGCGGTCGCTGCTGCAGGCGCGCGCAGCGCAAAACCTGGTCGATGCGCAGAACTGGACAGCGCTCGATGTGGCGATCCAGGGCAAGCACGCTGAGACCGCGACGCAGCTGCGCGATCTGGGTGCGACTGCAAATCTCGGCAACAATGTCGTGCTGCGATCGAGCGCCGGTCTGGATCCGACCAACGGCGGCCTCCTGTATAAAACCTGGGCACCATTACTGATTGCCGTCAGTCGCGACGACGCCGGCGAAGTCCGCCGCGCCATTGCCGGCGGCGCCGATGTCCAGTCAATGACGCCGCAGGGCGATACCGCGCTGCGCGTCGCAGTCGAGTATCACGCCGTGCAGGCCGCGACCCTGCTGCTGGCCGCGGGCGCCGATCCGCTGCGCCAAAGCCAGTCGGGTGAGTCAGCCGCGGCACTGGCGCTGCGCCGCGGCGACAGCGCGATGCTGGATCTGCTGTTAGGCGGCAAGGCAAAGACCCTCGGCAACGTTGCCGCGACCGGCATGCTGTCCGCGGCCGTGGCGCACGGCGACGCGGTCATGGTGCGCGCACTGCTGGCACGCGGCGCCAACGCCAATGGCACAGACGCTGCGAAATCCAATCCGTTGCTGCTCGCGGTCGCAGCGCAGAACGAAGATATCGTTGCCAGTCTGCTCGCAGCCGGTGCGCACACGGATGCCCGCGATGCGGCCGTGCGTGACGCGCTCTGGCTCGCAGCTGCCGCCGGGCACGGCGCACTCGTCGGACGCCTGCTCGCGGCCGGTGCCACCGTGGACACATCGGATCGCGATGGCGTCACGCCCCTGGCTGCCGCAGCCGGCAACGGCGCCGTCGACGTGGTGGATCGTCTGTTAGCTGCCGGCGCCAAAGTCGACCGGCGCAGCAACCAGGGTGATACGCCGCTGCTGCGCGCTGCCGCGTCCGGCACTGCGGAGACGCTGGCGCATTTGCTGCAACGTCGTTCCGATCCCAATGTACAGAATGCTTTCGGCGACACGCCGCTGATCGTCGCCGCCAGGCGCGGCCAGAAGGCCATGTGCAGCCAGTTGCTGGCCGCCGGAGCTAACAAGGGACTGCGCAACACGACCCGCGCGACGGCCGGGGAAGTCGCCAGCGCCCGGGGCTTCCAGGATATCGCCCGCCTGCTCGGCGGCTAGGGCCGGCCGGGCAAGGAAAACCCGGCTTTTTAGCCTGATTTCGCCCGCAATTTGACAGGCCGGAGCCGGCCCGCCAAACTCGCGCCCCGCCCCGAACCGGACCTGTGGAAAGGTAGCTCAGCTGGTTAGAGCACGGCACTCATAATGCCGGGGTCGAGGGTTCGATTCCCTCCCTTTCCACCAATCTTCTCAAGCACCTAGCATTTGGCTCTGTATTCTCAGCAACAGCAATGCGGGACTTTCATCGCTCGGACGCTTGTCGCCAGTCAATTTCGAGAGGAGACTAACAACGACAGAAACGGTGAGAATTTGGAAAACTACCTGTCTACGAAAGCAGGGCAACTCCAATCGGGCAAAGCTGCATGCTGACTCTCTGCTGCACGCAAAAGGTTCGCGACCGGCTGAAGCTCGCTTCAAACCTGCCGCCGCCGGGACCGTCGACCGCCGCGCTCGGCAATTGGTACATCAATCTCGTTCGATATGGCCGTCACCAAGTCATCTTGGCGACGAGCGAACGTTCGCTGCTGACGTTGGTGTTCCCGGCAAAGGAGCTTCGCGAGTCGCTGGAGTTCAACATTCATGTGGGACTGCGCGCACTGCTGACTGCGCTTGAAGTGCCGCGCGCCGCGATCGATCGTGAGATCGGAGAAATGCAGTTCTTCATGTACGGCAAGGCGACCAACCGCAGGGTGCTCGGCTCGATGAATGAGTTCGCCTTTCTGCTGGGCCACTACATGCAGGACACCAGCGACCCGCTGGCGCTCGCGCTGCGACTTGCGGATACACCGATGAGAACCTTAGGGGGCGCCAGCAGATGGAAAGATTTCGGCGTTCCAAATGACGTTGCCGTCGAGCTCCTGACGGGCAGGCAGAGCGGACCCGCGGGCGCTCATTAGCGGTTGCGCGCCGACAGATACGGCCGGCAAGGCCACGCGGTATAAATGGTGTTTTATATCTACGATATATATAGAATATATATAAAATATAATTGATATTTACAGATCATCTGCGAGCCTGTATAAAACTCGATTTATATGGCACAAGCACTTTGGGGCAAGGTCTACCTGGCCGATACCTACGCCGGCCGGCTGCAGGAAGAGGCCGGCGGCCGGTGTGCCTTCGTCTACGACCCGGCCTATATGGCCGACAAGAGGCCGGCTATTGCGCACAGCTTGCCGCTGCGCGCGGAGCCACACATCTGCGAACGCGGGCTGCACCCATTCTTCGATAACCTGGTGGCGGAGGGATGGTTTAGAAACGCGCAGGCCCGTGCACTGGGCATAGATCGCGGTAACCGCTTCGCGCTGCTGCTGGGCTTTGGCCGTGACCTGGCCGGAGCCGTATCGGTAGAAGACCCGCAGCCAGCCGAGCGCCGACAGCTTGACCACGTCGATGAGGCGACAGTCGCGGCGCTACTTGGTCGGGCGTCGCTGTCAGGAATCCAGCGTAAGTTGTTAGTGGTTGCAGAGGGACGCAGTTTTCGGCCCGTGGGTCCGGATGAACTCAGCACGCATATCGCCAAACTCGCTTCCGGAAATCTCACCAACCTTCTGGAGCTAGAATACCTGACGACGCAGGCTGTTCGGGCGCTGCTGTCGGATGACGATGTCGTGGCTACGCGTATAGTTCATCTTACTTCCATCCGAGAGGACGCACTGATCATTCCTCGATTTGACCGTATGCCGACGGGCAAACGCATTCATTTCGAGGAGTTCAATCAGCTGCTCGGCAAATACTCGGGCGATGACAAGTACGGCGGCGCGTATGAAGACATGGGGCAATTTATCTTGCGCACCCCGCTCTGCATTCCCGCCGAGGCGGATCGCCTGTTGCGTCGCATTTTCGCGAGTCTGCTGGTGGGCAACAGCGACGCGCATTTCAAGAACTTCGCGATGTTTCACACGCGCGATGGTCTGCGACTGACGCCTTCTTATGATCTGGTAGCGGCATCCCTGTATCCGGAGTTTCAGTCCATCGCCTTGCGAATGGCAGGAGCTGGCGACTTGGCGATAAGTTCGCTACGTGCAAAACATCTGGTAGGTCTGGCGACCGGCTTTGGCATCAGCGAGGAAGCGCTTGCGAGTGCGGTGGCGCAGTTGGGCAAGCGACTGCCAAAGGCTCTCGAAGCGATCGAAGGGGCCGATGTGGGACCTAAGAAACTGCGCAACTCTCTACACGAGAAAATGGAGAAACGATGGAACGGCAGCTTCGCATTAATTGGCAAGCTATCGTCGAAGAGGCAAAGCAAAGGCGCAAGAGCCAAAGACTGACGCAGCAGCGCTTGGCGGACCTGGCGGGCGTTAGCACGCCCACGATCTCGCGTTTTGAAAGCGGTGCGAAGGATATTCAGCTGGCGAGCGTCATGAGCATTCTTGGAGTGCTGGGCATGCTGGATGAGCGGACGCTGGTCTTTCCAGACCCCGAACCCCGCTCAAACGGTGAGAAAGTGATGTTTCGCGGACGTGACGGTGAACTCAAGATTGCCTGCGTGATAAGCCGCGAAGCGCTCGAAGATCATTTCAACGGAGATAACAAGGATCTTCTGAAAGTCTTCAAGGCGAATCGCGAGCGGATCGAATACGAGGCGCGGCGCAAATACCTCGCGGGTCCGCTGGAGAAAGATCTCTCCGTGGTGATCCTGACGGAGGATCTATAAGAAGCGGCTTCGAATTCTTGCCGGACTTTTGCGAGACCCAGCCGCGATTCGTGCTGCTCGGTAGTGCCAATGTGCAATGGGCGTCCGCAGCAAGTTGTTGATTTCTAAAGTCCTGAACGTTTACCCTCGGCACTCATAATGCCGGGGTCGAGGGTTCGATTCCCTCCCTTTTCACCATTTCTCCCAGGCCCCAACCTAACAGCGATGCGCCGCAGTTGACATCGCGTGCCGCAACTGCAAGGCTGAAAGAAGTTCGGGGGGATTCGACTTGGTCTTCAACACGCTGACGTTCGTGGCGTTTTTCGCCATTGTTCTGCTATTGCATTCGCTGCCGCTCGCCTGGACCACCCGCAAGGTCAACCTGCTGCTCGCGAGCTATGTGTTCTACGCCGCCTGGAATCCGCCTTTCATCCTGCTGCTGTGGATCTCGACGGTGGTCGACTGGTACGCCGCGCAGGGCCTGGTGCACGCCAGGAAACCGGCGGCCCGCAAGGCCTGGATGTTGCTGTCGGTGGTCGCCAACCTCGGCATGCTGCTGTACTTCAAGTACGGCAGCTTCCTGCTGGATAACTTCACGGTGCTGATGGCCTCGGTCGGGGTCGACTACCACGCGCCCAAGTTCGACATCGTGCTGCCGGTCGGCATCTCTTTCTACACTTTCGCGACGATGTCCTACACGCTGGATGTCTACCTGCGCCGTGCGCAGCCGGCGCGCAATTTCCTCGACTACGCGCTGTTCGTGACCTTCTTCCCGCACCTGGTCGCAGGCCCGATCATGCGTCCGACCGAACTGGTGCCGCAGTTCGAGGTGCCGCGGCGCATGCACCTGCGGCAGGTATGTTTCGGTCTTGGGCTGATGACTTTGGGTCTCTTCAACAAGGTGGTGCTGGCGGACACGTTCCTGTCCGGCGCCGCGGAGCGCGTCTACGACCGCGGCCAGGCGCCCGGCATGCTGGACGCGTGGCTCGGCACGCTGGCGTTCAGCGGCCAGATATTCTGCGATTTCGCCGGCTATTCAACCACGGCGATCGGCGCGGCATTGTGCCTCGGGTTTGCGATGCCGGATAACTTCCGGTTTCCCTACGCGGCAATTGGTTTTTCGGATTTCTGGCGGCGCTGGCACATCACGCTGTCGTCCTGGCTGCGCGATTACCTCTACATTCCGTTAGGCGGCAACCGCCACGGGCCGGCGCGCACTTACTTTGCGCTGATGGGAACCATGCTGCTCGGCGGGCTGTGGCATGGCGCGGCCTGGACCTTCGTGGTCTGGGGCGGACTGCATGGCAGCTACCTGATGGCGGAACGCAAGCTGCGCGAAAGATTCTCTTCCGTCGAGCTGGGTCCGCTCGGTTTGTTAGCAGTGGGCCTGCTCACCTATCTGCTGGTCAACCTGACCTGGGTCTTCTTCCGCGCCAGGGACTTTCCGATCGCCTGGCAGGTGCTGCGCGGCATGGCGGGCTTCAACGGTGGTGCAAAGCCGATGCTGTCAACCCTGTTCATCGTCTCGGTGAGCTGCATCGTCACGCTGTTGGTCGCCACGCACTGGTACATGCGCGAACGCACCCTCGAATCGGTGCTGGCGCGTGTGCCGCCGGTCGTGATCGGCCTGCTGTGGGGTTTCATGGCGTTCGCGATCGTGATCTCGCAGGGGAGGGGCAATGCCTTCATCTACTTCCAGTTCTAAACGGCTGACGGCCGCCGATCGCCCGGGCATTGCGCAACCGGTACCGGAGCGCGACCTGCCGCACCGGCCGTGGCCGCGCATGCTGCTCGCAGCGCTGCTGCTCGCGACCGCGCTGACAGGTGCCTGGGAGTGGTACTGGCGTGATTTCGGCGCCGTGCCGGGTTATCGCGACGACGACGCTCTGTGGGCGCGCCAACGGCGCCGCATCGACGCGGGCGAGGGCGATGCCACGGTGTTGTTAGGTGCATCGCGCACCTTTTTCGATATTCAACTGCCGGTCTGGGAACAGCTGTCGGGCCGGCGCCCGATCCAGCTCGGTCTCGATGGCACCTCGCCGCTGTTTGCGCTCGAGGACCTCGCGCAGGATCCAGCATTCCATGGCCGGCTGATCGTCGGCGTTGCGCCCGATATATTTTTCACTGGCTTTGAATACATGGGCACGGTCGGCCCGTACTGGCGCAAGGAGTCGCCGTCGCAGCGCGTCGGCAAGTGGCTGTCGATGCATTTCGTCGAGCCGTACTTTGCGTTCTACGATCCTGATTTCGCGCTATTCACGGTGCTGCGCCGCCAGCCATGGCCGGAACGCGCGGGCCGGCCGAACGGGATGGACGTCCGCAAGCTGTCGGTCACCGAGGCGGACCGCAACAACTACATGTGGCGCAAGCTCGAGGTCGACCGCGACTACCGCGATATGGCCCGCAGTGTCTGGGCCCAGGATTTTCATCCGCCGGCGCCGACCCCCAAGGAACGGGCTGCAAGCCAGCGCGTCCTCGAGGAGCAAATCAGCCGGGCCGCGGCCGCGATTGCCCGGCTGCGCGCCCGCGGCGTGCCGGTGCTGTTCGTGCGCGACCCGAGTGATGGGGAGTACCTGGCCTTCGAAAATCGCGATTTCCCGCGCCAGAGCACCTGGGACCTGCTGCTCAAGCGCACCGGCGCTCCGGGCATTCATTTCGAGGACTACCCGGAGCTGCGCACCGGGTACGAGCTGCCGGAGTGGTCGCATATGACCCATAAATCCGCCGAGCGGTATACTGCGAAGCTGTACCGGATCATTGAAACTGAACAGGCATTGCCGGGTGGCAAACGCTGGTAATGTGTGCTACCGTAGCGCTGACCGTAGCGACCGCAGACTTATCATGCGGTGCTTGTCGTCAGACGACAGAATTCGTAACGTGATGCCCCGCGAGACTTGCTCTCCCTGATCTCAGTTCGGTTCCTGCCCGCCTGAGCGTTTGAGAGTTTTATCTATTTTTCGCGGAGATTTTTCAGTCATGACCAAGATTTATGTCGGTAATTTGCCCTTTACAGCCACCGAGGCTGACCTGCGCACGCTGTTTTCCCAGCATGGCAATGTCGATTCGGTTTCCCTGCCCACAGATCGTGAAACCGGCCGCCCACGCGGTTTCGGCTTCATCGAAATGAGCAACGCGGATGCTGCCAAAGCCATTCAATCCCTGAACGGAAAGGATATGGGTGGTCGTCCGTTGCGCGTCAATGAAGCGCAGGACAAGCCGCGCGGCGGTGGTGGTGGTGGTGGTGGTGGCGGCGGCGGTGGCGGTGGCTATCGCGGCGGCGGTGGCGGGGATCGCGGCGGTTATCGCTCGTAAGCTTTAACGCTTACTACCTGTCGAATAGACGGCGGCCTCACACGTGTGAGGCCGCCGTTTTGCTTTAGGCCGCTGCGCCGAGCGCGGGTTTCTTCGGCATCATGACCATGTTGATCGCGTGGATCACACCGTTGGTCGCGGCGATGTCCGGGTGCACGATCTTGGCGTCGTTGACGAATACGTCGTTAGAGCGCATCGCGACTTCGAGGGTGGCGCCTTCAATCGTCTGGATGCCACCAGCCTGCAGATTCTTGAGGGCAACCGCGTCCGGCACGATGTGCAGTGTCAGGATAGTCTTCAGTTTCGGAATGTCATTCATCAGGGCGTCGATCATGCCGCCCGGCAGCCGTCGGAACGCATCGTCGGTCGGTGCGAAAACCGTGAAAGGCCCGGTGGCGCGCAATTCGTCGACCAGTGCCGCGGCCTTCAGGGCGCCGAGAAAGGTGGTGAACTTGCCGGCGTCGATCGCCGTGTGAACGATGTTCTTCATGGGCGGGTCCTTTTATTTGGCGCGCAGTATGCGCGTGCAGCGCGCTAATTGCTGCAAATGTGACCTGTGACCACAGCCGCCGCGGCATAAAGGCATTTGCCGCCGGCGCAACTGTGTATATTGCCGCCTCACACTTGCCGGAAGCGCCCTGGCTGCTTCTAACAAGATTCCCCCCTATTTGATCCGCAGCGTGGGTCGCTTGCTGAAGCGTTCCGGTGCTTTGCGTGGAGAACTTTATGCTGGATACTTTTACCGTGGTCGTCGTTGTTGGATTGCTGTTGCAATGCGCTGCATTTGCGGTGCTCGTGGTGTTCGACGGCTCGCGAGTTTCCTGACAGTCGCGGCGGCGGTGCCGCCATGCTGTTAGTTGCGCGGCATGCGTTTGAGCAGCTTCACCCACTGATCCGACGTCGGTTCGCGGCCCTGCGTGACGATGAATATGCGATCGCGGGCGTTCGGGTGCACCGCAGTCACAATCGCCACTTCAGCCAGGTCAGCGCGCGAGATCGAGCCCGCCGGCGGCGGGCCGTTAGGATCCACTGGCGTGGTGGGAGCGCGCATGGCAATTTCATCGGCTGAGATCTGGTAGTCCTTTTGCGCGATCAGCGCGATCGACCACTGATGGGCGGGTCGCGGCCGGATACCGGTCGGCCGCAGGATCACGTATTCCAGGCTTGATGCGATCATGGCCTTCTCGGCATCGCGTTTCGCTGCAAATCCCTTGACGAACATCTTGGGCCATTCCGACTCGGGTCGGCCGACGGTCATGCCCGTGATCAGGACGATGCGTTTCACGCCGGCCGCTTTCGCGGCGGCGATCACGTTCTGGGTGCCGCCGAGGTCCACGGCCTCGAAGTTGTTAGGACCGGTGGCATCGCGGGTCGCGGCCGCATTGATGACCACCTGGATGCCCTGCATCGCCGGCCCCAGGGTCTCGGGCTTGGTGATATCGCCCTGCACCCAGTCGCGCTCGCCCGGAAAGCGCTCCCGCGCCTTGGCGAGATCACGCACCAGCAGTCGCGGTTTGGCGCCGATCGCATCCAGCGCTCTGACGATGTCGCCGCCGTTATTGCCGGTGGTGCCGATGACCAGGATATGGGTCGCGCGGATCTTGGCCGCGAGCGCGGCAGAGGCGGGCTCGCCCGCGAGGGCCGGGCTGCAGGCCAGCGCGCTCAGGCACAGGAGACCGCCAATCCGCAGCCGCATGACGCGGCGCTTGACACTGTGTGACATGAATACCCCGGATGATGAGAGAGTGAGGCTATTGTACGGTGGGCGCGGGTGTTCCAGCCACTCGCTGGTAGTAATCCGGGTAGTCCGCGCTCAGCCCCTTGAAGCGCCGATGGATCCACCAGTACTGGTCCGGAATCCGGGTCGCGTCGTCCTCGATCAAATGATGCAACCGCCGCACATCGGCAACGGCATCAGCGCTCGGATAATCGGCAAAAGGCGGGTGGATGGTCAGGCGGTAGCCGCGCGCATCGGGCAGGCGTTCGTGCGACATATACAAGACTGTCGCGCCGGTCAATTCTGCCAGCCGGGAGGTATGTACATTGGACGCGGCCGGAATGCCGAAGAACGGCACCATTTGCGCGCCTTTCTTGCGGAAGCTCTGGTCCGGCGCATACCAGACGATTTCATTCCTGCGCAGTGCGGAAATCATGCCGCGAATATCGTCGTAACGCACCGCAGTGCCGGCGAGCCGGGTGCGCGCGCGATTCGACACGGCAGCTAACACGGCGCTGCGCACCGGCTTGTACAGAACGCACAGCGGCCGGGACGCGCACAGGATGCGCGCGCTGATCTCCAGCGTCGTAAAATGAGCTGTTAGCAAAATGACACCATGGCCGGCCTGCTTGGCCTGATCGAGATGTTGCAGCCCCTCGAGGGTCGACAGGCGGTGGATGCGCTCAGCGGAGCTCCACCAGCTCATCGCAGATTCACACACGGCCCGCCCCAGGGCGCTGAATTGCTGCCTGAGCAGGGCTTCGCGCTGTACCGCGGTCAGCCCGGGAAAGCAGAGCTCGAGGTTACGGCGCGCAATGCGCCGGTACTTCGGGACCAGGCCCCGGGCCAGGAAGCCCAGTCCCCGGCCCACGGCCATGATCGCCCGGTAGGGCAGGAATTCCACGATGCGCAGGATGCCGATCCCGAGCCAGCTGGGCCAGTAACGCGGGGATACGGACTGCAGGAACGTCAACTCAGGCGCACTCGGCATCAACAATGCTCCGCAGACTGATTCGGTTGGCCGCGGGCCGCAGCCGGAAAATTCAGCCCGGCAGGCGGAGTCGCCGGGCGCCCAATAATGCGGCAATGCTGCCCTTTTGCCGCCTGAAGTGCAATCGCTGCGCCCCTCCTGTTAGGTTGCGCGAATTTGGCTGCGTGCAGCCCTTGATTTCCAGCGGCGCGCCGTCATCATCGCAAGTTGCATGCATCCTCCCTTGAAATCTTCCTCCGGCGGCATCTCGCTGGACCTGCGCTCCATCCTCAACGTATTCCGCTTCAGCCGCCGGGCCCTGGAACTGGTCTGGACCACGAGCCGGGCGCTGACCATCGCGCTCGGGGTATTGACCCTGATCGCGGGCGCCTTGCCGGCGGGCGTCGCCTGGGTCGGAGCGCACATCGTCGACTCCGTTGTTAGCGCAATTCGCGCCGGCGGGTCCGATATAGACACGGTCATCCGCTGGGTCATCATGGAAGGCCTGCTGGTGGCCGCGATCGCCGCTGCGCAGCGCGGCCTGTCGTTCTGCCAGTCGCTGCTGCGCGCGCAGCTTGGTCAGCGCGTCAACGTGATGATTCTCGACAAGGCGCTGACCCTCGATCTTGCGCAGTTTGAAGACTCGGAGTTCTACGACAAGCTGACGCGCGCACGCCGCGAGGCCTCGAGCCGGCCGCTGTCGCTGGTCATGCGCACCTACGGACTGGCGCAAAACGCCATATCGCTTGTTAGCTTCGGCGTTTTGCTGGTGAAATTCTCGCCCTGGACCGTGGTGGTGCTGTTTGCCGCGGGCCTGCCGGCGTTCATCGCCGAAACCAAGTTCTCGGGCGATGCCTTCCGGCTCTTCAAGTGGCGCGCGCCGGAAACGCGCATGCAGATCTACCTGGAAACGCTGATCGCGCGCGAAGACTACGCCAAGGAGGTCAAGCTCTACGGTCTCGGGCCGCGGCTGTTAGGTCGTTATCGCGCCATCTATGACAAGCTGTACCTCGAGGATCGCGCGCTGACGATCCGCCGCGATGTCTGGGGTTTCCTGCTCGGCCTGGTGGCGACGCTGGCGCTGTATGGCGCGTACGCGTGGATCGCGGTTACCGCCGTGGCCGGCGCCATTACCTTGGGCGCCATGACCATGTACCTGATGCTGTTTCGGCAGGGGCAGAGCGCGGTGTCGGCGGTGCTGTCGGCGGTCGGCGGCATGTACGAAGACAACCTTTACCTGTCGACGCTCTACGACTACCTGGAAACGCCGGTGGTGATGCCGCACGGGCGTCTGGTGCACGGACCCAATCCGGGTGACGGCGTGCGTTTCGAGAATGTCAGCTTCAGCTACCCGGGAGAGGCACGAGCGGCACTGCGCAACGTGTCGCTGCATATCCGGCCGGGTTCGAGTCTGGCGCTGGTTGGCGAAAATGGATCCGGCAAGACCACGCTGATCAAGTTGCTGACAAGACTGTACTCGCCAAACAGCGGACGCATCCTGCTCGATGGCCTGGACCTGCAGCAATGGGACGCGGACGCGCTGCGCACGCGGGTCGGCGTCATCTTCCAGGACTTCGCGCGCTACCAGATGCTGGTTGGCGAAAATGTTGGCGCCGGCGACGAGCTGCATTTCGAGGACGAGCAGCGCTGGCGCAGCGCGGCGGTCAAGGGCCAGGCGGACAAATTCATCGAGGACCTGCCACAGGCGTATCGCACCCAGCTTGGCAAATGGTTCAAGGATGGCCGTGAGTTGTCGGGCGGCCAGTGGCAGAAGATCGCGCTCGCCCGCGCCTTCATGCGAACCCGTGCCGATGTGCTGGTGCTGGATGAACCGACCGCGGCGATGGATGCGCAGGCGGAAGCTGATGTGTTCGAGCATTTCCGGCAGCTCGCGCATGACCGGATGACCATCCTGATTTCGCACCGCTTTTCGACCGTGCGCATGGCCGACCAGATTGCCGTGCTCGATGAAGGCGCCGTGGTTGAATACGGAACCCATGCCGAGCTGTTAGACATGAACGGCCGCTATGCAACGCTGTTCAACCTGCAGGCGCGGGGGTATCGTTAGCGCATGAGATTGGGCTGGAAGCACCTCCCGCTGCTGGTTTTGGCGGCTGCCGCGTCGGCTTCGCATGACGAAAGCCAGGGCCTGCGTTTTGTCGAAGGCGTTGGCGTTGATAACACTGCCTGCCTCGATCATGACCTGCCGTGTGCCAGCATTCAATATGCCTTGGGTCAGGCCGCGCCCGGCAACACCGTGCGGGTGGCGGCAGGCATCTACTCGGTCGGCGACCTGGAGCCGGAGCAGTTTTTGTTCGGGGGCCGCAAGGCTGCCGGCGGCTACAGCGCCGCGACTGAATACGAAATTCAGGATGCTGCTGCCAATCGCACCATTTTGTTAGGTGTCGATCCACGCTACCGCCTGGCGATAGCCAAGCAGGGCTTTACCTGGGCCGCCAGCCGTGAAAATGCCGAGAGCGGCATTTTTGACAATTCCACGCCGCCCGCGCTGCAGGGCAAGGGCGCCGCGCCCGCGACCTGCCAGGCGGGATTCGCCGGGCAGTTTCCCTGCCGCAACGTGGATTTTCTCGCGCAGCTGACGCTGGCGGATTTTTCCACGCGTCCGTCCTCGGCGGCCAATGTCTGGGGATTGGTCGACCTCAATGACAATCGCGAGTATGCGGTCATCGGCCTGCGCAATGGCACCGGCATCGTCGATGTCACCGATCCGGCCAATCCGCGCGAAGTGACCACCATCCCGGGCAACAGTTCCACCTGGCGCGAGGTCAAGCTGTACCAGGTTCGCGATACGGCGGCGAATCGCTATCGCGCCTATGCCTATATCACCACCGAGGCGCCGGGCAGCGGCCTGCAGGTCATCGACCTGTCCGGGCTGCCTAACAGCGCGAGCCTCGCGACCACGCTGACGGACACCGGCAGCCAGCACACCGCCTATGTGTCGAACATCAATTACGCGACCAACGTGGCGTTGCCCGGCGCGCAGGCCTTCCTGTATCTCGCCGGCAGCAATGTCGCGGGCGGCGCCTGGCGCGCCTACAGCCTGGCCAATCCGGCGCAACCGCAGCTGGTGGGCGCCGCGACGCCCGGCAGCGGCTACATGCACGACTCCACCAGCCTGCTGCTGACCGATGCGCGCACCCCGCAGTGCGAGCCGGGTCATAACCCCTGCGAAGTACTGGTCGATTTCAATGAAACGACCATCGATCTGTGGGATGTGACTAACAAGGCCGTGCCTGTCAGGCTGTCGACCACCACGTATCCGGGCGTCGAGTACACGCACTCCGGCTGGCCGTCGAGCGACCAGCGCTTCATCATGGTCCATGATGAGCTGGAAGAGATCCGCCGCGGCTTCAATACCCAGATCTACACGCTCAACATCGACAATCTGCGTTTTCCGACCATCGTGACCAGCTTCCGGGGCCTTGATACCACGACTGATCACAACGGCTACACCAAGGGCAATCGGTATTACGTCTCGCACTACCGCCGCGGCCTGGTGGTGTTTGACGCCACGAATCCGGCGCAACTGGCCGAGATCGGCAATTTCGACACCTTCCTGGTGCCCGCAGCTAACAGCGCGGGCACCGATGGCGCCTGGGGCGTGTATCCCTTCCTGCCATCCGGGACGATCCTGATCAGCGATATCAGCAACGGCCTCTTCTTATTGCGTGAACAGGCAGCCAACCCCGCAGGGCGGCTCGCTTTCGTCGGCAGCGCCGCAACCGTGGTCGAGGGATCCGGCCCGGTCACCGTCCGGGTGGAGCGCGCTGCCGGCTCGACCGGCGCCGTCAGCGTCAGTTACAGCACCGCCAATGGCACGGCGCTGGCCGGCACCGATTACACCGCGGCCAGCGGCACGCTGCAGTGGGCCAGCGGTGAAACGGGCGAGCGCACGGTGGTTATCCAGGTAGCTAACAACACCAGTGTCACCGGCAATCGGAATTTTCAACTGGTTTTGTCGAACCTCAGCGGTGGCGTCATTCTCGATGGCACAAATAGCTATGCGATCACCATCCAGGAAGACGATGTCGCCGCGCCGCCGCCGCCCGCTGCCGCGTCTGGCGGGGGCGGCGGACTCATCGAGCCGTGGCTTCTGCTGTTGCTGGTACTGCTGGCTTGCGGACAATTCCTGTCCGGCAGGGCCAAGCGCCACTAGTCCAGCGGGCTAGGCCGGCTCCAGCACCACGACCGGAATCTCGCGGGCCGTGCGTGCCTGGTATGCATCAAACGCCGGATAAAGCGCGGCCATCTGCCGCCAATGGCGTGTCCGCTCCTCGCCGGCCGCGGCGCGCGCACGAACGTGCAGTTTCTGCGCCTTCACCTGGATGTCAGCTAACGGATTGGCCTGCAGGTTCAGGAACCAGGCCGGATGTTCCGGCGCGCCGCCCTTGGAAGCGATGATCACGTGCCTGCCATCGAAGTGGCCGAAAATCAGCGGCAGCATCAAGGGCTTGCCGGAGCGCCGCCCGGTGGTCGTAAGGATCAGGGTGGGCACCTGGGCAGGTCCGCCGATGCGGCGGAAATCCACGTAATAACCGTCGTCGCCGTTGCTGCCCAGGTAACGCTGCAGGTGCTCCGCCATCCAGTTCTTGTTGCTGGGGTCGATGATGAAGTCCGGCATGCGGGAGTCTCCTGATGCTGCAATCGATGTTAGCATAATCATGCATGACCACTGCCATTCTCATTGCGTTCAGCCTGTTTGCGCTGGTCTCCTCGATCACGCCCGGACCTAACAACGTGATGCTGCTGGCTTCGGGCGTGAATTACGGGTTCCGCCGCACCATACCGCACATGCTCGGGGTCACGCTCGGCTTCTCGGTGATGCTGGTAGTGGTCGGTCTGGGCCTGGCGGAGTTCTTCCTGCGCGTGCCGGGCTTCTATCGCGTGCTGCGCTGGGCCGGCGCTCTGTATCTGGTTTACCTGGCGGTGCGGATTGCAACTTCCGGACCCGTGACGACCGACAGCGATCGTGCTAACAAATCGCGGCCTTTCGGCTTCATGGCGGCGGCGCTGTTCCAGTGGGTCAATCCGAAAGCCTGGGTCGTCGCCGTGACCGCGTTCAGCGCCTACGTTCCGGCAGGAACGTCGTCAACATGGATCCTGGTCTTTGGGGGGTTGTTTGCATTGGTCAACATACCCTGCATTTCCACCTGGGTGTTATTCGGGACCATCCTGAAGCACTGGCTGCACGAGCCGCGCACGGCGCGCATCTTCAACGTGGTCATGGCAATCCTGCTGCTGGTCTCGCTGCTGCCGATGTTGGACGCCGGAGCCAGTAATTAGTTATCGTACCGCCGCAACTCGCCAATCAAACCCACCCTGGAGCCGTCCCATGGATGCATTGACCCGCCGCTCGTTTTTCCGTCTCGGGCTAACAGTGTCTGCGGCTGCAGCTGCCGGTACTGCCCTGACGTCCTGCAGTGGCGGCAAGTCGCAGCCGGCGTCAGCGGGTGGCGGGTGCGCCAATCCCGAGGACATGTCGCCTTCGGAAACCAGCCTGCGCGAGGCCAATCATTACGTCGAAAACTCGGCCGATGCGGCTAAGACCTGCGCAGCGTGCACCTTCTTCACGCCGGGCGCGGATGGCGCGGGCTGCGGAACCTGCCAGATCTACACCGGCGGTCCCGCCAACCCGAAGGGCCACTGCGACTCCTGGGCCGCCAAGACCGCGGCCTGAGCTAACGCTGTTTGGCGACGTCGGCGGCGGTGACTTTGCCGCCGCGATTTCCCCAGCTGCTGCGCAGATAGTTGGCAATCGCCGCGACCTGTTCGTCGTCGATCTTGTCGCCCAGGCCTTCCATGTTTTTCCAGCTCGCGGGCGGCACCGGTGTCAGCACCTCGCTGGTATTCAGCATCACATTGATGAGGGTCGCGGGGCTCGGCGCCTGCACCACGGGATTGCCGACCAGCGGCGGCCCGAGATCCGTGCCGGGCGCGGAGCCGAGTCCGGTCGGCAGGTGGCAGGTGCCGCAATGAATCGTGTATTGCGTTTCGCCTTCGGCCAGATCGGCCGCGCTCAAAGACTGCGTATCGCTGGTTTCGATCGCTGGCAGGCTCTTGAGGTAGACCGCCATCGCTTCAACGTCGCCCGCGCTCAGCTGCCGCAGGCTGTTGCCGATGACTTCATTCATCGGTCCGAACGAGCCGGCGCGCTGGCCGTGGCCGGTGTGCAGATATCCTGTCAGGTCAGAGACGCTCCAGGTCTTGAGGCCGCTGTCCGCCTGGGTCAGATTGACCGCCGCCCAGGGTCGCACATCGCCGCCTGGAATCTTGTCGTTATAGACCCCGCCGGCGAGGTACTTGTCATCTTTCTCGGCGCCGAGGAAATTGCGCGGCGTGTGGCAGGCGCCGCAATGCCCCAATCCGTCGACCAGGTAGGCGCCGCGATTCCATTGCGCGCCGCGCGCCGGCTGCTGCTGAAAGCGGACTTCGTCAAAGAACAACCATTTCCACAGACCTAACAACCAGCGCTGGTTATAGGGGAACCGCAGATCGTTCTCGGGCGCCCGGTAGCCCGATGGGGCCAGGGACTTCAGGTAGGCAAACAGCGCCGACAGGTCCGCATCGCTGATTTTGGTGAACGCGGTGTAGGGGAAGGCGGGATACAGGTGCTGGCCTTCATCGTCGACGCCTTCGCGCATCGCGCGCACAAACTGCGCCTCGGTCCACTCGCCGATGCCTGCGGTCGTATCCGGCGTGATATTGGTCGAATAAATCGTGCCGAAGTCGGTCTTGAATTCCACGCCGCCTGAGAACGGCTCACCGTCCGCGCGGCTGTGGCAGTTGGTGCAATTGCCGGCGACTGCGAGGTAACGGCCCGCCTCGATTTTGGCGGCTTCGGGGCTGAGCGGCGCTGCAGCAGCAGGTGCTGTTTCAGGGGCTGCGGCCGGCGGATCGGCCGCGCGCAGCGCACTGCTCGTCAGCCACGCCAACGCTGCCATAGCCACAACGCCCATGCCCAGATGAAAAAACGGAGTTCGCATACGCTTTACTGTCCCCAAGAGTTCGACCGGCACTATTCTAGGCGCAACGACAGGAGCTGCTGCGATGCTCAATTGGCTTACCCACTGTGCAATCGTTGTCCTGAGCACTCAGGCGGCTGCCCGCACGTACGACGTACAGCTGCTGGTGCCGCCCTCGGCCATGCACGCGGTGGAGGGAATCGTCCTCGACGACACCGGCCGCCTGTTTGGCACCAGCATTCATGGCCAGCGCGTCTACCAGATCGACCTGCGCACTGGCGCCGTCGCCGTATTTATCGACTCGCCGCATGGGGAATCCGACGACGTCGCAGTCGGCCCGGCCGGCACGCCGGCCGCCGGCATTGTGGCCTGGACCGCGCAGCGCTCCGGGGAAATTCGCGCGCAGCGGCCGGGGGGCCGGCCGGAAGTGCTGATGCGCAACGTGCCGCGCGTCAATCCGATCGCGTTCAATGCGGCCGGCCGCTTGTTCACCGCCCAGGTCGGCGCCGGCGACGACACGCTCTGGGAACTGGATCCGTTAGCTGCCAGGCCGCCGCGCCGCATTGCGAGCGCCCAGGGGCGCTTGAATGGTTTTGCGTTTGGTCCGGATGGACGCCTCTATGCGCCGCAGTTCGGTACCGATCGCCTGGTTGCGATCGATATTGAGTCCGGTGCGCGCACCACCATCGCGACCGGTCTGGGCGCGCCGGCCGCCGTCAAGGTGGCGCCGAATGGCGATGTCTACAGCGTCGATTACCTGTCCGGCGATCTGTGGCGCACCGTGCCGGCCACGGGCCAGTCGGCCAAGCTAACAACATTGCCGGCGCCGCTCGACAGTCTGGTGCTGGCGCCGGCTGGCAAGATCATTCTCAGCAGCGCCGCCGACAGCAGTCTGTTTGTGTTCGACCCCGCCTCGGCCGCGCTGCGAACGCTGGTGCGCGGCTGGTTCACGCTGCCTCTGGGCATGGCGCTGGTTGAATACGCGGGCCGCCCGAGTTTGTTAGTGGCTGATCCCTTTGGCTATCGCTTCATCGACACCGCGAGCGGCGCGGTGACGCGCCCGCCCTGGGCCGGCAACCGCGGTGCGTCGACCGCGGTGGCGGCGAACGCACAGCGCATCGTGCTTGCCAATGGCCCGGTGGCGCGACTGCGCGCCATCGACCGGACATCCGATCAGTTGGCCTGGGACAGCAGTGCGGTCAAAAGCCCGCGAGGCCTGCTGTTGTTAGGTGACGGGACCGTGGTGGTTGCCGACGTGGCCGCGGGCGAGCTGCTGCAGGTCGACGGGGCAGGTGCCAGGGTCCTCGCGTCCGGCCTGCAGCAACCGGTGGCGGTCATGGAAGAGCGCCCGCGGGTACTGCTGGTCAGCGAATTCGGCGCGGGCCGCCTACAGCGGGTCGATCTTCAGTCTGGTAGTAAAAAGACAGTGGCTGAGGGTCTGGATCGGCCGACGGGTCTCGCGCAACTGCCGGACGGGCGAGTGGCCGTGGTCGAAGCCAGCGCCGGGCGCGTGCTGGCGATCGACCTTGAGACCAAGCAGCGAACGGTACTCGCGAGCGGCCTGCCGCTGTCACTCGATGGCCTAGACTTGCCGCAAGACTCACTGGCCGGCATCGTCGTGGACGCTGCTGGTAATGTGTACCTGGCTTGTCCTGGCGATAATTCCATCCGGGTCCTGCGGCCCCGGAGAGCGTCCAAAAACAGGGGGCGAACGTGAAACGACAGCTTGTTAGGAGCCTGATGCTGGCTGCGGGGTTGGCTGCGACCGCCGAGCTTGCCGTAGCCGCGAGCAATATCCGGCTCGCCGCCGACACGCCCGTGATCGCGATGGCCGAGTGGGAAATACTGCAGACCGGTGCGGCCGAGCAGACCGGCGCGCGCATCCTGATCGCGGCCGGCGCCGACGATCTGGCGCGCGCCCCGGCTAACGCGGTGCGCTATGACTCGCAGGCCTTCAAATTCAACAACGGCGAAATCCGCGTGTTGACCTTCCGCAAGGCCAGCGGTGGCGTGATGCACCAGATCACCACCGAAACCCAGCTGTACGTGCTCAAGGGCTCAGCCATCGTCGGTGCCGCCGGCCAGACCGTGCAGATTCGGGCCGGCGACGTCGTCAACCTGCCGAGCGGCGTGCTGCGCAGCATCCCGCGCAAACTGGAGGATACGACCGTGGTCCTTTACACCGTTCGCAGCGCGAAACCGGACGCCAAAGCGCTGGTCATCCGGGGCAGGGACACGCCGGTGACGCCACTCACTGCGGGCCCGAAGGCCGGTGTCGACACGGCGACGGTCTCGGTGCAGCGTTATGTATTCGACGGCAACTCCATTCGCATCGCGCGCCTGACAGGTCCAGGCAAGACCGGCGCGGTGACGCCCCCGGTTGACGCGTTGATCTATCTGTTGTCGGGACGCATGGAAATCACGGTGGGCGAAGAAACCAAAATCGTCCAGGCGGGGGACGCGCTGTGCGAAGAGGCAGGCCTGCCGACGCACTGGGATGTGCTGGAAGATTCCTCGTTCATTGCGACCAATGGCGCAAAGGCGGCCCCATGAAAATGAAATCCTTCAGCCGGGATGCTAACGGCCGCTCCACCTGGGGCACGGTCGACATTCCCTTCAAGCAGCTGACCGACCTGCATGCCGAGACCGAAAAACAGGACGGCGCGTACTGGGGCATTTCCCTCAATCAACCCGGCGAGCCGATCGGCGGCGGACCCGACGAAATGCACCTGACCAACCAGCCGCGCATGGTCTGGGCGATGTCCGGGCATCTCGAAAACAAACTGCAGAGCGGCGAGATCCGGCGTTCGGCAACCGGTGAGGGCGTCTACGTGTATGGGTTTTCCCTGCATCACTCGAGTTTCGCCCGCAGCAGCGAACCGGTCATTACCTTGAGCCTGACCTTTCCGGGCACCGACAAATACGAATTCAAGAAGTAGGGGCGCGCCATGAAATTCACCTGTGTGGATGTCGATGAACATGGCCATTCGTTTTTTCGCGAAACGGATTTGCCGCAGACCGGAATTCCGCGGCGCGTCTCGTCGAAAAACCAGAACGTCAAGTACTGGAAGATGAGCCTGTCTCAGCCGGGTTACAGCGCCGATTTCAAGACCGCACCCGACCTGATGTTTGTCGCGGTGTTCTCGGGCCAGATGAACATCACCGTTAGCAATGGTGAGACGCGGCAGTTTGTGCGCGGCGACATGCTGACGCTGTTCGACGTCAGTGGACAGGGACACCTGGTGCACGTGGTGGGCGAAGAGCCCTGCCACTTGCTTTACATCGCCGTCGCCGACAAAGGCGAGTTCACCTGACCAAAAAAAACGGGGCCGTTGCCGGCCCCGTTGCACAGCTCAGCTGCTGTTGTTGCGCTCAGAACTCGAAGCTGGCGCGCAGACCGTAGGACAGCGGAATCGGCGGCGAGATTCGGATCGCGTTCTTGGTCGGTGGTACCAGGAACGTGAACACGTCGATGCCGCCCAGTGCCGACACCATGGTCTTGTCGTCCGTCAGGTTGGTGCCGAACGCCTCAAGCGTCCACTTCTCCGTGCGCAACCCGATGCGCGCGTTGAGATTGACGCGCGAACCGACCTGAGCGACTTCCGAGAAGTCGGTGAATTTCGAGCCCTGGTACATGTAGTCGGCGCGAGCGAACCAGGTGAGGTTGTCGTTCACCGGATGGTCGAACTCGCCGTTGACCGTCCACGTGGTCTTCGGAACCACGGGCAGCGGTCGGCCAATCACGCCCGCGAAGCTGCCGTAGATGTTGTTGCAGTCGGCGCAAGCGCCGGCGATCGCACCGGGCGACGTTCCGTAGGACTTGATCTTGGATTTGTTCAGGGCGTATGTCGCACCGACCGAGAATTCGCGCGTCACCTTGAACTTGCCCTCAAATTCGACGCCGTCCAGATCCACGAGGCCCTGGTTCGTCGTGATGGTCACGAGATTGTTAATGACCGCTAACGGCACGGTGGTGCCCACCTGACCGTTCTTCCACTTGTCCTGGTAAACCGTCAGTGTGGTTCGCGCCCGGCCTTCGAGCCAGGTGGACTTCAGACCGACCTCCAGGTTTTCCAGTTTCTCCTCCTCGAAACCGAGTTTCCCGTCCGGAGCTTTTGACCGCAGTTCCGCAATCGCAGCCGCGGACAGCGTGACATAGGCGGAGTTGAAACCACCCGGCCGAGTGCCGCGCGAATACAGCGCGTAGAGGATGGAGTTTGGTGCGTACTCCCAGTCAATCGAGACGCGCGGGGAGAAGCTGGTGAACTCGGCGTCCAGCGGAATTGCGGCAACGCCGGTGGGCGGCAGGCCCGCCTGGGGAACTGCCAGCGCCTGCTGGTGGATCTTGTCCCTCTGATAGCGCCCCTCGGCGCTAACCGTGACGTTCTCGGAGATGTCGAAATTGATGGCGCCGAATACCGCCGGCGTCTTGCTCGTTTGCACCGACTTCGACGCCGTGAACGACGCACCGATCGGCAGAATGCCCACGACCGTACCGCCGCGACTGTAGCCGTCGAAATAATTGAAGCCCAGCATCCCTCGCAGCCGCTGGTCCTGCGGCGACGTTACGCGGAGTTCCTGGCTCCAGTCGTGCAACAGGCTTTGCGACAGCAGCAGGGCCTGCATCCAGGGCACACATTTCGCGGTGTTTGGCACCGCCGGATTGGCTGCGCAACCAAACGGAGGCGCCGCGCTGGCAAAGAACGGGTTTACCCGGTCGCGCCCACTGCGGTAATTCAGGTCAAGGATCGTCTGGTATTTGTCCTGGTGATACGCGCTGATCGACGTCAGCGTGTAGCCGCCGCCGAAATCCCAGTCGACGCGAACGCTGCTCTGCATGGCTTCACGGCGCAGGCCACCTGTGGTCTTGAAGTTCTGGTTGAAGGTGTACCAGCTCGCCGGGCCATTGAAGAGTGCGTTGTAGGTGGCCTGCGGCGTGAGGTCGTAGTCACCCGACAGGACATTGGCCGGCAACTGATCCACCGTGGGGATGGTGCCGCAGTAATAGCCATACAGCGAGCGGCCGCCGTTCGGGTTGCCAGCGCTCGCTGTCCCGGCGGGCAATTGCGCGAAAGTCGGGCAGCTGCCATCGGCCTGCGGGCGGCCGTTGAAATTGTCCAGCAGCAGCGCGCCCTGCGCGACCGGGCCATCCGCGTCGACGAAAAAGTTTCCGAATGCCTTTACCTTCACGCTCTCGGTCGGCTTCCACACCACCGTGCCGGAAATCGAGTTCGTGGTCTGTGCACCCAGTTCTTCACCGGACACTGCGGCATTGTTGTAGTAGCCGCCGCGCTCGAAGTTACGCATCGAGAGCCGGCCGGCGGCCTTCTTGCCCAGTGGGCCCTCGATCGACAGGTTCGCTTCATGGGAACCGAAGCGCGACCCTTCCAGCGATATCTTGCCGCCGGCCTCGTCACTGGGGTCACGGGTCGTGAAGCCGATCGCGCCGACAAAAGCGGACCGCCCGAAGTAGGCACTCTGCGGACCCTTGAGGATTTCGACTCGCTCCACGTCCGACAGCGGAGGCGGTGCCGCACCGAGCACCGGCGCGCCGTCGACGAACAGCTGCCCACCGGCAGAGAGTCCAAAATTCCGGTCGAGATACAGACCGCGGAACAGCAAAGAATTGACCGTGCGGTCGTTGCGGCCCGACGCGCCCTGCTGGTTCGAGAAGTAAAAGCTCGGCGTCACCATCATGATGTCTGTTAGCTGCTTGGCGCCAATGGCTTCCAGGTCCTTGCCGGTTATGGCAGTGATCGCCAGCGGAACCACCATCAGGTTTTCTTCGATCTTGCGGGCCGTGACGGTCACTTCTTCGAGCGTCAGCCCGCTTTCGTCTGCCGGTTTGTCCTGTGCGGCGGCCGGTAGCGCGAGCGCAACACCGAGCGCGATAAGCGATGTACGAGACAAAAAGCGGGTAGTACGCATGAATCAATCCCCCAAGTATTCAAATCGTTATAGGCCTGCAGTCCCGATGTTAGGCGGGAATGCCTGCGGGTAAACCCCACTCCGTGGGCTTGTCCGCTCTACAAACAGCGCGGACCGCCCGGGTCCCTTTGTGGCTTTCGCGCCACGCGGCGCCCGACGGTATTGCCGACGCATCATAGCCGTAATCTGGGTCGCACTGGCAACCGCCTTTTAGGACTAGACTGAATGGTTTCCATAATCAGGGGATCGACGATGAAAACAAAACTGATACTGCCGATTGCTTTGCTGGGTCTCAGTGCGATGCAGGCTGCCAGTGCCGCGTGTTCCAGTGCCGACGTCAAGGCGCTCGAGGCTTGGGACCGTGCCTGGGGCGTTGCTTCCGAGAGTGGCGACATGGCGGCACTCGATAAGATTTACGCCGACGACTTCATGGATCTGTCCATGGATGCGGCCGGCCGGGACCGGGCCCAGACGCTGGCGGAGATCGCGGCCGACGCGGCTGCGGCGCGCGGCAAACCCGCCACGGTCAAGACCGTGCCCGATCACTATGCGATCCATTGCACGGCCAATAGCGCCGTCATCACGCATCGCAACACGATCACCGGCACCGGCGAGGATGGCAAGCCCTGGACGGAATATCGCCGCAGCGTGCACGTGCTCGAGAAGCGCAAGGGCGCCTGGCAGGTTGTTAGCAATTCAGGCCATCCGCTGGGGGATATGGGCCAGTTGTACTACATGGAGATGGATTGGAACCTTGCGGACCTGAACAATGACGCTGCCTGGTTTGAGAAAAATTTGGCCTATGACTACAGCAGTGTTTCGAGCCGCACGGGCGCGTTGGCCGACAAGGCTGCGGATATTGCCGATGTCCGGTCGCCCAAACGGAAGTTGGCGTCTGTGGTCCTGTCGAACGCCGATGTTCGGGTGTCCGGCAACGCGGCCGTGGTCACGGGCATCAACCATGTGACGGGAACCGATGACAAGAATCAGCCGATGGACCGTTGGGTCCGTTTTACGGACACGTTTATCAAACGCGACGGGCGCTGGCAGGCCTGGTCGACCCAGGGCACGCCAATTGCTGACAAGAAGTAACGCAGCTCCTCGTTACGATAGAAACGCGGGCTTCGGCCCGCGTTTTTTTTTCCCTGCAGTAGCAAGTGGCCGCTCAGCGGAGTCGTTCGTCCGGTGGGCTGGTGTCGCGTGGCGTTAGTCGCTAGCCTCTGCCCGATCATGACTTCAGGCACGAAGCGACGGCTGCGATGGAGCTGCCTGGCGGCACTGTTGCTCGCCCCGGCTGGCCTGTGCGCGAATGATCCAGGACCGCCGGTCCGGTTTTACGCCAACCTTACGCCGGAGGAGCAGAGTTCGACCACGATCAGCCCGGGCTCCGGGCGCGCGGACTTCGCGCTCGATCGTGCGACGCTGCGATTTTCGTGGCGCGTCTCGTTTAAAGGCCTGACCTCGGCGGCCATTGGCGCTGCGGTGCACGGGCCGCAGCGGCCCGGCACGAATGCCGGCGTGCAGGTGGACATGGGCGGCAAGCGCCCGGCATCCAACCTGCAGGGCTCTGCCGTGCTAACGGATGCGCAGCTGCAGTATTTGTTAGCCGGCCGGATGTATGTGAATATCCGCACGCAGAAATACCCGGCGGGCGAGCTGCGCGGCCAGATCCAGCGGCTGCCGCCGGCCGCGGCGGGCAAGACAGGATGAAAGCCATGCTGACCCTGAGACGCCGATGGACAAGCGCGGGACTCGCGCTGCTCCTCGCCAGTGCGGCGGCGGCTCCGTCGACGGGCAGCCCGCAGACGCTCGCCTATGTGATCGCGAACTTCAACAATGCGGTCTACGAAACACAGTTCATGGATGAGTGCCCGGAAGGACCCGCGATCGGTAACGACGAAATGTGGTGGCGCGGCCTGTCGCGCGCCGACAAAGACAAGCTGACCGACAACGGCCTCGTGCAGCCCGTGGACCGGCGCTTTATTTCTGTACTGCGCGGACCCAAGGGCGAGGATGTCTGCTGGAATCCGACCATTGTGAAAGAGCCGCCGCTGCGCACCGTGCAGGGCAGGGTGTCCTACGGCTTCAATCTCGACGGCTCGAACGACGATCGGGCGACGCCCAAGTCCTGCCCGCACAGGAATTTTGTCAGCGAGCGCGGCGCACCGGGCGTCGACAACCAGATGTATCGTTTGTTAGGGTGTCACTACGGCTGGCGCCACAATGGCGTGCTCGATACCTTCGGCAATGAAGAACGGCGCAACAGCGGCCGCGGCGTGATCCTCATGGAAATCACCGGCATCACCGATCCGCGCAATTCGCCGGACGTGCGCGTGGCGTTCTATCGCGCCGCGGACCCGTTCTCGATCGACGCGGCCGGGCGCATCCTGCCGTATGCGAGCTATCGCGTCGACAGCAACGCGGGCAAGGCACGCTACGGCGCGGTCGCGCGTGGCCGCATCGTCAATGGTGTTCTGACCACCGAGCCGATCGACGCCAAGCTGCCTTTTTATGCTAACAGCGCCTTTGCGGAGATCCAGTTGCGCGACATGCACCTGTCCATGGATCTCACGCCGGGTACCGCGGGCATGGTGCAGGGACTGGTGGGCGGCTATTACGATTTCGACAAGTGGTGGGAATACATGCTCAAGATCGAGTTCCTGATTGCCACCGGAGACTGGAGCTGTCCGGCGCTGTATACGGCCGCCCGGGAACTGGCGGACGGTTATCCGGACCCGAAGACCGGCGACTGTACGGCGATCTCGTCGGCCTTCAAGATCGATGCCTTGCCCGCATTTGCGATCCACACGAGCCCGGTGGAGGCGCGGCGATGATGCTGGTGCGCACGCGGCTGGGCCTGGCCTGCGCGCTGTTGTCAGGCGCGGCGCTGCTGACGGCCTGCAGCCGCAGCGAGCCTCCGACCAAGGGCGGGCCAGTCACGGTGCGCCGGCTGACCGAGGCGCAATACCGCAACGTCGTTGCCGATGTGTTCGGCCCGCAGATCGTGGTCGCGGGACGCTTCGATCCCATCGTACGCACGGAAGGACTGCTCGCGATTGGCGCGAGCCGCGCGTCGATCACGCCCTCCGGCGTCGAGCGTTTTGCGGCGCTGGCGCGCTCGATCGCGCAGCAGGTGGTGGCGCCCGGCAATCGCGAACTGCTGATTGCCTGCCGGCCCGCGGCGCCGGGCGCGGCGGATGACGCCTGTGCCACGACATTCTTCCAGCAGGCCGGGCGGCTGCTGTACCGCCGCGCGATTGCTGCCGACGATCTCGCGGGGCCGGTCAGGATCGCGCGCGCCGCCGCCGTGGCACGCCAGGATTTCTATGCCGGGCTGGCCTATGGCCTGCAGGGCATGCTCACCTCGCCCGAATTCCTGTTCATCGCGGAAAATGCCGAGCCCGATTCAGCTAACAAGGGGCAATTGCGGCTGGATGGCTATTCACGCGCCAGCCGCCTGAGCTTCATGCTCTGGAACACCACGCCCGATGCGATGTTGCTGGATGCCGCCGCGCACGGTGAGCTCGCGGATGCGGATGGCGTGGCAGAGCAGGTGGACCGTTTGATGGCATCGCCACGTTTCACCCAGGGCGTGCGCGCGTTTTTTACCGACATGCTGAGCCTGGACGATTTTTCGACGCTGGAGAAAGACTCGCTGATCTATCCGGCGTTCGGGCTGGCGGCGGCGGAGGATTCCCGCGAACAGGTGTTGCGGACGCTGATCGATGAACTCATCGCCCGCGATGGCGACTATCGCGACATCTTCACCACCCGCCGCACTTTCATGACCGTGCCGTTAGGCATGGTGTATCGGGTGCCGGCCACCCGGCCGGGCGGCTGGGCGCCGTTTGAGTTCGACGAGGGCGACCCGCGCGCCGGCATCCAGACCCAGCTGAGTTTTGTTGCATTGCACTCGCATCCGGGCAAGAGTTCCCCTACGCTGCGGGGCAAAGCCATTCGGGAATTGCTGCTGTGCCAGAAAGTTCCGGATCCGCCGGGCAACGTCAATTTCGACCGTTTCAACGACCCCAAATCCCCTAACAAGACCGCGCGCCTGCGGCTGGCCGCGCACGCAACCGATCCGGCCTGTGCGGGCTGTCACAAACTGATGGATCCGATCGGTCTCGCGCTCGAAAACTTCGACGGCGCAGGGCAGATTCGCCTGACGGAGAATGGCGAGCGGATCGACGCCAGTGGCGATTTGAATGGATTCAAGTTTGCGGATGCCCGCGGTCTGGGGCAGGCTATGCGCGAGGATCCGGCCGCGACCTCGTGCGTGGTCCGCCGCGCCTACAGCTATGCGGCGGGCCGGCCGATTGAGAAAGGTGAGCGGGACTGGATGGCGGATCTGGAGCAGAGTTTCGCCGACGACGGTTACCGGCTGCGGCCGCTGTTGCGGCGCATTGCACTCAGCAAGGCACTGCAGTCGATTGCGAAGCCGAAGCCTGAGCTGAGCGCAGGAGGTCCGACATGAGTTTTCTGATCAAAAAACCAGTCACGCGGCGTGCCGTGCTGCGCGGCGCGATGGGCGGCACGACGCTCGGTGTCGCGCTGCCGTTTCTCGATTGCTTCCTGTCTGACGGCGGCCAGGCGCTGGCATCCGGCGCGCCGCTGCCGGTACGCTTTGGAACCTGGTTCTGGTCGATGGGGCACACGCCCAATCATGCGATCCATCCCGATGCGACCAAGTTGGCATTCCTCGAGGAGTGCCAGGCACTGACGCCGTACACCCAGCACATCAATTATTTCGGCCAGTTCAACTCACCGCTCGATGGCCGCCCGAACCACGTGCACCACACCGGCTGGGTCAGCTGCCGCACGGCGACCGCCCCGATTGCGCCCGGCGATATCCCGGCGCCAACCATCGACGTGCTGGTGTCCGATGCGATCGGTGGCAGCACGCGCTTCAAATCCATCGACATGACCTGTACCGGTAATCCGCGCGATTCGTTCACCGCGCGCAATACACACAGCCGCAACGCCGGCGAGGTGTCGCCACTGGCGCTGTACACGCGCCTGTTCGGCGCTGGCGGCGATGCTAACAGCGCGGTCGCGAAGGCGGACCCGGACCTGATGCTGCAGCAAAGTGTGTTGAGCGGCATCGGCGAAGAGCGTCAGCGCTTTGTGCGCCGCCTCGGAACCGCGGACCGCGCCCGGCTCGATGAGTACTTCACCTCGATCCGGCAACTGGAGAACCAGCTGGCCGTGCAGCAGCGGGGTACGCCTGCCGGCGCCGCCTGCGTGCGGCCGGCAGCGCCGAAGGACGGCCCGGTGGGCCTCGAGATTCCGGTCGCGCAGGCCAATCACGACGCCATGAGCCAGTTGCTGGTGATGGCGCTGGCCTGCAACCAGACCCGCGTGTTCAACATGGCGTTCAACAACGCGCTGTCCAGCCTGCGCCGCCCCGGCACGGCCTACACCCATCACACGCTGACGCATGAAGAGGCGGTCGACCAGAAGCTCGGTTACCAGCCGGAGGCGTTCTGGTTCAACTGCCGGGTCATGGAGGCGCTCGCCGGCTTCATCGACAAGTTCACCAGGGTCAAGGAAGGCCCGGGCACCTTGTTAGACAACACGTTGATCTTTGCGCACGCTGAAACCAGCTACGCCAAGTTGCATGCGGTCGACAACATCCCGGTCATGATGATCGGCAAGGCGGGTGGCCGCCTCAAGACCGGCCACCATGTCGTCGGTCACGGTGACCCGATCTCGCGTATCGGCCTGACGGCGATGCAGGTCATGGGACTGCCGGTCGAAAAGTGGGGCACGGGCAGCCAGCAGACCTCCAAGACCATCACTGAAATTCTCGTGTGACGGGTTTCCTGCGCGTCATCGCCTGCGTCGTGCTGTCCGGCGCCCATGTCGTCCTGGCAGCTGGCCTACCCGCGGAAGTGCGGCTGCGCGCCTCCGGCGCGGGCCAGTTCCTGACCGACGCGCGCGGCATGTCACTCTACTTCTATGCGCAGGACACCCAGCCCGGGAAGTCCGCCTGCGTTGCTGAATGCGCCAAGAACTGGCCGCCATTGCGCGCGCCGGCGGCTGCCGGCAGCGGCGGCGACTGGTCGCTGATCGAGCGCGCCGATGGCGCGCCGCAATGGGCCTGGCGCGGCCGCCCGCTCTATAGCTACGCCAAGGATTCGTACGCCGCTGGCATGTTAGGTGACGGGGCCGGCAACAACGCCTGGCGCGTGGCGCTCGAGCGGATCGCGATGCCGCCGGGAATCACCCTGCGTTCAATGTACCTGGGACGGATCCTGACCGATGCGCCTGGCCGCACGCTGTACTGGCAGCGCGACCAGGACTCGGTCTGTGACGACGGCTGTCCCGGCAGCTGGATCCCTTTGACTGCGCCCTGGCTGGCGCAGCCGCAGGCCGACTGGACTTTGTTAGCTCGCAAGGATGGCCAGAGGCAGTGGGCGTATCGCGGCCGCCGGCTGTATTTGCACGCGGACGATGTCAAGCCGGGCGACAGCGCCGGGCTGACGGACGACGGTCAGTGGCAGGTGGCGGTATTGGACGCGCGGCCATCGCTGCCCAGCTGGGTGACGGTGCAGAATTCCGACATGGGCGAGGTTTTTGCCGATGCGCGTGGCCACACGCTGTACGTGTTTGCCGGCCAGCTCGAAAAAACCAAACTGCTGATGTGCAACGACGACTGCATCAAGCGTTACTGGCAGACGATTCCGGCCGCGACTGGCTCCGGCCCGGCGGGCGACTGGACAGCCGTGGCGTCGCCCGCGGAGGGCGCCGGTCGGGTGTGGGCGTACAGGGGAAATGTGCTCTACACCCACACGCGGGACCAGGAGCCGGGCGCCATCGGCGGTGACAAGTGGGCCGCGGGTGTTGGCGGCGCCGGGGGCGGTTGGGTGCCTTTGCTGCGACGCCGCGATTTCGACGACTAGCGTTTGCGTTGCCGCCGCAGCTGGCCGCGCAGTTCGCCGTCCTGGTAACGCGTCGTATGAATATTCACGTACACGCGCCCGGTGATCAGGTACTGGAACACGCCGTCGGAGAGTACCTCCGAACCCTGGATCGGGCTCGCCAGCCCGCGCACGCCGAGATTGACCACCTGTCCGGCGTTAGCTCCGACGTTTTCCGGACCGTACAGCCCCGCTGCGATCGGTTTGGACGTCAGCCCGCGATAGGTCACTTTCCAGGTGATTTTCAGCGTGGCGCGCTCGAGCCGCACCTCGGCATAGCCGGTGGCCGGGCTCTCGGTCGGCGTGCTTTCATCGTCGGGCGTCAGGTTCGCGGCGAAGATGATGTCGTCTTCGGCGCTTTCCGCCCGGGAAATGGCCGCCCCGGAAATTGTTAGAACGGCCAGCACACTCAGGGCCAGCGCAGCGCGGCGCAGATGCAGGATTGTTAGCACGGGACTCCCGGGTTGCGGCGATCAGGACGGGCGTTATCATGAACTGCCCCGCAGGTGAGCGCACGGGGCAGTCAGCCGTCATTGAACGCGATGACCACTGCTCGAACCCGCGCGAGACGCTCATGGCGTGACTCGTCAGGCGGACGCACAATGGCGCTTTCCAGAGGCACTCGGATGATCACCGGTTCAAATCGATCACAGGCTCGCAGTACGCGCTCCGTCGCCCGGGTCGCGGCGTCGGTGCTGATGGCAGGCGTCTGCTTGGCGGCCGTGCCCGCGAGCGCGCCCAAGTCGCGCACGCTGGGATTCGTCATCACGACCCGCAACATCGCGATGAACGAGTCGCGATTTGTCGACGAGTGCCCGGAAGGGTTCAACATTGGCTACGACGAGATCTGGTGGCGCGGACTCTCGAAAGTCGATCGCGCGCGGCTCACCGACAACGGTCTCAAGGTCAGGTTGGATCGCTATTTCAACGCGATTCGCCGCGGACCTAACGGCGAAGACGTGTGCATGAATCCGACCGTGGTCAAGGATCCGCCGCTGCTGCTGGTCGAGGGCCGCGAATCCTACGGCATGAACCTCGATGGCATGGTCAACGGCGAAGCCACGTCCAGGTCCTGCAAGCACGAGAACTTCACCGGCGTCGATGGCACGGCGGGCGTCGACAACCAGTTGTACCGACTGCTGGGTTGCGTCTACGGGTTTCGCTCGTATGGCCAGTACGAAGCGAACGAAAACGAGAATCGCAAGTCCAACGGCAATGGCATGACGCTGATTGAGATCACCGGTGTTGATGACACGCGAAATGATGACGACGTCACCGTGACTTTTTATCGTGCGATCGATCAGTACACGCTGGATGCCGGCGGCAAGTTTGTGCCGTTTGCCAGTTATCGCATCGATGCACCTAACGGCCAGCCGCGCTATCGCAGCTCGCTCAAGGGGCGCATCAGGAACGGCGTGCTCACGACCGACGCCGGAGATGTCAACCTGCCGTTCTATGGCAACTACACCTACATGAACCAGCTGCTGCGCGACATGCGGCTGCGCCTCGAGATCGCGCCCGACCTCGCCACGGCCAAAGGCATGCAGGCGGGCTATTACGATGTTGATCAGCTGATGTTCTACATCGGCGGCCTGGGCCCGATTTCATCGACCGCGATTTCGGATTGCCCGGCGATCCATGTTGCGGCGCATGAGATTGCCGACGGCTATCCCGACCCCAAGACCGGCAACTGCACGGCATTGTCGTCGGCGTTCAATTTCTCGGCGGTCGCGGCCTTCATCGTCCACCCTGACGCGAGTCAGACGGCCGACAGAGGCCAGGGGCCGCTGGATAGCATTATAGGCTTTTTCAAGAGACTGCTGTGATGACGCGATCGTTGCGTTCAACTCGCTTGTTAGCCCTGTTGCCAGCCGTCGTGGCCGCAGCGCTGCTGGCCGCCTGCGGCAAGTCCGCGCCCCCGGTGGCGGGCGGCGAACCGGCGTTGCGCCTGTTGTCCGAACCGCAATACCGCAACGTGATCGCCGATCTTTTCGGCCGTCATGTGTCCGTGGGTGGCACGTTCGATCCCCTGGTGCGTACCAACGGCCTGCTGACCGTGGGTGCGGCGGCAGCGCACATCACGCCGGCGGGCATCGAGCAGTACGATCGCATGGCGCGCTCCATCGCCGCGCAGGTGCTGAGCGCCGACAACCGCGACATTTACGTGCCCTGCCAGCCCAAGTCGCCAAGCGCGGCCGACGCCGCGTGCGCGCAGCAGTTCTTTGCGACGGTCGGCCGCCTGCTGTATCGGCGCAAGCCCGAGGCCGACGAAGTGGCCAAGCCGGTCGAGCTGGCGGCCGCTACCACCAGCCAATTCGGCGATTTCTACGGTGGCCTGGAATCAGGCCTCGCCTCCATGCTGGTGTCGCCGTCGTTCCTGTTCATCGCCGATCGCGCGGAACCGGATCCTGAGCACAAGGGCAGTCTGCGGCTCGATGGTTACTCACGCGCGGCGCGCCTGAGTTTCTTTCTCTGGGGTTCAACGCCGGACGACGCGTTGCTGGCGGCCGCGGAGCAGGGTGAGCTGTACACGTCCAGTGGCATCAACAGCCAGGTGAAGCGCATGTTAGGCTCGCCGAAGCTGGTGGCGGGCATGCGCTCATTCTTCAACGACATGCTCGCGTTCGAGGATATCGACCGGCTGGAAAAGGACTCGATCATCTATCCGGTCTTCAGTACCGCGGTCGCGCAGGATGCGCGCGAACAGACACTGCGGACATTGACGCACCTGTTGCTGGATGAGAAAGCTGATTACCGCGACATCTTCACCACCCGCAAGACATTCATGAGCGGTCCGTTAGGCCGCATCTATCATGTCCCGGTCGATCGTCCCGATGGCGGCTGGATGCCCTATGAATTTCCCGAAGGCGATGCGCGCGCCGGCCTGATTACGCAGGTGAGTTTCGCCGCGCTGTACGCCCACCCGGGCCGCAGCTCGCCGACCCTGCGCGGTCGCGCGATGCGCGAACTGCTGCTGTGCCAGAAGATTCCGGACCCGCCGGGCAATGTCGATTTCTCGCTGTTCAACGATCCCAACGCGCCGAGCCGCACGGCGCGCCAGCGGCTCTCGGTCCACGCCACGCAGAAATCCTGCTCGGGCTGTCACAAGCTGACGGATCCGATCGGCCTGGCGCTGGAACGCATCGACGGCGCAGGCCAGTTGCGCAGCACCGAGCGCGATGTCCCGATCGACACCAGCGGCAGCCTCGACGGCGTCAAATTTGACGATGCGGTCGGCCTCGGCAAGGCGATGCGCGATAATCCTGCGGCGCCGAGCTGCGTGGTCAACAGGCTGTATTCCTACGCGGTGGCGCGCACGCCCGGACGCGCCGACAAGCCAGTGCTGACCTACTTCACGGAACAATTCGCGGGTGCGGATTATCGTGTCCCTGATCTGTTGCGCGACATCGCCACGAGCGAGGCGCTGTTCGCAGTCTCGCCGCCCAAAGTGCGCACGGCCGCGGTTGGCGCTCAAGAGGAGATACCACGATGACCTTCCTGATTCCCCGCCCGGTCAATCGCCGCTCCGTATTGCGCGGTATGTTAGGTGGCAGCACCATCGGCGTGGCACTGCCGTTCCTCGATTGTTTCCTCAACGAAAACGGCACCGCGATGGCGGCCACTGGCGCGCCGATTCCGGTGCGCTTTGGCACCTGGTACTGGGGCCTCGGCCACACGCCGGGCCACGCGATCAAGCCCAAGACGCAGACCAGCGCCGGCATCGAGTTTCTGCAGGAATGCGCGCCGTTGCAGGAGCACGTGCCCTACCTGAACCATTATTCGGGCTTCAACATGCCGCTCGACGGCCGCTCCAATTACACGCATTTCACCGGCTGGGTCGCGTCCCGTACCGGTTCCGCGCCGTCCAGCAATTCCGAGATTCCCGCGCCGACGCTCGACCTGCTGATTGGGGACGCGATGTCGGGCAACACGCGGTTTCGCACGCTGGACGTGACCGCAGTCGGTATTGCCCGGGAAAACTACAGCGCACGCAGCACCAACAATCGCGCCGCCGCCGAAGCCTCGCCGGAACGGCTGTATGCGCGGGTGTTCGGCGCGGACTTCGCCGATCCTAACAAAGCCGAATTCAAGCCGGACCCGAAGATGATGGTGAGGCGCAGCGTGCTGTCGGCGGTCGCCGAGCAGCGCCAGGCGCTGCACAAGAACCTCGGCGCCGCGGACCGCGCGCGGCTGGATGAATACTTCACGTCGATCCGCGGGCTGGAGAATCAGCTCGATCTGCAGATGCAGAAGCCGCAGCCGAACCTCGCCTGCCACATGCCGCCCAAGCCCGTGCACGATGGCGCCGAACAGAACATGCCGATGGGCCTTGAAGTGGAAACGGTGGTCAACAATCACCGCATGATGTCGCAGATCCTGGCGATGGCGGTGGCCTGCAACCAGACCCGCATTTTCAACATGGTGTTCAGCGACAATTTCTCGCACATGCGCCGCCCGGGCCAGACCTACACGCATCACCTGCTGACGCATGAGGAAACGCCGGACAAAGTCACCGGCTACCAGCCGGTCGCGTTCTGGTTCAACTGCCGCACCATGCAGGCGTTCGCCGAGTACATCAAGACCTTTGGCGCGATTCGCGAAGGCGATGGCACGCTGCTCGACAATGTGCTTATTTTCGCGGCCACCGAGACCAATTACGCGCGCGTGCATTCGATCGATGGCGTGCCGGCCTATACCGTCGGCCGCGCCGGCGGACGGATGAAGACCGGCATCCATGTCGTCGGCAATGGCGATCCGATCACCCGCGTCGGCTTTACGGCCATGCGGGCGATGGGCCTGTCGATGGAAAAATGGGGCACGCAGTCGCTGCAGACTTCCAAACCCATCAGTGAAGTCCTGGCCTGATGTGGCGAGTGTCCGCAATGCGCGCCGGCGCATGGTTGTTAGCTGTCGGCAGCGTCAGCCTGTGGGCGGCGGCCGCGCCGACCGGCCTGCCGGCGAACGTCAAGGCGCAGGTGCGGGGCGACGGTTGGGTCTTCGCCGACAGCCGCGGCATGACGCTCTATACCTTCGATCGCGATGAGGGCACACCCGGGCAATCGTCCTGCAAGGACGACTGCGCGACCATGTGGCCGCCGCTGGCAGCGCCGGCGGATGCCAGGCCCAGCGGCGAATGGTCGATCATCGCGCGCAGCGACAAGTCCGGGCAGTGGGCGTTTCGCGGCCGGCCGGTTTATTTCTACGCCCTCGACGCATTTGCCGGCGCGACCTTCGGCGACGGCGTCGGCACGCTGTGGCATATCGCATTCCAGCCGATTGCGACGCCGCGCGAAATCGGCATCGGCCGCAGCGTGTTAGGTCAGGTGCTGACCGATGATCGGGGCCGCACGCTGTACAGCGGCAAGTCCGATTGCGAAGACGATTGTCTCAAGACCTGGGACCCGGTCGCAGCGCCCGCGCTCGCGAATGGGTTTGCCGACTGGAGCATCGTCACGCGCGCTACCGGGCTGCGGCAGTGGGCTTACAAAGGCCAGGCGCTGTATCGCCGCACGGCCACGGACATCAAGCCGGGCGAGGTCTCCGGCAGCGGCGCGCGCGGCTGGACCGTGATGGTGCTGGAGCCCGCGCCGCCATTGCCGCCGTGGGCAACGATCCAGGTCTCCGACGCCGGCGAGTTGATTGCTAACGCCGAGGGCCTGACGGTGTATTCGCATGGCCTGAACGCGCGTGGCCAGCGGCGCCTGACGATCCCGCCGCCCGGTTGCGCTGTCGATGACTGCGTGGACGCGCAATGGGTGCCGTTCATCGCTGCGCCGGATGCCAAAGCGCTCGGCAGCTGGGCACTGGTCAAGTTGCCGGACGGCAAGCAGCAATGGGCCTACAAAGGCCAGAAGCTCTATACCAACGTGTTAGACAAGCAGCCCGGCGACTTCCGGGGCATCCGTTTTGGCGGCGACCGCTCCTGGTCGGCGATCATGCGGTCGGGCGATCCGATGCAGGGTGTCTCTGTCGGAGGTTAGTATTCGGCGCCGACGCTAGTGTGCCGAGCGGCCGCCGAAGTCCGGCGGCTTGCCCAGGGTGGCTAACACCAGCGCGCCAAACGTCAAACCACCCACGGCGAAATAGAGCGCCGGCCCATAGGCCTTGAAGTGATCGAATGACATGCCGATCGCCGCCGGCCCGATGGCCGCGCCCAGATAGAATGACGTGAGCTGCATGCCATAGACTCTGCCGTAGGCCTTCATGCCGAGATAACGGCTGGTCAGATAGGCGACCAGGTCGACCTCGGCGGCCGCACCCAGTCCCAGCGCGACCACACACAGGGACAAGGCCCAGACCGGCACGCCCGGCACACTCAGCGTGTAGCAGCCGAGCGCGCACAGCAGTAGCAGGGTGCAGGCGACCACGGGCGCCGACAGCCGGTCCAATAAAAAACCGATGCCGATGCGCCCGACGACAATCGCCACACCCATGATGCTGGCGATGCCAGCGGCTGCGACCCGGTCCATGCCGGTTTCCACCAGCAGCTTGACCAGGTTGATGATCAGGCCGGCGATACAGCCGGAGACCAGGAAGAATCCGATCGCGATCTTCCAGAATGTCAGATGGCGCAGCGCTTCGTGGGCCGTGAATCCGGGAATTGCCGCGCGGACCTCGCCGCTGCTCACGGCCAGTTCATCCGGCCGGTCCTTGAACAGCATGGCGATGACTGGAATGGCCACGACCAGGATGAACGCGCTGACGACCAGATAGCCGCCCTGCCAGCCCCAGTGTTGAATCGCCTTGGTGATCAGCGGCGGTGCTAACACGCCGGACAGGCCCGAGCCGCCGAGGGCAAATCCAAGCGCAAGGCCGCGGCCCCGGTCGAACCACAGATTGACCGACCGTGTCCAGACGACGGGCGTCGTGCCGCCGCCGACCAGCGACATCAGGATCCACGCCACGTAGAACATCGTGATGTTGCCGCCCAGCTGTGTCAGCAACGCGTAGCCTGCAACCAGCGCGACGAACGAAATCAGGCTGACGCGGTAGGCGCCGAAGCGGTCGATGAATGAGCCGACGATCGGCGCGGTAATCGCGGTACCCAGGATCAGGAAACTGGAACCGACCGTCACCTGCCCGACACTCCAGCCAAAGGCTTCGGTCAGCGGGATGACGAAAATGCCGAAGGCAAAAAAAGCCACTCCGCTGAGCCCCGACCCGTTCCCGAGGCTGCAGGCCGCCAGCGTTCGCCAGCCGCGGGCAAATTCATCACGCATGCTCAACGACATAGCACCCCCTGAATGATTCGATGATGGCATAGCGGTTGTCAGCAAGACAGCTGATCTTGGCTACGGAACTCATTAGACTCCGCTGCATGGAAATCAATGCCAATCAGCGCGCGGCGCAGTCCGTCGCACCCGGCCGCGCGGATCTCGAGCAGCGGGTGCGTGATTTTCTGCGCACCGAAGCGGGGTTCGCGCAGGTTTTTACGATCAATCTCGCCGGCTATCCGGTCGGCCGGACGATGGGCGTGCCCATCGACGATGATTTCAATATCTGGCTGGTCCAGCGCAATGTTCACAAGCGCATCGGACAGTGGCGGCGCAATCCGCGCACCGAGGTGATGTGGGTCGGCACGCCGGCGCCGGGTTCGCGCAATGACAACCCGCACGTCTACGATTTCAATCTGTTAGCACCGCGGGTGGTTTTCATCCGTGGCGATGCCGAGTTTATCGACGCGGACACGACCTGGGCCATGTACCAGAAACAGTCCGCGCTGCACCGTGCCCGCGGCTGGACCAAGGCGCCGGAACGAACAGCCGCCAATGTTGCCGAAGAGCTGATCGGCGTGCGCATCAGGCCGTTGCAGATCCGCGTCGAGGGGTTCGGCAATGGGCCCGAATCTTTTACCTGGAAACCAGGGCAGTAGTAGCTGCTGAAAAGTTGCCGTGGCGTCCACGTGCGAGCATCATTGCCGTTCGAACAACAAGCCTCAACAATTAAGAGGAGATCATCATGGTTACGGTGACAAGTCTGTGGCTGGCGATCCTGGTGTCCGCGTTTCTGGTGTTCGTGGTCAGCGCAATCCTGCACATGGGTCCGTTCTGGCACAGG
This sequence comes from Gammaproteobacteria bacterium, assembly GCA_031414335.1. Classification (GTDB taxonomy): domain Bacteria; phylum Pseudomonadota; class Gammaproteobacteria; order Steroidobacterales; family Steroidobacteraceae; genus UBA964. The sequence goes on along the minus strand of JANNVI010000013.1, from coordinate 19,397 downwards.
AACGATTACCCGAAGACGCCTGATGAGGACGGCCTCATGAATGCGGTCCGGCCTTTCAATCTGCCGGTGGGCGACTATTTCGTGCCGCGCGCCAGCAGCGGCGCCGACATGAAGAATCCGGCGTTTCTGGAAAAAATGTCGCGCGGCCCGATCCTGGCGATTACCGTGCGCCCACCGGGCCCGCCGACCATGGCCGGCAGCCTCGCCAAGTGGTTCGTGTACTGCGTGATTGTCAGCCTGTTCGTCGCCTATGTCGTGACGCGCGCGCTGCCGCCCGGCGCGGGTTACCTCAAGGTCCACCAGATCGCCGGCTCGGTCGCGTTCGCAGCGTATGCGTTCGCGGTCTGGCCGGTGTCAATCTGGTACGGCCGCGGTCTGCGGCTCGCGTTCTGGGAAACGGTCGATGCGCTGATTTTTGGCATGCTGGTCGGCGGTACCTTCGGCTGGCAATGGCCCGCGGCCTGATTGTTAGTATCTGACTGTTAGAAGAGTATCGATGAAAAAATTCCTGCGCGGCGCGCTTTACACCGTCATCGGCCTGGTGGTGCTGATGATCGGCAGTGTCTGGGTGTTAGGTCTCAAGCGGCACGCGGATGCAGCGCCGGAAGCGCTGGCGGCGCTGCAGCCGGGTGACGATGTTGCGGTGGAGCAGGGGCATTATATCGTCCTCAGGCCACGCCGCAATGCCGAGAAAATGGGCGTTATCTTCTATCCGGGCGCCTATGTCGATGCGCGCGGCTATGCGACAACCCTGCGACCGGTCGCCGCCGCAGGATATCGCGTGGTCATCGTGCCGATGCCCATGGAGTTTGCGATCTTCGGGCTCAACCGCGTGTTCGATGTCCAGGCGGCCTTTCCCGATATCCGTCGCTGGGTGCTGATTGGGCATTCGCTCGGCGGCGCGATGGCCGCGACCTTCGCCAGTAATCATCCGGACGCGCTCGCGGGACTGGTGCTCTGGGACTCGTATCCCACCTCGGCGGCGAGCCTCGCGAATTATCCGAGGCCGGTGTGGCATGTGCATCGCGCCACGCCCGACGGCAAGCCGCCAGCTGCGTTTACTGAGCGTCGCAATCTCTTTCCGGCTAACAGCCAGTGGCTGCCAATCCCGGGCGGGATCCACATGTATTTCGGATCGTTCGATGGTGGCGGCTACCAGGAAGACTGGGCGCCATCGATCAGCCGCGTTGCCGAACACAAGATCGTAGTTGCGGCGACCCTGCAGGCGCTCGACAGTATCGCGGCCGGCGCGCCGCGTTAGCTCATTCCTCGATCAGTTCCAGCAACTCGCCCGCCGGGCCGCGCACCGTGGCGGAGCGCGCGCCGCGGTAGAGCGCGCCGCCGCGCGCCCGTGGTGCGGTGAGAAAGTCGAGTTTCAGGGCGTCGAGATTGCGCACCGCCACGCTGACCAGTGCGATGCCCGGAGGCAGCAGGCCGCGCGCCTGCGGACGCGCCCCGGCCGTCGGCGGGTAACCGTCCAGTTCCAGCAGGTTGCCCCGCTGGCCGAGGCGGACCGTCGTCAACGGCACGGTCTGATCGGCGCGCAAATTCTGCGCGCGGGTCAGCACCCCGACGCTGCGGTCGTTCACCGCCCCCGCTGTTAGCTTGAAGCGCTCCGCATACCAGCGATTGAGCGCATTGATATCCGGGCCCGCGACTACCATGATGAAAATCCGTCCGACCTCGCCGCCGGGCGCGGGCAGCGGCGAGCGGCTGCGGTCGCCGGTTTCGGCGGTCAGGTACAGCACTTCCTGCGAGGGACCGCGCACCTGGAAAGCGCGAATGGTGGGAAAGCCGCCGAGGAATTCCGGTTCGCCAATCACGGTGAACGGGCTGCCGGTGAATCGTTGTCGCAGCTGGTCCGGGTCCTGCACGATGATTTCGATCGCATTCCAACCATGTGTTGTTAGCGGGCGGTAGTCCGGCACGGCCGGCGCATCTACGGCGCGGATCAGCACATCGGGCGAGGCGTCGCTGGACAGCAGCAGGAATTTACGGCTGCTCATGCGCTGCGCGCCCCAGCTGGCCGCAAGCTCGCGGCTGATCGTGCCGCGCTCGCGGACCCGATAGCCCAGGAGCGCCGCATAGTCGCGTTCAAAGGCTGCCAGGTCCTGCGTCGTGACCGTGGCGGCGCGAAAACGCAGCATTTGCGGTTCCGGGGATTGCGCCCCGGCCGCGCCGGTCGCGACCGCTGCGCACAGGATGGCCACGGCGAAGACAGATATGCGAGGATTTGCTTTCATGGGCCCATACTAGTGGCCTGTATCAACTGATTGTGCACTGATGTGGCGCGAGGGATCGGCATATTTCCATTTCACGATCCGGGGGGATTTGTTGTAGTGGCGGATGTAACGCATGAGTTTTCTCTTCAAGTCAGATACCGATGTGAACACGCCGCGCGCGATGACATCGCGTTCGATCTTGCCGAACCACAGTTCGACCTGGTTGAGCCAGGACGAGTAGGTTGGTGTGAAGTGCAAATGAACCTTGGGATGCACAGCCAGGAACTCCCTAACAGAGGAGCTTTTATGGGCCGAGAGATTGTCGGCGATCACATGGATCTCTTTGCCGCGCGGTTGATTGATTACGATGTCGGTAAGGAAGGCGACGAACTCGGCAGAGGTGTGTCGCTCGGCGGTCTTGCCCAGCACTTCACCGGTTTTGGTGTTGAAGGCGGCATAGAGCGACAAAGTGCCGTGTCGAAAGTACTCAAAGCCGTGTCGCTCGGCGCGTCCCGGAGACAGGGGCAACACCGGGTCTTTGCGATCCAAGGCTTGAATAGCGGTCTTTTCATCGACGCAGAACACCGCCGCGTGTGCCGGCGGGTTCAGATACAGGCCGATGATGTCGGCCGCCTTTTTCTCAAAATCCGGATCGTTCGAGGCCATGTAGCGCTCGATCCGATGGGGCTTCAGTCCGTGCTTGCGCCACACGCGCGCGATCATCATGTGGCTAACACCCAGCTGGGCGGCGAGCTTGCGCGTCGTCCAGTGCGTCGAGCTCTTCGGTGCCTGGCGGGTACTATCCAAAATCCGCGCTTCCAACTGCGGGGTGAGCACGCTCGCCACCTGCCCCAGATGCCGGCTGTACAGTCCGGCGATGCGCTCCTCAGCGAATCGCTTGCTCCAGCTCGCCACAAAGCCCCGGCTGCACTCGATCCGCTCGGAAACCTCGTCCCACGTATGGCCTTCCGCGAGCAGCAACACCAGCCGCGCCCGGCGGGCATCTTCCGCCCGATCCGTCCGGCTGTTAGCTCGCCGAGTCAGTTCCATACGTTCCACGTTCGTCAGAGTAATAGGGTCTGTCATAGACCCTATTATAGTCTATAATTGGTTGTTACAGTCCACTAGCAAGACAGGATTACGATGACAGCGAACAACACCCCCGCGGATCAGGTGCATCTGCCGCGACAAACACTCGGCAAGCGACCGCATTTTTTCGACGATCCGTCGCTCGATCAGATGATGACGTTTTTCATCGAGCTTACGACCGAAGTGGCGGTACTGCGCGAGCGTCTCGATACCGTTGAGAGGCTGCTGGAGCGCGATGGCAAGGTCACCCGGGCGTCCATCGAGACGTTCAAGGCGGACCCGAATGCGGAAGCCGAACGCGTCGCCTGGCGCGATGGCTACCTGAAGCGCGTGATGCGCATGCATCCGGCCGGCAGCCGCCGCGACGCCGGCACCTGACAAACCTAACAGCCGCGCCGTGTACCCGGAATTGCAGGGAAAGGTCGCCGTCATTACGGGCTCCGGACGGCAGGGTGGTCTCGGCGCGGCCATCGCGCGGCGCCTGGCGAGCGAAGGCGCGCGCATCGTGTTGCACGATCTCGGGCGCACGCAGGGCGACGTCGCGCCGGCGCACGGGGTCGGCCAGATCGATGAGATGCAGGCGGTTGCCGCGGAAATCCGCGCGCTGGGCGCCGAGGCCAGCGTATTTGCCGCTGACATGCGCGTCGAGCGTGAGGTCGAGGCGCTGATGGCGCACGCGACCGCCACCTTCGGCCGCCTCGACATCCTGATCAACAATGCCGGCGTCGGTTACCTGTTCGGGCCGCTGCTCGATACCACAGAGGAGCGCTGGCAGACCGTGTTAGGTGTCAACCTGACTGGCGCGTTCTTTGCACTGAAGCACGCTGCGCGGCAGATGACGCGGCAGGAAGCGCACGCGGGCTGGGGTCGTGGGCGCATCGTGTCCGTGGCCAGCAAGGCCGCCAAGTCCGCCTCGCTGTACACCGGCGCGTATGTGACCTCCAAGCACGGACTCATCGGCCTGACGCGGGCGGGCGCGGTGGAACTGGGCCCGCAGGGCATCACCGTCAACGCCGTCTGCCCGAACCATGTGACGACCGGCCTCGGCTCCTGGCAGAACGATTTCATGGCCGGTAAGCGCGGCCTGGCGCTCGATGATTATCTCGCCGCCATGCGCGGCCGCATTCCGTTAGGTCGCGTGGGCCTCACCGAGGACACCGCCAAGGCCTGCGCCTTCCTGTGTTCCTCGCAGGCCGTGTACATCACCGGTGAGGCGATGAACATCAGCGGCGGCGAAGAGAATCACTGAGATGGCCGCGGCCGCACCGGCGCTCGCCGCACCGACCTGGCCGTCGCCGCGCTACGCCTGGTACGTGGTCGCGATGCTGCTGCTGTCCTACGCGCTGGGCGTCGTCGATCGTAACGTGATCGGCTTGTTAGTGCCGTATCTGAAGGCGGATCTCGATCTCACCGATACCGAAGCGGCGATGATCATGGGACCCGCATTCGCGATATTTTTCGCGGTGGCAGCGCTGCCGATCGGTTTCCTCGTCGATCGCTGGCGGCGCGTTCCGGTCATCTGGGGCGGGCTGCTGATCTGGAGCCTGGCCACCATTTCCTGCGGTTTCGCCGGGTCTTTTGCCGGCTTGTTTCTGGCGCGCCTGCTGGTCGGCGCCGGCGAGGCGAGTACCACGCCGGCGTCCGCATCGACGATCGCGGACACTTTTCCACCGGTGCAGCGCCCCAAGGCCTTTGGGGTCTTTCAGGCCGGTGGTTCCGTCGGCATCGGCATCGGCTACCTGTTGAGCGCCGTCGCCCTCGGCATGACCGGCTGGCTGCAGGCACTCTGGCCCAGCGTGTTAGGTCAGATGCGCAACTGGCAGGTGGTGTTTGTCATCGTCGGCCTGCCGGGACTGCTGCTGACCGCGCTGATGATGGTCACGTTTCGCGAGCCGGGACGGTTTGGGGCCGCGCAGCAGCTGCCCGCCATTTCGCTCAGGCCGCTGCTGGCCGAATTGCGCGCGAACTCCTGGGCGCTGGCAGCAGTTATGATCGCCACGGTCATGAATGTCATGATCGTCAATGCGAAATTGTCCTGGTTTCCCAGCCTGTTCATGCGCGTGCACCATTGGGAGCCGAAGCAGGTCGCCTACTGGCTGGCGGGCGTCGGTGTGCCGTTAGGTCTGTTCAGCGCGCTGACGGCCGGCTGGGCGCTTTCCTGGCTCGAGAAGAAGGGCCGTCGCGATGGACCGATGCTGATCATGATGCTGCAATGCCTGGTGTGGAGCATTTTCGGGCCGCTGCAGTGCCTCGCGGCCACGCCGCAGGCGACGTTAGCCTGGCATGCCTGCAGTTCGCTGTTCGCAACCTGGTGCGTGACGGCGGCGTTCACGGCCCTGAACCGCATCACGCCCAACCGCCTGCGGGGACAGGTGATGGCTGTCTACTCGCTGGTGTTCGCGTTTTTCGGCGTATCCCTCGGTTCGCTGTCGGTGGGGGTCCTGAACGACCGGGTGTTTACGGCACCGGGCGGAATCGCCTACAGCCTCGCGCTGGTGTGCGGCGGCATTGGACTTATTGGCGTACTGGTTTCCTGGTTCGGTCGCAGGGCTTACACTAACGCCGTCATCCGCGCAGAGAGCATGGAATAACGCATGTTGCAGAAATGGGTTTTGGCTCCGGAAGATATCCAGCGCATCGCAAGCGCCTGCCGCGCCCATGCCTTGCGTGAAGGCTGGGCGGTCAGCATCGCGATTGTCGATGAGTCCGGCGGCCTGATGTATTTCGAACGACTGGGGGCCCGGGTGTCGACCGTCGCTGTTGCCACCGGCAAGGCCCGCACCGCCGCCTTCACGCGTGCGCCCTCGGCCGCCTTTGCGCAGCGCGCCAAGGACAACACCAATTTCCTGGCGCTGGATGAGTACCTGCCTTTGCAGGGCGGGCTGCCGCTGATGTACAAGGGCGAATGCATTGGCGGGGTCGGGGTCTCCGGCGTGCTGTCCGAACAGGACGAGCAGGTCGCGCGGTCCGGCTGCGACACGCTCGCCGGCTGATTTGACCGGTTCATTTGAGGAACAGTGACATGGCCATCAATCCCGCCTACGTGACCGACATCGAAATGCAGGTCCAGCCGACGCACGACGAACGCGCGCGCCAGAGTTTTGTCAGCACGGTGCGCAAGCACGCGATCATCGACATGCGCAGTAAGGTGCAGGAAGACTGGACCCAGCGCGTGGCTCCCGCGCTGGCGGCGCGCGGCACGGAAGTGCGCGACTGGAAGGACATCCAGAAGGCGATGGAACACGAACCCTCGTATCGGTTCTACAGCTCAACCCGCTACAACGCCCAGGAGATGTGCTACCTCTCGGTGCAGCCGGCGATCGAACGCGCGCTGCCGAAGATGATTGCGCTCGCCAAGGATGCTAACAAGGCTGCCAGGGCCGGCGGCTCGCTGCGGCTCAATCCGAACATGGAAATGCCACGCTACCTCAGAGCGCTGGACGTGCACCTGGCGCCCGGCTGGACCCACAGCGAATTCACGGCCGACGACGTCGCGCAGGGCGCGGTGGTCAGTTTCGGCGGCAAGGTGTTCACCGGCCAGCATCCCTATCGCAAGCATCCGGGCGTGATCGCGCAGACCACGGCCGAATGGCTCAAGCGCAAGTTCCCGGATTTCAAGCCGCAACGGGTGCTGGATCTCGGCACCACCAGCGGCAAGAACCTGCTGCCGTACGTCGAAATATTCCCGGGCATCGAGGCGCACGGCATCGATGTCGGCGCGCCGGTGCTGCGCTTTGGCCATGCGGTGGCGGAAAATGCCGGCATTCCGGTGCATTACAGCCAGCAGAATGCCGAGCACCTGGATTTTCCCGACGCTCATTTCGACCTGATCGTATCCAGCTTCTTTTTCCACGAAGTGCCGGTCAAGGCCACCAAACAGATCCTGCGCGAATGCCGGCGGCTGCTGCGGCCCGGTGGCCACATGGTGCACCTCGAGCTGCCGAACGAAGCGGCCGTCGACAGTTATGCCAACTTTTTCTGGAACTGGGACACGGCTAACAACAATGAGCCGTTCTATACCAACTTCCGCGCGCAGGACCCGATCGCGCTCTGCAGCGAAGCGGGCTTCAGGCGCGAGTCCTGCTTCGCGCAGCTGGTGCCGGACTTTGCATCCTCAGGCGAAGAAAAGTTCGAACGCTTCCTGCGCGGCGAGATCGAGGCGCCGCAGCACGGCAACGGCGGCTGGTTCTTCTTCGGAGCGCTGAACGTCTGATACGCAGGCGTCCTGCCGCGCGGCGTGTTATCGGGCGCTCTGCAGAAACGCGATGATGTCGGCGCGATCGAGTGGATCATTCGCCAGCTGCACCACCATCTTGTTGCCCGGCACGAACGTGTTGGGGTTGCTGAGCCAGCGGTTGAGTTTCGCGGGATCCCAGACGAACTTCTTCTGCTGCAACACCGCTGAGTAGCTGAAGCCGGGAACGCTGGCCACGCGTCGGCCCACGACACCGCGATGCCTCGGGCCGGCGCCATTGCTGTCGAGCGAATGGCAGGCACCACAGCGCGCGAGATACAGCTGCTCGCCGCGCTGCGCATCGCCGGCCAAAACCGGCGATGCGAGCGTTGCGGACAGGATCGCGGCGATCATGCGGGGGAGCATGCGGGCGATCCGTTTCGATCAGGCTCCGTAGCTCAACGCAGCGGCGGGCAGCATGCCACCCAGTGCTTGCGTGAGCGCGGTGTAGTGCATGGTTTCGTCGGCGGCCAGCCGGCCGGCAATCTTGGCGAGCTCGCGATCGCCGAAGGCCGGAATGACGCCGAGGTAGGCGTTCACGGCACCCAGTTCGAGACGCTGCGCAAGTTGCAGCACGCCGCCCTGATCCTTGATCGCGCCCACGTTGAGCTTCGCGCTCTTCACGTACTCATCCATTGACATCGCGGCGATCGCGCTGCCGCCCAGTTTGGCGATGGTGCCGGCGAGGGCGTCGCGATGCGCCTTGTGATGCGACTGAAAGCTGACCGCCACCGCCAGCACGCCGCTCTGCAGCAGGCCGCTTTCGGCGCCGATCTGATAGGCCGCAATCGCTTCGTGCTCAAGAGTCAGGGCGACATTGAGAATAGCGACGTCCGAGGACTTGGCGCCTTTGCTGGCCGCCAGGGCTTCGTTACCGGACAGCAGGGCAATCGCACCGGCCGACAGGGCAACTTTGCCGGCACCGGAGAGCAGCGCGCGGCGGGAAACGAAAGTGTTCATGAAGAGACTCCAGGTGGTGTTGGGTAAAACCGCACTACGCAGCGGCTGCACGCCTGGATGCGCTCCAGGAATTTATTTTTTTGCGTGCATCTGCGGACGGACGGCATGCGTATAGGCCACGAACCAGGCGATAACGCCGCAACCCCATTCAGGAGAATTCAATGTCTATCCAGCATCGTCTCGCAGTCGGCGCGCTCTGTGCAGCGCTGCCTGTGCTGTCCATGGCCTCGAGTCATCGCGAAGCGCCGAATATCACCCGTCTGCCGACGGTCGACTCGACCGATTTCTATCTTTTCAATTCCTATGAACCGGGCCGTGGCGACTACGTCACCCTGATCGCGAACTACATTCCGTTGCAGGCCGCCTATGGCGGCCCGAACTATTTTGCGATGGATCCGGCCGCCTTGTACGAAATCCACATCGACAATGACGGTGATGCGAATGAAGACCTGACCTTCCAGTTCCGTTTCACTAACAAACTGGCGAACAACAACAAAGGCCTCACCCTGCCGATCGGCACCGGTGGCCAGCAGCAGAACGTTGCCGTGCCGCTGAAAAACATTGGCCCGATCTCTGCGACCAACAGCTCAGCGCTGAATTTCAACGAGAGTTACTCCCTGTCGCTGGTGCGCGGTGATCGCCGCCGCGGCCAGGGCAGCGAAGTGACCAACGCCAGCACCGGCCGCAGTGAATTCGGCAAGCCCTACGATTTCGTGGGCACCAAGACATTCGGCAGCATCGCAGGTTATGAAAGCTACGCCAGCAAGTTTGTCTACGACATCAATGTACCTAACTGCGGCGCTCCTGGTCGGGTATTCGTCGGCCAGCGTGCGGAAGGTTTCGCCGTCAATCTCGGCCGCGTTTTTGATCTCGTGAATCTGGTGCCCGTCGATGGGGATTCTTTCCCGGGCGGTATTCGCCAGAGCAAAGACAACAATATTATCGGCGATGACAACATCACGACGATTGCGCTGGAAATACCGAAGAGCTGCCTGAAAGGCAATGGCAACGGCGTCATCGGCGGATGGACCTCGGCCAGTCTACGGCAGGCGCGCATCCTCAATCCGAACGCCACCTTTGCCAGGCCCGAAGTCAACGGCGGTGTGTTCACGCAGGTGTCACGACTTGGCATGCCCCTGGTCAACGAAGTGGTGATCGGTTTGCCGGATAAGGACCGGTTCAATGCCAGCGAGCCGGCGCAGGACGGTCAGTTTGCCGCCTACGTCACCAATCCAACGCTGCCGGCACTGCTCAACGTGCTGTTTCGCGATGCCGTGAACCAGACGCTGGGAACCAACATTGCAAACCTCGCGCCGTCCAATATTCCGCGCAACGATCTGGTGACGACATTCCTGACCGGCTTTCCGGGCGTCAACCAGATGACGCGCGTGACGGCTTCAGAAATGACCCGGCTCAACACGGGGATTCCTGCGAAAGCGGCCGACCAGCAGAGCACCTTTGGTGTTGCGGGCAACGACCTTGCGGGCTTTCCTAACGGCCGCCGTCCGGGCGACGATGTCGTTGACATCGCCCTGCGCGTCGTGATGGGCCGGATGTGCCATCCGATCCCGGTCAATGGTACGCCGACCAACCTTGGTCTGTGTTCGCCAGCCGACGCTCCGGTCGGTACCGCGCCGTTCACCGATGGTGCGCCGCTGAGCGCAGCGGATTTTGACACCCGCTTTCCGTATCTGCGCACGCCGAATCCTGGCGCCTCGAACTAACGCCGCGTCTAACAGGAGAGCAAAATGAAACAGATCAAAACACTATCCGTCCTGGCCATCGTCGCTGCAGCCATTACTGGCTGCAGCGGCGGGGCCGGCTCCGGCGGGATGCCGGTGCAGCAGGCGCCGCAGATCCTGGGTCCGGTGACCGCGGAACTTGACCAGGACACGACCTCGCAACCCCTGAGTTTCAAGATCACCGACAACGACACGGCGTCCGACATGCTGCAGATCGCAGTCAGCAGTGCTGACACCGATCTGATTCCCGCGCAGGGCCTCAAGATCGAAGGCACGGGCGCGGATCGCGTGCTGCGTATCACGCCGGCAACTGAAGCGGTGGGCAGCGCCGCGGTCACGATCACCGCTCGCGACCCGGGCGGACTCGCGACCTCGGCGATCCTGACCGTCAAGGTCAATCCGGTGCTGGTGTCCTTTCGCTCGCTGACCAATGAGGCGTTCGCGAAAATGGACAGCGCGGATGAATCGAAAGTGTTCGGCGTGACAGTTCAGTCCGATGTTGACAACGATGAAAACGCGTTCGACTCATTGCTGCAATAAGGAGCAGAGGCTGGCCGGCGCCGTTCTGGCGCTGGCCAGCCTCTGGCTGTCGGCCTGCGACCTGCAGGTTCGCGGTCAGAGCATCGCGTTCGCGCCGGCCTCAGCGGACACGATCGTGCTGCATATCGACAAACGCCTCGGCGGCTTGCCGGCCCTGGCGACGCCGATTCAGGTCGCCGATGAGCTGCAGTACCAGCATAAATTCCCGGCGGCCGAGACGGTATTGAATGAATGGCTGTCGGCCCATCCGACCGATGCGGCGGCGCTGCTGCAGCGCTCACAGCTGCGCGTCGCACTCGGCAATCCACGCGCGGCGCTGGCCGATTGCATGCGCGCCGCCCCGCGGCTGCCGGCCCTGGCTGCGTCGGCCTGCCAGGCCCAGGCCCTGGCGGCGCTGGGTGATCGCGATCAGGCACGTCAAATCGTCGAACGCGTGTTAGCACAGGAGACAGGATCCAATGCAGAAATCAGTTGGGCCAGCGGCATCGCCGCGGAACTGGCCGAGAAATCCGGCGACCTGGTGGGCGCAGAAGCCCGGCTGCAACGCGCACTGGATACAGCGGGCGGCGCGCATTACCCGCGTGTCGCCTATGCGGAGTTCCTGCTGCGCCGCCAGCGTTACCTTGACGCCTGGCATCTGTTAGAAGGCGCAGAAGACTCCAGCTCGGTCATGCGCCTGCGTCGGCTCGCGCTGGAGAAGATGTGATGCGCTTCAGATCCCGGGCGTTGCTTGGTGTCGCGATGCTCTGCATGCTGCCGGTCGTCGAGGCACATACCGGCGGCACCAGCTACGTGAATGTGCTCACCGCACAGAATCCCGCAGCGCCGCGTCTGCAGGTGGATGTCGCGTTACCGGATGTGGCCGCCGCGCTGCGACTGGATCGCGATGCCGACGGCAGCCTGCGCTGGCGCGAAGTTACGGCTGCACGGTTCGAGATTGGGGCCTATCTGCAGGCGCGCCTGAAGTTGAGTTCTGCCGGCCGGCCCTGCCGTCCGGAGCCGATCGCGCGACCGCTACTGGTAGACCGTGACACGGGCCGGCACCTGCGAGTCTTGTTAGCCTATGCCTGCAGCGCGCCGGGCGGTCAATTGTCGCTGGATGCGGGCCCGTGGTTTGCCGAGGTCGCGGACCAGGGGGTCTATGTCATCGCGGATGGCGCCAGCGACCAGGTTTCGCTGCTAACAAAAGACCGGCCCGCGGCCGCGCTGGGTGCGGCGCACCCGCAAGGATTTGGCCGATTCTGGATGCTCGGTGCCCTGCATTTGCTGAGCGGCTATGACCATCTGGCGTTCCTTGCGTTGCTGCTGCTGGGTGCGGTCCGCAAATCGAACCCCGCAATCGGAATCCGCAGCCTGTTCTGGGAAACCACCAAGATCGCGACCGCGTTTACGGCAGCGCATTCGATTACGCTCGCGCTGGCCGCCACCGGGACGCTGCGGATCCCGGCGGCGCCAGTCGAAATCGCGATCGCCGGCAGTATTTTCATCACCGCCGTGGCCATCTTTGCCGGCGCAGACCGCTGGACCGGGTGGCCGCTGGCCTTCGGTTTCGGCCTGGTCCATGGCCTGGGCTTCGCCAACGTGCTGGCGGAGTTGCTGTCCGGCCGCAATCTGCTGGCGCCGCTGCTGGGCTTCAATCTCGGCATTGAAGTCGCGCAATTGCTGGTGATTGCCGTCGTGGCGCCTGTTCTTTGGCAGGCCATGGCCCGTCCGCGGCTGCTGCGCAGCACCAGTGCAGTCTCAGCGCTGCTGCTCGCCGGGCTATCCGTCTACTGGATGGCACAGCGATGGCCTTGAAAAAAGTCTTCGTAAAAAAGATCCACCTGAGTGCATCCAGATGACGCATCCTGCCGTAATAGCGTATTGGATCCCCCAGCATTTGCCGGATGCCGCGGGGCTGGCATCATTGGCCAATAACTCGTGGGGGACAATGGCGACAGCGCAGCCAATAGCCGAGGTTCCGGATGCGTTGCGGGTATTGCACGCTCGGATCGTTGCGCGCGACAGCGAAGCGCTGGGCGCACTGTTCAATGAGGCCGGCGGCCGGCTGTTCGCACTGGCCAACGCCATCCTGCGCAGCCGCGAGGATGCCGAAGAAGTCGTCTGCGACACTTTCACGCAGGTCTGGAACGATGCGCATCGCTTCGATCCGGGCCGCGCCAGTGTCATGGGCTGGCTGACGGTCATTTGCCGCAGCCGCGCGCTCGACAAGCGCCGGCAGCGCCGCAACCCGGCGCAGGTCGTCGATATCGCGTCCGCGCAAGAGCTGGAGGATCCGCAGCCCTTGCCCGTGGATCTGCTCAGTCTGCTGGAGCAGGGGGCGCGAGTGCGACAGGCGTTGGCTGCCCTGCCGCCGGACCGCCGTGAACTCATCGCGATGGCCTTTCTCGAGGGGCTGTCGCATCAGGAAATTGCCGAGCGCACGAATCTGCCCCTGGGGACTGTCAAGAGTCACGTGCGTCGCAGTTTGCTGCAGTTGCGTGACGCACTGGAAACGGAGTACGCCTGATGTCCACGCCCGATGTCACCATAACCGACGCAGCACTGGGACAAGTCGTGTTCGAGTCTCTCGGCGCGGCGCTCAAGCCGATGGCGCTGGACGCGTCTGCAAAGGCGCGAATGCAGGCGCGCATCCTGCAGTCGGTGCAGCCGCCCGTGCCGCCTCCGGCCGGCACAGCGACCTTCACTCCTGCCAACGACGGCTGGATCGACTCGGCACCTAACGTGCGCATGAAGTGGCTGCGCACGGACGAAGTCGAGGGCACGCAGGAATTGCTGATCCGTCTGGGGCCGGGCGCGGTCGTGCCAGAGCATTCGCACAATAAAGAAGAGCACATGGTGATCCTGGATGGCGAGCTGCATCTGGGCAGCCACTTGCTCCGGCAGGGCGACGTGCATATTGCGCCGCCGGGAAGCTGGCATCCCCCCATCACCACCGAGCGCGGCGCGCTGATGCTGCTGCGCTGCGAATACCCGTTTCCGCCTGGCTGACATGCTGGCCGAGGAACTCAAGGACGAAGAGCTGGCGGCTCTGCTCGCGCGTTGCGCCCGCGGCGAGTCCGCGGCGCTGTCGGCGCTGTATCGTGCCACAGCGCCGCATTTGTTAGGCTGCCTGGTGCGCATCCTGCGCCGCCGCGCACTGGCCGAAGAAGCCTTGCAGGATGTTTTCGTCCAGGTCTGGCAGCGCGCCGCGCAGTTTGAGCAGCAGCGCGGCCGGGTCTACGCCTGGCTCGTGTCGATCGCGCGCTACCGCGCCATCGACATCATGCGTCGCGAACGCATGGTGCAGATCAGTCCGCTGGAACTGGCGGCGGCAGTAGACGCCACGCTCTCCGTCAGCGATGACGAGACCACGCAGCTGCATGCCGGCGATACCGCCGCGCTGCGGACCTGCCTGGGGCGTCTCAACGCCGAGCAACGTCAAAGCATCGAGCTCGCTTTCATCAATGGACGCACGCACCCGGAGGTGGCAGTGGCGATGAATCGTCCGGTGGGGTCGGTCAAGAGCTGGATCCGTCGCGGCCTGGCGGCGCTCAAGGAATGCCTGGAATCATGCAGTACCCAAGCCACGAACTGATCGAGCGGCTGGCCGCCGAATATGTGTTAGGGACGCTGCGCGGCCCGGCACGCCAGCGCTTCGCGCGCTGGATCGAGTCCGATGCCAACGCGGCGCTGGCCACGCGGCGCTGGGAAGACAGGCTTGCGCATCTTGCCGACGATGTCCGGTCAGTCACGCCGTCGCCACTGGTGTGGCGCGACATTGAACGGCGCATCGGTTCGCCGACAGCCTCGCAGGCCAGGCACTGGTACGGCAACTGGCGGCCGCTGGCGCTGGCCGCGAGCGTGCTGCTCGCGGTCGCGCTGTTCTGGGTGCTGGACACGCGCGATGACAGTGCGAACTGGCAACTGGCGGCGCAGCTGCGCGACGACAAGTTGCAGCAGTCACTCTGGAAGATCGAGTATGACGCGACCGATCGCAGTCTGCAGGTCAGCGCTGAAGCTCCCTACACACTGCCGTCGGGCACCGTGCACGAGCTCTGGGCATTGCCGGCGAATGGCGCAGCACCGGTGTCGTTAGGTCTTCTGCCGCAGACGGGTTCGCGGAAAGTCGCTCTTGACCCGGTCCAGGCCGCGGCCTTGTTAGCAGCCGGGCAGCTGGCGGTGAGTCGCGAGCCCGCTGGCGGATCGCCGACCGGCGCGCCGACTGGTCCGGTGCTCATCGTGTCGAAGCGACTGCCGCTTGCCTAACGCGCGGCCAGCAGCTTCAGCGCCTGCTGTTCCTGCTCGGGTGTCGGCCAGCCCGACTGCGCGCGCCGCTCCGCCGTCTGGGCGCGCCACCAGCTGAGTGTGGCGTTGGCGCTGTCCAGCAGCGGGCGGAAGCGCAATCCGGTGCGCAGCGCGGTCGCGCTGTCGAAATGCGGCGTCTGGCCGCTGCCCAGCAGCCCGTCGCGAACCAGCGGCAGTGCGATCCCGGTCTGTTTCAGTATCTCCGGCGTCGCCCACTTGAACTGCACCGGCGTGGACGAAAATTTCGTCAACGGCTGCAACATCTGCTGCCAGCTGACCGGTTTCGCAGGTCCCGCCGCGTTGTAGATCCCGGCCTGGTCGCGCTCTGCGAGGTCGATGACCCAGGGGCAGAGATCCTGCACATCGATCCACTGGATTTCGTCCGCCGGATAGGGTGGAGCGAGAATCTCGCCGCCGCGCGCAACCCGATCGACCCAGTAGGTAAACCGGTCGCTGTCATCACCCGGTCCGACGATATAGGTGGGGCGCACGATGGTCGCCCTCTGACCTAACACCGCCTGCACCCGCCGGTCGCACTCCGCCTTGAGCGGGCCATAGGTCTTGCCGGTGACCTCCTCGGTGTCGGGTTGCGGCGCTGGCGCGAGCGGCGAGGTTTCCTTGAAATACGGGCCGCGCGAAAAGTCGTAGACCGCCACCGTGGACACATACAGATAGCGTCCGGTCCGGTTTTTCAGCAGTTCGAGGGAATCGCCGACATGTCTTGGCACGTAGCCGGAATTATCGATCACGACATCCCAGCGGCGGTCGCCCTGCAGGGCCGAGAGGCCGGCTCCGATCTTCGTGTCGCGATCGCCCAGCAGAATCTCGGCGCGCTTGGCGAAAATGCTGGGCGCACTGCGGCCGCGATTGAACAGCGTGACGCGATGACCGCGCGCCAATGCGTACTCGACCTGATGCGGACCCAGGAAGCCGGTACCGCCCAGGAACAGCAGGTCGAGTTTCCTGCGTGCGGGGCCGATCGACTTGCTCTGTGCCGCCGTGGCGGGTAGCGCCAACAGGGCTGTGCCCTGCTGCAGTAATTCGCGACGTGTGATCATGCTGATTTCCTTAAATCGGGGAATGTGCGAAAAATCTACTTCGGCGCGTCCGGCTGCAACTCCGGCGCTGCCGCTGCAAATGCCGGCAGGCTCTGCAGGTGCGCATCGATGGCGCACAGCCGTGGATAAGGCGCCAGGTCGCACTTGAAGCGCCGTGCGTTATACATCTGCGGCACCAGCGGGATGTCCGCCAGGCTCAGCCGGCCGCCGAATAGATAACGATCATCGGTCGCGTAGCGCGCCGCTTCTTCTTCCAGCGACTGGAATCCGGCCGCAATCCAGTGTGCATACCAGGTATTGACGGTGGCGTCGTCGTGGCCCAGCGGATCACGCAGATACTTGAGAACGCGCAGATTGTTGAGCGGGTGAATATCGCAGGCGACTAACAAGGCCAGCGCGCGCACGCGCGCCCGAGCCAGCGGGTCCGCGGGCAGCAACGGCGGTTGCGGGTGTACTTCGTCGAGATATTCGATGATCGCCAGCGACTGTCCGAGGATTCCCTGGCCGGTCTTGAGGCTCGGCACCAGGCCTTGTGGATTTTCCTGGCGATAGGCCGGCTGGTTCTGATCTCCGGCCGCCAGATCGACGAACGCGGACTGATATGTCAGTCCCTTGATGCCGAGCGCAATTCGCACCCGGTAGGCAGCGGAACTGCGCCACAGCGTAAAAAGTGTCAGCACCTGAAGCCCTCGGTCATTCGCAATTCTGCCTATTCATCCAGGCGCCGGGTGGACACCTGTCGCAGCCGGCCCGCACGGTCGACGCGCAGCTTGACCTGCATAGGTTGGCAGCAGACCTGGCAATCTTCAATGTACGTCCTTGATCGATCGGTCAGGTCGATGATCGAGCCCGATGTTTCGCCGCAATACGGGCATTGCAACTGCGACCATGATTCGAGCGCGGCGTGCGCGCCCGGCTCGATTACCGGTTCCAGGCCGTAGAGCAGGTCGAGCTTGCTACTCGCCAGGTCCGCTCGCTTGTTAGCGGGCAATCGATTTGTCGGGGCACTCATGCGATCATCGTAACCGGAGGACATTCAAAATGAAAACGCGCGCAGCCGTGGCCTGGAAAGCAGGCGCCCCCCTGACCATTGAAACCGTGGACCTGGATGGCCCGCGAGCCGGCGAAGTGCTGGTGGAAATCAAGGCCACCGGTATCTGCCACACCGACGAGTTCACGCGCTCCGGCGCCGACCCGGAGGGCTTGTTTCCGGTCATTTTCGGCCACGAAGGCGCGGGCATCGTCGTCGACGTCGGTCCCGGTGTTAGCTCGCTGAAAAAGGGCGACCACGTGATTCCGCTCTACACGCCCGAGTGCCGCCAGTGCAAGAGCTGCCTGTCGCACAAGACCAACCTGTGCACCGCGATCCGCAGCACGCAGGGGCAAGGCGTGATGCCCGATGGCAGCAGCCGCTTTTCCATCGGCAAGGAAAAAATCCATCACTACATGGGCTGTTCGACGTTTTCCAATTTCACGGTACTGCCGGAAATCGCGCTCGCCAAGGTGCGCCAGGACGCGCCGTTCGACAAGATCTGTTACATCGGCTGCGGAGTCACGACCGGCATCGGCGCGGTCATCAATACCGCCAAGGTCGAACCGGGCGCGAATGTGGTGGTGTTCGGGCTCGGCGGCATCGGCCTCAACGTCGTCCAGGGTGCGCGGCTCGCGGGAGCTAACAAAATCATCGGCGTGGATCTCAATCCGGCGCGCAAGCCGCTCGCCGAACGCTTCGGCCTGACGCATTTCGTCAATCCCAGGGACGTGCAGGGCGATCTCGTGCCCTACCTCGTGTCGCTGACCGATGGCGGCGCGGATTATTCCTTCGAATGCGTCGGCAACGTCGAGCTGATGCGCCAGGCGCTCGAATGCTGCCATCGCGGCTGGGGCGTGTCGGTGATCATCGGCGTCGCGGGCGCCGGCCAGGAGATCAGGACGCGGCCGTTCCAGCTGGTCACCGGCCGCACCTGGAAGGGCACGGCGTTCGGCGGCGCGCGCGGCCGCACCGACGTGCCGAAGATCGTCGACTGGTACATGAACGGCAAGATCGACATCGATTCGCTGATCACGCACGTGATGCCGCTCGAGAAGATCAACGACTCGTTCGACCTGATGCATTCCGGCGAATCGATCCGCAGCGTCGTCACGTTTTGAGCCAACCGGCCCCTGTGATGAGGACGATCAGCGAACACGGCTGCTTCGGCGGCATCCAGGGCTTCTACGCGGCCGATTCGCGCCAATGCGCCACCGAGATGCGTTTCTCGGTCTACCGGCCGCCACAGGCGGCCTTCGGGTCGGTGCCTGTGCTGTGGTTCCTCGCCGGGCTCACCTGCACCGAGGAGACGTTCGCGATCAAGGCAGGCGCACAGCGCTTCGCGGCGCAGCACGGGCTGATGCTGGTCGCTCCGGACACCAGCCCGCGCATACGATTGCCGGGCGACGATGCGGCCTGGGACTTCGGCCTGGCCGCGGGTTTCTACGTCGACGCGACCGAGGCGCCCTGGTCCACGCACTACCGCATGTACAGCTGGATCGTGCACGAGCTGCCGGCGCTGGTGGCGGCGAGCTTCCCGGCGCAACCCGAGCGCCAGGGCATCATGGGGCATTCGATGGGGGGGCACGGTGCACTGACGCTCGGCCTGCGGCATCCGGAGAGGTATCTCTCCGTTTCCGCCTTCGCGCCGATCGTCGCGCCGATGCAGGTGCCCTGGGGGCAGAAAGCCTTCACCGGCTATCTCGGCGCCGACCGCGCCGCATGGCGCGAATACGATGCGACAGGGCTGGTTGCGCGCCAGCCGCGTCGCGATGTCATCCGGATCGACCAGGGCAGCGCGGATGCCTTCCTGGAAAAGCAGCTGAGGCCCGAGCTGTTCCTGGCTGCAGCCGAGAAGGCCGGCCAGCCGGTCGAGTACCACGCCCGCGACGGCTACGACCACGGCTACTACTTCATCCAGTCGTTCGTGCACGAGCACATGGCATTCCACGCCCAGCGGCTGGTGGCGTAGCTGGACAGGCCCCGACCGGCGCAGACCTCTGGGGCTTGATCAATCCGGCGCGCGTGGCGCCTGTGCGAGGTTCTCCCTCCGGGTACCGGCTGAGGACGAAGGCTCGGCGTCGCTGGAATCGGTCGGAATACGCTTACCGCGCGCTGCAGTCCCCCGCATAGGCCCGCATCACGAGGTTGGGCAGTCGGGAGTCGTCCCAGGCGCTGTCGGCCTTGCCCATCCGCAGGATCACCATCCTGCGCGACGGGATGATGTAGACGCGC
>JANNVI010000012.1:0-128362 GCA_031414335.1 Gammaproteobacteria bacterium | reverse complement strand
TGTAAAGGACATGGTGAGTCTCCTTGGGATTAGGAACCAAGGAACGTACGCCCAAAATAATGCGAAGCAGGATCGGCGGAATCAGGCTCCTACCGCGGCAATATCATCCAACTTCGCATTACGGCGTCCTGCTCATTAAAGGAATAATGACAAGCTTGTCATTATTCCTTCAAACGCCGGGTGATCATTTCATCGGCATGCGACGGCTCCGACACCCCCGACGGATGGTTATGGGCGAGCACGACCGCTGATGCCCGGTTCATCAGAGCCTCGTGAATCACCTCTCTGGGATGAACCGACGCGCCGTCGATGGTTCCCCGGAACAGCTCCCGCATCGCCAGGATCCGGTGCCGGGTATCGAGGAACAGGATGCAAAAGACCTCATGCGGCAGACTCCCTAATCGGGATCGCAAGAACTCCTTCACCTGCGCCGGACTGCCGAGCACCGACCCCCGAGACGCAGTTTCCAGCAGCGCCTGCTGCTGCAGATCCAGGGCCGCCCGCAGCCGGTCCCACTCCCGACCCGAAGTTACCTGGGCCATCCCCAACAACGTTGCAGCGCTTCCGCCGCTCAATCGGATGAGCCGCTTGGCCACCCGCTCTGACGCCAACACCCGAATCGATCGGGCCACCAGTTCCGGATTACGCGGAAAAAACGTAATGCTAGTCATGACGAGATCTTCCTTGCGATGAAGCAGGCGGCTTGCCTGCAGGGTCCCGCCTCACGCCGCAGCGCAGCCGTCAAGGCTCGGCGCAGCCGACTCGCGGAGCACGGCGCTTCTCGGCGCCGCGCGCACGGCCTTGACGGCGAGACCGGCGTGATAGGGTCCCCCTGCCAGGCAAGCCCCACCCCCACAACGCTCTTCCTCCCCGTCTCCTCCCCAATTGGGCGCACCACCGCCACACCCACCCCTGCGCAGAAACAAAAAAAGCAGCCCGCCCAGGGAGCGGGCTGCTTGAGCTGCCCCTAGGCAGCAATTCGACTCAGCTGGTCGGCTTCCTCGGCGTACTGCGACAAGGGCTTCGTTGCAACGAAGTGCAAATCGCGCTCGACCGATAGGCCGAGCGGACCGCGTACGTCCGACAGCTCGCGCAAGTCGACGTACCCGAGCTCAGGTGTGCCAAACCCGAGATCGACCAAACCAAACGCACGCCACTCACAGGCCGGATCCAGTTCCGTGAGCAGCCAGGTGGCCTGTGCATCCGGGGTAAAGAGCTTCACCACCGGCAGTGGATCGAAGTCACGACCCGACGCGGCGGCATAGGCACTGGCGCGACCGTTGCGCAGCAGCCGATCTTTAAGATCAGAGGTTAACAATTGCATACAGAGATCTCCGTGTTAGGAGGGCTCGGTGAGCCCCTTCGCCCGCATGGCGGGGCTCGCCGAGTCCGACCGGAGATCGCTGCAATACCGCCAACCGCATCCAGATCCGCGTCCAACTTCCGCTTTGCGCGCGCCGTGACAGCTCTGCTGGCGCGGTCGTGCGCTCATGGAATACCGCGAAAGCGACGATCTGGAAACTAATAAGGCAATAATTGCAG
This sequence comes from Gammaproteobacteria bacterium, assembly GCA_031414335.1. GTDB lineage: Bacteria > Pseudomonadota > Gammaproteobacteria > Steroidobacterales > Steroidobacteraceae > UBA964. The sequence goes on along the minus strand of JANNVI010000012.1, from coordinate 126,820 downwards.
GCATTGCACGCCGTCAATTAACTGTAATTCGCGCAGTTCTGCGGCTTTTTGCCAGCCAAAAACGCGAACGACTGACTGGGTCAAATTCCTCGACAATCAACTATCGGGCAAGCAGCAGGCAAAGGTGGGCAGACATAGCGAGGCTCAGTTCTCAAGCAGCGCGGCCAGCCTGACAGACATGCTGCGGACCTAACCGCAAACCATGCCCAGCAGCCTGGCCGACACGCCGCAGCCGCGCGCAGCTACACTAGCGAAATTCGCGGCGTCCGCGGAACCCGACCCCGGCAAATGCCTCCAGGCGACCCATCGCTGCCCGCACCTTGCGCGTCTGGTCGGTTTCGCGCTGCGTTTCAACCTGGAGCCCGCACAGCGCATCGTATAGGTGGACCAAGTACGCCCGCGCCAGTTCTGGCGAAAAAATGCAATCGGCGTTTTCGATCATGGCCACGCCGACGATCAGCGCCTTCGAGTTCGAACCGTGCCGGCCCGCGCTGCGGCGGACACTCTCGATCAGCGCTTCCGTCCAACTGACAGGTTTGGGTCCGAGCACGGCATCAACGGCGGCCAGCTCTTCCGGCGACTTAGCGCCGCCCGCGAGTTCTTCGCACGACAATGAAGCCCCGCGCGCCAAGTCTGCGGCAATTGTTAGCCCAGCAGAATCTTCGCGAGCCGATGGAACCACCAAATTGCGAATTTCGCTCTCGGCAACGATTGCGTCCATAGCCAATTTCAAGCCTTCGCTACGCAGCGTACCGGCAATGGCCGCTTCTAAACCGTCGACATAGAGCAAATTCTGCCGCCCCTGCAGATGCTCGACTTCCATCTCAGCCGCGGATGCGACAGTTTGAGCTGCCATAAAATGATGGCGCGCCTGGTCCACCGCCGAAGTTGCCGCCGCAGGCTGGCTGGCTTTCCAGAACTTGTGTGCGCGGCTGCGCCAGATATGGCCGCGAACCATGTAGACGTCGACTGCGACGTCAGGACAATCATGCAGAATCGATGGAACGATTGCGTCGATAGCCTGCTCAGCCTGCAGCAGGTCACCCATGCGCACGTGGTTGCGTGCCATTTTTGCAGAAGCTCTGGCCCGCCACATGCCTGAGCCGTCCTTAGGAAGCGCGCGGAACAGGCCATCCAGCTGGCTGAGGGACTGCAAATGACGACCGGATTGCAGGGCTTTTTCGGCATCGGCGAGTCTGAGTGCTGCCCAAGGCACCCCAAAGTCGAGCGGACTTTCGGCTGTGGCAATGCTGCTATTCATGGTTTCAACCTCCGTAACTAAGGCTTTCCCCTAAGCCTAGGTTAAATGCATTTTGCCCTTATTGCAAGTGAAACACGGCTCTTAAAACAACCATGATCCTGAACGGCACGGAACAGCATTTGTTTTCAGAGAGTATTGTGGGAGAATAGGTTGTGACGTCAGATTTCCCGATAGCTTGCGGTCTGGGCGCACCTGACGATTTTCCAATCTGTTTTTCAACGACTGACTGCATGGAATCCTTCCAGTCAATGCCGGCACCACTGCAGCGCGTACTTGCACTGAAGTTCTTTGGCGCGCCTGTCGGTGCCGGTTGCTCCGAGATTATTTTCGAGGGGCGAGTCAAGTTGGCATGGCAAAGGCGCGCTGGGGACGCGTTGATCCGTGAAATCTCGACAATTTGGTACGTCCCCCGCAATAGTTTGACGTCGTGCGCGTCTAACAACTAGCTGTGCCGGTGTGATTTCCGCGTCGCCGCCAGAGCCCGTATTCCTTCACAAACGTTTATCTAAATTCGCTATCCATACGTATTTGATATTGTCTAACAAATAATGCAGCTAGCAGAGCCAACAGGAGTTCACGATGCCATCTAACAGTTCCGCGCAAACGCGCCACGACCAAGTTGACGAAACGAAGATCTGCGTAAAAATCCCGGTAATGACGAGCGCCGATGTCAAAGAATTTAGGCTGTCACTGGGAATGTCCCAAGCACGATTCGGCGAGTTCGTCGGCGTGCCGGTTGGCACGGTTGCCAGTTGGGAATCGAGCAAGCGGGGGCCGTCTGCCCCGTCGCAAGCCCTGCTGAGTATCATCAAAGAACGATCGGTTCAGGTTATTGAGGCGCGCCGTGAGTTGTCTAATGCCGTCGACAGCGCCCGAGTGTATCGGACAGGATAGTAGTTCTCGGGGCATTGCGGGCTTACCAAAGCCATTCGCAGTAATTGTCAGTTACGTATTTTCTGCAGTACAGATATTTCCAACGTCGCTTGCACGCGACGAGTGAGTGGCATATGCACTCGTAAACAACTTTGTTGCCCAACTGCTAACACGTTAGGCGCGCCCAATTGATGTACCCGATACTCCGACACAAGTGCAACCTAAACTGCATGGTCGTAGTTCAACGCGTGAAATACTTCTCTCGCTCTAGTTCCCGGTCAGAGTGCCTAACAGCCCCCCTGACCCGGGCCATCGGCCACGGCTCCCCTCGCTGTATTCTCTCCGCCAACGCCTCGCGCACACCTGCCACTAGCCGGTCCCGATCAGATTCCGGAACAGGCGCGCGCGCCGCCAAATCCCGCGCCGCTTTCAAATAGACCTGACTCCCGACCAGCTCTGGATGCCGCGCCACCGCCTCTAATGCAGAGACGCTGTCGTCCCGCAGGGCTGCCGCCGCTTGGGCGCGCTCCGCCAAAAACCCCTCCTTCTCCACCAGCCAGCCATTGCGATGTGTGATCTTTTCGGTCGGCACCCACTCCCCTGCCTCGTTTCGTTCGGCGGCCTTCACGGTGACTTTCTGGCGCCCCATCTGCCGCAATTCGATGCGATCTCCAATCTCGGGCCGGGTCTCGGATTCGCGCAGCGCTCGTTCCAAATCAATCCCCCACACTGTGCGGGGTCCCTGATGGGTTGCCAGCGTCACGAAATACGATCGATCGGCCTCGGGACGGTGCTGATAGCGCGCCGATCCGTACTCGGTCAATTGCCCTACCAGCCGGGTATCACGGGGTGCGGCGCGCGCCGCGCCCGCGCTCCGACTGTCAGGCTGGACATCAGGCGTAGCCGCGGCAACCGCCACACGCTCACGCTCCTCGACGCTGGGTTCATACCCGATCACCGCCATGCCGCGCGTGGCCGCCTGCGCCCAGGCTTCCTGCCTGAATCGCTCCGTGCCCCGCAGCTCGACAGTCTCCCAACCGCGCGCATGCGCAATCGCCGCCAAGGCCTTGATCACCGCCCGATTCTCACTCGGCGTCGCGAGTTCCCGACCTCGGTCCGTAAAGGCGAACGCACCGTCCGGGAACAGGTACTTATTCCCATCCACCCGGAACTGCGCCTTCACCTCCGCTGGGACCGTCAACTCATCCACGCTCTTTGGGCGCGCCGCGCGCCGCTCGCGAGGCGCCACCAGCGTATTGTCGGGACGGGCGGCCGTCGCGTTAGGCGCGCCCGCCAGATTGCCTTTGGCGCCATCCAACACGGTGTCGGGATCGGTAACCATAGTCAGGCTCGCTGAGCGCGATCAACGCTCAGCATGAACTGTCCCACAAACGCTTGCCGCTCATCTTCCGTCAGCGGCGCCGTCGGCGAGCGCCCCTCGAACAGGTCGTAGTTCAGGTCAAGCACAATGTTCTCCACGGGGATCGATTCGATCCGTCCGATATCGGCAGGCGTCGCCGCACGCTCGACGGGGACGTCGGGCGGCAGCTTCGCCGCAACGCGCGAACGTGACGCAGACTTCCCCGGATGGCGCGGCATCTCGGGGCGTTTCAAGGCCAGGGCCGGCGGCCGCGCCGGCGGCGGTCGCAGTCGCGCCGTAAAGACTTTATCTTCAAAATACCGAATCTTCTGACAGCGGATCGGTCGCAGTCCCTCACAAAAAATGATCTGCTCGTGCGGCGGCAACTCTTTGACTTCCTGCGGCAGCATCAGCGGCCGACGCTGCTCACTGATAGTCACCGATCGAGATCGGCCGCCCGCTCCGTCACCGAACGACAGCGTGGGCTTCGATATCGACCGCACCTTGACGGTCTGAGTCCCCAATTCGTCGGAGATTTCCCGGGCGTCCCCAAAATCCTTCGGCGCGAACACGATCCGCGCCGCCAAACTCTTGAGCATCGTTTCTGCCTGATCCACGCCATAGACCGCTCGCAGCTGCGCCGGCGTCTGTATCACCAGTACCGTGCGCACGTTGTAGCCCGGCAAATAAGCAATCGTCTCTGGCACGATCGGGATTTTCCCCAGGGCCGTGAACTCATCGAGCAGCATCATGATTTGGTATTTAAGCGCCGGGTTGTGCTCCGGCAGCTCCCGAGTCTGAAGTCCCAGGGCCTGCTCCAAGAACAAGCTGAGCACCGGCCGCAATCGATGCAGATCATCCGGACTCACCCCCAGGTAAATCGACATCGGTTTTCGGCGCAATTCGCGCAAATCAAAATCATTCGTGGAGGTCGCCGCATCGAGGATCGGGTTCTGCCACAGCTCGAGTCTGGACGTGAACGTCTTGCGGATCGAACTCGCGGTCGTGTTGTAGAGGTCAAACAATTCTCGCAGCGAGCGCACGCATTCAGGCGAGAGGGGATTGCCATGTGCCTGTCGACCCTCGATCACTCGTTTCCAGTGCTCGACAAAGCCCTCATCTTCGGTGGCCATGCCCTGGCGCATCACTTCCGCGATCGTGCAGGGCAAGGACGGGGTTTCAAATAGATAGAGCGCAATGCCTAAGAACACCGAGCGCGCCGACGCGACCCAAAACGTCTGCTCATCGCCCGGATCCGGATAGAGCATGTCTGCGATCCGCTGCAAATCATTGACGCGCCGAGCCCAGCCCCTGGACACATAGCCAAAGGGATTCCAGCGCGCCGTGCGGCCATCCTCGGCCAGCGGATCGAACATATAACACGCCTGACCACAGGCCTTGCGATACCCCGCCGTCACGGTCCAGTTTTCTCGCTTGATATCGATACACACGAGCGACCCCGACCAATTAAGCGCATTCGGGATCACGACCCCGGCGCCTTTGCCGGCCCGCGGCGGCGCCGCGAGCGCCACGCCCTGCTGCCCGCCGAGCATCAGGTATCGATGGCCGAGCCGCCCGAGGATGATCCCTTGCTGCCCTAACAGCCCGGCCGCAACGATCTCGGCGCGCGTCGCGAAGCGCGCATCGCCATGCAGTGAGCGCGGCTTCGGCCAGAACACGAGGGCCGACATGGAGGAGACCAGTGCCATCGCCCCTAACGAGAACTGCCATAGACCCCGGTTGAGGTCCGGGTCATCGCCGTAGTAATAGGCATAGCGCGCGATCGTCAACGGAGTGGCGTCCGCCACATTGCCGTTGATCCACACCAAAAACCCAAATCCCGCCAGGTATTGACTCGTCACGATCACGATCAATCCTGCCGCCAGGATCTTGGAACGCAGGGAACGCGCGAGCATCTAACTCACCTTCTTCATCCGGAGGCGCTGCGCCGGCGCATACCAAATCTCCTTGATATGCCGCTGCTGCTTCTCGACCCCAAATTGGATGACGACATCGATCAGCAAGCGCAACAAATGCTTGATGTCGTGCCGGGCCAGTTCCCGCCCCGCGACCGATTGTTTAATGAGCAGCACCAACTGTTCGAAGGCGAGCGCGCAGCTCCCCGCGTGCACACTGGTAATCGAGCCCGGATGCCCCGAGTTCACATTGCGCAAATAATCGAACGCCTCCTCCGCCCGCAGCTCCGCCAGCAGGATGCGATCCGGCCGCATGCGCAGACACGATTCCAGCAGCTGCTTCGGATGCACCCGCGCGAGTCCCTGATCGTCTTTCGAATAAAAGAGCCGCACGTGATTGGGATGCCGATCGAGCACCAGCTCGGCGGCATCCTCAATGGTGATCAGCCGTTCATCGGACGGGATTTCCCGGATCAGCGCTTTCGTCCAGGTGGTCTTCCCCGAGCCGGTCGGCCCCGAGACTAAAATATTCTGCCGCGTCAGCACCGCGCGCCGCATAAACCCTTCATGATCGCCGGCGGCTAACAGTGCGGTCAGTTCTTCCTGGACTGACAGATTGCGAGCCGCCCGCTGCTGCAACGGCCGGAAGATCCCGCGCTTCGCCAAGGTTTCAATGCTCCACACTTCCGACGAGGGCCGACGGATGGTGATCGCGGCCGTCCCCTGCGTGGTGGCCGGCGGCAGGACGATCTGGACTCGTTCGCCAGTTGGCAGCGACGCCGACAACAAGGGCGAGGATTCATCGATACGCTGACGCGTGTAATTTGCCACCAATTTGGCAAAGCGCCGGCACCACGGCCAATCCAAATGTGGCGCCGCCTCGCGCCGCCAGCCCGCGCCCGATTCGATAAACACTTCGCCCGGCCGATTGATACAGAGCTCCGACACCCCCGGCGCCGACAAATACTCGTGCAGAGGCGTCAGCACCCACTGCAGGGCCGACGGCTCAATGACAATATTCGATCTAACGACTGATCCGACGCTCAGATCCATACACCCCCCGAAAATCGACATCCCGCGCGACCAGCACCTGCAGGCGCGTGCCCGGCGCCACGCGGATCGTGGTCGGAATGCCAATCGTGTCCTTGAGCGCTTCACTGGCGATGTCCTGTGACCCCGACGGCGTCACCACCACCTGATCACCGCCCCCTTTGCGAGACGACGCGACAGCCGCCTGCACCGCCCCATCGAGGACGGATACCAACAGCGCCGCACCAAAGCGCTCAACAAAATGTCGATCCACCTCGCCGGTCAATCCCGAACGCCCGAGCGAATCGGTACCCGGCGACTTGAGTTCCACGACCAGGCCACTCGGCGTGCGGGCTTCCTGCCATTCGACCAGCAGCCGCGACTGACCGCGCGCCACGCTGCCCCGCACCTCGCCTAACAAGCGCGTGCCGCGCGCGAGCAGCACCACCTGGCCGTCCGCCCCGTAGGTATCACTCGCCAGGACGGCGGTCACCAGTCCCGGCAACGTCGAATCAATCGCCGTCTCCAGCGTTCCATCCAGGAACGTCCCTTTCGCGAGCCACCAACGCCGGGTCGGCAGGCGCTCCGCCCGCACCGTCGCGCTCGACCACAGCGAGTTGTTTGCAGCACGGGCGTCAACGGTCGGCGCGGTCGACGATTCGGCTGCATCGGCCGCCGCCTCATTGCCGCCGGCCCCTCCATTCGGACCGAGACTCGAGTTCAGGGACGCCGTTTGCGCCGTAAACACCGCGCCTGCCAGGCGCCGATCCTCCATCACCGTCGGGGCAGGCAGCGCCGCTGTCGGCGTCCCGCGTGCTGGCAGGGCGGCAGGTTCCGCCGGCGCGTAGTCGCTCCAGTGCGGCGGCGGCGGACGGTCGCCTAACACGGACCGTAACCCTGGGTTGTCGTCCCCGGCATCACCGCCCTCCTCGTCGGCAGTCAGTTCATCCGGGTCCTCCCCGGCCTTTGCGACGGACCGGTCCGTCACCGGGATCCTGTGGCGCGGCACGATCGGACCCAGCGGCGACACCTTCGTCTCCCCCGAGGCTCTGGCCTGGGTGGACGCGGCCGCGGTCGCCGCCCCGCGCGCCGACGTCCCGCGCACCTCACGGACGTACCACAGCAACAACCCGGTCACCAGCACGGCTAACAGCGCCAGACTCAGAATCCGGGTGATGTAGGCCTGCACGGAGCGCACTTGATTGACCGACGGCAAACCGCGATCGCCCGGGATCTCGGCAGGGTCACGCGCCGGCTCATCCTGTGGATTCGCGGCAGGAGGCAAAGGCGCACCCTCGCGCGACGCGATCATGGCGCTGTCCCCGGTTTGCCAGGGGCCAACGGCGCCATCACCCCGCCCCGGGCCTGCGTATCGACCGCCGTGAAGGCCCGATTAATCAAGCACCCGACGGAACGCCCGCGCCGCAAAATGAACTTCGCGGCCACCCGGTGCACAATCAGTTCGTCGCTCTCAACCGTAAAGTTCACCAGCGATTCGGTGCCCTCGTCCGTGCGCACGAACACCGCGGGCCAATCCGCGCGCCGCGGAAAGCGCACATACAGCCTGAGTCCGTCGTCATAAACAGATTCAGGCTTCAGCGAACGGGGCCCGCAATACCCGTAGTCGAAGTTCTTGACGACAACAGGCACCGGCGCAACCGCGTTCGCGGCAGCCACAGCCACCGGTGGCGAATAATCAAACGTCAGCGAGTAAATCACCGCCTCCTGCTGCGGATCGGGGCGTCGCGTCTCGGCGCTGTACTCAAAAAGATAATGGCGACGATCGGTAATGACCGTGAGATTGGTGGCGACGTGCGCGACCTTGGGCTTCAGGAACAGATGCGAGCCCTGCGCACTGAACGCCAGTCCTTCGATGTCGCCGGCGCCCAGTCCCACAAACTGCTCGCCGGCCTCGAACTCCACGTGGATGTGATAGCCCACAAACCCGGGCAGCCGATACACCTGATTCGGCTGATAGAGCGCCGTCCTCACCCGCGCATCGAGCGGACCCGGCGGCGGCGTGGTCTCCGCATGCAGTACCGAAGCAGCACCGACGCCCAGCGCCGCGCCGACCCCTAACAGCGCCGCAGCCCGAGATCTGAACGTCACGGCGCACCGCCCGTCACGGCGCGCGCCGTGACGCTGAGCGGCTCGGCCGGCGGCGGCGCCGCCGGCACCGTCTCGGGCTCGGGTTTAAATTCAAGCACCTTGAACCCGAGGGGATTCCAGCGCCGATATCGAGGATCCGTGGACGGCTCCGTATAGGCGTACTGCAGCGTTGCGATCCAATGGGTTTGCTCCTCCGCCGCGCCTTCGCTGCTTCGCTTGCCGAGTACATAGCGCACCTGCACCAGGTCCGAGACACCCGAGCTGCGCTCAAAAAAGCTCACCGACGCCACCTGCACCTGCAGACTCGTACCATCGACATACTTATTGAGAGGCGAGTCGGGGTTCGAGCGCGCCCAGCGCGCCGCCCACACTTGATTGCGCTGCGGCGCATTCAAGGCCGCGCATTCCTCGTAGTCGCTCTCGGCCGTCGCAAAATTGAAACGCTCGCAGGTTTGCACGTAGTGCGCCACGAAATACCGCGTCACCGCTTCCGCCGGCGTCGTCGTCCCGACGGCCGTGGGCACCACATCCACCACGCCGGTCGCGTTATCCACCCGGATCACAAACGGCTCGACGCGTTTGAGCGGCATGAGCGCGACCAACGCACCGCAGGCCGCGAGCGCCGTCACCCAGCCGAGCGCGCCGGCCCAGGCCACGAGCCGCACGGTGCGCGCCGCATCTCGCGCCTTGTCCGCCTCCCAGGACGCAACCTCCGCGAAATACGCATCTGCCGCAGCATCCCGGCTCATCGCACAGGCTCCGACGGCATCACGATCGCCGGTCCATTGACGGTCACGCCGCGCCCCGCGCAGCGCGCGCCGGCGCTGACGCAGGCCCCTAACACGCAACACACGATTGTGATCAACAAAGTCTTCATGGAGTTCTCCTTCACGACCCCTCGTGCTTGGTCATTCGATTCAGTGCGCGGCGATTCCACAACTTCGCCACCCCCGCGTTCAGTCCCTGGCGCGCGTAGTAGCCGGCCTTACGTGGCAGGCTGTCCCAGCGGCTGGTGTCCTTATCAATCACGGCACCGCGCGCAAATTGACCAACATTGCGGGTCGAGCGGCTCCAACCCCAGGCAATGAGCGCGCTCATTGCGCCAAAACTCGTGAGCGCCATGCCATGCGACAAGCTCGCCGCCATCGGCATGACCTGACGCATCACCAGGAACACCAGGCCCGCCGCCATACAGATCCGAACCGCCTCGGCGATCTCGATGCCGTCTCCCCGCGCCGCCGCCTGCGTCGCCGCGGTGTCGATGAGCTGCATCATCAGCGCCGCGACCATCACCGTCAGAATGGTGATGAACGCATAGTTCGCGAGCTGCGCGATCCAGGCTTCGAAGAACCGTTTCGTGGTTTCAAAGAAGAGCAGCGCAATAAATAAGGGCCCCAGGGCCAGCAGCACCGAGAGCGCAATCCGCGACAGCGCCAACAGGAACATTGCGTAGACCGCGGTGATGCCGACGATCAGATAGATCGCATAGCCCGCAATGTAGAACGAGAATTCGCCGTCGAAGACGCCGGCCTTCTCGAGCAGCAGGCTCGCCGCATCGCTGCCGCGCTCCATGATCTGATCGACAATCAACACCGGATCAAAGGCGCCTATCACGGCCGCCGCGAACTGTGCCGGCGCTCTCATGAACGTATCGACAATCACGCTGTTGTAGAGCCAGAGCCGCAGCGACACGCCGATAATCAAGGCCAATACAAAAATCTTCTTAAGTCCGGTCACAAACGGCTCTTCGATGCGGCCCATCAAGTGCAGGTACGCCCACATCAGGACATACAAAGTCCCGAGAGCGAGCACCGCGGGCTCAAGGATCGCGGCCACGCGCCCGGTGTTCACGCCCACGTAGTTCGCGAGCAGCGCCCCGAGCCAGGTCCAGAATTCGGCAAAGAATCCCATAGCGATGCCTAACGAATCCGCCCTTACAGCCCAAGCGGCGGCAGGTTGCGCAGACGGCCAACGTCGCGCAGCGCCGCTTCCCGCCGCTGCTGGCGCCGTGCCGCCTGATCGGCGCGCAGAGATTCGAACATCGTGGCGAGTTTCGCCTGTTCATTGGTCAGCATCGCCTGCTCGGCAGAAATGCGTGCCTGCAGGTCCCACACGGTCTTCGGGTCCTGGGCGCGCGACAGCGCGCCGATCAATTGCCCTAACGAGTTAAACCGCTCACTCGTCACGCTGAGCGAATCCCGCGACACGCTTTGCGCGAGCGCGACTTCCCGTCGCGCCTGGTCCAAAGCCTGGCGCTGCGCCGCCGGCATACGCGCCACGGCGGCCGCATCGAGCACCGCATTGGCCTGCACGATCGAATCGAGAGATGCCACCAATCCTCGGTACTGGCGGCTGGTCGACGTGAACACGTCGGACAGTTCCTGCCAGTCGGCCGGCAAGTAATTTCGCGGTTCCGACGGCAGCAAGTTCTCGAGTCCCCGCCGGCCGGTCATCGATTGCAATTGCGACTGCGCCTCGCGCAGTTGATTGCGCGCGGTCGTCAGCTGATCGCGCATCGTCGAGATCTGCTGCAGCATTTGCGCAATCGCGCTCACATCGATCACCGGCAAGGCCGCCTGCGCTGGTATCACCAGCGGCATGGCCAGTGCCCCAATCACCGTCACCCATCGAAGTCGCCTGGTCGTTGTCATGATAAAAATCCCCTTCAGTTAATGTTTTGTCGAACGGGAACTAACGCCGGCTGCAAAGGCTGGCCACCACTGCGTGACATCGTCGCCATACTGCTCACGCAATTGGCGCACCCAGCGCACGGTCGCGGCACGCCCCGACATCGCGGCGAGTTCCACATCCAGTCCCGCCAGATCCAATGCGCACACCACGCTGGAGGCGCCCTGGCGGACCAGGAACTGCCGCCTGCTCGGCGCCATGTCTTCTTTGATAAGCCGGTGCTCGCGCTCGGAGAGTCCGAGCGCTTCCGATTCACTCCATTGCGCTTCGCTGTTCGGGAACAGCACTTTGGTCGGCGTTTGTTCGATGAGAGTGCGACTGATGGAACTCCCAATCACATCGGACGCGCTTTGCGTTGCGAGCACCATGACGCCATTTAACTTGCGCCAGGTCTTGGGTCCATCCTTCGCGAATCGGGTGAACGCCGGGTCATCGAGCAGCCGCCAGAATTCATCGAGCCAGCAAATGAGTCGTCGGCCGTCTAACAACCGCTGTACCAGATGCATCAAATAGAGCGTGACGGGCGTACGCAGCGCGCCCTGCCCCAAGAACTGCGTGACATCAAAGCCGATGATCGCGTGCGAGCGTAGCGTCGGCACAATGACGTCGACCGGGTTGTCAAATACCCAGGCCCACTCGCCGTCCATCGACTCGCACCAGGGCGCGAGCCGCGCATGCAGTCCCTCGGGATCAGTCGCATCCAGGTATTCGAGCAGGCGGGACAAGCGCCGCGCTCCGATCTCAAGCGCCAGCGTGCCGCGCATCGCCTGTTCGAGATCGGCGTCCTGGCGTGCGGTTAACTCCGTGCCGCCGATGCGCGGCCGCACCAGCGTGCGCAGCCAGTGCTTCAAAAACTGTGTGTTGTCCGGTGTCAGCTCGAGCTGCAAGGGATTGAGGCCGGTGGCCACGCCCATGGCGAGCGGGCAATACGCACCGCCGAGCGCCCGAACCAATACCTCCAAACCCTGATCTTTGTCGAACACAATTTGGGTTGCGCCGTGCTTCACTGCCATCGCCATCAGAAATCCGATGAACACCGTCTTGCCGGATCCCGTGGGCCCGCAAATGAGCGTATGCCCGATATCCCGTCGCGCCCCGCCCTCGGGTTCACTCGGATCGCTCGCGTGCAACGAAAAGTAGTACGGCCCCTGCGCGCTGGTCGCGAGCAAGGTCAAGGCCTCGCCCCAGTGATTGACGCTCGCCTGGCCGATTGGGTAGTTATGAAACGATGCCAGCGCCGCGACATTGCGGCTCGTAATCACCGAGACCCGCGGCCGCCAGCTAAAGGAGGCCGGCAACTGTGCCCAGAAGGCCGGTTCCAGCGCCAAATCTTCCCGGGCCACCGTCATACCGCTGTCGGCTAACAGCGAGCGTGCGATGGCGACATCTTCAGCCAGCACGCCCATCGCCGCGTCCCGACGGCTCGTACCCGGTTTGACGAGCGGCGTCTGCACCTGCAGCGTCAGGTGATGGTCTCCCATGACAAACTCGTTCGATGTCAACGCATCGAGCGCACCCCGTAGTTCTTCTGCCTGCGAGACCGCAAAATCCCCGGCATTGACCAGGCGATTGGCTTGCCGTTGCAGAAGTCCCTGCGCAGTGGCTTTGTTCAAAAATCCAAAGGACTGCGTTAGTACAAATGGAAACGGCGCCCCTAACAACGCATTCAGCATGCCAGGCATCGTCGGGGTTGGATATTCCTTGATCGCGAGCATTGCGCCCCAGCGCTGCTGCGTGGGGGTCCGCTGCTCGATGAGTTCCCGTCCGAAGTACACGCGCGACGTCGCCAATGCGTCGTACACCGGCCCCCGCGGCAGCGGCATCCGCTGCCATTCACCATTGACCAGGTATCCGAAGAATTCGAGAGGCTTTGAACAGAGGACCGCCCCCTGTTCATACAGCCCTAACGCCTCTGGCTCGTACGCGCTCAAGGAAGTCCGAACCGTCTCGAGCAGCTTCTGGCAGGCATCCAAGGAATCCGCCCGCTCCAGCGCGGTATCCGTGGCACTGCGATTCGAAAACACGTCAAACACGGCCCGCTGTGCACGGGTCACGGTCGGTCGATAGACGAGCGACAAGTAAAGATCATTCACATACAGCGAATCGCCCGATAGCCGCTCCCGATACCGCGCATTGAGATCCCGCGCGAAGCCCGACGGAAATTCCCCCGGTGGATACTTCGCGCCCGGTTGACGAATGACGTGCATCCACAGTGCGACCTGGGGACTCGCGATGTTTCGCCAGAGAACATTCAGGCGCGCATGCCAGGTATTGATCGACTCGTCATCCGCACTCTCAAACGCCAGACCGCGGAGCCTGAGCACCTGGACATACTCGCCGCCCACGCAATGCACGACGGTCGGCGTCAATTGCGCAGCGTAGGGAATGCGATCCGACGCCATGACATCGACTGCCGATCGCGCCAGCGCGCGTTGCGCCGCGGACTTCGGAGTTCTCATGGCGAACCCCAGATCACGGGGCCCTGCAATCGAGTCCGCCGCGCGTAACGGCAGGCTAACGGTCCCGCACTGCTCGCTCGAAAGTACCGGGCATTGCCGAGCCATACGGGAACCCGTACGCGCACCCACAGCACCGCGAGTTCAAAAAAGCGGGCATCACGCGCGCACACCAGTGCCGAGACCCCATGAATCGGCAGCGCGAGCCCGAGCGTCAGGAGGTTCTTGGTCAGCACAAACACCTCCATCACACACACCAGGTTCAGCAGCAACGCCGTGAAGGTCACTCCCCACCGCATCGGCGGGCGCGTGAGGCCCACAAAAAGCGGGTCCGCCACCAGCCCTGAATTTCGCGATATCGCAGTCATGATCGGGTCAGACCGCAAACATGCCGCGGACCCAGGCCACGAGCTGCGGTGCGCCGAAGCCAATGACAATCCCCGCCATGATCGACAGCGGCCACGCCCAGGAAATGCGATTCGCCATCGCAAAGAACGCTGCGCCAATCAGCAGTAGCACTGCCACCGGCGTGAGCCAGGTCTGCAGATTGGCGACGAGTGAATTCGCGCCGGTCAGAAATGGCGACCCTTGCGCCAGTGCCAAGGCCGGCACAAACAGCAAACACACGAACACCACGTGGCTGAGTCGGCTAACGCGCGGCATGCCAAAAACTGAAACCCCTGTCATATCGATCCCTCCTCGTGTTCTTGTAGGTTCGCGATCACAATCGCGAGGGATCACATCTCATCAGCAGACCAGTCAATGTGCAGTTCGAGTTTGTGGCCTGTTTTGACCGAAACTCAGGGGTCTTTTTTGGCTAATTCGTACCAAAACGTACCGAAACTCACCCTTTTTTGACCACTTCGTTTGTGCTACTTTTTGAGTGTGCCGAACAGAAAACCAGCCAAAACACAGCACAAAAGCGCCGTTTTGCTCTCGATTCTGATCATCATTTGGAATTGCGTCCGATACCCTGTTTCGGCCGTGCTCATTTTGCTCGAGCCTTGGGTCACTGGCGTGTTCGCCACCCTCTCGGCGTTAGGCCTGGCCGCAGCCCTACTATTCACTGCTGCTTTTCCTGGTAACCCGCACGTGCATGTCGGTGTGCTGTTGGGCGGATCCGCTGCCTGTGTAGTAGCGATCTTTGCCTACGGCGGGCTTATCAAACTGCTGACACACGAGTAACGCCGACCGCAGACGACTGGGAATGGCTGCGCCAGCGGCCTAGCTGCAGGGATTCATCACAATCCAAGTTCAACAGACAAGATCGCGGCAACTTCGCTCGGTCGAACGGCGGATTCTAAAGTGAAGTCGACCCCGAAATCGCAGCCCAAATGACCGCTTCTAATTGGCTAGTCGCCTTTGGAGAATCGCGGCGCGAGCATGGATCGCCCGGCACGAGTGAACCGGCGCATCAGGATCGAATGGTAAGGAAGGCAGCCGACGAAAGGGCGCTCATGTAGTGCAATCAGGTGGATATAGTGTTCGCGGCGGTGAATCATTAGCGTGGGAATTCCGGCATATCCGGACACTGGAAGAGTCCCGACGAGAGCGCGCCGCGTGGCGCTGGTTATGATATCTACCAGTTCCAGCCCAACCTCAATATCCGGCGAGTATCGAAAATTTTCCATCAACAAGAGTTTGATATCCGTTGCCGTTTCGCCGGACCCCTTCACTGGCGGTGGTAGCCAATCCGGCGCATTCCCTTCGAAACGCGCAAAGTGCGTTAGGTCGCATCCCTCAAAGATTCCGTGCGGCTCTTTGATGCTCTTACTTTGCAACAGCGGGAGCACGATGGATTGCCACACATCCTCCCAATTAGTCATGGTCTTATCCTTGCCGTCAATCGTCCAGTGAAAGCTGGCAAGCTCCTCTGGCCGCCGCTGGCCGTAATAATTGATGGCGTGCTGGCACACCCACCAAACTAGCTCAGTCATCGCAACGCCCTGCACGTACAGTTGATTGGGCAATGCAGCTACACGCTGCGCGAGCGCCGCAGCCTCGGCGCGCAGGTTTGGATGGTGCTTCTCAGTTAGGCCGCGAGTAATTCCAGCCGCTTGCTCAAGCTTGTGGGTATGAATGTCATTGGCGGTGTGCATGTTCAGATCAATCGCGACGAGTTCAAGCATCGCTTCGTTCCGGCGAAGTAGATTCGTCACTTGCTGCACCTGGATGTCGGTCAGCAGGCGGCCCTTCACCTCACCCCTTTCTTTCGGAAGGCGCGGACGGATTGCGGCGTAATTTCGCTGGACGTTTGCAAGTCGGCCGCCAGGGATCACGAGTGCGCCCACCAACGAGATTCCGCGCGCACCCGCGCCTTGTACAAAGGAACCCGATTCGTCAATGAAAATGTGCATGCCACCGCACTTTGGCGACTCGCCGCCCCTGCTTGCAATTCGCCAACTCCACGTCGACACCCTAATGGCAGGTACACCTAATGGTGCACGCAGGTGCGCTCGGACAGCCTGCGCAATGCCCCGGCCTGCATCGGGATCCAGTAGATTCTGGCCGTAATCTTGACCTGTCTCAGCTTGGAATGCCTGAACGAGTCGCTCGCTCATTCTTGCGCAATCATCGAAGCCTGGCGTCAGGAGTACAACGAGGAGTTGCCGAAGAAATCGCCGGGCGGTAGAACGCCCGCCGAGTACGCAAGACGGCTGGATGAAGTTGCTCAAGTTGGGCACGATCGCTTTGGACGGTACCAAGATGCATGTGAACGCCTCGCGCCATAGCGCGCTGTCCTACGCCGCACGGGCGAGGGTGTTCAAGTGCGATTTGAATCGCATGGGCACTAGCAACGCACCCTCTACTGCGTGGTAGGCGTCCCGGCCGTCTTGCACAGTAGTGTAGCTAAGAAGGTTGCCCACAGCGCGAGCCCCGATAGTTGACAATTTCGACCATGAGATTGACAAAGATAGTTCCCATGGTTGACAATCTTTGGCATGAAAACACTGCGGCCCCGCGGCGAGGATATACGGCGATTTATCGTCAGCAATCTCGATGGGCACCCTGCGGACATCGCGCGCCTCATGGCAGAAAAATTTCAATGCTCCAGACAGGCCGCCCACAAACATCTCCGCCGGCTGATCGACGAGGGCGCTGTCGTTGAGGCCGGCAAGACGCGCAACAAGAAATATCGTCTGGCACCGCTCGAACAATGGTCCAAGACCTACCCGCTCGGCACGAACCTGACCGAGGATGAAGTCTGGCGTTCTGACATTGTTCCGCTGTTAGGCAAACTGCCCGGCAATGTGATGAACATCTGGCACCACGGGTTCACAGAAATGTTCAACAACGTGATTGATCATTCCGGTGGATCGTCGGTGACGATCAAAGTGTCGAAAACAGCCGCATCAACCGAGATACTGATCGCTGATGATGGCGTTGGGATTTTCCGGAAAATTCAGGCCGCTTTGGGTTTGCAGGACGAGCGGCATGCCGTGCTGGAACTGTCCAAAGGCAAGTTTACCACCGATCCGCGTAACCACTCCGGCGAGGGCATTTTTTTCTCATCGCGCATGTTCGACGAGTTCGTGATCCTCTCAGACGGCGTATTTTTCTCGCACGAATTCGACAAGCCGGAAGATTGGATATTGCAGGCCAGCGAAGATCGCGGCACGGCCGTACGCATGCGCTTGCACAACCACGCGTCTCGCACCACCAAGAAAGTGTTCGACAAATTCACAACGGGTGACGACTACGGTTTCACCAAAACGGTTGTGCCGGTCAAATTGACCACCTACGGTGACGATAATCTGGTGTCGCGCTCCCAGGCCAAGCGACTGCTGGCGCGCTTTGATCGGTTCAAAGTCGTCATGCTCGATTTTACTGGCGTCGAGTCGATCGGTCAGGCGTTTGCCGACGAGGTGTTTCGCGTCTTCGGTCTCCAGCATCCCGAGGTAGAGCTCGTGCCAATCAATACCAATGCCGCGGTGAAACAGATGATTTCGCGAGCGTATGTTCTGGCCGCAGAGTCGTAGTGTCCGAGCGTGATATTTCCTGCGCTGCTTAAGTAGACAACAATGCAACTTCGGCGAAAGTGCATATCATTTTGCGGACCATCGGCCCCCCGATTTGGTTTTTCATTGGATGTTACCGACCCGATCCTACGTCTGACACTAAATCCCTAAAGCAAGGACAGGATCTCGCGAGCAAATTCTGGTCCGGCATTCTCGCCCGTGTTTTGTTCCTCAAACCAAAGTGACACCTTGCCCTTCGCAAGAGCGGAGCATCCATAGTAGAAGGCCACAGCGCACGTCTCGGTCAACCGATTGTTTGCAGCGGAATGCAGAAGAGCGTCGTGTAGCATTGGCCCAATAGCCAGCGCTATACTCGGACGGGAATCAGGTCTAGTTCCGCGAATAATCTTCACTGACAGGATGCGATGCGCCGGCAGGCGCGAGCACCAGGAAGAAGAAAAGATGGGGAGTGCTTGGGACCATCGGTCGGCAGTACTGCTGCGCGCCGGAGCGCGGATCGCGAATGCGCGCGGCATCCCGGGCACGCTCGGCTGCTTCGCACTGACGCTCGACGAGGAAAAGCCCGTGATGCTCACCAGCGAACACGTCCTGTTCGGCGCGGGCGCACGCGAACAGGAGCCGGTGTGGCTGCCGGAGGTCGAGCCGATACGCGTGGCGCGCACGCGGCACGGACGGCGCGGTACCGTGCGGCATGCATCAAATGACGTATACGTCGACTGCGCCACCGCCGAGCTCGAGTTGGCGAACGACAGTCGTTTCATCCCCGAGTCCGCGGCCCCGGCCGTGTCGGCCGGCGACACCGTGCACAAGGTGGGCGCCAGCACTGGAACCACGCGCGGCACGATCTCGGACGCTTACTACTCCGAAACGGTGAGCATCGGCGGCCGTAATGTCAGGACGAGCGGCCAGATCCTGGTCCGCTCCGAGAACCCGGCGCAGCCATTCAACGCCGCCGGCGATTCGGGCGCCGCACTGCGTAATGAGGACGGCGCAGTAGTTGGGCTCCTGTGGGGCGTCAGCGCAAGTGGTGATGCGCTCGCTTGCCCTATCGCGCCTGTGCTGTGGCTGCTGAACATTCGGCTCGCGCGGATTGTCTCGTCGGGACCGAACTAATGGCAAAGCGCGTAATCAAGCCTTATGAGGAAATCGTCGCCGCCAATGCCGCTGTTCGCAAAGTGTTGGATAGCGGCGCGGAAGCACGACTGCGCCAGATTCCCGGCGTCGTTCACGTGAGCGTGGGTGTGAAAGTCCAGGGGCGCAACGTAACCAACGATCTGTGCATTCGTGTTTGCGTGCTGGCGAAGCAGCCGGAAACCAAGCTCAGCGCTGCTGAGCGCATTCCGAAGTTCATGGAAGGCGTGCCCACAGACGTGACAGCCTTGACGAAGCCGCTTGAATTCGCAGGCGCCAAGGTCCGCCCGCTGAAAGGCGGCACGGAAATCACCAACCGGATCCTCGGCGACACACCGCAACATGTGCCGGAAGTTGAAGACGGCACATTCGGTTTCACCGCGATGCGCAACAGCGGTGGCAAGCCTGTTTTGGTGACCAACTGTCACGTGCTGATGGCCAAGGGTGGGAAAAAAGGAGACTCGATCTATCAGCCGTCGATCACCGAAGCGGAGATGATGATAATTCCAGCGAGTTGGCTGCCGTACCACTCCCACCATGGGGACGACGAAATCGCCGAGATCATCGACGGCAAGTTCGACGGCACGGTGGATGCGGGGATTGCGGAGCTCAAGGTCTCTTCGTGCTGCCGGTGCTGCGGACTCGATTTCCGTGACGAAATCGTGGGATTGAGTCAGGGCGGTCAACCGCCCTCGAATCAGATCCTCGGCCGCCGCCCGGCGTTACCTCAGGTGACCGTTTACAAGGTAGGTATGCGGACCGATCGGACGGTGGGTACGGTCATCACCGATGTCAGCCAGGAACTGCCGCCAGTCACGCTCAATGGTGACGAACGGAAGTTCAATCGACAGATTCAGATTGCGCACGAGGATACTGATTTGCAGTTTTCGGACCAGGGCGATTCGGGCTCGGCCATCATTGATCAAGGAGGTTACATCGTCGGGTTGTTGTTTGCCTACGCTTGGGCAGACGACGGCGTGCATTACACCTTTGCAAATCATATCGCGGATGTCATGCAGGCAATGGATATTACGCCCAACTTCAAAGGTGGAGGCACTACCGCTGGCGCCCAAGTGGATATGCGGCGCGCGACTTTTCCCATGCCACTCTCCCCCAGCGGCGCCGAACTGTATGCGAGCACTCGCGCTCGCATCGAAGCGGACCCCACCGGCCGGTGGCTTTGGGCGCTGGCCGAAGAACACCGCGAGGAGATTGTCAACCTCGTGACGACGAATCGCCGAGTCAGTGTTGTGTGGCACCGTGTTGGAGGCCCGGCGATTTTTGCCAACGCAATTAACTCCCTGCGTGCCGGCGATCAGGAGTCGCTGCCCACACCACCCACTGGGACGCTTGAAGAAGCGATGGCTCGCGTAGGTACCGCGCTTGCAATGCAGGGCAGTGCCGCCCTGCGCGGCGCACTCGCGCGAAACCGGGGAGCGTTGTTAGCTGCAGCGCGCGGCAGCCGGACGCTTACGGAATTCCTCGACAACCTTCGCCCGCACGTGCACACGGAACGGCGCGGCCACTTGCCGGAGGATGCCCCGGCATGAGCGAGTCCACGAAGACCAATGATTACATTCGTTCAAACCACAAAGAGTTCCAGGCCGCGTATCTGCGCGCGCGCAAGGAGCTCGGCGCCATTCCAGGCGTCTTGGGCGTTGGATACGGGCATGTCAGCACCGCTGGCGAATTCAAAGTCGGGCTGGGCTTCCAGGTATTTGTGCGGGAAAAGCGTGCTGCGGCCGATCTCTCGCCGGAAGAGTTGATTCCGAGGAGCTTCGAAGGCTATCGCGTGGACGTACGCGTCGCACAAGCGCTTCGCGAGCAGGAAAGCAACCCCGACTATCTCGGGGGCACCGACGCGCGCGAACCAGTGATCATGGGTGGCATCCAGATCGAGCCGCGAAAAAAATCGTTGAGCCCCACGGGACCCTGCATGGCCGCCGGCACCCTCGGTTGTCTCGTCAGGAAACGCAGGAGCGGCTCGGCCGATGACAATGTCTACCTGCTTACCAATCACCATGTGCTCACGGCGGCCGGTTGCGACACGCACGACTACGTCTATCAACCTTACGCATCGAAGACCACGGACACTGCTCCTGGGCTGTTTCTCGGCGCGGTCGACTATGCGATCTTCAAGGGAGAGGTTCCGTATAAGACTTTTTCGCCCTACATCGACTGTGGCATTGCCAAAATAGATGTGGGAAGCGTTTGTTGCGGGAGCACCTGTGGCGAAGCCCGTGTGAAGTACAGCCACACCATCAAGGGGCTGGGGCCGGACACCACGCCTGCCTCGCCATTCAAGGACTGGATCACGGATGTCCGTGATGTCTGTGGCGATACGACGATTTTCGTCGACGTGCCGCGCGATCAATACGGCCAGATTACCAATGACGATGTGGCGTTGCGTGCGGCACTTGTGACCGGCACGGCTGCTAACAAGGTTCGGAAGGTAGGACGCTCCACCGGGCGAACCGTCGGAATTGTTGTCGGTGTCAATGTGATCGGTTTTGAGAGCCCAGGCAATACCCTGACAGTTTTGCACGACATGATCGAAATCATGATTGACCCGACGTTTCAGGGATCACTGTCAGTGCTGCCCGGCCAGAATCGTCGGGGCCAACGTTCTTTTTCGGATAACGGCGACTCGGGCTCGATCGTCGTTGATCGAGACAACAAGGCCATCGGCATTCTCTTCGGCGGACCGCCGTTAGTGCAGCGGCCAGGCAGCCAATACGAGGTGACCTGGGCTTCGCACATCGTGCCGGTACTCGACAAGTTGGGCGTCTACATAGTGACCAAGGGTGGCACGTCGCATGGCAGCGATGGCGCGACCGATGGCAGTGGCCTCGCCGCCAATTTATCCCGGGGTACGCCCGGTGTCCCGCCCGGATTGGTGCTGGCCTCCGCCGATTCTGCTGCCACCGAGGATGTTGCCCAAGAATCGCAACTCTCACTGCTGAGAGACCGGATTCAGATGAGCGACGCCGGCAGACAATTGTTCGCGTTGCTGTCCGAGCATCAGCGCGAGATCAGCTACATCGTGCGGAATTCACGCGCCGGGAAGACCGCCTGGCACCGCCTCGAGGGACCCGCATTTCTCGCTCAAACACTCAACCACTTGCGCGGCGATGCGCCGCGGATGCCGAATGAAAATCGGGGTGTACGCCGTGCGACATTGCTAGCGCGTCTACGCACGATACTGATGAGTGACGGAAGCTATCTGCTTCGACAGGCGCTTGAGTGCCAAGGCGACACGCTCATGGCGCTTGCCGAGGCGGAAACCTTCGACGACTGCCTCGACATCCTCAAACGCCTCGACGCCGTCGAGACCATCGCGTGACCGAGGCACGCGATACGCTTGCCAGCGTCGTTACCGAGCTGTCGGCGATCATCGCGCCGTTGAAGAACGATCTGGTGGCGCCTCGCACCAAGGTCTTCTTCGCCGAGATGGGATTCACGCTCACCGACGCGAAGGTGGCGAGTCTTTCCGGTCCGCTCACAACCATCGTCGCCAATACCGACGCGTTGATCGCGCTGGTAACGGACATCATCAAGGCGATCAACCACGAGCCCGAGGCGGATTGGGGTACAGCCGGCCAGAAATCAATCCTGGCGACGGTCAAGGTCGGTGAGATCATTTCGGCACTCGATGCGTTGGGCACCGCGGCCAATGGTCTCGCTGTTCCCAACGCCGGCGTCATCGCGGCACGCATCTTCAATACTTTGCTCGGCCGCTACCTGGACGCGATCCGCGGCTTGAACGACGCGCTGGAGTTCGTCGGCCTTCTCGACCGTGAGGAGTTCAACGAAGGCTCAACAGATCCAACGAATCCTGAATTCACACTCCACACCTATCACTTCAACGCCATTGGTGACTGGCTCAGCGATCCAGCCGCCAAAGCGGTAGCGCTGTACGGCTGGGATGCTAGCTTCGACGGTAGCAAGCTCTTTCCGCGACTCGACAAGCTAATCGGACTGTCCGGGCTGCCGGTGTTTTACGACGATACCGCCACGCCGAAACGGCTCGACCTGGTTTTTCTCGAGGTGGTGCCGACAACTACCGGTGCCTCGGGGCTTGCGATCCGACTGCGGGACAATCTATCGACCGGGACAATTACGATCCCACTCGGACCCGACGCCAAGCTCGAGGTGGAGGCCGCCGCCACCATTCCGCTCGGCACCGAGCTTGCAATACGCACCGACGGCAGCGTCACCTTCACGCCCCCGAGCGTCACGAGTTTCGAGGGTAGCTTCGGTACTAGGCTAATCCTCAAGAAAAGTCCGCCCTCGCCCTTTGTCATCTTCGGACAGGCAACCGGCAGCAGGCTCGAGTTCGGCGACTTCACTCTCGGCGCGCTGACCCGTGTGCAGTTCGCCGCGGGCACGGCGAGTGGCCAGCTCGATCTTTCCGGAAAGCTCAACGATGGCAAGGTGATCATCGACGGCCGCAAAGGCGACGGTTTCATTGGCAAGATCCTGCCGGGCACCTTCATAGAAGCGGACTTCACGATGCTCATGGGCGTGTCGACCGAGCGCGGCTTCTACTTCAGTGGCAGCAGCGCGCTCGAAGTACGGCTGCCAACGCACATCGAACTCGGACCTATCTCCATCGAAGCGCTGACTCTGGCGGCGGCGCTGCGCGACGGCAAGATTCCCATCAGCATTGGAGCGGACATCAAGGCCTTGTTAGGCCCCATCGCTGCGGTGGTGCAGAACATGGGTGTCACGGCGACGTTGTCGTTCCCGCCTGGCAACTCCGGCAATCTGGGTGCGGCTCAGCTCGATATCGGCTTCAAGCCACCGAAGGGAGTAGGCCTGCGCGTGCAGGCCGGGCCGATCACCGGTGGCGGATTCCTCTCGTTCGACGACGTCAAGGGCGAATACATCGGCGCGCTGGAGCTGTCATTCAAGGGGATCTTCACGCTCAAAGCCATCGGCATCATTAATACGAAGATGCCCGACGGCAGCAAGGGATTTGCACTGCTGCTGCTGGTGACGGCGGAATTTACGCCCATCCAGCTTGGCTACGGATTCGTGCTCATTGGCGTCGGCGGGTTGTTAGGTCTGAACCGCTCGCTCGACACCGAGGCGCTGCGGCTCGGCGTGCGCACCGGCGGTGTGAGCAGCGTGTTGTTCCCGCCGGATGTGATCGGCAACATCGTCCAGATCGTCAGCGACCTCAAGGCCTTCTTCCCCATTACGCAGGGCCACTTTGTCGTAGCGCCCATGGGCAAACTCGGCTGGGGCACTCCAGCCATCATCACGCTGGAACTCGGCATCATCCTCGACATTCCAGCGCCGCAACTCACCATCATTGGTGTTCTGCGCTGCATCCTGCCCACCGAAGACGCGCCTATCCTCAAGCTGCAGGTGAATTTCGCCGGCGGCATCGACCTCGACAAAGGCCTCATCTGGTTCGATGCCTCGTTGTTCGATTCCAGCCTGCTGGTCTTCACCCTCAGCGGCGACATGGCGCTACGCATTGGCTGGGGCGCACAGAAGATGCTCATCATGAGCATTGGCGGCTTCCATCCAGCGTTCAAGGAAGTGCCGTCGGACCTCACGTCCATGAAGCGTCTCGGCATCGCGCTAATGTCGGGCGACAACCCGAGAATCATGGCGCAGATGTACTTTGCGCAAACTGCAAATACACTGCAATCGGGCGCGCGCGTTGAGCTGTACGCCGAAGCAGCAGGTTTCAATATCTACGGCTTCATGGGTTACGACCTGCTGGTTCAATACATCCCATTCCATTTCATTGCCAATATCTACGCCGGCCTCGCGCTGCGACGTGGCTCGGACGTGCTCGCAGGCGTCGACGTCTCCTGCGAGTTGTCGGGCCCGACACCGTGGCATGCCAAAGGCGATGCGCGACTCAAGTTGCTGTTCTTCAGCATCAGCGTAGGTTTCGATGAGACCTGGGGCTTCGATCCGGTCGAGCTGCTGCTCGACCTCATTGATGTGCTGACGCGGGTCGAGGACGCCGTCAAGGACAGTCGGAACTGGGTCGCCGAACTGCCAAGCAATCTTCGCCAAACCGTAACCTTGCGTCAGGTCGAGCCACCCAAGGACACGCTGCTGCTGCCACCGTTCGGCGTGCTCAGCGTCAGTCAGAAAGTGGTGCCACTGGGCATGGCCATCGAGAAATTCGGCAATCAGCGGCCAGCAGCCGAAACCACATTCTCGATTACTTGGGCCGGCAGTGGTTCGGAGCCCGCGCGCGAAGAATTCGCGATCTCCAATTTTCTGACTCTGAGCGACAACGACAAGCTGTCACGCAAGTCATTCGAGTCGATGTCGAGTGGACTGCGCTTCGCCACTGGCGATGCCTCCTCGGCCGGTGCGAACGTCGACATGGATGTCACCTACGAAATGAGCTACGTGCATCGCAAGGTCACTCAGCCTGCGGGTCGCTGGGCGTTGCCCAAGGTGTTTCTGGATAGCCTGAGTCTGGGCGGCGCGGTGAGCACTAACAAGCTCTCCGTGGCGGTACGCAAGGCCGGCGGCAATGGTCCGGCGGCGGTGGCCGTCGATGCCGGCGCTTATCATGTGGTGAAGGTGTCTGATCTATCTCCCGCCGCCACCCACTACACCGCCAGCAGCCAGGCCGAGGCCTATGCGCTGCGCGACCAACTGATTCGGCAAGACCTAGCCGAGGCGGGTGAGATCCAGGTGCTGGCCGCCCACGAACTGTCCATGGAGGCCGCATGAGCCTCACTATCGGCAAGTACACTTTCAGCTCCTGGCTCCGCAAGGGAATCGGTCGAAGCATCATCGAAACGGACACGCTCGGCGCTGCCAATGGCGCGGCCAAGGAACGTGCCAGTGTGCCGGTGGACGTGAATGTGAACACGCGTCCGGTGCACAAAGAATTTGCCCTGCAGGGCCCGGGTGATGTGGTCGGTATCAGTCTCGACAACGTGGTGCGCACTGAACCCAAAGACTGGGTGACCGACTTCGAGCCTAACTATCTCGCATTCATCGATTTCTACGACGAAGACCTGTTGTGGCGCTACACACCGGCCGGTCCGGCCGGCAACCGGCTGCGCCCGTGGCTCGTGCTCGTGGTGCTCGAGGAAGACACCGACGAGACACCGGGAGAGTTCACACTCGACGACAAACGATTGCCCCTGCCGGTCATCAAGGTGACGTCCACCGCGTCTTTGCCGCTGCTCACCCAGTCCTGGGCCTGGGCCCATGTCCATACTAACGAGACCTTTACGAGCGCCTCGCAGTTCGAAGCCTTCCTCGAATCGCTCCACAAGCCTGACCATCCTAACACCGACCGCATCATTTGCCGGCTGACCAGCCCGAGAAAACTCAAACCTAACACGCCTTACGGCGCCTTCGTAGTACCCGCCTTCGAAACGGGCCGGCTCGCCGGCTTGCGTCAGAATCCGAAAGATGTGAGCGCACAGCAGCCGGCGTGGACCACCGCAGCCGGAGCGGTCGAATTACCGGTCTACCATCAGTGGCGCTTTCGCACCGGCGAGAACGAAGACTTCGAATCCATGGTGAAGCGACTCGAACCCAAAGTTGCTGATGCGCGCGTCGGCATTCGCGGCATGGACGGAGAAAAGCCGGGCTGGGGCTTGACCACCGGCACCGATATCGGCCAGGTTGTGCCCGCCGACGAGAAACAGACCGTGGTCGGACTGCAAGGCGCGCTCAAGGCGCCCACCACGCAGCCGCGACCGCTGGTATTCAACGCCACGCGGCCATTCCTGCAGCAGCTCGCCGCCGTGCTCAATTTCCCCGAGCAACGGCGCAACAACCCGGCCACCGCACCATTGCCTGTTGTGTCTCCGCCAATCTACGGCGAACACCACGCGCGCGTGCACGTTGTCGACGTGGCTCGCGCTGGCTGGCTGGACGCGCTCAATCGCGATCCACGGTCACGCGTTTCGGCCGGCTTTGGCGTGCGCGTGGTGCAGGAGAATCAGGAAAACTACGTGGCGCGTGCCTGGTCGCAGGTGCAGAAAGTACTCGAGGCAAATCGCCTGATCCGCCTCGCCGCCTATGCCATGCGCGCGAGCGACGCGGTGTATCTCAACCTCGCGGCGAAGTTCAGTCCTGCACGCTCCATCACTTATTTCGCCAGCACGCTGCGCAAAGTGCGCGGCTCGCCGACCACACTCGCGCATCTCATGACTGAGAGCATGCTGCCGCCAGCCGCGGTCAGCGGTGCCATGCGACGCTTCATCCGCCCGCGTGGCCCGTTCGCGCGCCGCATCGCGCGCCGGGATCCCGCGTTTACACACGACAACTTGGTGGTTGGATTGGCCGACGGTACGCTCAAAGCCGCGCCGCCCAAACAACCTGCCGGCGACCTCGCCACCGATACCAAGCTCGCGCAGAAGTTGCCGCCCGCCGCGACCCTGCCCGGCTGGCTCGATGCGCTGGTTCGCCATCGACGACTGCTGCTGATCATCCTGCTCCTGCTGCTGCTGTGGTGGGGCTACGTCACGGGCGCGTGGACGGTCGCCATCGCACTCGTGTTGCTGGCTCTTGCAGTCTTCGTTGTCGCCGCACGCTGGGCGACGAACCATCCGCCGTCGCAGCCCGGCATTCAAACGGGTCCTGGAAGCATTACCTCGCCGGGCGCAGTGGTCGATGTGTTGCAACGCGTGCCACCGCGCAGCTCATTCCGCTTCGTGGAAATCGATCCGGTCGTGCCGGCAGTCGCCGCTGGCAGTACCGAGGTGACGCTCAACACCGAACGCACCTCGGGCGCTGCCGTTGGCGTGACCTTCACTACCGTTAGCACATTTACACCCGGCGCCGCGGGCGCCGAGAGCGCGCAGGCGCGGGCCTTTCGCCGGGCGGCCACGCGTCTCGAAGAGCGCCTGACCATCAAGGCCACGGAGCGCAAGCGCCCGGTCTTCGATTTGCAGAACGCCAACGTCAAATTGGCCGCGGCAGTCAATCCGCTGAAGGCATTTCCGCGTCGCGTGGCATCTGAGGTTAAATTCACTTTCGATTCGCAGTGGCTCCTTGAGCCAGAGCACCTCGTGCCAGCGATGGCATACCCGGATTTCGACGACCCCATGTACGAGAAGCTGCGCGATATTTCCTCGGAACTGCTGCTGCCGAATCTGCAACTGATTCCACCTAACAGCATCACGCTTCTCGAGACCAATCCGCCATTCATTGAGGCTTACCTCACTGGCATCAACTGCGAGTTCGGCAAAGAGCTGTTGTGGCGTGAATATCCGACCGATCAGCGTGGCAGCTATTTTCGCCAGTTCTGGGACACGCGCGGCATTCTCGCGGCCCCAGCCGGTGTCAGCGCCAGCGAGGTCTCTGAGCGCAGCAAGGACATCACGCCGCTGGACACGTGGACGCAGGCGTCTGCCCTCGGCACCCATCGCAATCCGAAGCGTCCGCCCGGCGAACAGGTGGTGCTCACGGTGCGCGGCGATCTGCTCAAGAAATATCCAAACACGCTCATCTACGCGCAGAAGGCACATTTGGCGCGCGACAAGAACGGCAATCCGCAGCCGCTCAGCAATCCGATGATTGTCAATGTCGAGAGCGAGGCCGACATGCAGCGCGAGATTAAGTTTCCGGTGTTCAAGGCGTCGGTGGATCCGGACATTCGATTCTTCGGCTTTGACCTCACGGCAGAGCAGGCGAAAGGCGCTGCGGATCCGCGCAGCGATGTCGACGACTGGGGTTACTTTTTCGTCATACAGCAGCTGCCGGGCGAACCGCGGTTCGGCATGGATGTTGCCTTCTCACCGGACGACGACGCCGCCACTCCGTTTACATGGAGCGATCTGTCGTGGGACAAATTCCCAGCGGGCCAACAGTTCATTGACATCACGGTGCCGCCGCAGGGGTTCATACCCGCGGGACCCGGTGAGAATCTCACTCAGTGGGGCAGCGATTCGGCGCGCATGGCCGCAATCCTCTTGCAGAGACCGGTGATGATCGCCGTACATGCCAAAGAAATGCTGGAGGGGCTCTGATGGCCGGCTACACCGAAGCCGCCGCCACCGTGCGCCGTGCCCGCGAGGCGCGTGACGCCGCGCGCCAGGAGCATTATCTACAGCAGTTGCGCGACATACAGCTCACGCGGGCGATGGCGCGCGAAACCCGCGGCGATGGCGCAATGGATCCGGCCGCTCAGGCTGATTTACGCGTATTGCGCAAGCAGCTCGCCGCTGAAATCGCACGCAGCGCGGCATTGGCCGACAAGGTCAAAGAGCTGGCACCGAGCGAAGCTACCATCAGACGCCTTAGCCAGCGCATCGAAGCAGGTCCTGGGGTCGTCACTGCGCTACAGCGCAAAATCGCGCAGCTCGCGAACGCACTCACCGAAGCACCGCTGAAAACGCGGGACGTGCTTCAGGAGTCGCTCAAAACCGCGCAGTCGCAGCGCGCTGCGCTGGCAACGGCTCTCGAGCGGGACCGCCACGAGTTGGAGGCAGCCCGTGCTGCCCAGGACGCGGCGGCAGAACTGGAAAAGGAAAGGCGCGCGCTTGACGCGCACGTCACCAAGCTGCGCAGCCATATTGATGTAATCGCAGCCGCTGCGGAGCGGGTAGACCTTGGCCAGGCCAAGGAAGACCACCAGGTCAAGCTCGACGAAGCAAAGGGCACTCGCACTCAGCGCGACCACGACCTGACGGCTGCCATCGACGGGCTATACCAGACGCTTGAGCCGCCCGAGCTCATCGGCTCCTGGGACGACAGCCTTCCTATCACGCTTCTGCCGTTGCGTATCGAAACGCGCTGGAAGACCGATCTACCGCTCGGAGGTGCCGAACTCTGGGTGCGTGTTTATCCGGATGACATCGGTGTGAACAATCACGAGCCGGTGTTGACCGCGTCCGAGATCGAGCATGGCGAGGGATATTGGTCGGCGTATCGCGCTGCGAGCGGCGATGCCGCTCACGAGAGCGCAGCGTGGAAGTCTCTGGCCAAGCGCTTTGGTGGAAATCGTGCGGCCTGGGTCGCCAAGCAATCACAGCCACTGAACTGGGGTGCGGCCCGGGCCGATGCAGGGCTCGCGCTGGAATTTCCGTCGCTGGCGGCCAAACCGGACGCCTGGACCCAGGCACCGCACTCGCGCGTGTTGCCCGAGCATTTCGTACTCATGGCTTGGCGAGGCGGCACGAGACACATTTTCAAAGTAGGCGCACGAATCGATGACATCGTGGTGTTAGGCCCCTCGCCGATTGATACCACTGCCGACGATGCCTCTCTGTCACGCGAAGCGGTCGGCAACTCGCTGAAGTTCGGCACGGCCTTCAACTGGGTGCGCGACTTTACGCGTGCTGTCGACTGCGGCATGGCATTCCGGGTGACGGTGAGCGCGGACGACGTCGAACATGGCTTCGATCGACTGCTGGTGCTCGGACTCAAACTCTCGGCGGACGCGCCCGAGGCGCAATCCATGGTCGAAGCGCTGATCGACGATCATCACTACTCGAACGCGGGCTTCGAGTTGTTGCAGCAGGGCACACCCACTAACAACACCGACGGCAATGATTCCGGATTCACGCGCGGTGGCGAAACCGGTGTCGCCGGCGCCGGACCCGCACGATTCGTTCCTACCGACGATCGCAGCGCCGCCAGCGACGGGCAGCGGTTCGCGGATTTCCTGGGTATTGACTATCAGCCGCTGCTGCATGCCGATGGCGCGCAGCAGCACGACCACGTCGAAGCGGTGGCCATGAATCGCGCGCTGTACGCCGGCACATTGGGCTACTACCTGGATCAGATGCTCAACGACGTGATCGACGAGAGCTCGCGCCTTGCGCTTCGCCGTCACTTCACGGATCGCGTCACCGGCCGCGGACCTATCGCCGCGATTCGCGTTGGCAACCAGCCCTACGGCATTTTGCTGACGAGCTCGCTGGCGCGATGGCAACCACATGCGACCGAACGCAACGCCGGCAGCCGCATCGCCGACAGCCACGTCGGCCCAGCCGTAGCCGCGCCGCAGGTTGACCGTTTCGAAGACCTCTTCGTGCGCGCGCTTCGTGTGTTTGACGACGCCTGGAGCGCAAAGCTCGCCGATGTCACGCAACTCGACACCGGCGGCGATGGCATGGGCTCAACCAACCTGCTCAAAGTACTCGGACTGCATCCGACCTCGGTCGAGTTTCACCAGCGTGTGGGTTACAGCTACGACTATCTGCGCAATCTCGAGTCCTTCGCCTGGGGCGGTACCGACTCCGACGATGTAATGAAGATGTTCATTGAGAGCATGGGCGCGCGTACGTTACTGCGTCAACTGGGCTATGCCACACAAAAGCCTGACGGCAGCGCCAAACCGTTGCCGGCAGTGTTGCAGCTCATTTGGCGCCACTACCAGACCACACTCGACGCGAAGCAGCTCATCGACGGCCTGCCACTATCCGAAAAGGCGCCCATCAAAGCCTACGCAGCATCAGGCGCCAACTACATCGACTGGCTGATAGCGAATGCCACCGATGCTGCGGCACTCGAAGCACAGCAGTTCGGTGGCGCGGCGCGCCCCGGCGCTCTGCTGTACATGATGCTGCACTTTGCGCTGGTGATGGAGGGCACTCGCGCAATCCATCGATTCCTCGGCGCACATGAGATCAAAGCCGACGAGCTGGTGCGCTCGCGCAAATTCCTCAATGTAAGCAGCACTACACCGTCGGTTTGGGAAGTGATGCGCGCGCCTGCCAATCGCATCGTGGCCGACGCGGCGCCAACACCCTTGCTCGCGCTCGTGCACACTCCGCAGATGGCGCACGACGCCGGAGCGGGCGTGCAGGAGCAGCTGGCCGCGCTCAATGTGTTGCGCGCCCTACCCACCGCGCGCCTTGAGCGCGCGCTGGTAGAGCACATTGACACGCTGAGTTATCGGCTAGACGCTTGGCAGACCTCCTTGTTCGCACACCGACTGGAGCGGCAGCGCCGCCTCGGAGCGCCGACCGAGCAGCGGCGCACCGGCACCTATTTCGGGGCGTACGGGTATCTCGAGCGCGTGCACGCGGCCGGAAGCGGCCGCACGGCTGTACCCGGAGAGTCGAACCTTTATAAGGAGTCGGCCAATGGCGGCTACGTACACGCACCGTCGCTCAACCACGCCACTGCCGCCGCGTTGCTGCGCAGCGGCTATCTCACGCATGCTTCCTCGGCCAACCCCGACGCGCTCGCCGTGAACCTGTCCTCGGGCCGCGTGCAGCGCGCGCGTTATCTTCTCGAAGGCATTCGCAATGGGCAGACGCTTGAGACGTTGTTGGGCATGCAGTTCGAGCGAGGCCTGCACGACTGGACCACACGCTCGCCCAACCCGTTGATCCTCGATCAGCTAAAACCCATTTTCCGCGCCCAGTTTCCCATCTTGCGCACACGCGTGCCGCAGGCCAACAGCAGCAGCACCGGCGCCGCCGAAGTACGCGAAGACTATCAGGTCGTGAATGGACTCACGCTGGCGCTCACCCGCACTGCTTTTCCATATGGCATCGCCAGCCTCGCGGGCCTCAGCACCGCTCAGCAAAATGCGATTACCGCGGAAAAGGCCTCCATCGAAAACACGCTGGACGCGTTGCGCGATGTATTGACTGCGGAGTCTGCCTACCAACTTGCGCTTGGCAATTTCGATCGTGCCGCGGCCGTGTTGCAGTCGGCGGGCAACGGCACGCTGCCACCTGACGTGGAGGTATTGAACACTCCCCGCGGCACGCAGATCTCCTTCACGCAGCGATTGGCCGTGCAACTCAACAACAACGTTGCCACCAATCCGTGGAATCCAATCCCGCTGACCGAGCGCGCGCGCCTCGATCCGCCGCTCAACGCGTGGCTCGGCGATTTATTGGGTGCGCCCGATGAGATCTGCTGCACTGTATCGGCCGTAGATGCCGGTGGCGTGGTGCTCAACGACAGTGCCGGCCCCATCACCTCGACCATTTCTCTTGCCGCGCTGAACATGCAGCCCATCGACTTCGTCTTTATCGTACGCAGCCAGGCCGAGCCGAGCGGTGCGGCCGAACTCGAGACCCGTGTCCGCCACCGCTTCGCGACGGTCCGCGGGTTGCCGGACGATGTCATCGTGCGTATAACGTTCGCCGACGCGGGTACCGGCGCACGGTCGTTTGCCGAGGTACTGCCGCTGGCGGATCGCCTGCGCAGGTTGTTAGGCACGGCGCGCGCACTCGACGCACGGCATTTCTTCAGCGCTTCGAAAGATCCCGATGCCGGCCCGGTCAATCCCGGTCGCATAGATACCAACGAACTCATCACGCGTGTGACCGCGCGCCTGGGCGCCGTGCGCAATCTGTTTCCCGCACTCAAGACTGCGGCGGACACCGCGCGCACTTCAACGGTCGTCGCTGACATCGACGCGCTTCGCACAGCGCTTCTCAACGTGGCGCGCAGCGGGTTCAGCTACGCCATGCCGCGCTCGGCCTTCGGTGGCAACGTCGCGCAACGCAATTTGCTCGTCGACCAGGCCGACACGCTCGTGAAGCGCGCCGAGACGCTGGGACCGGCCACCGATAAGCAGTTGGCCGACGCGGCAACGGCCACACGTGCCGAAGAAGTAACTTCGCTACTCAGCAACGCCGTGAAAGCTTGGATGGGAAGCGACCTGATACTCCTGCCGCGTTTCGTCTTTGGCGACGTCGCGGCTGTCGATCAGGCCGACGCGAACCGGGACAGCCTGCTAGCACATTTACGCGGCAAAGGCGTGAAGCTGCCGGTCGAGGAATGGCTGCATGGCGCCGCCTGTGTGCGCCCGCTGGTGCACGACTTCGAAATGGTCCGCGCCATGGCCGAAGCGAGTCGTTCCGATCCGCTGTCACTCGCGGCTATTCAACTACCCTTCCGCACCGGCGATTCCTGGCTCGGCGCTGAGTTCCCTGCGACCATGCAGGTGACGCACGACACGGTGTCGATGGCGCAGCACCTGCCACAGGGATTCACCGCTGCCGGCCCGCAGTGCGGCCTGATCATTGATGAGTGGGTCGAGTCGGTACCGACGCGTGAGGAGGTCACGGGTATCACGTTCAACTACAACGCGCCTAACAGTGCGCCGCCCCAAGCCATACTGCTCGCAGTCACGCCGCACGAGACGGGTAGCTGGGATTGGGACGATCTCGTGGAGTCGGTGCTCGACACGTTTCGCCGCGCGAAGCTGCGCGCGGTCGAGCCGGACTCGATCGGGAACCAAGCGGGGATCGGCACGCTGCTGCCGGCGGTAGTGGCGGAGTTCAGCACCAGCGCCGCCAGCGTGTCGCTCGACTATTCGATGGTGCTCGCTGAGATTCGCATGCCGGTGCTCGCCATGGCGGCCAACCGGACGGATGGAGGATGACGCGATGACGAACCTAACCGCAGTCATGCTCGAAACTGAAGGGCTGTTGTTCGAGGCGTATCGCGAACCGGCTGTCACGGCCTACAACCGCCTCGAGGCACGGCCGCGCGTCCATGATTTTTCGCGCAGCTTACGTGCCGAGGTGCGCGATGCCATGTGGTTGCTCACGCGGCAATGGCAACTCGGCGAATTCACCGCCGAGGACGCCGGCTCGCCCGTCGATGCGCGACTAGTGACGCGCACAATTGCGGTGGATCGCGTGCGGCTCGGCAGCGGCGAGCCGCAGGTGTACAACGACACGGTGCCCCTTGAAGCCGCCGTCGAACGCGAGCGCGTGCCCTTCACGCATGCCCTGCGCGTGCAGGCCGCGCAGTATTTCCTGCGCTTGCACACGCCCGCGTTGCGGGCGAAATATCGGCCGCGTTATCTGACCGCATTTGCTTTCCCGCAGAACGCTGAGACCGAGTTTCGAGGCCAGGTCGACGGCCTCAACCTGTATCTTGCGACGCGACGCTCGTGCTTCGATGGCGAGAAGGCGTTGCGGGCCATCGCAGCCAACACGTTCAGGACGGATGTCCCGGTAGACGTCGGCGATGAACCGCTACTGCAGCCGATCGTCGAGGCGTTCGCCGCCTGGATGAAGCGCCAGTATTTGCAGCCGACGGCCGTTGCGCCTTCCGTGTGGAATAGCTCGCGCCTCTCCTACCCATTGCGAGCCGCCGCGCCCGCCGGCGGTGACGCGCAGATAGCGCTAACGGCTCCTCGTTATGAAGGTGGCCGGCTCGACTGGTATTCGTTCGAGGTCGACACGCAGGCGACGCAGCTTAGGGTCGCGGACACGGCGCATGTGCCGCCCGCACCGACTGATGAAACCATGTCTTTCCTGCCCGTTGCCGCAACGTTCAAAGGTATGCCGAGCACGCGCTTCTGGGAAATGGAAGAACGCCAAGTGAATTTCGGCGCGCTCGATGCGCAGACCACCGATCAGCTGCTATTGGTGTTCGCCGAACTCGGGCTGGCGTACGGCAACGACTGGTTCGTCGTGCCGTACAAACTACCGGTGAACTCGCTGTGTGAGGTGAAGAGCCTCGTTGTCACCGATGTGTTCGGCGAACGACTGCTGGTTGGCGCGGCGGACGAAGGCGCGGAAAACCAATGGCAACGCTGGAGCCTGTTCAATCTCAGCAACAGCGGCCAACTCGGCACATACAACCGTCAGTTTTTCCTACCCTCCACCGTGGGTGCTGTGCTGGAAAGCGACGCGCTTGAGCGCGTGCAGTTCGCGCGCGACGAAATGGCAAACGTCGTGTGGGCGGTGGAGGAAGTGATCCCCGACGCCACGGGGCGCGGCATCAACGGCCACGATGCCGCCGACAAGAGCGGCGTCCTGCCCGAGCCGATCGCGGATTCTCCGGCTGCGATCCGCTATCTGTTGGGTACCTCGGTTCCGGAGAACTGGGTTCCTTTCCTGCCCGTGCAGCGTCCTGGCGGCAGCCAGGACATCGCATTCCAGCGCGCCGCTATGCCGCAGTTGGGCGTGCCGCCGCGGGAGATTATCAAGGCCAAGGGCGTGTTGCTGAATGAACCCACGTTACCGTGGTTTGTGAATGAAGAAGAGATCCCGTACGCCGGAACCATCGTGTCGCGCAGCTATCAGCGAGTGCGTTGGTATGACGGTCGTACGTACGTGTGGATCGGCCGGCGACGCGAAACCGGTCGTGGCGTAGGTAACAGCAATCTGCGATTCGACCAGATCGAACCCACGTAACGCGTAGCCGTTCGGATCGCGAGGGTTCTGTAGCGAAGGAGGAAGTAGGCACGAACCCTTTCACTTTTACCGCAAGGGCATCCAAGCCCACGCGCGGTTCCAGTGCTGCTTGCCACAACAGTCCCGTCGGCGACGAACACGCTCTAACGAGATTTTTCATTTCTATGGATCGTCTCTTGTGTCGAGTAGTCCTGCGGCGGGTTCGCGCGGCCACTCGGCCGCGCTAGATCATGCCCTCAAGTCGCACGTAGCTCGCTTCCATTCCGTGCTGGATGCCGGTCGAAAGCATTGCGGCACGGACGCGTCGCTCGCGCGCGGCCACATCGGCCTCTAAAACAAGCTTCCCTGAACCTCGCCGAGAAAGTCATCGACTTCGTCGACTTCCTCGCCCAGATCGTGAATCACTCGCCGCCTGCGTTGACGCGTGAGGCCCTTGGAGCACGCCGTGCACAGCATCGCCTCCGACCCCTGCCGATCGAACAGGATCGAGGCGGAACACTGCGGGCACTGCGTCAGCTCAATCGCCTCGCCTAGCGTCAGCACCTCGATCAGCAACAACACCTGATCCAGAGAAAATTCCGGGTTGGGCACGAGTTGCAAGTAGGTCTCGTAGGCTGCACACACCCGCTCACCCCGCTCCAGCGACGCCAGCCCCTTGACCGCCTGCGGACCTCGCGCCGCTGGCAGCACCTGGAACGAGCGGCATAGCACTCCGATCGCGGACGCCTCGTCGCAGCGCGTATCCGTGTCAAAGAATATTTTGGGATTCGTGGGCGGCGGCCCGCGGTGCCGCTTCACCGCCGCTGACGCGGCCCGCTCTTTCATCTGGTCCCACAGGTTGCGCAAGCGCCTGGCAGGTAACCCAGTCCACCGCAACACCAGGCCCGTACGAACTTCGTGCTGAATGAACTTCGCCGCCAAACTGACGCGACGCAAGTCGCGACTGTAGCGCTCTTCCGAGATACGCATATTTATCCTAACAAAATGAGATTACTGCTAACACTTTTATCTTGACGATTGTTGTTCAGTTATTCATCATCAGTAAACAGCCCCAACGATCTAACAAGAGGCGCATCCCAATGACGACCGTGACATCGACTCCAGAGTGGCTTGGCGAACACTCGCGTGCCGTGCTGGTAAGACTCAATGCCTCGGCCCTGGAATTGCTGTTTGATCAGGCGACACTGGGCGTCACCGCCAAACTGGCCTTCAAAGTCCCGGAGGCGGCCCGTCGCGCACTGCGGTTGTCCACCCCCGCGCAACGACTGGCCATCGCCAGGACGCCCATGTTGCTGTGCGACCTGCGGTTTCAGGACGACAAGTGGTGGCATCAAGCCACCAGTCCCAAATACCGACGGGCCGGTGTCCCAGGTCTCAGGCGCCAGCCGCATGCGAGACGATTGCTCGCACTGCACCGTGCGGTACTCAATTTCGCGTGGCACATTGCCCAGCAGGATCGCGTGGGCGCCGAGATTCTGCTCGGCATGAGCCATTCCGTGACCAGCATTCTCGCCCGCTGCAACACCCTCGACATTGAGCGACTCGCGGAGCGTACGGTTCTGGATTTGCGGCCGCGCTGGATAGATCGTCCCGCGATGTGGCGACAGCTGCTGGACAATCCGTTGAGCCCCAGTGCCGCGCGCATGGCAAATATCCGATCGGTCCAGTTGATCGGGATCGCACCGGTTGCCAGCGCGCCATGAGCCGGCATCCAACTGCATAATGACTAACGTTTTCATATTGGTTTTTTTATTCCACGTTCTGTGCTTAATATCACGACTATAGTCGTTTCGCAACGAAGATCTTGTGTACGCCGGGCCGCTGCTGGCGCCGCGGCAACGAGTTCAGAGCCATTTTCCGAAGCTGATCCTGCCCAAGCAGGCCACTCCGTCAGTCCGGGGCCCCGACAGTGACGGCGACACAGAGCCCGCAGGGCCCCTGTCTCATCTTGGGATCTTTCTTGCAATCTTTGACAGGATTATGACAACATAGACCCAACCGCCCAAAAGCTGCGGCACACTGCGGAGACGCTTGCGACGTGTGGGTCCATGAGTTCCAACGATAACGACGCCTTGAAAATGGCGGTGCTGCGCGCCGCGCACCAAGTGCTGGAGCCTCTGGCGAGCCTGCTGATGGAAACCGGTCATGGCGTTGGCGATCTGAACGCCGTTGCGAAACGCGCCTTTGTGGCGGCCGCGCAAGCCGCCGCTCCCAGTAGCAAACGCACTGTGTCCCGGATTGCCTCGGTCACCGGCCTTAGCCGCGCCGAAGTCGCGCGCATCCTTGCTGACGAGTCCGAACTCCCCCAGCCCGCGACCGGAACGCCGCGCGCTGAACGGGTGCTCCAGGGCTGGTGGAACGATGCGCAGTACCAGGACTATGTGGGACATCCCCGCAAATTGCCGCTCCAGGGCGCCACGCGCTCGTTCGCGGCGCTGGCCAAAAAATACAGCGGCGACACGGTGTCAGCCCCTATTCTGGAAGAATTGCTGCGCGTCAAAGCGGTACGGCAACTGCCCGACGGCACGGTCGAAGCACTACGCCGTCATGTGGGTCTGGTGCGCTGGAGTCCGCAGGGTCTCGACACCCTGAGCCAGCGCCTGCGCTCGCATTTTGAGAGCCTGCTCTACAACCTGCGCAACCCGAGCCGCCCTCACTATGAGCGTGTCGTCGAGACCTCACGCCTCAATCCCCAGTACGCCGCCCGGGTCATACGCGATCTCACCAGCCAAATGGAAGTCATCGCCGATACGATGGACAGTGAACTCAACGACACCGAGGTGACGGAGCCGCATGGCTCAGACCGCGCGATGCGACTCGGCGTCGGCTTCTATCTCTTCGAATCCGCCGACCAGAACTCGGAATCCGAACCGACTGAGTCAGCAGCAACGACGCGACCTCGGCCGGCCAAAGGCCGAAAAAAACGATAAGTATTTGCTCACGGGGAGACTGCTAACGTGCCATTGAATCCGACTCGCGAACCCACCGGCGCACAGCCACGGGCGGCGCCGTGGCCCTTGGCCACGCGCAATTCCGACCGTGGCATGCCGCACTGACGCGCGACCGCTATGCCGAGCCGCCCAACCATCGATGTGGAACTGCTCGACTCACTGGCGCGTATTTTACAGTCGACCGGCGTGACACCTGCCACGATGATGAAAAACTTCGAGACCATTTGTAAACGGCTCGCGCAGCGTGCGACGCCGGCGTTCCGCCAGCATCTGAAAGACCTGCCGCAAATCATTGGCGAGTGGTACCGCAACCCCGAATATTTGAATGCGCAGGGCGCCCCTCGCCCGCTGCCGCTCACAGGCCCCGTGTCGCTGGAATCGCTGGCGCAGCGGGTGCTGAAAACCGCCACGCCGGCCTCCACCATTGCCGCGCTCAAACACAATCGCGCGATCCGTGCCACGAAGCAGGGTTACCTGCCCACCGACAAGCGCATTGTGTATGTCGATGACGATGTCCGTGCGCACGCGCTCGAAGCCATCCGCTCGCTCCTCAGCACGCTTGAACACAATCTCGCTCAGCGCCAGGGCCCCGCTCGCTTGTTCGAATGCATCGCGAGTCACCCGGAGGTCCCCACCAACGCCCTCAAACCGTTCGATGCCCGCGTGCGGCCGCAGGCGATGGAATTTCTGCAGCGCGCGTATGGCGACCTCACGCGATTCAGTCGCAAGAAGACAGGCCGGAGCCGGACCGCACGGCTGGGCGTTGGTGTGTACGTGTTCGAGGATCGGACGTCCGCATCGACCTCGAAGCGGCGAGCCCGGTAGACACCATGGTCACGCGACGCAAACCTCGTTCGACGGTCCGGACCCCGGCCCAAAAGCGTGCGCCGCCGCGCAAGCTCAACGAGGCGATCGATCGGTTGATGGGATTACTGGCCGCCTGTGGCTACAACCGAAGCGACATCCAGGCCGCGGTGACGCAGTCGCTGCGCGCCACGCGCTTTGCCACGCGCAAAACTCACGCGCTGGATGCCGAATTTGTCAGCGACGCTCCGCACGTCCTCACCTTGTGGTTCAAGGATCCGACCCTGCTCGGGCCCAATGGCAAACCCAAACCCTTGCCGCTTCGCGGCCGACATCCCTCAGTCGAAATGCTGGTGCAGCGACTCGAACGGGCCCATGACCCCAAAACACTGGTCGACTACCTGCGGCGCATCGGCGGCATCCGCTCCACCCAACAGGGCTGGATCCCGACGAATCGATACTTACTCTTTGCCAGCGACCCGCTCGGCAGCGCCGTCCATGCGCTCGAAGGGACGTTAGGCTATTTGCGCACCACCCATCGCAACGTGCATCGGCGCCGAAACCAATCGACCTGGTTCGAGGCGCGACTCACCAGCCGCCCGGTGCCGAAGGCCAAACTCAAACAGGTAGATCATTTGGTCCGGCAATTGGGACACGGGTATTTGGCCACCCTGGATCGGCGCCTGGGTGCTCTGGAGAACCGTCAAGCGTCGCCTAACGACACCGTCCGGGTCGGCATTGGTTCCTACTATTATGAAATGCCCGAGTGACTGCCCAGCCGCAGGCGGCATGATGACGTCGCTCAATAATCCCGAGGTCCGGGTCCTTCTGATCTGGAGAAAGCCCCGGCATCTCACCACTCAGGGTGTCCCGCCCTGCCGCACACGGAGCCGCTCACCATGAGCCGCCCCGCTCGTCCGTCCATCGCCCGATCGAGCCCTGAATTGCCCAATCTGCACGACAGCGTCCGGCAGTTCGTGAGATTGCTGCACGCCTGTGGATTTAGCGATCGGGATATTCGCGATGCATTCAAACGTGCGCAAAAAAGCCGCACGCGGCGCGCGCCATCGAAAACGACAGATCCCGCCATCGTGTTCGCGGCGGCTCATGTCCTGACGCAGTGGTTCCAGACACCGACGCTGTTGGATCCCATAGGTCGACCGAAGGCGG
Source organism: Gammaproteobacteria bacterium (assembly GCA_031414335.1). GTDB lineage: Bacteria > Pseudomonadota > Gammaproteobacteria > Steroidobacterales > Steroidobacteraceae > UBA964. The sequence goes on along the minus strand of JANNVI010000012.1, from coordinate 86,023 downwards.
TGCCGCTCCTGGGCGCAGGTCCCACGATAGAGTCGATCGTCAGATCTGTTGTCGGCGAGCCGATGACGACAGGCGTGATTGCTTACCTACGGCGGATTCGGGGAATTCAAAAGTCGCGGCAGGGTTGGGTACCGACGCATCGCAAATTACGGGTCGATCGCGACCCGTTCGGGGCGGCCTGGCATGGATTGCAAAGCGTCGCCGGGATCTTGCGGACCATCGATAACAATGTGCGTGCCCGCAAGAAAGCGGATCGCAATTTCGAAGGCCGCGTGCAAAGCCGGTCTCTAGATGCCGCGGCGATCCCACAAATCCATCGAACCGCCCGGCGTTTGGGCGATGAATACCTGGCAAGACTCGATCGCCTCATGCGCTCCGCTGAAACGACGCCCAAACAACGATCTCAAAGAACGCGGCTCGGCGTCGGGGCGTATTTCTATCAGATCCGCGACTGACTCCGCGAACGAGCGCCGCTGGATGGCGGCCGCCCAAAGCGGCATCAAGCATCTATGCAACCGGAGGCGCGTTACCTAACAGAGATCGCTAACGACTCAAAGCAGACCATGTTGGGTCAAATCGATCGCCTGTCAGCGCCATAATTGTGACTCGGACCTGAGGGCCGAGGATTCGGGCCGCGTATTCAGGGTGGTGTTTGCACTGTACGACAGCGGCGATCTAAATCCTATTCGCAGACCCGCTGCCGCACTGCGGTGGTGCATGTAGGTCGCCGCCGAGTACGCCGCGCCAAGTCATGCCGTTGCTCGCGAAACTGTGATAATGGTCTATTAATAGATCATATTATGGTGCTATGATCTTTTAATAGACCATTGAGGCCACCATGTCCAAGCCGACCAAACGCCCCTATTCCCGCGTCGCGCACCAGGCCGTTGCCCTGCTAGGCCGCCATATTCAGCTAGCCCGAAAGGAGCAAAAAATTGCGGCGCAGGAACTGGCCATTCGTATCGGTGTGTCACGGGGCCTGATACAGCGTATCGAAAAAGGCGACCCCGGATGCCAAATTGGGGCTGTATTCGAAGCCGCAGCCATCGTCGGTGTCCCCTTGTTCGCGGCGGACAGCGCTGCCCTGCGCGCTCAGATTGCTGCGGCCGACACGCGCTTGGCATTGCTGCCCAAACACACCCACCGAACCCAGAGAACGGTCGATGACAATTTCTAGAACCAAGGATCAAAGCGCATTCGTTTGGATTTGGCTACCGACCGCAACGGAGCCCGTGGTCGCAGGCAAGGTGACCTCCGTCGAGGGTCGATTGCTATTCAACTACGGCAAAAGTTATCTGGATAGGCCGGATGCGATTTCACTCTATGACGCGGAGCTGCCACTGCAGGCCGGTGAATTGCCGCTGCTGCCGGGTCTGACGATGCCAGGTTGCCTGCGTGATGCGTCGCCGGATGCCTGGGGTCGACGTGTCCTGATCAACAATCTCCTGGGGCTTCGGGGCGCTAACGCCGACACCGCACAGCTCGATGAGCTGACGTATCTGTTGGAGTCAGGATCGGACCGTATCGGCGCGCTCGATTTTCAACGCTCTGCGACCGAGTACATACCCCGCGCATCGCAAAATGCGACGCTCGAAGACCTGCTGGCCTCGGCAGATCGTGTCGAGCAAGGCGTGCCGTTGTCGCCCGAGCTCGATCAGGCGCTTCACCACGGAACGGCAATTGGCGGAGCGCGCCCCAAAGCCCTCATTCAGGAGGGGGACGTCAAGTACATTGCCAAGTTTGCCTCCTCAACAGATACCTACGGCGTGGTCAATGCCGAGTTCATGGCCATGCGCCTGGCGTCGTTCGCCGGACTCGACGTCGCACCGGTGCGACTGGTCCAGGCATCCAACCGCGACGTGCTGTTGATCGAACGGTTCGACCGCCGTCGCGTGGCCTCAGGATGGCAGCGACGCAGCATGGTCTCGGCGCTGACACTTTTCGCACTCGATGAATTGATGGCTCGGTACGCGAGCTACCAAGATCTTGCGGAGATTATTCGTCATCGATTCGCCGATCCGCGCGGCAGCCTGGCTGAAATGTATTCCAGGCTGGTTTTCAACGTCCTGTGCGGCAACACGGATGATCACGCGCGTAACCACGCCGCGTTTTGGGACGGCCATGAGTTAACACTAACGCCGGCCTACGACATCTGTCCGCAAGCGCGCTCCGGCGATGAGGCGTCCCAGGCCATGTTGATCGATGGCGACGATCGCAGCAGCCGCCTCTCAACCTGCCTGAAAGCGGCGCATCACTTTCTGCTCAAGCCATCGGACGCGCAGCTGATTGCCGAGAACCAAATTGCCGCTATCGCCCAGAATTGGGACCGAGTCGCCGATGAAGCGCGGCTCACGACAACCGATCGCAAGCTGTTTCGCGGCCGACAATTCCTGAATGCTGTGTCAATTGGCCGTGCCTGAGCCGTCGTCAGCCATCACCCCAGTCTGGCGGCACACAGGTACTGGCGTATTGCCATTTCGTTTCGATAAATTGCGCCGTTTTGATGCCACTCGATCAAATTAACCTTGTCTACATCATCTACCCGACTAACAAATACATACACGGACCCAGATTCCGGTTGCCACGAATCAACTAATTTAGCCAGGACCTTTGAATGACCATCGACGCCCAATGATGCAGCAATAGAACGGTCTATTGTTAGGTTACAGTTATTGCCAATTCCTTTAACACGTGAATAACTTCCACAAACAAGCATCATCCTGGCAAGGCTGTTGGGCACGACCAGCTCAATCGAATATCCTAATTCTTGAATGACCGCGCCGCCAACGTCACGACGATTTTGACCACGAATGAGCAGGTCTGAAATCTGTTTTGCGTCACTGACATTGACCACCGTTCGCTTTCCAAAATTGGGGGTCCAAGTTGAGAACCTGGTGTCTATTGCCTCCAGACCCACTAGGCAACTGACCAACCTCTCAGCGCACTTTTCCAGGGACTCATGTCGCGCGCCCCAACTCACAGCAACCTTGGTATTCATTTTGAACACAACGATCCTAGTCGCACAGGCGCGTACCAGTGCAGCTCTTTTCTTTGACCTTCACAGCAATGCCTTTGACGTCATTGTCCTTAAACAATTTGCGAAGCGCGTCAGCTGCCTTCTGAGTGTCTACTCGCCACTCTATTCTTGCCCGTCCTCCGGCGGCATCAATTTGACGGCGGGCCTGATCGAGAAGCTTCTTGCCTCCAACACGAAATTCACCTGTCGCCTTACTTACCAAGGAGCCAAGATTCTGCTTTGCCTCAATTAGGGTTCTACCTACGAACGAATCAAAGAAGTGGCCCCGGTAAACCGAACAGGGGGATAGGTGGAGTCTTTGGCCTTCGTGAGCGAGGATATCGCTCGAAGGAGAAAGACGATGACGAAACGATCCCGCCGCAATCACTCAGCGGTGTTCAAAGCCAAAGTGGCGTTAGCCGCTTTGAAGGGTGATGCGACCTTGGCCGACCTGGCGCAACGGTTTGATGTTCACGCGAACCAGATCACGCAATGGAAATCCCAACTCCTGGAACGGGCCTCGGATGTGTTCGCCTCGGCGTCCGAGCGGAGCTCGGACGCCGAGGCGGTGCCGCTGAAGGATTTGCATGCCAAGATCGGCCAGCAGGCGCTGGAAATTGATTTTTTAGCCGGCGCGCTCGGACGGCTCCCCGGACCGAGCGCAAAACGATGATCAACCCGGAGCACAGGCTGAGCCTCACGCGGCAGACCCAGTTGTTAGATTTGTCGCGCGGATGTTTTTATTATCAACCTGTACCGGTATCGGAGCGGGACTTGGTCCTCATGCGCCGGATCGACGAGTTGCATCTGGAATGGCCCTTCGCCGGTAGTCGCATGCTGCGGGATTTAATGAACGGCGAAGGCTTCGCGGTGGGCCGGCGGCATGTCGGTACTTTGATGCAGAAAATGGGCATCGAGGCGATCTACAGGAAATGCAACAGCAGCAAACCGCATCCCGAGCATCCGGTGTTCCCGTATCTGTTGCGGCACCTGAGCATTGATCGGCCGAACCAGGTCTGGGCGGCGGATATCACCTACATCCCGATGGCCCGCGGCTTTGTGTACTTGATGGCCGTGATCGACTGGCACTCGCGGAAAATCCTGTCCTGGAGAATCTCCAACAGCTTAACCGCGGACTTCTGCGTCGAGGCGCTGGAAGAAGCGCTGGCTCGTTACGGAAAACCCGAGATCTTCAACACCGATCAGGGTTCGCAATTTACCTCGGCGGACTTCCTCGAAGTCCTGACGAAGAACAAGATCCAGATCAGCATGGACGGCAGTAACCGTCCGGTCTGGGCACGTAGCGGCACGCCGTCAATGTGCCCAGACCGGACGCTTACGGACGGCAAAGGCGCCTGGCGCGACAACGTGTTCGTCGAGCGACTCTGGAAATCGATCAAGTACGAGGAGGTTTATCTGCACGCCTATGACTCGGTCTCAGCAGCCAAGGCCGGCATCGCGCGCTACGTGGCGTTCTACAACACGCGCCGCCCGCACAGCTCACTGGACCGCAAAACCCCAGACGTGTTTTACTACAACTCGCAGCCGTTCGCGGCGGCTGCCTAACGGCCACGGACTCCACTTAGCCAACCCGCGAAAACTGTTCAAAATACCGAGGCCACTTCTCAAATCTCACGCCATTTACAACGTAGGCTAGCCCCGCTTTACCCCCCTGCTCTACCTGGTACGCCAGTGCTCTCGCACCCATCGACTCTTTGACGGCCATCCAAATACCTGGTCCTCTGGATGCGGCGCCAAAGAATCCTCCTGACGCGATGGTCGCAAAAAACCCGAGCGCCTTCGGGCCGTCGCGGAGCGCTCCTTCCATATCAGCATCGAAATTTGCACGCTGCTGGTCGTAATCGCCAAGCATATCGCCCGGGCAGGGGTCAATATCACTGCAAGTCCCTTCAGGATCTGTTAGATCAATTGGATCGTTCTGAACATAGGTGTAGAGATTCAGGTCATCAACGCGCACTGTCAGTCGAGGCGAACGGCCGACCATCTCCTAACTAGCCAGTTGCCGATAAACGCGCAAAAAAACGAGACCGATGCGCCTATGACCTGTACGGGAGTTTTCGTCGCTATGTCCCAGCCGCTTGCAAAAAACTGTACGTGTACGACAAAAAGTGCAGAAACAACCAGTGGATATATCCATTGCTTCAAATTTCGAAGCCGCGATCCTGCTGCAATTGCGGTAGTCAATAGATATCCAGATCCAACCATAAACACTGCAAAAGTAACTGTTGACAAGAATGTCAGGCGTTCAAAACAACTCTTCTCGGCTTGATCAGCACTGTTAGTAAACAATAATGTCAGTCCAAGTCCAATTAAGAAAACACACGACGTGGTTTCGATGGCCCATACGAGCAAGCGCTTTATGATTAGCATGATTTTAACCTGCTTCCCGCAATGTCGCAGCCACCGGTTTCGCGCACGTTTTTAATTACTGCGTTTCCAATCGCTTCTCGGTCACTTTGCTTGGCGAAATCGATATCCCTACCAAGATCGCTTCTAACGCCATCTAGAATCCTGCCATACGCACTATCCGTGGAAAATACAGAGCCAGCCACCTTCTCAAGCATACCGTTAGGATTTAGCAGACTGTTAAACTCACCAACGAGTGATTTATAGGAATTTGGGTTCGATGAATTCAATTTATCTAAAAACGTTTGAACTGCTTTCTGCTCTTTCCTAACAATCCTGGAATCGAGGCCCGGACCTCGCAGAATTCCCTTCTCGATGGAACTGGCAATTCCGGTGTTTAGTGCTTCCAGGCTAAGACTGAGGCCCGCCATAATTGAGCGGTTTTGATCGGACACAAAAAAGCCTGCACCAGGAATGTCCAAACTGGCGAGCGACTGAACTGTCGCAGATGCGGCTGCAAAGAACCTAGTTTGTGAACTAACCTTGCCATCGATCATGCCGTAGCGCGTTGCTCGTTGACAGTAAGGACTGTCACTGTTTAATCCAGTGCATGCAAGCCCAGAAGGATCAATATTGGCTAGCGGGTCATTTCCAACATACGCATAGAGGTTGAGGTCATCCCTAGTTTTTACCTAACAAACAATTCTTCATCAATGCCCAATTCTTGGCTCCTACTCTTTAGTACATCCAACTTCGAATTGAAAATGTCGGTCTCGCCTGATGCTCTCAACTCCGAACAGTATCGGATCGAAAAAACAATTTCGTTGTACCAGTCATCATATATATTCGCGTCAAGATACCGTATCAAATCACCTTGATATAATTGCCACATGCCCCAGTAATAACAAACAAGTCTCAAGCATGTCGCTGTCAGACCGGGGCTGGGTGTCTTCTGAATGTGCCGCTTGCAAACATGCGCGACCGTTGAATCAAACTTGCACCAATAGCCGTACATCTCAAGCGCCGACGCGAGTTCGGATACCTCTTGAGCCTTTACTATGAATTCCTTGAGTAAGGCACAGTCATTTTCGTCAAGCCCTGTTGTTCGATGCTTTGATTCGAGTTTCTTTAGCAAAGGCGCGTTCCTGTACATGAGCGAATTTCCGTCACCTTGTTTAGCACACTCTTGGTAATGTCGTAGAGCTTGCTAGCCTCTTCTGAAGACCCTAACGCGCCTCCGTCCTAACAACACCCGATTCCCCGAGCGCGATCAGCCACTTAAGCTTAAAGAGCCCGGACGCGCGGTGGCGGCCGTCGGGCCCAAAGCCCAGAGGCGAGTTTTGGCTTAATGGGGTAATCCGTCAAGAGGCGGCTAAAAGGGGCAAAACGGCCGCCTCGGGGCGCAGCCTTGGCGCCCCGCGCGCACCCCAAGAACATAGTGCAGGTTATGCGGCCGCAGGCGGACAGTCGCGCGCAGCGGCTCGGCGCGAGCACGACTGCGCATAAACTCGGTGCATTATGTTCGCGGGGTGCGCGACCGCGCGGATCGGCGCTCAGGATGAGCCGATCGCGCTCGGATTTTTCAGAGCAGTGTTTTGTCAGCCGGCCACTTCGCGGGATGCGTCGCCGCATGGATGGATTTTAATTTCGTGAGCGACACCTGGGTGTAAATCTGCGTCGTCGCCAGGTCCGCATGACCTAACATCACCTGGATATAGCGGATATCCGCGCCGTTCTCCAACATGTGCGTCGCCATCGCATGGCGGAACAAATGACAGGCACCCGATTGCGTGAGGCCGGCGTGCTCCAAGTGCCGCTTCACCAGGTCCCCGAGTCGGCCGGGCTTCAGGGCACGGCCATCATCGTGCAGGAACAGCGTCTGATCGTCCAGATGGGTGAGCAGCCGCGGCCGGGATTCTGATAGATATTTCTCGACCCAGAGACCCGCACGCGCCCCGAGTGGCACCAGCCGGTCCTTGTTGCCCTTGCCGGCGCGCACGTGGATCGTGCCCTGCTGCAGATTCACATCGTGGCACTTCAAGTGCACGAGTTCCAAGCGCCGCAGCCCCGAGGAGTACAGGGTTTCTACAATAGCCCGGTTGCGCAGGCCTAACACGGTCGTGACATCGCATTGCGCAAGCACGCGCTCGACGTCTTCCACTGACAAGATCATCTTCGGCAGCGAGCGCGGCTTTTTGGGCAGGATCAAGTCTGCGGCCGGATTCGAGAGGATCATGTTCTGGCGCGCGAGCCACTTGAACCAGGCCTTGATCGCGGTCATTTGTCCCAACTGCGCGACGATGCCGAGCGGCTCGCCGCGCTTGGGGCCGTTGGTCTGGCGATAATTGTATAAATACCGCTGGTAACTCTCGAGCACCGGCCGCGTGATCGCCGTAGGCGCGGTCAACGCCCGCGCATCGCACCAGATAATGAACCGCAGCAGCGACATCGATTGCGACTTCACGGTGTGCACCGAGCGGCCCACGGCCAAGCTCCATTGCTCAAAGTCTCGTTGATGGGTGCGCAGCGGGTTCGTGGGCACCGGGTCATAGGGCGTGTCTTTCGCGCGCCGGTGCCGGCGCTTGGGATTGAGCGCGCGCATCGCGCTTTATGCGCTCGCGCGCGCCCCGTTTTCGGGTACGACTGTGACGGAGACAGGCTTGGCGCCGTTAACACGCGTTTTCGCGGCTAACAAAGCGGATTCTGCGCAAAAGCCGGGATTTACAGGCTTTGGCGCGATATCAGCACTCCGCCCACCCCCCGACTGACCCCCGACCAGGCCCCGACCGACCCCCGACCGGTAGGCTTCTGACCCCGACCGCTCGGGATCATACTGCTGCGCACGGCGCTCAGACGGCACACCGCAGGCTTGCAGTGCGCCCACGTCCAGCAGGCCGCTCGCATGTAATCGGTTGTTAGCCCCGTTGTTAGTTACTGTCTCGGCCTCCACCGCGCCATCGAACAGTAATTCGTAGTCGAACGACTGACCGCGGCCACCCCGATGCACGAGTACATATTCCAGCTCCACGAGGCGCGCGAGGTGGATCTTCAGCTGCGTGTCGCCCCATTTCGTCGATTCGCGCACCGCCCGGCGGCTAAAGCGATATTGCGCTCGGGAGAGGGATCGCGCCGCGCACCCGTTCTCGACCATCGCCACCAGCAACCCTAACAACCGCCGCGTCTGCGGCGGCAACTCATCCAGGGTCCGGCCCAGCACCTCATGCGCCAGTTCATTGGCGAGCTGGATGTCCGCGAGCGTGGCTTCGATATACGTCAACACCGCGCCGTCCTGGCCCGTCACCGTGCGCCGCTCACGCTGGTACTGATGCAGGAAGGCAATGGTATCGATCAGGGTCAGGTACTTCTCGTGATCGCGGCGGGCGCGCGTGCGGTCATCCAGGAACGTCAGCTGATCGGCAAAAGGATTGACCACCGCCACGGATTCCAGCAGGCGCTGCGCGTTCTGGTGGCGTTTTAAGAGCCCATCGCGCAATGGTTTGGCCTGCAGCCCCGCGAGCGTGCGGCGCTGGCGCTGAACGGCATGGATCGCCTGCGTCTGCGCCCGGCCCTCATCCACTGTGAGCACCAAGCAGCGGTTGAGTAACTCCTCATCGATCTCGGCGGCGGTGGTGGTCAAGGCCAGCATCACCGGGCCTTCCACGCGGTATTCTTCGGTCACGAGCTTGCCGGTCGCGGCATCTTTGCTGGTCGAGGCAATGGTCAGCTCCCCTTCGGATTGCAGCAATTTCAGCGCATAGCTCGCCCGCTGTGCGCCTTGCTCCTCGGCGATGGCGAGCAGTTTGTGCTTCAAGTCCATTCCGCCCATGTAAAACAGCGACTGCCCCGTCATCGCCGAGTACACGATGCGCTCTTCGTCCGGGATAAAGCGCAGCAGCGCGTCTAACAAGGAAGATTTGCCCGCGGCCGAGGTGCTCTGGATCAATAAAGCCAGCGGCCGATCGAGCTTGCGCGACACGGTCGCTAGGTACCCCACCAGCTTGTTCGTGCGCTCGCCCACCAACCCGCAGGCCTCGAAGTCGGCGAGGATGATGTCTAACAAGTTAGGCGAGCGCAGCAGCTGCAGCGCGGCCTCACGGTCGGATTCTGACATCGCGGGAGATTCTGGTTTCGCCGGTGCCAAGGCGTCGGTCAAATGCTTCGCTTGCGCGTCTTCGCACGCCAGGAGCACGCGACCCAGATCGTGTTTGATCGTCTCCTCGGAGACCGCCAGTTCCGCGGCCGCTTGCGTGATGTAAACGGCCCGGGCGCGGGCGCTGTAGAGGTCCAGGCTGTCCACATGCAACCGTTCGCTGCGGGCGGCCAGGAGGTTCACGCGCAAGCTGTCGAGCACGGTGTTCTTCGTGAGCCCCCGTACCCGGTACTGTCGATCCGCGAACGCAAAGCGCAGCTCGCCTTCCGCGCCGAGGGTTTTCATCTCCGGCACCGTCGCCGGTGGTGGGGATTCTGGGATCATGCGCGCCGGCGGTACGACGGGCAGCGGCTCGGCGACCGAGGCAGCGGGATGCACCGTCGTCGTATTGTTAGGTTCCCGATCTAAATCTTTAGCGGCTAAAGGCTCTAATGAAGACGCGCGCGCGAACGTATGCGACAGGATTGCTGGCGCCACGCCCTGCCCCAACCACTCGGCCGAGCGGATCGCCAGGGCCAAGGATTTCGCAGCCGGCTGAACTTTGAGCGCATAGGCATTCGCATCCATCCCGTGCGGGAACTTGACCCGATAGCATCCAAGACCCGCCGCAATGAGCTTCTGCGCCACCTCCTGCGCGCCGCGGTCTCCCGCCTCGTCCCGATCAAAGGCAATGAGCACCCGCTCAGCGCCAGAGGATGTCAGGACCGCTAACAGCTCATCGGTGAGTCCATGCACGCCGTAGCAACTCGTCACGTTCCGGTACCCGGCACACCAGAACGTCAGCGCATCGATCAGCGCCTCGCACAGGAGGATTTCAGACTGGCCGGTGAGATTCGCAAGATTCCACACCCCGCGATGCGGCCCCGGCAAGTACAAGTGCTTGGGCGTCCCCGTGCGCAAGTTATCGAGGATTTTGCGACCATACGCCCCAACGACCTGGTTGTTAGCCGAGAACAACGGGATCACGAGCGACCCGTTCAAGTGCTCGTGCCCAGAGTCGCGCAAAATGCCGATCCGCTGCAGCGCCGTCCTCAGCTCCGCCCCCGCCTTGTATTGCTTCGGCGCCAGCCGATACGCGAGCGTGCGATTGGCAAAGCCCAGCTGGAACGTGCGGATCAGCTCGGGATCATTCAACCCCCGTTTCGCCAGATACGCCAGCGCCTCGGGGCTGGCGAGCAAAGTCTCATGATAAAACTCGATCACTTGATCGAGCAGCACCTGATCGCCGGCCTCGAGCGAGAACGACTGCGCCGCGCGCAGTTTGCCGGCCGAGAGTTTGGGTGCCGGCGATGTGACAGGCACACCGTGCGCAGCACTGCCCTGCGCAGCAGCTAAAGCAGGATGTTCCTTCGCCAACAACTCGCAGGCATGCCGGAAGCTCACCTTGTGGGTTTTCATCACCCAGTCGATCACCGTGCCGCCCGCATTGCAGCCAAAGCAGTGCCATAAATTGGAAGCCGGCGTAATGACACAGCTCGGCGTGTCATCGCCTTCGTGCCAGGGACACCGGCAGGCGAGGTCCTTGCCCTGGCTCGTCAGGACAAGCCCCTGGCGCTCGATCAGGGTCGTCAACGGCACCCGCTTCAGGCGCTCCAGTTCCTCAGCACTCAGGCGGGCCATAACCTAAGGGTCTCCAAAAAGCTGTCAAGAGGCCCTTGCACGATGTATGACCTCTTTTTACGTTCGGTGTATAATACACTCCATGTATAGGTTCACAAGCCCCTCCCCATGACCCCGCCAGAACCGCCCCTACACTCCCCCGCATCGACCCCCGACCCAGGACCGATGCCCATGCCCAAACGCATTGCAGGCGAAGCCCCCGGCGGCTTCGGCCCCCGACTCGCACAGCTGCGCAAACAAGCCGGACTCACGCAAACCGCGCTCGCCCAGGAGATCGAGATTTCTCAGCGCATGATGGCCTACTACGAAGGCCCGACCTCGTTCCCCCCGGCCACGCTCCTGCCCAAGATCGCGCGCGTGCTCGATGTGTCCATCGAGACGCTGCTGGGCACCGAGACCGCCAAACGCAAAACCAAGCCCCTCGATACCCGCATGCAGCGCCGGCTCACCCAAATTGCGAGCCTGCCCACGGAAGAGCGCCGCCAGATCATGCAACTCGTCGACGCCTTCATCGAACGCGGGCAATTAAAGCGCCGCGCCACCCAGGACGCACGCAGCACGGACCGCACCGCCGAACGTGCCGTCGCGCGCGCCTAACATCGATTACGGAGCCCGCCATGACCAACGTCACCGTCTCACTGCCCGATGATTTAGCCCAAGCCGCCCGCTCGGCAGGTCTTTTGCGCGATGAAGCGATCGCCACCTTGCTGCGCGAGGCCATGAAGAAGCGCCAGGTCGATCAATTGTTCGAGACCATGGGCAAGCTCTCGGCGCTGGAACCTAAACTGACCGAAGCAGAAATCGACGCCGAGATCGCCGCCGCACGCGCCGAGCGCCGCAGCCGTGCGGATCGTCGCTGACACCAACACCGTCGTCTCGGCCTTTCTCTGGGGCGGGCTACCCGCTGAAGTCTTGAGCGCCGCGCGCGCTCAGCGGATCACGCTCTTCACCAGCGCCACGCTGCTGGCCGAATTGGAAGACGTCCTCACGCGCGACAAACACGCCGCCCGCATCCGCACGGTCGGCAGCACGCCCGCCGCCATGCTCACAGGCTATCGCGCCCTGACCACTCTCGTGCGCGTCCTCGCCATCGCCCCCGTGAGCCGCGATCCCGATGATGATCACGTGCTTGCCTGTGCGCTCGCCGCCGAAGCCTCCCTCATCGTCACCCGCGACCAGGACTTGTTGGTCCTCAAACAGTTCCAGGGCATCAATATCCTCAGCGCGAGAGAGGCGCTCGCACTCATCGAGGCGGCGAAAAACTGATACGACGCTAGCTAACAACCGTTCTCGGATACGTACGTTGTTCGCCGCGCAAGGTTAGGACAGCGCAGACGGCACAGCTCTCCGGCCAAATTTAATCTCTATTTTCCCCGGGCTGCGCATGCCCTCCCTTGATTGGTATCACGCTACCGCAAGGATCGGTGTCTACTTGGCAAGTGCCAGTGGCTTCGTCACCCGGCTTCGGCAAAACGGGTTCAACGCATTTCCCATCACTTGCGCACACCGTCGTTGCTTCGATACGACATTCGCCCTTGCACTCGGAAGAATCTTTGCACGTCTTACCACCATCGGGATATGGCAGTACACACATGTACTCCTGGGCAACGCAAACGCGTCGATAATCGCCGCCTCGGCGTCGGCAATCAGCGGTTGCGGCAGCGTGATCCTTCTCTGCAACCGAATCCGATCGATCGCACGCCGCGCAAGTGACAATCGCTGCCAGCAACGCGCTGATGAGAAGCGCCCGTGCCATCAGTCGTCATCCCTTTCAAATCCTAGCGCGAAAGTGGCCGCGTCCGGAATTCTCAACATTCGCTCTGGGTTATTTCTCAACTCCGCTTGCCTTACCATCGATGGGTATCCGTACGCCGACACCAATTCTTTTCCGGCCCTAAGCCTTACGTCGGTCAGGCCACGTTCCACGGCGTGGTGATGTGACTCGTGAGCTAACACCTGCGATGCCATCCCGCTACTTGCACCAAAGAACTTTGACTGATTCAGCGTGAGCTGCCCCGCGTCTGCTCTGGCAAAACTGTCGCCTACATTACCAACTTCTGCAGGCATGCTACTGTTCAATTGGCCTAACATCTTGTTCCCAGCCGCCGCCAATTGCCCAAGAACTTTGGAATTGGTACCAGCTCCACTGCCAAGAACTTTACTGATTCGATCTGTTACCGCCTTCTCAGATTTTGTCAGCTTCCCTCCGGAATCCACTTTGTCTTTGATGCCACTGATAGTCTTAAGTGCACCGGTAAGTTGCGTCTTTGCTTGATTCTGCGCCGTCGTCAATGACGCGCACTCAGCACCGCTCAGTGAACTACCGCAGCTATAAGCCCCGCTCGGATCAGTCCTATTTAGCGGATCGTTGTAGGTATATGCGTAGAGGTTGAGGTCATCGTCGTTCGACAGTCACCCGTACCAGTGGAGTCTTGACTGCATTAGCGACAGCGCTCTGCATGTTCCAACCATGCCGACTGAACCATTCGAACGCCGCCTCGAAGGGTTCATCGTAGTAGGCGTCCAAGGTCACGGCCTTCTCACCAGCCCAGATCATGATTGAGCGCAACTTTATTTCGGGTGTTGCTCCTCCGACGTAGTGCTTGAACCGACCGATCAGTGTTTTCGGGACGGCCTTGTCGGCCATCACTCGAACCTCCGTAATATCCCGCACGGTAGCCCGGAACTTAGGTTCTCGATCGCTCCCGACAGAGATGCTCTCGTTGGTAATAGAGATTTTCATCTTACCGCCTAACGGCCTGTGGCTTCGTCATAGATTTTTTCGGCGGCTGCGTGTCCAGCTATTCCACCACCAGCGGAGCCCCCGAACCCTCCGATGGCGGCTCCAATTGCCGCCCCTGGAGGACCGCCAAGAGCCCCTCCGATGATCAAACCGAGAGAGGCGCCACCTTGACCACCAGCAACTCCACCGGCCACGGCACCGCCAACTCCTGCAGCAGCCCTACCGGGATTATCTGAAGTGGCAATCTCAGCAGCTCCGGCAACGACGGTTACTACGGTAGCAGCCTTACCAATATTGCCGAGAGTTCGGGCCGCTTGATTTACCCCAGCATTCGAGCGATTTGCCGTTCCTCCAGAACCTTCTTTTGGACCTAAACCGGGCCGCTTCGCTTCAATTGCCGAACGAACCTCGGTAGGCGTATTTGCACGTGCCTCGGCCTTTGCGGCTGCCCGACCAGCTGAATCCGAAGCATCGAGTTTGCTCACCTTATTTTCGTAGCCAGCTCGGGCCTGATCTGACTTCACGCCTACATACGCTGCGCGCGCTGCGACGCCTGCAGTCGCTGCACCGTCACATCCCTGTCCGTTGTTCCAGCAACCCACTCCTTCATTGCCACTCGGATCCGTCCTGTTTGCCGGATCGTTGTAAGTATATGCGTAGAGATTGAGGTCATCTTCTCGCTCTTCGGTGCGCGGATTTCATTCCATTTGCTTGCGCACGAAAACGTCAACATTCTTGGCGTTCGCGATCTTGCGCATCTCTTCAATAACTTTTGTAGCCGCGGACGAAATTCTGTGCTCGCACGAAATGTGCACGGTAACTCTAGTACCTGCGACTTTGCCATAGTGTTTGAGAAACGACAGATTGTCAGCAGCGGAAATGTAATTTTGGAGTTTTCCTTGCAGTAGCTGAAGTGTTGCCTCCGAGTCATCCAAAACGTCCGAGACCGATATCACAAGATCTAGCCCACCGTCCTTGCGAACGCCAACCACATCGACGGTATCTACGTCTGTTAAAGGCACGTTGTTAGCACTTTTCATGTAATTTTCTTAGTCCAGTGGTTGATCATAGGCAACCAAAAGCCCGTCCCTAATATTGTATCGGCGGAGGCGGTAGATAACCCGCCGCCACAGCCAGATCGTATGTTCCTGTCGCACGGTATACGAACTCCGCTGTACTCATTTCAGGGTTTTTAGCCTGCGCCGCAATCGCGCCCGGGAGGCCGATGACGGCCCCAGCTATACCCAGTACTTTGCTTGGGGAGCCGGAAAGCGGCTTTCCTGCCTCGCCGACGGCCTGAGATGTTGATCGAGTTTCGTGCGTCCCTCCGCGTCCTAGCGAGCTAAGCCGTTCTTGCATTGATCCGCCCTTTACGTCCTGCGACTTCGGCGACTGTGAAGTAGAGGGATGTTCAATCGTATCGACAGCTCCAGTGCCTTTCTGGACGCCCGCAACATCGGGTTGTTGCCCGCCAGCCGCAGGATTGCCGGTAATCGTAGAAAGCTTTTGGTTTAGGTGCACACTTTCGTACTTGCCACTTGCTGCCATTCGTTGAGCATCTGCATTTCCTGCAGGGGCATGATCTGCCGATCCAGTGCTTTGAGCCTTGCCCTGGATGGGACAATCTCCTGTCTTTGCTTCCGTTAGGTTTCCACAGTTGCCGCTTGGATCCGTCCTATTCGCTGGATCGTTGTAAACATAGGCATAGAGGTTGAGGTCATCCACAGTGCCAATGAGATCCGACTGCAGAACCACCGCAGCGCACGCGGACCACGTCTCGCCAGTAGTCCCCGCATCGTTATGCGAGCAATCCTCTAACGGCGGACTTTTTCCTCAGGCCGCGAGCGACAACACAAAATTCCGTAGTTAGATGTAAGAACCGCTTGAGTGAGAATAGACAACTGGTCCGATTCGCTTGCTCGCACTGAGGAAGTAACTCCGAAAGCGGTAACGCCATAGTCGTCATTGAATACAAAATATTTCACATAGGCTACCTCTCGTTTTTGATCATCAGGTTCGAGAGAACGCGTCCGACATTCTTGCTCTCCATCGGCCAACACATCAGAGAGCTCGTCGCAGGTACCGCTAATCAGGAACACCGAGCAGTGATCGGTGTTGCCACGAATACATTTTTCAATACGGAATCGGACCCCATTCGCAACATACGATCGCGTTTGTATCCTTGACCTTGGAATCGCAAATACATCGATTCCATTTCGCGCACACAGAAAGTTCGAATCCGAACAGTCCGCATATAAGCTCGACAATGACTCCCGCCCAGCAAGACCAACATTCTCGTTCACGTCCGGCTCGTAAGCAGATATTGCTCTCGATGTCCAAATCGAATTCTCAATAATATTCGTGAATGTTCGTGAAACATCCACATAAGTAATTGGATCCTTGGCCCTGGATGTCGTGCATGAGCTCAACAAAGAAGCCACCAAAAGCACCACTCCCAAATTTCCTCGCCGCGCCATACTGGGTGTTCTCGAAGTTCGCAATTGGTCTATTTCAACAAATCTTCCGCAGCGCTATCGTACGGATTCTGATGAAGTTCATCATATTCCGCATTCGAATACCCTGCCCACATATTCCTGGCGTATTCTGCACTCAGATGAATGCCCTCATGAGTTATGGCCACCTCGTCATTAATTCCGACCGGTCCCCTTAGCAGCATCGCATCGCCGACATTCAACACTCCGCCTCTCACGCCCCCTGGATAACCAATACCCGCATTCATGAGTCTATCGTCTCCTTTGCCTGCACCAATGGCGGGATCTCTCGTAACTACTGCCGTGGCCAATGCATGCGCTGTAATGCCGGCGTTTACTGATGCGGATTTGCCGTTCGGCCCCTGAATCGAAGCATTGCGACCGGCTTTCGCATTCTGTGCCAGTTTGTTGACTGCGCTACTAAGTTTCGACTCGAAACGCTTAACTGCGTTGAGTTGTGTTTTGGTAAAAGCGCTTCGCGGGGTAAGAGTTTCACGGCCCTTCTTGTCTACGGTCTTCCAAAAGTCGACCACGCATTTGTAGTCACCACCTTTGTTTTGTTCGCACGACGTACCTGTCGGATCTGAGTTGTTAATAGAATCATTGTAGGTATAGGCATACAGATTCAGGTCATCCTTGTACCCGATTGGATCCGTCTGCAAAAACCTCCCAATCTGGGGCGCGTAGTATCTCGCACGGTAATAGTAAAGACCCGTCTCCGCATCGAATCGCCGCCCCGTAAATCGATACTGCTCGCCGGTTGCCGCTGCGGTGCTATTGCCGTATTCATCATACGACAACCTCATACAATTGCCACAGATCGCACTACCCGTGCTGTCCGTGCTCGCGATTACCGATCCTTGATGATTCGTGTGATAGTAATACTTGGTCGGATTGGTTGTTGCGCTGCCCTCCGCCCTAGCAATCCGATCATCGATACCGGGCCCTGTAATGTAGCGACGCAGCAACGTGGCCCCGTTGTACTCCGCAATCTCTTCATCGCCGTCTAACAGGAATTGCGTCGTAACACCCGAGACGGTCTTGCGCTGCCGTCTACCTAACGCATCATAATCATAGCTACCGTTTGTCACCGTCCCGTTGTTATTGACTGCTGCCGTGATAAGCCTGTTCTCACTGTCATAACCATACGTATGCGTTAGCGTTGATGTGTTACCCGGATTCCAGGTCAGCAGGTTCCCGTTGCTGTCGTACGTCGGCGCTCGAGTGTCAATTGACGCATACCGATTTAGCTTGTCAGCCACATATGCGGGGTTGCTTGCCGTCCCGGGCTGCGGCAAATAGAACGCGTCATTAGCCACAATACTGTTGATCTGCCCGGAGTTGTTATGCCCGTAGTCCAGTGTCAGGTTGACGGCACTTAGCACGTGAGTCAAAACGTCGAGATTGCTATCTGGCTCATAAGTGTAGTTCATTTTGTTAGCGGATGTCGTCGTGCAGGTCGCACTCGTTCCCGCAAAACACAAATTGGTCTGTGGACAGGCGTGCAATTCTGACCAGGTACGGGGCGTAACCGGCGTCCAAAATTGACCACCCCCGTACCCTGATTGGCCGAGAGGCTGATCAGGGGTCACGGAGATGATGTGCGTGGAAACGATCGGCAAGATCCGACGACGACGGCTCATTCACCAGGACAGCATCAGCGAGATTGCGCGCGATCTGGGGCTGTCGCGCAACACGGTCAGGAAGGCGCTGCGTTCGGGGGACGAACCGTTTGAGTATCGACGCAAGCGCCAGCCCAGGCCTCGTCTCGGGCCCTATCTTGAACTCCTGGATCAATGGCTGGAGGCCGAGCAAAAGCTGCCGGTGCGGGAACGGCGGACGGCGCAGCGCTTTTACGAAGCGCTGCGACTGGAGGGCTACAGCGGCGCCATTGACAGCGTGCGTCGCCGGGTCAAGAAACACCGCGAGCTAACAAGACCGCTGCCCGCCTTCATCCCGCAGGTGTTCGCGCCGGGCGAGGCGTATCAATTTGACTGGAGCCACGAGTGGGTGGAGCTCGGCGGCCAGCTGCAGAAGGTGAAGGTTGCGCACCTGCGGCTGAGTTACAGCCGTGCGTTCCTCGTGGTGGCGTATCCCCGCGAGAGCCAGGAAATGGTCTTTGATGCGCATGCGCGGTCGTTGGAGTTTTTGGGTGGCATCCCGCGACGCGGGATTTACGACAACATGAAGACCGCGGTCGATGCGATCTTTGTCGGCAAGGAGCGCCGCTACAACCAGCGCTTCCTCGCGATGTGCAATCACTACCTCATTGAACCGACGGCCTGCACGCCGGCGTCGGGCTGGGAAAAGGGTCAGGTTGAAAACCAGGTGGGCAACGTGCGCAGCTGGCTCTTCACGCCGCTGCTGCGCTTTGCCGACCTAACAGCACTCAACGCCTATCTGGCGCAGCGGTGCCTCGATCTTGCCCGCGAGCGGCTCCATCCCGAGCAAAAGGAGCGCCGCATCGCCGAGGTGTGGGACGAGGAGCGCGCTCACCTTCAGCCGATGCCGGCGCCGTTCGATGGGTTCCATGAGCGCGTCTGCCGTGTCTCCACGACAGCGCTGGTGTCCTTTGAGCGCAATCGGTACAGCGTCGAGTGCCGCTATGCGGGCCGGACCGTGGGCCTGCGCGCTTATGCGACGCGGATCGTGATCGTCGCCGATGGCAAAGTCATCGGCGAGCACGCCCGGCAATTTGCCCGGTATTTTACGATCTACAACCCCTGGCACTACGTGCCTGCGCTCGAGCACAAGCCTGGTGCACTCAGAAACGGTGCGCCGTTCAAGGACTGGAATCTGCCGACCGCGATGACGCGGTTGCGCGAAAAGCTGGCGCGCCGCACCGATGGCGATCGGCAGTTCGTCGAGATCCTGACGATGGTGGCGCTGTACGGACTCGATGCCGTGGCCAGGAGCTGCGCCGATGCGCTCGATGACCATGTTGTTAGCAGCGAACATGTCATCAATCGCCTGCATCGGGCGGCGCAGCGACCGAAGCCGCCCGTGATCCAGGTCCCGGAGGGACTGGTCTTGCGAGACGAGCCGAGAGCGGACTGCGCGCGCTACGACCGACTGCGAAAACCCCCTAACGATCCGAAAGGCAACCCCCAGGAGACTCCATGCAACCTCAACTGATCGAAAAAATGAATGCGCTGCGACTGCGCGGGATGGCGAGTGCTTTACCCGAGAGCCTCACCGCGCTGAGTCAGAAAAAACTTGCACCCACCGGCTGGCTCGATCAGCTGCTCGATGCCGAGCAATCGGATCGCCAGGCGCGATCGTTCCAGTACCAGATGCGCCTGGCACGCTTCCCGGTGCTCAAAGACATCGACAGCTTCGACTTCCGCGCCTCCATGGTCAACGAAACGGCGATCCGCCAACTGTACGCCGGGACTTACCTCGACAACGCGCGCAACATCGTGCTGGTCGGCGGCACGGGCACGGGCAAAACCCATCTGGCCATCGCGTTAGCTCGTCATGCCATCCACCAGGGCAAGCGGGCGCGGTTCTACAGCGTCGTGGACCTCGTCAATCAGCTGGATGCCGAGAAACGCGCTGGGCGGGGCGGCCGGCGCGCCCCGCGCCTGGGGGACCAGCAGGTCATCGTGCTCGATGAACTGGGCTACCTTCCGTTAGCAGGGGATGGCGGTGCACTGCTGTTCCATTTGGTCAGCAAGCTGTATGAACGGGTCTCGCTGATCGTCACCTCAAACCTGTCGTTCGCCGAATGGAGCAGCGTGTTCGGCGATGCCAAGATGACTACGGCATTGCTCGACCGGCTTACCCATCGCTGCGACATCATCGAAACCGGCAATGAAAGCTACCGGTTCAAGAACCGAAATTAACCCTCAGCACCTGGTCAATATTGGACGCCGGTCGCTGGTCAAAGTTGGGAGCCTGTTGACAGCGATGCCAAGCACCCAACTGCCAAAGACGGCAATGACCGGACGTTTAAGTACACGCCGGACGCCTGGGCCATCGTGTGCCGTCAACCGCGCACCTCGGAGTTCGTCTTTCCGCACGATCCTAGAAGCGTCAGCGCCGCTTTCACGCGGGCTTGCCACGTGCTCGGCATTGAAAACCTGCGCTTCCACGATCTGCGCCACGAAGCCACGAGCCGACTGTTCGAGGCGGGCTATCAGATTCACGAAGTTGCCCAATTCACGCTGCACGACTCCTGGAACGAGCTGAAGCGCTATGCAAACCTGAAGCCGGAGAATGTCCGCGCACTGCCGACACCAAGCGGTAGACGCACGTCAGTTGCAGGCGGCCAGTCTACAGGCGGGTTAAGCACAGACGCCCAAGCAACACTGTTTGACGAACTGACGAAGGCGCTATGACGGATTGTGCCGCTCATCCTATTGGCCTACCCCATGGCCTACATGGATAGGGTGAACGTCAGTTTCGCGTCGCTGCAGATAAATGATGACTTGAAGTTCAGTGCATCGATTTACGGCCTGGGCGCCGGACACAACGAGGACCTGCTGTTGATTACCGGCACCGGCTTCGAGGTGCTGAATACGGAAGTGGACCCGCTGGTCGTGGTCTAAACGGGAATGGACGTGGCGGGCTCCCCATGCGCGGACGATGCCATGAGTCCGAGCAACCTCAACTCGATACCCCATACAAAACCAGCCCTGGCCAGAAAGCCTGGACCAGGGCTGGGGCGGTAGACAAAAGAGCGAACCTAGAACTCGTAGTTCATCCTCACGCCGTACGTCGCCTTCTTCGGCAATCCGATCGTAATCGCACGCGACGTGAAGGTGTCATAGTCGAACGACGGGAACGCGGCATCGGGCGCGCGGTTGTCAAGGATATTCTTGCCCCACAACTCGACGCTGAGTTTGTCCTTCTTCATGCCGATGCGGGCGTTAACCAGCTCCTGCGAGCCGGTCGACACGAGATTGGAGGATTCTACGAATTTGGCGCCGACGTAAACGTAATCGGCACCGGCATACCAATCCATGCCGTCGTTCAGTGGGGCCGCATAGCTGATTGACGCGTATCCCTGGTTTTTCGGCGCTCTCGGTAACCGGTTACCCGTCACGTTGGTAGAGGCTCCGAATGCCGCGACCCCCAGATCGGCTCCCTTCGTGATTTCGGTATCGGTGTAGCTATAGGCACCGGATACGCTCAGTCCGTCGGTGATTTTGAAAGAGGCATCGAGCTCGACGCCCTTGAACTTGACCTCTCCCTGATTGGTTATGAACGAGTTGATGACCAGACAGGGAGTCGTAATCGTTACGCTCTGGTTGAGCTGCTGGTCTTTGACGGTGCCGTTGTAGACGGCGGCCGAAAACGCACCGCGACCCTCCGAAAACCTGGATTTGAAGCCAACTTCGAAGGAACCAAGTTTCTCCTGATCGGCCCTGAGCTTTGCGCCGCTCAATCTTGTGATCTCTGCGATGCAGTTATCCGGGAAAGACCCGCCTGACTGGAGGTTCGCGTTGAACGCCCCGGGGCGGATGCCCTTCGCCCACGTCCCGTAAATGTTCATGCCGGGGTTGGGCTTGTAGCTGAGCGAGACACGCGGGGTGAAGGTCGACCAATCGCCCTTCAGGGGCGGAAGCGGAGTGGCGGACCAATAATTCCCGATGTCTTCAAGTTTATCCTTCTGAGACCGCCCCTCGATACCCAGTTCGAGATTGGGCCGCAGATTGTAATAGATGCTGCCGTATACCCCAGTCGTCGTCGCTGTCCGGAATCCGCCGGGCAGCCGCAATGGCGCGCCCAACGGCACGTCGCCTACAAGCCCCCCCACATTCGTGAATTTTACGTAGTTCGCGCCCACGCTCCACCGCAAGCGATCGGTACCCGCGTTTGACAGGCGCAACTCCTGGGAGAAATCTGTACTCTTTCCCTCCAGCAGATAGATCCAGCTCTCCTGACTGCGTCTTGGATCCCCCGGGGGCCGGACATTGATAAAACATGCGGTGGGTGGACCTTGGCATGGAAAGTTTATGTTCGGGTTATACCACTCGCTGGCAATGTTGCCTTCTACTTCCTTGTCGTACCCGGTGATCGACTTTGCGACCCAGTCGTTCGCAAATGTATAGGTAACAGAGGCGCTGGCATGGGTGTTCACGGACACGAGGCCCGGCTGGCCGTCATTTGGGCTCACATTGAAGAAGGGGCGCGACAAGGTCAACCAGCGCTGATCAATGCCGAAAAACCGGGTGTCAGCCTCGGTCACCTGGGGCACGATGCCACAAAACCATGTGTTGGCGCCGCCCATGGGAGCGCAATTATTGTTCGCGGCGACGAGGCGCACCTGAGCACCCCAGTCATCACTGAATTTGAAATAGTTGGCAACCAAACTGATTTCAAGGTTATCCGTCGGAACAAACTTGAGGGAACCCCAGATGCTTGATGTTCTTTGACCACCCAGCGGCTGACCATTCACCGTGTTGTGATATTGCGCGCCCTCGTTCCGGCTCTCGAAGCTGATGCGGCCAAAAACCTTGTCCTTGACCAGCGGACCCTCCAGCGATAGTCCGACCTGGCTGGAATTGTAGTTCGCCATCTCCAGGACGGCGCGACCGCCGAAGGTCTCAGCAGGTTCGCGGGTGGTCACGCTGATCGCACCGGAGAACGTGTTACGTCCAAAGCTGGCTGTTTGCGGTCCCTTGAGCACTTCCATGCGCTCGATATCCAGCGAACCAGGCAAATTGCCGCTGATGATTGGAACTCCGTCAACGAACAGCAGGGCGGCGTCCGAAAGGCTCTGGAAGCTGTTGAGGCTCAGACCGCGGATGATGTATTGGTTGGACGCGCGATCCTGGCGCCCGGTGCCGCCGAAGTCGGTGTAAAACATACCCGGCGTCATTCTCGAGATTTCCTCCATGCTCTTCAGATTGTAGGACTCGAGCTGAGCCGCGCTCATCAACGTAATCGAAATGGGCACGTCTATTAACGACTCGTTGCGTTTACGCGCGGTAACCACGACCTCTTCGAGACCGACGCCTTTGGCGCTTCCTTGCGCCGCCGCCGGCGAGATCGCCGCCGGCATGATTGCGGCAAGCAGCAAGGCCAGGCCGGGGCCGGCCGGCATCCATCTCAGAGTTGATCGCGAGTGGTACATGTGAGCTCCCTATCGAAGTGATTGCATGCCCCGTGCCTTGGCTCAGGGATTCTTCAAATTTCTGCTTCTCATCGCGGATGCATCACGTTTCGCACTTACCGGCAGAGCGGCCGCTGTGAAAGCTTCAGCCGCGTCGCGCCCGCGGACTCAGCACATCGATGCAAACTGAGTCGCGCATTCCGGCGAAGCGAGATCGTGACCTCCCCCTTCCGCAGACCTTGCGGTCGCCCAGACAAACGGTCCAATGCATTAGGCGTTGGTATCCATGCGGTCGTGGTATGTCGCTGCGCGCGGTATGCAGTGGACCGCGTACTTAACCCGCCATCGATAAGCCCTTGTCGCGGTCGCGCTTGGCCGCCGTCGCATCGGTCGATGACTCGATGATCGATTTCTCGATCGACTGCTGTTCTCGGGCGAGCTGACCGAGCTCAGCCGCGCGATGCCGAATTGGAATGGTTTTCCCAACCGCCCACCGGTCGGTGCAACATGTATGGAAAGCGAGGCTACAAAAGGGCTATGGGCATCGCTTGGCCTTTGGAACTCATTGATTCAAAAAGAACGACTGGTCGCGTCGGTCCAGTCCATTATCGGTGCGATCGATAGCTTGTGCATGTGTGACCGTTCGGCTCATACGGTCGTCGCAGCGATTGCAAAGACGACAACGACAGTTGTAAGCATAACAACCAAGGCGCGGAGCACTCTGCCCCAGGCCCGCAGGCGAACTAACGCGACTGCCGGATGAGATCGGCCGCTTTCTCGGCGATCATCACCGTCGGCGCGTTGGTGTTGCCGCCGATGATCCGCGGCATGATCGATGCATCCACGACCCGCAATCCTGCAACGCCGCGCACGCACAGATTCGCATCGACCACCGCCTGCTCATCGACGCCCATGCGGCAGGTGCCGACAGGATGGTAGATCGACTCGGCTTTCTGGCGCACGACCTGGCGCAGCTGTTCCTCGCTGACCGCAGCTGGGCCAGGAAATAATTCCAGGCCACGATAGGGCGCGAACGGGCCTGTGGCAACGATCTCGCGCGAGATGCGCACGCCCTCGAGCAAGTGCGCCAGGTCGTCGCCAGCGCTCAGATAGCCGGCGAATATACGCGGTGGATCTAACGCCGATGCCGATCGCAGCGTCACATGGCCGCGGCTCGCGGGGCGCAGCACACAGGCGTGCACGGTGAAGCCGTGACCCGGCAGTCGGTTGCGTCCATGATCGTCGAGTTGCGCGGGCACGAAATGGAACTGCATATCGGCGCGTGCATCGCTCGCAAACCGGGTGCGGGCAAACCCGCCCGCTTCGGCCACATTACTAACACCCGGTCCGGATCCGGTCAGCAGGTAACGTAACCCGACTGCGGCCTCCTGCCACAGGCCGAAATCGTAGGTGATATTCCGGGTGCACTTGTACAGGGTGCAGAAGTCGAGATGGTCCTGCAAGTTGCGCCCCACGCCAGGCAGCGCGACCTGCGCCGGCACGCCGACAGCCTGGAGGTCTTCTGGCGGCCCGATGCCCGACAACAACAACAGCTGCGGCGAGCCGATAGCGCCGGCCGACAACAGGACTTCGCGCGTTGCGCGTACTGTTTCGTGACGACCCTGGCTAACATACTCGACGCCGACGGCCCGGCCGTGTTCGAGCAGCACGCGCAGCACAGTCGCTTTTCTGAGCACTCGCAGGTTCGGCCGTGGCAGGGCCGGCCGCAGATACGCAACTGCCGTGCTGCAGCGTCGTCCGGCGCGCTGGGTCACCTGGTAGAAACCAAAACCCTGTTGTGATCCGCCGTTGAAGTCGTCGTTGCGCGACCAGCCTGCCGCCAGTGCGGCCTCGACAAACACCGCACTCAGGGGATTTCGGAAACGCAGGTCCTCGACCGACAACGGCCCGCCGGCCCCGTGGTAGTCCGACGGGCCGCGAGCCTGGTCCTCGGACTTGCGAAAATAAGGCAGCACGTCCGCATAGCCCCACCCGGCCAGTCCGCCATCGCGCCATTCGTCATAGTCGCCGGCGGTGCCGCGGATGTAGCACATCGCATTGATCGAACTGCTGCCACCTAACACCTTGCCGCGCGGCCAGTAGAGCTTTCTTCCCGCGAGCTCGGGCTCGGGCTCGGTGTAGTAGTACCAGTCGATGCGCGGGTTGTCGATCAGTTTGGAGATGCCGGCCGGCATGTGAATGAAGGGGTTGATGTCCCGGCCACCCGCCTCGATCAGCAGCACGCTGGCAGCGCCGGATTCGCTCAGGCGGTTGGCTAACACGCAGCCGGCTGACCCGGCGCCGACGATGACGTAATCCGCTTCCTGGCTGGCGTTGCTCATGTCGTTCGTTGTGGCATCGTAGTCGAGGATACCTCGGATTGCAGGGCGAACAGGTGGCGCGACACCATACCTTGGACGGGCTCCCAGAGAACTGGTCCAGGCAAAAGGTTAATTCTGCGGCAAAATGAAGTCCTCTAGGAGCAGAGGTTTTGTCGTGAAGAGGAAGCGCTTTGCGGCGGAGCAGATCGCCGTGATTTTGAAGCAAGCCGAGCTGGGGACGCCAGCGCTGAAGCTGTGCCGTCAGCGCAGTGTCACTGAGCAGAGTTTTTTGCCGCCAGAATGAAGTGCAACGGCGGAATGGAACCGTCAGCGGCGCGAGAACTGATGTCGCGGGACGTTCTGTCATAAAAATTCCAAGACCAGTTGGGCGGCGCGAGGCGGGCAGGTATCTGACCACTCGATACACGGTCAGCGAAAGACGGGCCTGTCGAGCGACGTAGTGTGGCGTTCGAGTCATCGCTACCACGGACATCAGTAGGAGCGCGGACTGCCTAACAGGATTTGCTACAACTATGGATCGGAGTTTATCAGTCGGCACAAATATCACTGAGCCTTTAGCAACATTGTGAAGCTGGCGTAAAGTCGTAGCGGCAAACCGGTCGATAACGCAACGATCGAGTCCTTCAACGGACGGTTTCGCTATGAGTGCCTAAACGTTCAATGGTTCGAGACGATTGACGAAGCCGAAGCAAAGATCGATGCTTGGAAATGGATTTACAGCGAGACTTATCCTCACGGGGCTCTCAAGGGGCTTTCGCCCCGAGAATTTGTAAGAAAATTGCTGCTCGAGAATGCCGCATACTCGCGTAGCTTGTGGGCCAGTTTCCCGGTGCCTCTCAAAACCTTCAAACAGATAATTGTTGCGGACCAAGGCCACACGCTTATTTCTGGTGCCAACCGATTGGGAGTCACATCACGAAAAGCCGTTGCGACAGAGTACATAATACCGGGCGGCCATCGGGCGGCCGGTCCGCTATCCTGCAATGTCGACCTTAGGAGAGGTGGGGATGACGTCTAACAAGATATGGCTCTACGCGATCGCTGGTGTCCTGCTGGTTTCAGGGGGGCTCGTGGTCACGGTGCCCGAATTGCGCTGGCGCGCGACGGTCATTGGCCTGAAGATCTCCGGGGAACTGCCGGAAGTACCGACAGTCGATATGTTGCGGTGGCTGTCACCCGGCAGCCCCGTGTACCTGGGCGGTCTGAGCACTAATCCGACCGCCGAAGCGGGAATCCTGAACGTCTTCATTGGCGACGCAGACTACGCGAAACGCGGCGAGCAGAATTACCGCCAGACGTGTGCGGTATGTCACGGCTCAAATGCGCAGGGCGGTACCGGTCCCAGCCTAATTGCATACGTAGGTCGCTCCACGCAATGGGGATTCTTCCGCACGGTGAAGTGGGGGCGCACGGGTACGAGCATGGCCGCACAGCCCATCGAGGATCGGCGTATCTGGGAGATCCACAGCTACGTTCGCCAGCTGGCGCGCGCCTGGGCGCGCGAAGCCGCCACCCACGTTCAGAAAAGCAAGTCGGCAGTGGATGTTCCGTATGAACGACTCGCCAAAGCCGAAGAACACCCTGAGGAATGGCTCATGTTCAACGGCGACCTGAAGGCGCATCGCCATAGCGCACTGACGCAAATCAACCGCGGTAACGTCAAGAATCTGCGCGTGGCGTGGGCCGCACAGCTGCGCCCGGCCGAGAAGCCGCTGGCGGCCACGCCCATTGTGGTCGGCAACACAATGTTCGTCACCGAGGCACCGGACGGTGTCGTCGCGCTGGACGCGCGCAACGGGCGGTTGCTGTGGCGTTTCAGCCGGCCTGTCGAGCCGTCAAAGCTTCCTCTCTGCTGCGGCGCCTACAACCGCGGCGTTGCGGTTCTGGGTAAGCGCGTATACGTCGCCACGCTCGACTCGTACTTGGTCGCGCTCGACGCCGCGACCGGCCAGAAGGTCTGGGAGGCGCAGGTCGCAGACGAGAAGCTGGGCTACTCCATGACCACCGCACCGCTGGCGCTCAAGGACAAGATCGTGGTGGGCGTGGCCGGCGGCGAACTGGGAATACGCGGCTTCATTGCGGCGTACTCGCCGGTCGACGGCAAGCGGCTGTGGCAGCTCTATACCATACCGGGCCCCGGTGAGCCTGGCCATGAAACCTGGACCGGCGATTCGTGGAAAACCGGCGGAGCCAGCACATGGAGCCTCGGTGCCTACGACGCGGAGCTTGGCCTGCTCTACTGGTCCACCGGAAACCCCTGGCCGCTGTTCGACAAGACGAGTCGCGAAGGCGATAACCTGTATACCAACAGCATGCTTGCACTGGACCCGAACACCGGCAAGTTGCGCTGGCATTTCCAGATGACACCAGCGGACGTCCACGACTGGGACTCCACGCAGCAGATCGTGCTGGCCGACGTGCATTGGAAAGGCGAGACGGTACCGGCCGCGATCATGGCAAACCGCAACGCTTTCTACTACGTAGTTGACCGCCGCAACGGCAAGTTCCTGCTCACGAAGCCGTTCGTGAAACAGACCTGGGCCCTCGGCATCGACGACAAGGGACGTCCGGAACGCGACCCGAAGTCCATACCGACACCACAGGGAACGCTGGCTTACCCGTGGCTGCACGGTGGCACCAACTGGTGGCCGCCCTCGTACGATCCGAAGCGCAAGCTGCACTTCGTCGCGACTGTCGATGCGGCGTCGACGTACTTTTCGATACAGCAAGAGCTGAAGCCGGGCACCATGACGATGCGCGGTACCACGCAGCTCGCCTCGAACCTGCCCGCGGTGGTGGCGGTCAAGGCGATCGATCCCGACACGGGAGATATCCGGTGGTCCACGCGGCTGGACGAAGGCGACTTCGTACAGTTCGCGCGTATGACCGGCCTCTTGTCCACGGATGGCGACATCGTGGTGGGCGGCTTCATGGATCGCATCAGCATTATGGATTCCGACAACGGCTCGATACTGTGGACCTTCCGTCCGGGCGCGCTGATCAACGCCGGACCTTCAACATACTCGGTCGGCGGCGTGCAGCACATCGCGCTGCTGGCTGGCAATGTGCTGTTCGCGTTCTCTCTGCCTCCTGCAGAGGCTGCGCCTGCTAACGGCAAGTAGGATATGTCCAGCTTCCTGAAGACCATCGCGCTGCTGGGTGTGGCCTTGCTGGCCACTATCGCAGTCGCAGTTGTCGGGTTCGGGGCGATCCGAGGCATCACCAGGTCGCTGATCGCCGTCGCGGGTGTAGTAGTGTCTTTGGGTTTGTGCGTCGCGATCGCCGGCGGCGGCGTTGTTGTGTGGCGCGAAGCGCGGCGTCTTGGCGGCCGATCAGACCTGTTCCTCGAGCTCACATGCCAACGTCGCGAGGCCAGCCTCGAACTGCCAACGGGATTCCGGGCTGGCGCCTTTCGGCGCTGGCTTGCGCGCCGGATCATGCGGCACGATCTGCTTCCTGGTGACGTCGTGCGCATCAGGCCTCTGCAGGAGATCCTCGCGACTCTCGATGCACAGGCCTCGCTGGATGGCATGCCGTTCCAGCCGGAGATGATGAAATTCTGTGGCCGAGAGGCCCGGGTATTCCGGTGCCTGGACAAGATCTATGACTACGGTCGAACTAAAAACATGCGCCGCCTGGATGGTTGCGTACTGCTCAGTGACCTGCGCTGCGACGGCAGCGCACATGACGGCTGTGAGGCCACCTGCTACCTGATATGGAAGACAGAGTGGCTGCAGCAATCGGGAGCCGCCCGCACTCAAGTGGCGCCAGCTGCCACTGTCGATGTGGCCCACGTTGCCGATACCGTCGCGATGAGCACTCGCCATGACCAGACCCTGCGTTGCCAATTCACAGAACTGCATGGCTGCACAACGGAGTACCGGAGCATGTCGCCCAGCAGGGACCTGATCCCACTGCTGTGTGGCAACTATTCTGGCAAAGCCTGGTTGATAGCGATGCTCACGCGCATATTCAATAGCGTTCAGAGCTGGCGCAGTGGCATCCGGTTTCCTCCGTTGCCCCCTTTGGGTGAACATCTGGCGAAGGATTCCACAGCACTGACCGTCGGTGAACGCGTGGTGGTGCTGCCGCTCGAGCAGATCGCACGCACACTCAACAGCCAAGGCAAGAACAAGGGTTTGTGGTTCGATGTCGAGATGATCAAGCACTGTGGGCGCGAGTATCGCGTCGCTGCAAGGGTGCAAAGGATCATTGACGACGCCAATGGGCAGATGCGCCTGATGAAAACGCCCTGCATTACGCTGGATACAGTCGACAGCACCGGAGAAGGTCTGCACTTCAACGCGCAACACGACCCGATATTTTGGCGCGAATCATGGTTGCGCCGGACGGACTCCCCATCCTGATTCATGCCAGGTTCAATTTTTGAGCCACTACCACTAGCAGGCTGTTGAGAAACGGCTCACATCGCGGCAAGGCCGCCGTGTGACGCGTATGCTGGACACAACGCATCGGCGTAATCTATCGTATGGCACATACCGAACAACCGGTCGCTTGTGAACGAGCGCCTTCTAAATGCAAGGAACAGCTCGGAACGTCGCTCGGTCACACCATGAAGCCAGTGGAGTCTAGATGCTTAAGCAAGTGATTGGTCGAACATTGAGTAGGATACTCAAGCCCTACGGCTACGAGTTGTACAAGACCGTCAACACATCTCTGGGTGCAAAAGACGCTCAGGACGAGATGGTTGCGCACCTCAAGGAGCTGTTCGCAGCACTTAAGATCGACACGGTGCTTGATGTCGGTGCAAATTATGGTCAGTACTATGAATTCCTGCGCGAAAAGGTTGGATTCACCGGCCAGATCCATTCCTTTGAGCCAATCCCTGAGTTGGGAGCGAAGTTGGTAGCGCGCTCGGCCAGCGATTCCAAATGGCAGGTCAATCAATGTGCATTGGGTATCCAGACCGGCAAGGCCCAGTTTCACATCAGTGACAAGCCCGGCTGGAGTTCTCTGCGGGAGCTGCGTCGCGGTCAGTCGCGTCCGACCGACGAACTGCAGATTACACGAAGTGTGGAGGTTGAGGTGCGGAGCCTCGACGATGTAGTGGCGAACCTGAAGGTCAACAATCTGTACCTTAAGCTGGATACTCAAGGTTCCGACCTGGATGTCTTACGCGGTGGTGAAGCGACTTTGAAGATTGTGAAGGGTCTCCAAACCGAGCTGGGATGCATCCCGTGCTATGAAGGAGCTGCCTCGCCGGCCGAGGTCCTTGCATTCCTGGCCGAGCGCGGATTCTGGATGACCGCCGTGCATTCCTTGTGGCAGGACGACGATTTCCGGATTGGCGAGGCGGACGCTGTTTTCAGGCGTATCAACGGCGGTCCCGCAGGGCGATAATTTACAGAGGGCGGCGGAGCCACGTGACTACAGAAGCAGCCAAACTCTAGACGCTAGTGGACTGTAACAGCTGATTGGGAAGTGATGCGCCGAGTGGGATCGAAGTATTTCCACTTTACGGTTTTGGGGGCCTGGTTGTAATGGCGGATATAGCGCATGAGTTTTCTCTTCAGATCGTGCACTGAGGTGAATACGCCACGAGCAATGACGTCGCGCTCGATTTTGGCGAACCACAGCTCTACCTGGTTGAGCCATGAGGAGTATGTCGGCGTGAAGTGCAAATGAACTTTGGGATGTGCAGCCAGGAACTCCCTAACAGGCGGGCTCTTGTGGGCCGACAGATTGTCGGCGATTACATGGATCTGCTTACCGCGCGGCTGGTTGGCAACGATGTCTGTTAGGAAGGCGACGAACTCCGCCGAGGTGTGCCGCGTAGCGGTCTTGCCCAGCACTTCACCGGTCTTGGTGTTGAAGGCGGCATACAACGAGAGCGTGCCGTGACGGCAGTACTCAAATCCGTGCCGCTCAGCGCGTCCCGGCGAGAACGGCAACACCGGGTCCTTGCGATCCAAGGCTTGAATGGCGGTCTTTTCATCGACGCAAAACACGGCCGCATGCTGCGGCGGGTGCAAATAAAGACCGATGATGTCGGCGGCCTTGGCTTCAAAATCCGGATCGTTAGAGGCCATGTAGCCCTCAAGCCGATGCGGTTGCAAGGCATGCTTGCGCCACACACGCGCCACCATCATGTGCGAAATACCCAGTGCTTCGCCGAGCTTGCGGGTACTCCAGTGGGTCGCGCCATTAAGCGGCTTGCGCTTGACGCTCCACTCCAAGATGCGGGCTTCCAGCTTCGGTGTCAGCGTCGTGGCCAACTGCCCCGCGTGACGGCTGAACAAACCGGCCAGTCGCTCGGCGACAAATCGTTTGTACCAGCGATCGATAAAGCTGTCGGGGCAATCGAGCTTCTCGCGAACCTGCGCCCACGTATGCCCCGCATCGAGCAGCAGGATCAGACGTGCGCGGCGCGCCTCATCGGCGCGTCCCGCTTGGCTGGCTGCCCTGTTAGCGAGTTCCTGATATTCCATTTTCGACAACGTGATTGTGCTGCTCATGAGCACAAGTATACTCTCGTTTTAGTTGTTACAGTCCACTAGTCGTACGAAAACCGGCCGAAGGTCAGCCGCAGGAAGATTCAAAAGCCCTTCGCAACTCAAAACAGGGGGCGTCGGATCTCGAAATCTGCCGCACTGCGTTTTCAAGAACAGCAAAAACCATTCGGCACAATTAGCTTGCAAGTCTGCCATCCACCACGCAGGCCGTGCTCCGAAGATCGCCGGTAGGTCGCTACTTCCGTAAGCCGAGTATTAGTGGCACGTCTCTGCGCAGGTCAAAGAATAACTCGCTGCGGTCCCAATACATGCGTCGGGCAAGGGCGCCCAAAAGCTTCAGTTTGCTGGAAAATCCGAGCGGACTACGTAGCACACCGGCACTGAAGGTCCAGTGAAAACGCCACGTGTTAAACGCAACCCTACGCACGTTGGCCGCATGGAAGCGACGTGCTTGCTGTGCTTGACTGCCGCGTTGCCAACTCGACGAATCGGCATGAAAACGGCGAAAAAACTGGTGCTTCGGGACTTCGCGAAATTTGCCGTACAAGCAAAGTTCTGCCAGGAATCCGACATCGGCAGCTGTGTGCTTGCCAAACAAACGGGTTTGCCGGATCGCCGAGGTGCGCAGCAATCCTAGATGGTGATTGACAAGCTCTATGTTTTCAATAAGCGCAAGAAACCGTTCCACGGGACTCTCCTGCATTAAATTGAGCTTGTCTTCGAAGCGACCTTGCTCGTTGCCTTCCGCGTCAACAATAACCACGCGCGGAAAGCACACCGCAATAGACGCGTCGGATTCCATTATTGCCACGGCATCCGCGAGCATATCGGACGCCCAAAAGTCATCCGCTGTCGACCATTTCAGGTACTTCGTTTTTGTGAGTTCAAATACTCGATTAAAATTTCCGGACATCCCAATATTCACCGAGGCGCGATAATAGTGAACGCGCGAATCCTGACGCACAAAATTTTGGCAGAGCTCCGCCGTGCCGTCGGTAGAGGCATTGTCGCTGATGACCAAAACGAAATCACGGTAGGTTTGTGCTAGCAGCGAATCAATCGCCTGCTTGAGATAGCGCTCAGAGTTGAAGACCGGCATGCCTACAGTAACCAGTGGCACGGTGTTCAACCTTTGTACTCAACCGTTCGTGGTGTTTCGCTATTCGGCCACACTTCACGCCAAAGTAGATATTCCTGTTGTGCGCCATAGCGCAGGAACTCTCCGGTAGCGACCATGTCGTGGAGTAAAATACACAGGGTTTTCATCCGTACCATGCGGCCGGTGACGTCATCGATAATTCTGTCGACGCGCGATACTAAGGCGTGCTGCGGATGGCAGTGTCTGATCATTTCGCGATCGAACCTTAATTCGCAATTGCAATTTTCCGCATCGAGAGTCTTACCTATTTCCATCGATCCCGGCACGCGCACCTGATCGTGGAATGCGAGGTTCTTCGCATCTGCGGGTGTGCGCGATTGACCCCCGTTAGTTGCGTCTGGAAATGGAATTCTCCCACGAAACCCTTGCTCACCGTTGAGCAGCCACGCCAGTAATGCAGCGGCGAATGCAAGGATTGTAACGTTACCGGCCAACAGCGGCCGCAAGTCCTGGCGAACGTCCCAGCAACTCAGCGGCACGGGCGCCGCCACAATTTGGGTGTATCGGCAGACACCGTGATTGGCACCATCACGGCGAAGCCCGACGAGAACAACGCCACTATCAGGTCTGCGCAACATCTTAGTCGCGTCATAATCGTAAACCTTGTCAACTCGACGAGCAATGCGCGACCATCGTCCGCAATGCGGCTGCATTTCCGCCATGAACGGCACGCCCTCCAGTGCTCCCGAATCATCCAGAGCAAGTTGAATTTCCTCGCAGGACAGCACTTCAACCGATTCACCGACGCCAAACCCCTGGGGCGCAAGCAATCGTCGCCAGGAAATACTTGTGACCTTCGGCGCAGTCAGTGGCAACGATGCAAGCACCGACTCGGATCTGCCGCGATTAGTAGTCAGAAAAAATCCGGTTCACTGTTACCCGCTCTCCTAGCATGATGGAGGATAACAAACACACTGGTTGCAATGGACGTGAAGACACAGCTCGACAGCAGCTCCGCGACGAGGGCGGGCACAGTAAACGGGCCCAAGCCGACAGCTGCGACTAGTTTCGCGATAGCGAGTGCGGCGACAACTCCACCGAGAGATACATAAATCGTCCGCAAGTAGCTGACCCGTGCGGCTGTCATCGTGGGATTAGATGTCGCGCGTTACGTGCTTCCGCAATGGCAAATTATCAAGGGCTTTGCCTGCCGCTGCTTCGCCACTCTTGTAGCTCTCGTCGGTCCACATGTATCCCCATTCGCCATAACGACCGCAGTAGCGAATTCCGATGTCATCCAGGTAGCCATGAACGATGCGCAGCGCTGCGGTTCTGTCGTGATCGAAAATTACATTTGCGTATTCGCACAGCACTGCGTCTTTAAACAGGATCTGATCATCCTCACGCAGAATACCGCAACGCTTCAGATCGCGGATAACAGGTTCTATGTAATCGGCAGGCTGGCCCACCAGCGGCTTGTACTTAGGTGAAAAATAGACTTCGGCCTGGACGCTTCCACATCCTTGCGGCACGTTGTTCACTGACATTAAATGGGGGCTGCTGGTTCGGGAGAACACAATGTCGGCATCGTAGTAATAGCTGATATGCGCGTTGGTAGTATCCGGTCGGTTCACACCGACGTTCACTAGCACGCAGCCTGAACAGGCCAACTTGCGAGTCGCGGCCATGACATCTTCGGGCGCACCGGCGACCAGCGGCATCAGGTCCGGTAATGCAATCGATGAAATCACCGCGTCGTAGCTTTCATGCTGCCCATTGGCGAATGTCACAACGCGTTTCTTTGGGTCGATGTGCACTACCTTATGGTCCAATTTCACAGTTACACCACGCGCCCACTTTTCGACGTAGCTCATGAATCCGCCACGGGTCGGATAGCGAAAACCGGTGATGTAATGCACATTACGTGCTGACGGCGCCAAAGCGCCGCGCAACATTTCCTCAAGCGATGGTCGATACATTCTCGGACCGATCCAATCGGTCGTGAGATTTACCGGCTCAGTTGTGTGGTACTTCTGCGTGTATTGAAACGGAAACTGTTCGGAAAAGCTTCTGCCGTACGCCGCTATCAGCCAATCTTCGTAATTGCGAATCTCAATATCTGTAGCTGACTGCTTTACATAGTCCGCGATAACACCGGTGATAACATCGGTTGGCAATCCAAATAGATTGGTCTGCACGGGATGCGGCAAGCGGTGTCCTCGCCAATAGTTTTCCAGGTGATATTGAACAGTCTCGTATTTGTCGTCGACGCTTTCGGCAAACAACTTCTGAATGCGTTCGTCTTTGGTAAACGAGACATGCGGCCCCTTATCAAAGGTGAATCCCACAGGATGGCGAAACGAAGTAGTCTGACCACCGAAAAAACTGTTCTTGTCGTACAGCACCACGTCCACAGGCTCGCCCGCAAGGCGATGAGCTGCGCCAAACGCAGCCATGCCAGTACCTAACACAACCACTTTCGTCATAATGCAACAAATCCTCTCATGGTCGATACGAATCGATCGTTCGGCGAAGTCCGGCTGCCAGAGTTACCTTGGGCGACCATCCAATCATTTGCTGGCTAGCGGCAATGTTCGCGGCGCCGGTCGGTTCCAGCGGACGATCTGCCAATGCCCCGATCAGTGGCTGAATGTTTGATTCCATAATTGTACAGATCATGGTCACCAGGTCTGCGGTCGCAATAAGCGAACCCGAACCGATATCGACCGTATGCCCTTCCGCCCCCGGCGTGAACGCTAGACGCACGAACCCGGCCACGACGTCTTCAACATAAACCCAGTCTACTAGACGGCGACCACTCGTAACCTGCGGTGGTTCACCCTTCAACAGGGATTTAATCATGTAGGGAACCAATTTGGAGTCGTCCTGCTGGCCAGGCCCGTAAACCATAAAGACCCGCGCTGTTGCAATCGGGAGGTGATACAGCAGCCTGAACATCCGGCCGTACGCTGCGCTTGCCCATTTCGCCGCGGCGTAGGGAGACGTAGGCGTTGGGCTTCCTGGCTCGTCAACGGGCTCCATGAAAGAGCCAGTCATCACAAATCGCCGGCAACCGAACTCGGCCACGGCCGTTAATAAGTTAACCGTGCTTTGCAAGTTGCCCTGAAATGTTGGCAGTACATTTTTTATGTCCGGAGCGCCCATGACATGGCTCGCCAGATGGAAAATAAAGTCCGGCCGAATTGCCTGCACGCACCGTCGCACTGCAGCGAAGTCCGCCAAATCGACCTGCCAATGACGCGCCGAAAAGCCACGAGGCTGTTCACGCCTGCTTACCGAGTGAACCGATAGGCCGATCTGCGCAAGACGGGCGCATAGGTGACTGCCAATAAACCCGGCACCGCCGGTCACCAAAGCAACGCCAGACGGTTGGGAATTGAGACTATCTTCGCCGGGACAATTCATTGACGCTCAATATTCTACAATTATCGAGAAGCGGCAGCGCACTCCGCGCCAAATACAGATCCCGTATTTACAAACAGGAATGTGGCGTTACTTCTTCCAGACCATCCAGGGACACTCCCGCCGTGCGTCCATACGGTCAAACTCAATTTTATCCTTGAATGTATCCATGGTTTTCCAAAACCCTTCATGTCGATACGTCCCAAGCTTGCGCGCAGTGGCCAGCCTGGCGAACGGCTGATCCACCAGTTCTTCGCCTTCGTTCAAGTAGTCGAAGATCTCCTGCTTCATGACGAAATACCCGCCATTGAGCAATAGCGGCGCGTGGGTCATAGGCCCAACAGATTGTACAAAGCCATCGGGCGTCGCATTAACCACATGAAAACTGTGCGACGGCCGCATAGACACAAAACTGGCAACGAAATCCTTGGCGCGAAAATCGTCGATCATCGCATCCAACGCCAAATCTGCGAGACCATCCGAATAGTTTGCAAGGAATACTTTTTCCCCGGCCAGAAAGCTTCGCGCGGCCAATAGACGCTGACCGAGGTTCGCGTGCATGCCAGTATCGACGAAGGTAATGCGCCAGTCGCTGATATCGCTACTCATAAGTTCGATTTTTTTTCCGCCCTCGGACAACGTGAAATCGTTCGAGAGGCATTCGCTGTAGTTCAGAAAAAACTCGCGAATCAGATCACCGCGATAGCCAAGGCACAACACAAAATCCTTGTGCCCGAAATGAGCGTAGTACCGCATCAGGTGCCAGATGATCGGCCTCATGCCTATATTGACCAGCGGCTTCGGAATCGTTTCCGAATGCTCGCGTAAACGAGTCCCCAGGCCACCGCAGAACAATACTACCTTCATGTTTGGCCCCTCTTAGGCGTATCGGCTAATTGCAGCAAACCAACGCCCAACAAAGCCTGAGCGGCATCGGCGATGACGGGAAATTCAATGCCCGATTTGGATGCAATGCGCAGTAAATCGTTACTACCATCTGATTGGTTCAAGACCCACAACAGCGCGTGCTCGAATTCGCTTGGACCTCTGCCACCAGAATTGGTGTATAAACCACGCGAACCCAATCGCGGCTCACACTTCGGCGCGGTACTTGAGTATATGCGATTTCGTTCCAGCAGATCGCACACGCGTTCGCACACCTGGAGCGATTCTGCTAACGCAGCACCGGACACGAATTGCAGATTATCCGCCGAAGTGTGGTACTCGGCATACCGACCGTTCGGCGTGCGCGTAAAGCGACCGACCGGCAAATTGAATCCCGGCGAACAAAACTGCCGCTCGTCATAACCATAAGGCGAGAACTCTTCGCACGTACCGAGTGAACCGCGAGTCAACACGTATTCAACGGCACGATCGACATCGGCATCGGCGCGGCGGCTACGCTTATAGACAAACCTTCCGGCGTCGCCTAACGATGCGAGCACCAGACCATGCCGGATCTGTTGAGCCCGCGATTCGTTGACCGACAGCCAGGTGATTGCTCCGATAGTTGTGGGCGCAAATACAAACCGATAGCTCAATTTTCGCTGCCGATCCCGTAGCGACCGCGCAAGCAAAGCCGCCACCGCAATACCCGAAAGATTGTCGTTGCAGAGACTTGGATGACACACGTGCGTGTAGACAAGCACCTCATCGCTCGAGTCGCCGGGCAAAAACGCTTCGGCCAGGGTTAGCGTACCTGCCTCAAGCGTCGAATCGATACATACGTCGTACTCGCCATCGTCCAGTGCTTCCAGCGCACGATGCGTCATACAAAAACCCCAAGTCTCACGATAATAAGATGTGCGGTATGGAATCCAGTCTGGATGATCTGGAAGACTGAACAGGTGCGGCTTCAATTCGGCAAGAGACATTCGCGCGCGAATCGGAGTGGAGTAATTGACTACATGCAACGTATGTTTTTTGAAGTCCACCACTCGTTGGCCCGCCGAATTTTTTACGTATGCATCGCGAATGTTCCACTCCTTGGGAACCTCCCAGTCGAAAACGCGCTGGCCCGTGGGGACTTCGACTCGCGACAGAGGCACGAATCGCTCGATGATATCGAGCGTCGCGCGCAAACCACTACCGGTGATGCTGCGGCAGATCGGGAAAAGCTCCTCGACCAACGCGTGAAGCTCTGCACCGCGATCAGCTGTCGTGGCTGTAAGGTGCGCATGCATGACTAGTCAATCACCTTCACCTGCGGAATAGGAACTATAAATTTCCCGCCCCAAGTTCGAATATCGGCCATTTGGCGCACGATTTCTTCTTGCAAATTCCACGGCAGCAGGAGCAAATAGTCTGGCTTGGTCTCGCGAATTTTCTCTGGCCCATAAATTGGTATGCGCGTGCCCGGCAAGAAATTACCCTGCTTATGCGGACTGCGATCCACCGTATAGTCCAGAAAGTCGGTCCGAATGCCGCAGTAATTTAGCAATGTATTGCCCTTCCCCGGCGCGCCGTAACCGGCAATACGTTTACCATCGCGCTTAGCGGCAATCAAAAACTCCAGCAAGGCGCGCTTTGATTCCTTGACGCGCTCGCCAAAACTCTCGTAGTACCCAAGATCGAAGTGACCAGCCTGCGCTTCGCGCTGCTTCATCGCCGCGACCCGTGCGTGCACGGGCTTCGTGCGATCTTGTACATGGCGCGCAAAAATTCGTATCGAGCCGCCATGCGTCGTCAGGTCGTCAACATCGAACAACGTCAAGCCATGGTGCGCAAAAATCTGCTCAACCGTGGTAAATGACAAATACGAAAAGTGCTCGTGATAAATGGTGTCCCAGTAGTTGCGCTCGATAAGGTGCAGGAGCTGCGGAAACTCCATCGTCACAACTCCACTCGAGGCGAGCAGAATCTTCATGCCGCCGACGAAATCATTGATATCCGGAACGTGAGCGAGCACGTTATTGCCCAGGATCAAATCGACTGCACCGTGTGTCTCGTGTACTTCTTGCGCCATTTGCTTGCCGAAGAACATCGATATCGTGGGAATGCCTTTCTCAATTGCGATTGCTGCCGTATTGACTGTCGGTTCAATTCCCAGCACGGGAATGCCAGCGCGAACAAAGTATTGCAGCAGGTATCCATCGTTACTTGCAACCTCGACAACTTTGCTTTTTTGACCTAGGCCGAAACGAGGAACCATCATTGCCACGTAATCTTCGGCATGTCGTAACCAGGTATCCGAGAAGCTGGAAAAGTATCCGTACTCGGCGTCGAAAATCTCCTCACGAGCCACATAGGCCGGCAACTGCACAAGAAAACATTGATGACACACGTACACGTGCAGCGGATAGACGGCTTCGGCGTGATCGAAGCGTTCGGGCGTGACATGCCGCTGACAAAGCGGGCTTGTACCAAGATCGGCAAACGTATGCTGCAGTCTCACCTCGCAAAAACGGCAGAGATACACTCGATCACGGGTTTGATTCGCGACGACTGGCAACTTATCGGGGGTAATGCTCACAAATACTCTCCGACTAAAAAATCAACGGCCAATGCCTTCGTAATGGGTAAATGCATCTGGCGCGAGGATGCGTCTACCATCAATCACAAGCGGCTTGCGATCTGCAGCGTGCAAAAGCACTGGTAGTTCGCGAAATTCGTTCCATCGCGTCACGAGGACAACAATATCGGCATTGATGATCGCCTCACGCAGTGAAGTTGCAAGTTTGACGCCCCGCATAGCTTGATGCTCCACAGGCCGTGCAATTGGATCGTACGCCGTCATTTCCGCGCCTTGACCGGCAAACAATTGCAGAATTGGAAACGCAGGCGACTCTCGCAAATCGTCGGTATCGGGTTTGAACGCCAGCCCGAGCACGGAAACTTTCATTCCTCGCAAGTCGGAGTAGTGTTTTTTCGCCAGCTTCAGCATTTCTTCGGGCTGAGACTTGTTAATCTGCAAAACAGAGCGCAGCAGCGACATCTCCAGCCCGTGATTCTTGCCTTGGGCAATCAACGCCGTTACGTCCTTCGGCAGGCAGCTGCCACCAAAGCCACACCCTGCTTCGAGAAAACTTGCCATACCTGCGATAACGGGTGCTTGCCCCTCGCGACGTGTTGTGAGATAGACCGATGGATGCACGCCGCGCATCACGTCGGCGACATCAACGCCGCCCACTGCTGAACACAGGCGTGCGATTTCATTCGAATATGAAATGAGAGTCGCGAGTACTGCGTTGGAAGCGTATTTGATCATCTCGGCTGTACTGTTATTCGTACAAATTCGCGGCGCAGCGGAGTCGAATGGGGCGTACAATTCCTGTAACGCGTCTTGAGTGCGCGCATCGATGCCGCCAAGCACTATACGGTCCGGTCGCATGAAGTCCTCGATCGCGGAGCCTTCAGTCAGGAATTCGGGGTTCATGCCGAGACCAAAGTCGCGGCCAGCAATTTTTCCGGAAGCCTCTTCGGCACTGCGTTTTACGACTCCGTCGGTAGTCCCGGGAATTACAGTGCTCTTAATCGCCAATGTATGATAACTATTCTTGTCACGCAAAGCGCGGCCCACTTCCGTGGCCGCCTGCTCAATATAGCGAAGGTCGATTTGGCCATCGACTGCAGGAGTTCCGACCGCGATAAAGGTAACCTCGGTTTCGGCTACAGCGGCCGCTAACTTCGTGGTCGCAAAAAGTCGCTTACCCACATTCCGCTTGAGTAGCTCAGGCAAGCCAATTTCATGGATAGGCGCCTCGCCGGAATTAATCATATCGACTTTGCGCTGGTCGATATCGATGCAGGTGACCGAATGGCCTCGATCGGCCAAACACGCGCCCGAAACCAAACCAACGTAGCCGGTTCCAACGATAGATATTTTCATCAAGCGGCTTCTGCAACTTGGTTGTGGAAATACCAAATAAGGGATCGACGAATTCCCTCGTTAACGAAAACCCTGGGGTCGTAGGCTAACTGCGTTCGAGCTTTGTCGATAATCGGACAGCGACGATTGGGGTTATCAACCAGGTAGTCAGCTTCTTGTGCTTGCCCCAGTACAACCTTACCTTTGTAGTCGAATAGTTCGCGGGCGGTTTCAGCCACGATAGATGCTAACTCTGCCACCGAGATTTCCGGTTTATCGATGCCAATATTATATGCTTCACCGTCCTGGCCGCGTACCAGCACTTTGTAGTAGCCGACAATCGCATCGGTGGCATAGCAGAAAGTTCGCTTCGGGCTGCCATCTGACAGCATCACCATGTCGCGCCCAGCCAGAACGTCCTTTGCAAAGTCCGATATCACCCGGCCATCAGTGATTTTTAAACCGGGACCATAGTTATTAAACGGTCGTGCGATGCGGGCCGGAATTCCTTCTTGTTTCGCAAACGTCACGCACAGGGTTTCGCCAAAACGCTTTGACTCATCGTAGCAGGCCCGCGGACCGGTGCATGACACGTTGCCGCGATACGTCTCCGGGGTGGGTATCTCGCTTGCAATCGGATCACCGTAGATCTCGCTCGAGGAGTAGAACAAAAATCCTTTCAGCGGCCGGCTCAAATTGCGCTCGGCGACGGCATAGTCGAACAAATTGCGAATGCCGTTAATATTTGCGTCAATACATTTGAGGGGCTGTGCGCGGTAGTACATCGGCGAAGCGATGCCAGCCGCGTGAATGATGTAATCAAAATGTGGAATGTTTTTCGGCAAAGGCAAGATCATGTCTTGTCTAACCAAAGTCACATCCGGCTCGCTACGCAACGCTTCCAGCCATGCAGGCACACCACGCATGTAGTTGTCGTACACAGTGACGTCAATTCTGGCGCCCGTCGATCGCGTGCGATTCCAAAATAATGCAGCTTGCACCAAATAGTAGCCCAGGAATCCGCCACCGCCAGTAATCAAGAGCTGCCCGCCCGCCATTGAACTGAACTCCTGCGCCAGGTCCTGGCAGATGGAATTGAGATCCTCGTTGAGAAGCTGCTGTAGAGGAATCGGGCGTTTGTATATCTGCATAGAAATTCTGCCGTCCAACTAGGGAACGTCTGGTTTTGGGATACTGATGGCTAACACGCTCATGTGATGCCGCCAGTTAATTGGATTGTATACTCGCTGCTGCCGAGCAGTTGATTTTGGCACGGTCGCCAGCACCGATGCGCGCCTTCAGGACAGAAAGCCATTTGTCACTCCTCCTGGATTGATACAGATCGGAATCATGTTCCTTGACGTCGCTGTTCCCCGAACACGGTGCGGCGACGCTCGCGGTCACAACGTTACCTTGTGTGCGTGAAATGTCTCGGCGTAGCGACTCGCCGCATTGCACTCCACACCGCGCAATCGCATGTGTCCCATGAAAAGCTCGGCGTCGAGCCAGCTTCGGGCGTGTTGCGAGAGAACAAATTCCAGCAAAGTAGCCACCCTGCGTTGTACCGGTCGCGGCGGCCAATGGAAAATAGGCCTGCGGCTGCGCCACATCACCATCAAATTTCGCAATTTCGTATTCTAAAATCCTGTGATCATGAAACATATTCCAGGTCAATTCGACTACCAATCGGTGATCCTGGTGTCGGTCGTGGAGGAAATGCGCAAAATTCAAGTCTGGGGTGTAGCGGCTCTTCACGGACTCGAGTAGATCCCTCACCTCGGAACCACAATAAGGGAAATAGCTCCCGCGAACGCGGTGCGCCTCGACCTGGCAACGTGGCTCGCAACCTAGCAACCGGGCGGCCGCTGAGCACGTCTCGGCTTCGCGCTCTTCGGCTCTGGAAAACACGACCCACCGAAAGCGCAAATCGGAGTAGCGACCGGCAAGCTCCACGAGCGCCTCTGCGCACCCGATTTCTTTGTCGTCGCAATGCGCACCGAGGCAAAAAAACACCGATTCAGACGTCAATTTTGGCTGAAGCCCTAGCATTATTCGCTCGACCTGTGACCCCTACTCTGGGCAAGTTTGCAATACATAACCCGATCCCGAACGGTACGCAATCGTACACTGGTGCCGTGAGTGTTTTTGTGACCGTCTCATTGTATTGCGGGCGGCAAAGCAAGGAATGTCGCGGGCAGTGCTCACACGCTAGACGTTGTGAACCGACTTCACAGTATTTGTGTGCGGGTAACTGCCAGGATCGCCCGCATTATCGAGCGATGTAATCGGCCTTCATAAAAGACCCGGGTGCGTGCCGGCCGATCTTGACCTGCTGCCATCTCTTGCGCCAGCAGGCTCCGCTGGGGCCTCAGATCTCGCGCTTTCTGGCCCGCACGCAAAATATTCGACCGGCACCGACGACGCGCGGCGGTAACTGCCGGTCTTTTCGCCAATCGTCAGATTCGTAGATGTTGAGCGTCCCAATTTTGCCGCTGTGGCTGACTACTGCGAGCCGGGGGAACACTTTTTCTGCTTGTGTCGTCGTTGCGCGACCAGCCCGCTGCCAGCGCCGCCTCGATAAACACCGCACTCAGGGGATTGCGGAAGCGCAAATCCTCGACCGACAACGGCCCGCCGGTACCGTGGTAGTCCGATGGGCCGCGCGCCTGGTCCTCGGACTTACGAAAATAAGGCAGCACATCCGCATAGCCCCAGCCGGCGAGGC
This sequence comes from Gammaproteobacteria bacterium, assembly GCA_031414335.1. Classification (GTDB taxonomy): domain Bacteria; phylum Pseudomonadota; class Gammaproteobacteria; order Steroidobacterales; family Steroidobacteraceae; genus UBA964. The sequence goes on along the minus strand of JANNVI010000012.1, from coordinate 41,706 downwards.
CGGCATCACGCCATTCGTCGTAGTCGCCGGCGGCGCCGCGGATGTAGCACATCGCGTTGATCGAACTGCTGCCGCCTAACATCTTGCCGCGCGGCCAGTAGAGCTTTCTTCCCGCCAGTTCGGGTTCGGGCTCGGTGTAGTAGTGCCAGTCGATGCGCGGGTTGTCGATCAGTTTGGAGATGCCGGCCGGCATGTGAATGAAGGGATTGATGTCCCGGCCACCCGCCTCGATCAGCAGCACGCTGGCAGCGCCGGATTCGCTCAGGCGATTGGCTAACACGCAGCCGGCCGAGCCGGCGCCGACGATGACGTAATCCGCTTCCTGGCTGGCGTTGCTCATGTCGTTCCTTGTGGCATCGTAGTCGAGGATACCTCGGATTGCAGGGCGAACAGGCGACGCGACAGCAGGCCTTCACGCGCTTCGACCGCCGCAATAAAGGTACTGGCATCTCCCAGGGTCTGGAAGGCCGCAAAACCGCGCTCCAGGAAATCCTGCAACACCCCGAAGCCGGCGGCGAGTGCCGCGGGCCGCGCGATGCGCAACAGCTGGCCAATCCAGGGATGTGTCACCACGTCGGCGAGGCGACGGGCCAGTGACCCGATCAATTCCAGTTGCCGGGCGCGATCGACCTGCCGGTTGGCGGTCCGATAGGCCTCGGCATAGCTGTCAGGATCGATGACTGCCGTTCGCAGCGCGCGCGCCACCGCGCAATCGAGTTCCAGCGACAGCAGCTCCAGATCCAGCGCATCGCCTAACACCCGCATCGCGGCGGTCGGCAGTGTCTTCTCGAGGATGCGCCAGGCACGGTGCAGCTCGCGGTCGCGCGGCGCGAAATCGTGCGTGCCATACAGCTCGTCGAGGAAAAATTCGATCGCCGGCCGATGCCGGGGGTCGGCCCGCAGGTCGGCATAGGTCGCGGCGAGACGCGCGGACTGCCAGGCCCGCAGCGCCTGCACGCGCGCCATCATGTCGGCATCGCCGGCGAGCGCTGCGACCAGCTGTTGCTTGCGCAGCATTTGTGCGGCTACGTGCCGGCTGACGTCGCGGTCGGCCAGCATCACGATGGCCTCGGCACAAACGGCTGCAATGCCCGGCTCAGCTCGCGCCACACTCGTGCTGACATCAGCATGGCGAAATGCCCCAGGCCAGGCAGTCCGAGTAACTCGGCGCCAGGCAGACGCATGTTGACGCGCGGCGCGACCAGATTGTCGTCATGACTGTAAATGGAAATGACCGGCACAGGCATGGCGCCCTGCTGGGCCTGGTTCAGGGCCACCAACCAGGACGAGCCAGGCACCATCTGTTTCGGCGCAGTACCGGGCAACAGTCGCGCCAGTTCGCTGCCATGGTGCGGCGTCGCAAGGGTTATGAGCGCCGCAAAAGACGCGGTGATCTGCGCTGGCGTCAGGGTCCGCATCGCGGCGCGCGCGACCAGGCCGCCCATGCTGTGCGCGATGACGATGACCGGCTTCAGGTTGCAGGTTTTCTGCAGCGACTCCAGCGCGCGCAAGGCGGATACGGCCTGCGCGTCGATGGACCCGAGGGTAGGTTCAAGGTCGATGGCAACGACCGGCGCAAATCCGGCTGCTAACAGGCGGCGGCGGATGTGCGACCACACGGCCCGGTTGCACAGCACGCCGTGCAGCAGCAATACTGGATTCGACCCGGTGCGGTCATTGTGCCGCTCGCGGTTGCGAGCAAAAGGTTCGAGGGCCATCCGCCACTTCAGCCACCCGAGCGTGCAGAACTCCTGCGCGATGACGCGCGGCGCCCGCAGCAGCGACCCGAAACAATCGCGCCGACCGTGCGCGCGATCGATCACGACGGCAACCACGTAGGTGGCGGTGATCACCAGTGCGTGCAACAGCATGAGATACAGGATCCACACCACGAGCAACGGCACGGTTGTTAGCCACGACAGCAGGATGGCCGCCAACGCTGCCAGCACGCCTTCGGCGAGCAGCAGCCACTGCCAGAAACGCGCAGTCACGGTCAACGCCGGGCGGGACGCGCGCGCGCCGACACGAGGCGCTCCAGGCGATCGAGCGTGGCGTCGAGATGGCGCACCACTTGCCGGGTATCCCGCGCGCGTTTATTGACGGCAGTCGCAAACCGCCGCTTGCTATCCGCCAGAACGTCGTGACGCAAAGCCAGACCATGGCGTGCGAGCATGGGCGCCAGCTGGCGCGCCTGGCGGCGCATATCGCGCCGCATGCTTTGGTAGGCATGTTCGACGAGGCGTTGCCGGTCGTTATAACGAAACACATTCGCGAAAAAGATCCTGGCATCGTCGCGGTCGGGTTCGAACAGCACCTGGTCCGTCTCGGGAAAGCGCGCGCGATAACCGGCCATACCCACCTGCATGCGCGACTCGATCAGCGCACGAAACGTCTGCGACAGGATTGTTGGCAATCCGCCCCGCGCGATATTGATGCGTTCAGCTTTTGGCACCAGCGAGCTGTCGAAAGCAACCAGCGGGTTGATACAAATGACCAGGTCGCAGTCATGGTCGAAGGCGAGCGAGGCATTCATGGTGCGAATCAAGGCGCCATCGACATAAAACTCGCCATCGATCTCGACTGCGGGATACAGGCCCGGCAGCGCGGAGCTTGCCATCGCTGCGCGCGAAATCGGTACATGATCAAAACCCGGCTCACCGAACCGCACCGACTTGCCCGTATTCAGGTTGGTCGCAACAACGAACAGCCGCTTATGCAGCTGGCGGAAATCGTCCGTGTGCCCGGGCGACCTGAACATCTGCTCGAGAAACTCGCCGACCGGCACGTTGTCGAACAGCGCCGTTGGCAAGGCATTCGCAAGGCTGCTCATCGCGCCGGACCAGACAGCGTTCACTGGATCGCGCGCGTAGTCCTGCAACACGCGACCCAGCAACCGCGGCAGGCGGCTGGCGCGCTTCACGTATTCGACGACGGCCGGCCTGACAAACAGGCTCGGCGCGAACGGGTACAGGCTCGATTCGTTGGTAATGAAAACCGCGCCCATGGTCGTCGTGTCGAAGCCATTGGCAAGACCCGCCGCGATCATCGCACCGGAGCTGACGCCGACATAGACGTCGAGTTTGGTCAGGTCGAGGCCATCGACGGCTTCGCTGAGCGCGTGCAATGCACCCAGCTCGAAGAAGGCGCCTAACGGACCGCCGCCGGCCAGCGCGAGACCGATCGAGCCGCCGTGGGTCTTTTTCCGGGCGGCCTGCAGTGTCAACATGGACCGGGTCCTGTTAGCTGCCTCTAGGCGGCACGCCGGACTTTCCCGCGCGCCCTGACGGTCTTCGATCTGCCGGCGGGCCGCTTGTTAGCGAGCCTGCCGACACTGTCGGACAGTGCCTGCACGCGTCTTGACAGTGACGCAATCTCATCCGCACTCGGTACGCCGATGCGGTTCAGTGCGCGGTGGACCCGGGTCTGGAAGATCTTCTCGAGATTGTCGAGCGCGTCATTCGCCTGCGACTGGGCATCCTTGACGCGCGAGCCCACGGTCGACTGCACCTGCTCAAGGGCCGTTTTCACCGCGTTGTCGGCGACTTTCCGGGCTTTATCGCTGATGCGCGCACCCTCTTCGAGCAACTGCTCGAATCGCTGCGGGCCCTCCTTGCGGGCGGTGGCCACGGCACCGATGCCGGCCAGCCAGATCTGATGAATCGCTTCGAGCATGTCGCCCTGGGAGATGTCGTGCACCGCCCCCTGGAAACTGGGTTTTTTCGCTTTGGCCATGACTAACACTCCTCTGGTATGACATCCGTAACATCCGCAATGGGCAGCGCCCATCCAAACAGTAGTATCTGGGCAACCCGCCATAACTTCGATGCGTAGTTTCCGAGGCTGAATCATGAATGTGCGTAAAGTGAAGGCTGAAGAATTTGCCGGCAAGAAGCTCGCTAAGCACTGGGACCGGTTGCACGAAGGCGACTGCGAACCCTGCCCGACCGCGGCGCATCTGACCGCGCTCGCCCGAAAGCAATCGACTGTGCGCGCCTGGCTCGAGCAGCAGCACGGTCCCGAAGCGGCTTCGGAGCGCCTGCTGGCGGCCTGGCGGGCGTTTCACCACGGCGATTTTCGCGCGGCAATCACCGCGGGCGAAGCACTCGGCGCGCCCGGCGTTACAGTAGCTAACAAGGCCGCCGGAGTGCTGGCGACCTACCAGGAAGCTAACGAGTCACGCGCGCTCGGCCTGTTGCAAAAGGCGGTCGCGCGCGGCGAACGTGCGACCCGCGACTGGCCGGACTACGCCAATGCGCATTACATGCTGGCTTTCGTCCTCGGCCGGTACAGCCAGCGCATCTCGATTCTCCAGGCGCTGGCCGAGGGCCATGCGCCCAAGGTCCGCAAGGCGCTCGAGCGTTGCCTCGAACTCGAGCCCGGCCATGGCGATGCACATATCGCACTCGGCGTCTTCCACGCGGAAGTCGTCGGCAAGCTGGGCTCGCTGGCCGCCGGACTGACCTATAACGCGTCCAAAGCGCAGGCCATCAAGCACCTCGACAAGGCGCTGGAACTCGCACCGCATTCAGTGATCGCGCGGGTCGAATACGCTCATGCGCTCAGCCTGCTCAACCGTAACAGCGCTGCGCAGCGCGCCAGGTTGCTCGAGGCGGCCGTCAAGCTAACACCCATGGATGCCATGGAGCGGCTCGACAGCGAACGCGCGCAGCGCGAACTGGCTGCGCTCTAGGGGTTAGGGGTTGGGCGCCAGTGCCAGCAACGCCAGCAACAGCAGGTTTTCGAACTCCGGTGCGAACAGGTCCGTCAGCTCGGTGGGATCGTCGATCAGCTCGCGGTCTGCGATGACCCCGAACTGCAGCTGGTCCGCATAAGTAAGAATACTTATACCGACGCCGATGCTGCCGGACTGCGGCACCCAGAACAGCAGTTGCGAAATCGGCGCGCCCGCCATCGACAGCGGTTCACGCGGCCCCGGCACGTTAGATACCACGAGGCTTGCCTTGGAGCTGAAAAGCTCGATCGCCGGTTCTTCGACCTGCAACGGCAGCCGGCCGAGCGCTGCGAGCAAGCCGTAGGCGACCAGCGGTTGTTTGGATTCGCGCAGTGCCTTCATCGCATCGTGCACCTGGTATAGGCGCTGCAGCGGCCGTGATTCGCCAATCGGCAATTCCAGGAACACCAGCCCGAATTGATTACCGAGCGCGGTGAACGGCTGGTCCGGGGAGCGCAGATTGACCGGCACCGCGGCGCGGACCACCAGATGCTGCGCTAACCGGCCACGCGTGCGCAGGTAACAGCCCAGTGCGCCAGCCAGTGTCGACATCACGACGTCATTGATGGTGCAGCCGAGGGCCTTGGCCAGCGTACGCACCTCATCGAGCGGCAGCGGCTTCGCCCAGGCGACGCATTTATTGCCGCTGAGCGGGCCTTTCAGCAGCGTGGTCGAGTCTGCCGGCAAGGTCGCGATATGCGCAAATTCCTGCGCCAAACCAGCCACATCGACGGCGGCGCCAACCGCCTCGCCCGGATGCAACGCCAGATGCACCCCTTGCTCGATCCACTGGCTGACCGGCTGAAACAGCGCCGCGAGACTGTCTAACACGCCCTCGGCGCCGTGCTCGTGGGGCGCGGGCGGCGCCACACCCTGATCGGTCAGCGACAGAATCACGCCGGCCAGCGCAATGCCGTCGGCATAGCAATGATGGATCCGGATAACGACCGCACTGCCGCTGCGATAGCGGTCCACCAGGTGAAAAGACCACATCGGCCGATCGTTAGGCAGGGGGGTACTCGCCAGCTCCGCGACCAGATCCTGCAGCTGCGGCTGCCGCCCGGGGCGCGGCAAGGCCACCCGGTGCACATGTGCATCCACGTCAAAACCGGGGTCCTGGACCCATAGCGCGCTCATCGCTTCGTTGACCGGCCGCCAGCGCAAGCGCTCGAACGCCAGAAACCGCTCGGCGACCAGCCGCCGCAATGCTGCAAGCGACAGGCGCCTCGACAGCACGACCAGCCCCACGACCATCATCGGGTTGGTGCGGCGTTCCATCGACAGCCATGCCCGATCGACGGGGTCCATCCTGACGCTGTTGGCATTCATATAAGCGCTATCCTGCCCTGCGGTTTCCCACGATGCAGTCCGGACTATCCGCAGGCTAGCCTACTACCTGTGAGTTACTTCATTACCGGGGCCACCGGCTTTATTGGCAAGCATCTGGTCGCCGAGCTGGCGAAGCGCGGCGAACCCATTTATGTCCTGGTGCGGCCGGCCTCGGCCGGCAAATTCGCGGATCTGCAGGCCTTTTGCGGTCCAGCGGGCCGGAGCCTGGTGGCGGTCAGCGGCGACCTGGCCACGCCGCTGCTCGGTGTACCGGCCGACATGCGTTCCCAATTGCGCGGTTCAATTCGTCACTTTTTTCACCTGGGCGCGGTGTATGACCTGGCCGCGGATGCCGCCGCCAACGAGACGGCTAACGTCCAGGGCACGGCGAACGCGCTGGCGCTGGCGACCGACCTGCAGGCGGGTTGTTTTCACCTGGTGAGCTCGATTGCCGCCGCCGGCCTCTATCCCGGCACCTTCACCGAAGACATGTTCGACGAGGCCGTGGGCCTCGAGCACCCGTACTTTCGAACCAAGCACGAATCCGAAGCGCTGGTGCGGCGCCAGCGCACGCTGCCCTGGCGCGTGTACCGGCCCGCGATGGTGGTCGGGCATTCCGAAACCGGCTACATCGACAAGGTCGATGGCCCCTACTATTTCTTCAAGTTGCTGCAGAAGCTGCGTACCAAGGTGCCCGCGTGGCTGCCGCTGCTGGGCATCGAAGGCGGCCAGATCAACCTGGTACCGGTCGACTACGTGGCCAGGTCGATCGACTATCTTGCGCACCAGCCCGGCGACGACGGCCAGTGTTTTCATCTGACCGATCCGCGCAGCCGCCACGTCGGGGAAGTCCTCAACCTGTTCGCGAAAGCGGCGCACGCGCCCACGATGACGCTGCGACTGGACTCCAGTCTGTTAGGTGCGGCGGCGCCGATGCTGCGCGTCGCCATGGGTTCGATCCAGCCGCTCAACCGGGTGATCGATGAAGTGCTGCGCGACTGGGGCGTGCCGCGCTCGGTCATGCAACTGCTCGATTATCCGACCCGCTTCGACAGTACGCGCACGCAGGCGCGGCTCGCGGCCGGCGGCATCAAGCTGCCCGCGCTCGAGAACTATGCGTGGCGGCTGTGGGATTACTGGGAACGACACCTCGATCCCGACCTGATGCTGGATCGCAGCCTCGCGGGCAAGGTGCGCGGCAAGATCGTGCTGATCACCGGCGGCTCATCGGGCATCGGCCGCGCCACGGCGCTGCGCATTGCCGACGCCGGCGCCCGGGTCGTCATCGTTGCGCGCGATGTGGAGCGCCTCAATGTCGTCAAGCGCGAAATCGAGGCTGCCGGCGGCGACGTTAGCATCTACAGCGCCGATCTCGGCGATCCGGATGCCTGTGCGGCAGTCGCGCTGCGGGTGCTGGGCGATCACGGCCGCGTCGATGTGCTGATCAACAATGCCGGCAAGTCGATCCGGCGCGCACTCGCGAACTCCTACGACCGCTTTCACGATTTCGAGCGCCTGATGCGCATCAACTACTTTGGCGCCGTGCGCCTGACCATGGCGCTATTGCCGGCCATGGTCGCGGCAAAGTCGGGCCATGTCATCTCGATATCCTCGATTGGCGTGCTCGCGAACTCGCCGCGTTTCGCCGCCTACGCGGCCTCGAAAGCGGCACTCGAGACCTTCAGCAATTGCGCCGCGGCCGAGTACGGCGAGACCGGCGTGCGCTTCACGGTGATCAACATGCCGCTGGTGCGCACACCGATGACGTCGCCAACGCGCGTCTACGAAAAACTGCCATTGATCAGCGCCGAAGAAGCCGCGGAACTGGTCTGCGACGCGGTGATACACCAGCCCAAGCGCGTCGCGACGCGCCTCGGCGTGTTTGCGCAAATGATGAGCCTGTTTGCGCCGAAGCTGACCGAGATCATCCAGAACGAAGCCTACAAGATGTTTCCCGAGTCCGAGGCCGCACGCGCGTCCCTGCCAGGCGCCGACAGCAGCAAGCCAGCCGCGCCGGAACACCCGACCGACGAGATGATCGCGTTTGCGACCATCCTGCGCGGCATCCACTGGTAGCCGCCGGGAAACGCGCGTGAACCCTAACAGCCCGCAGGATTCCGAACCCGGCGTGCTGGCGGCGATCGAGCAGGTACTGAGCGCCGAACGTGGCAGCGAAGCCGCGCTCGATAAGACCCGCGTGGCCGCGACCGCCACCGTCGCCGCCGCGGCCGAGCGGGCCGCAGCGATCGCGGCGCGCGCCCGCGCGCGGATCGCCACGCTGCACGAGCGTTGCGCGCAGGCGCTACCGGCGGCGATTCAGCAGATTGAACAGCCCGAGCTCAGCGCCCCCGGCGAGGTGCACTGCGGTGATGAACTCACGCAACGGCTCGCGGAACGCGTTGCCCGCAATCTGTTAGGTGACAAGCATGACGCCGTCGGTGGCTGACTGGGATGCCGCGCAAGCGCGGCTGCAGGGTCTGCGCAGCCGCAGGCCCGGCGTTGCGGAGTGGGTTGCGCTCGAGGCCACGCTGGGGCTGGACGAATTCCTGGCACGCGCACGCCAGGCGCCGTTCGGGCGCTGGATCGAATCGCTGAGCGCCGAGCCGGCACTGCATGAAATCGATCGCGTGCTGCGCGCCGCGTTCCGCAGTGAATGCGCGCGGCTCGCGGGCTGGTATGGCGAGCCCTGGAACCGGACGCTGGCGCAGCTGGCGGCGATCATCGACCTGCCGCTGCTCGCTGGCCTGATGCAGGGCGCCGTCCTGCCGGCGTCCGCGGGTGATGACCCGGTGTGGCGCAAGCTGATCGCCGCGCCCGCCTCTGAGCGCTTCCGGATCGCCACCTGGCTGCAGCTGCCGCCGCCCGATAGCCGGCCTGATATCGAATTGCTGGAATCCTGGGTGCGCGCCTGGCTCGCGTCCCTGCCCGCTGGCGTGCCGGAAACCCGCGCTGGCTGTGTCGAACTGGCGCGCGCGGTCGCCGATTTTCGGCGCCGCAGCGCCGCCGCCGCGGCGGCGGCGCCGGCGATGCGCATGCATGAACGGCTCGCCTTGCTGTTCCGGCGTCATGCCGGCACGCCCGTCGCAATGGCCTGCGAGATAGCCGCCGCCGCGCTCGACCTGCAACGCTTGCGCGCCGGGCTGGTACGCCGCTTGCTAACACAGCGCGCCGCCTCGGTCGCCGCATGAGCCTCAAACCGCAAGCCGCCCGCTGGTTCGAACTGCTGGTGCCGCGCGAATCGCTGTCGGCGGCGCTCAGCGTGCTGTCGCGCACGCGTGCGGTGCAACTGCAGGCGCGCAGCGATGACGGCAGCCCGCAGGGCCGGCAGCTGTCGGGCGACCTAGCGCGCGGACTCGCGCACTTCGGCGAGCTGCGCCAGCGTTACGGCACCTGGTGGCGCAATGTGCGCGCCGATGCGCGCCTGTTAGGCGCATCGGCTCCCGAACAACGCCTGCAGAATGCCTTGCACGAAGTCGAGAACTGGATCGCGGGCGCGGAGTCGCACGTCGCAGCGCTCGAGTCTCTCGAGACCGAGCAGCACCGGCTCGCGGCCCTGGCGCGTTATCTGGAAATTGCCGCCGCGCGTACGCCGCGACCGGACTGGCTCGCACAGGCCGGCCCGCGTATCCAGGTTCGGCTCATTCGCGACCGCCGGCACACCGCGCCACTGGTCGTACCGGATAACGTGATCGTGCAGCGGATAGCGGACGGCGATGCTGCGTGTTTTCTGCTGATCGTCGGCACCCGGCCGGCCGTCGATGAACTGCAGCGCGCGCTGCCGGCGGGCGATACCGAATTGATACCGCTGCCGCGCTGGCTGCCGGCCGAACCCGACGCGGCAAAGCTTGCAGTGCAGCAGCGGCTGGATGCGCTCAGCCGCCAGCTAACACCGCTGCGCGCCGAACTGGAGGCGCTCGCCAGCTCCGCAGCACTGCAGAATGCGCTCGGCGACATCGCATTCGTCGACTGGTTCGCGGCGCAGGTGCCGCAACTCGACAGCACCGGGCGCCTGGCCTGGATCACCGGCTGGTGCCTGGCCGCGCGCGACGCAGCGCTCGGCGCGGCGCTGCACGCTGCCGCCGTGCCGCATCTGATTCGTTTTACCGCAGCGCCTGCCGGGCTGGAGGCGCCCGTCAGCCTGCTGAATCCGCGCTGGGCCGCGCCCTTCGAGTTCTTCGTCGACCTGATGGGAACGCCGGGGAGCGAGGAAGCGGATCCCAGCATCCTGCTCGCCGTCATCGCACCGATCCTGTTCGGCTTCATGTTCGCCGACATTGGCCAGGGCGCGGTCCTGCTGCTCGCGGGATTGGCGCTGCGGCGCCGCTATCCCATGCTCGCGCTGCTGGTTCCCGGCGGCATCGCCTCGATGACGTTTGGCGCGCTGTTCGGCAGTGTGTTCGCGCGCGAAGACCTGTTCGAGGCCTTGTGGCTGCGGCCCTTCGATGCGCCGATGGCCGTGCTCGCCGCCGCGCTCGCGTTAGGTGTCTTCATCATTGCCACCGGATTTGCAGTCGACGCGTTCAGTCATTTTGGTGCCGGGCTCGGCGCCCGTTGGTTGCGCCGCCGCGCGGGCCTGGTGCTGCTGTACGCGGGCGCGGTCGTGGTGTTCTGGCGGCCCATGATGGGTGCAGTGCTCGCGCTGCTGGGGCTACTTGTCAGCCTGGCCGGCGCGCTCGCGGAGGGACCGGCCGGACAGCGCCTGGCGACGCTTGGTCAGATGGCTGGCGAGCTGGTCGAGACCGCGCTGCAGCTCGCAGTCAATACCGTGTCGTTCGTCCGCGTCGGCGCGTTCGCGCTCGCGCACTGCGGCCTGTCAGTGGCCATCGTCGGCCTGGCCGATGCCGCGCAGTCGCGGTTCTCGCAGCTGCTGATTCTGGTGCTCGGCAATGCCTTCGTGCTGGTACTCGAAGCCCTGGTAGTCGGTATTCAGACCACGCGTCTCGTACTGTTCGAGTTCTTTATCCGCTTTCTGCGGGGCACCGGGCGGGCCTTCCGGCCGTTGCCCGATGCGCCGTTGTCCGCGATGTCAGGTCCAGGAGGTCATTCATGAATGCCAAGAGTCGTTTATTGTCGGTGTTAGTTACCGCAGGGGTCGTGTTGTTTGCGGCGTCGTTAGGTGTGTTGCTGATGATCGGCACCGCGCTCGCCCAGCCCGCAGAGGCCGCAGCGACGGCGGCGCGCAGCGTCGACCCGCAGTCGCTGCAATGGGCGATGCTCAGTGCGGCCATCGCGGTCGCAGCCAGTTCGCTCGCCGCCGGCTATGCCGTTGCGCGCGTTGGCAGTGCGAGCGTGGGCGCGGTGACCGAGAAACCGGAGCTGATGGGGCGATTGCTGGTGTTCGTGGGCCTCGCGGAAGGTATCGCGATCTATGGCCTGATCGTCGCCATCCTGATCCTGAATCGCGTGTCCTGACGTGGCAACCGCAATCGCCATCACCGATGAAATCACCGCTGCGGGCTTGCGGCTCGCGGGCGTGCAAACCGTGGTCGCCGCGCCCGAGGACATTCCGGCGGCGTTCGAATCGGCCTGTCGCAGCGCTGCGTTCGTGCTGCTGACCGCTGACATCGCGCGCCACGTGCCGCGCGCGCGACTCGCCGCGGCGCTGCTGGGCAGTGCACCGCTGGTCGCCGTCATACCCGACATCGAGCAGCGTTCGATCGCCCCTGATGTCGGCGCCGAAATGCGCCGGGTACTGGGAGTCACTGCGTGACCCAGCCGTCGACAGTATTGACGCAGCAGGCCGAGGCCTTGATCCAGATGCTGCGCCACGACGAGGCGGCCGCGTGCGCGCGCGAAACGGAGCAGGCGTCAACGCGCGCGCGTGCGCTGTTGCGCACGGCGTACCGCGACGCGCGGCGGCTGGTGCGCGAAGCGGTCGAGGAGGAACGCAACCGCCGCGACAACGCACTGGGCCAGGCACGCGCCGCGGTGGCGACCCGGCGCCGCCAGCATGCGCAGCGCGATGCCAGCCAGGTGGTACGTGCCGCCTGGGCCTGCCTGCCGCAGATGTTGCAGACAATCTGGAATGACCCGCAGCAGCGAAACGCCTGGTGTCGAACAGCGATCAATGGCGCAGCGCGTGTGCTGCGGCCTGACAAATGGGAAATCATCTGTCCGGCAGCGCTGGCGTCAGCGGAGCTGTTAGCCCTGTGCGAACAGGCGCGCGCCGCCGGTGTGCGCGAGGCGGTCCCGCAAGCTAACAAGACGCTGCAGGCGGGCCTGGCAATCCGCAGCGCAGGAGCGGTGTTTGACGCCACCACCGCCGGACTCCTTGCCAGCCGCGCAGACATAGAGGCAGAGCTGCATGCGGCCTGGCTGGCGGAGTCGTCCGCATGAGCGAGGCACGCATTCGCTGGGTCGGCGGCCCGGTCCTGCGCGCGCGCATGGAGGGGCCGTTCCATTTGTATGAAGCCATCCGGGTTGGCGCGGCAGCGCTGCGCGGCGAAGTGATTTCGCTGCACGGCGATGAACTGGTCGCGCAGGTCTACGAAGACACGACCGGCCTGCGTCCCGGAGACCCGGTTCATGGCAGTTCGCAACCCCTGTCGGTCCGGCTGGGCCCGGGCCTGCTGGGTCACATCTTCGACGGCCTGTTGCGGCCGCTCGACGTGACGCCCGCAGCTAACAACACGACGCGGTACGATTTCGAACCCTGCGTCAGCAAGGGCCAGCATATCGCCGGCGGCGGCGTGTTCGGGCACGCGCCGGGCGTCCGGCGCCAGGCCTGCCTGATGCCCCCGCAGTATTCCGGGACGATCGAATCGGTGTGCGCGGCCGGTCGCTACGCCGACGACGCGCCGCTGCTGGTGTTGCGGAGCGACGCGGGCCAACGGATCGAGATATCCCTGTCGCACGAATGGCCGGTGCGCCGGCCGCGGCCCGTCACCCAGCGACTGCCCGCGGACGCGCCGCTGGTGACCGGCCAGCGCGTGCTCGACACCATGTTTCCGGTGGCCCGCGGCGGCCGCGCAGCGCTGCCGGGCGGCTTCGGCACCGGCAAGACGGTGCTGCAGCAGGCGCTGGCAAAATGGTGCAACGCCGATGTCATCGTGTATGTCGGCTGCGGCGAGCGCGGCAACGAAATGGCGGAGGTGCTGCACGATTTCCCGCAGCTCGAAGACCCGCACACCGGCCGGCCGCTGCTCGAGCGCACGGTCATCATTGCTAACACATCTAACATGCCGGTGGCGGCGCGCGAAGCGAGCATCTACTCGGCCATCACGGTCGCGGAATATTTCCGCGACCAGGGCCTGCACGTGGCGCTGCTGGCCGATTCGACCAGTCGCTGGGCCGAGGCCTTGCGCGAAGTGTCGGGGCGGCTTGGCGAGCTGCCCGGCGAAGCGGGCTATCCGGCCTACCTCAGCTCGCGCCTGGCCGAGTATTACGAACGCGCCGCGCGCGTCCAGACGCTGGCGGGCGCTGAAGGTTCGGTGACCATCATTGGCGCCGTCAGTCCGCCGGCCGGCGATTTCTCCGAGCCGGTGACCCTGCACACCCGCCGTTTCGTGCGTTCGTTCTGGGCGCTCGATCGTCAGCGCGCCCAGGCGCGCTTCTACCCGGCGATCCATCCGCTGCAGTCCTACGCCGAGGATGCCGAGTCGATGGCGCCCTGGTGGCAGCAGCACGGCAATTCCGACTGGCTGGCGCATCGCCGCCGACTGCTGACACTGCTCGAGCAGCAGGCCAAGCTCGAGCGCATGGTGCGCATCGTCGGCAAGGACGCGCTGCCGGTGCAACAGCAGCTGACCTTGTTATGCGCCGAGCTGGTCAGCGAAGCAATTCTGCGCCAGTCGGCGATGTCGACCGTTGACCGCTACTGCTCGCCCGAACGCCAGACCGCGATGCTGCGCGCCGTCATGCATTTCGTGACCAGCGCCGAACACGCACTCGAGGCTGGCGTGGCGCTGGAGAGAATTGCGGCGCTGCCGGGTTACCGGCGGCTGATGCGCGTTGGCGAGGAAATCGCCGAAGGCGATCCCGGCCGCTTCGATGAGTTGCGCCGCGCCATCGACGCGGAATTCCAGGAGGCCCTGCGCGAGCTTGCCAGAAGGACGCCGGATGCGCGCCCAGCTCAGAGTTGAGGGAGCTAACACGCGGCTGGCCGGCCCGCTGCTGTACGTGCGGCGGGTGGTCGAGGCGCGCCTGCACGACGCTGCGCGCGTGTCCGGACCCGACGGCGAGTCGCGCATCGGCCGGATCGTCGCGATCGGCGAGGACGAAATGGTGGTCGAAGTACTCGAATCGACCGCCGGACTCGGCCTCGAGGATACCGTGGTCAGCATCGAGGCCAAACCGCTGCAGTTCGCGCTCGGACCCGGACTGCTGGGGCGGGTTTTCGACAGCGTCGGGCGGCCGATCGATGGCGGCGCGCCGCTGCCCGCGGAGCGCTGGCTGCCGATCGAAGGCATGAATATCAACCCGGCGCAGCGCGATCTGCCGCGTGACTTCATCGAGACCGGTGTCAGCGCCATCGACCTGATGAATTGCCTGGTTCGTGGTCAGAAGCTGCCGCTGTTTTCGGGCAGCGGCCTGCCGCACGACAAGCTTGCGGTTGCGATCGCGCAGCGCGCCCGCTTGCGCGGCGCCGCCGGCGCCGGCGAAATCGGCCCCGGTGCCGACCAAGCGCCGCCGTTTGCGATCGTGTTTGTCGGCATCGGCGTGGCGCACGACACCGCCGACTTCTTCCGCCGTTCGATGGAAGCGAGCGGCGCCCTTGCCCACACGGTCATGTTCCTGAATCTCGCCAGCGATCCGTCGACGCAGCGTTTGTTAGTACCGCGTTATGCGCTGACTGCCGCCGAGTACCTGGCCTTCGTCGAAGGACGGCATGTGCTGGTGGTCATGACCGACATGACGAACTATTGCGAAGCGCTGCGCGAAGTGTCATCGAGCCGCGGCGAGATCCCGAGCCGCAAGGGCTATCCCGGCTACATGTACTCAGATCTGGCCTCGTTGTACGAGCGCGCTGGCTGTGTCCGCGGCAGCGCCGGCACGCTGACGCAGCTGCCGATCCTGACCATGCCCGGCGATGACATCGGCCATCCGATCGCGGATCTCACCGGCTATATCACCGAAGGCCAGATCGTGCTCGATCGCGAGCTCGACCGCCGCGGCGTGTATCCACCGATCCGGGTGCTGCCGAGCCTGTCGCGCCTGATGGATCTCGGTGTCGGCAAGCATTTCACGCACGAGGACCATCCGGCACTCGCGCACCAGCTGTTCGCGGCCTACGCGCGTGCGGCGCGCGTGCGCCTGCTCGCAAGCGTCATGGGTCAGGAGGGACTGTCGGCGGCGGAACGTCAGTATCTGGATTTCGCCGACGCATTCGAACTGGAGGTCGTGCACCAGGACGCGCCACGGACGCTCGAACAAAGCATGGCCGCTGGCTGGCGCGTGTTGCGCCGGCTGCCCGCCGCGGAGCTAACGCGCCTGAACGCGCGCCAGCGCGAGCATTACCTGACCGGCGGCCACGATGCCTGAGCTGGACATCGCCCCGTCGGCGAATCGCAGCGTCGAACTCGAGTTGCAGGACGAGCGGCGCCTGCTGCAGGAAGGCTACGAACTGCTGGATGAAAAGCGCGTGCTGCTGGCCACCGAAATGCTGCGCCGCCTGGCGCTGCACCGCAGCCTGCTGGATAACTGGCTGCGCCGCTACGCTGCGGCACGCGGCGCGCTCGGCGAAGCCATGGCCGCGTTAGGTATCGACGGCCTGGAACTCTATCCGGTGGCGGCGCGAAACTGCGTGTTCGAAACGATCTCGCAGTGCATTGCCGGCATCGCGGTCGAGCGGCTCGGCGCCATGCGGCTCGAGCTGACGGCCGGCCCGGCGGCGCCACCGGTCTGGCCATCGGCGGCGGTCGATGCCTGCGGCGCGGCGTTCGTCGGCATCGTCGAGCTCGCAGCTAACATCGCGCTCGAGGAGCGCAATCTACGGCGCCTGGCGCGGGAGTACCAGCGCACCGACCGGCGCGCCCGGGCGCTGGAAAATGTATTATTGCCCGAGCTCGAGGCCGTGCTACGCAGCGTGCAGGAGCAGTTGGAGTACCTGGACACCGAAGAGGCGGTGCGCGTGCATGAGGCGCATCGCCGGATCGAATCACCGCAAGGAGACCCGCATGGCGACCCCCGCTGAACCGACTGCCGACACCCTGGGCGGCAACACCCCATCACAAGTCGCGCGCCGCTACTGGGTTGCGATGCGTCCGGCGTTCTTCCCGGCGTCGGTCATGCCAGTCCTGGTCGGTACGGCCTGGGGCCAGGCGGTCGCCGGACAGCTCGAGCTGCTGCCTGCGGTGCTGGCACTGGCGGCAACCGCGCTGGTGCATGCCGGCGCCAATGTCATCAATGATGTCGGCGACGAGCTGGGTGGCAGCGACCGCGCGAACGTCGAGCGCATATTCCCGTACACCGGGGGTTCGCGCGTCATCCAGAACGGCATCCTGAGTCTCGCGCAGATGCGGCGCTGGGGCATGGTGCTGCTCGCCGTTGCGACCCTGCTGGGCGTTTTGTTAGCCATTCTCAAGGGTCCGACAATCGTCTGGCTCGGGCTCGGCGGCATCGCGCTCGCGGTCGCCTATTCGCTGCGCCCGCTGCAGCTCGCGGCGCGCGGCATCGGCGAAATTGGCATTGGGATCGGATTCGGCGTGCTGCCGGTCATGGGCGCCGCCTGGCTGCAGTCCGGCGTGTTCGACACTGCGGCACTGCTGATCGCCGTGCCGACCAGCGTCTGGGTCACGGCGATCCTGCTGATCAACGAGGTGCCGGACCTGCGCGCCGATGCCGCCACCGGCAAGCGTACGCTGCCGGTCCGCGTCGGCATCGACGGCACCCGGGTTGTTTACATTGCGCTGCACGCCGGCGCGCTGCTCGCGGCCGTCGCGCTGGTGCTGCGCGGTGAACTACATTGGCTGGTGCTGACAGGCTCGGCGGCACTGTTCGCAATGGCGCTGGCTGCGGCGCGCGGCATCCGCGAACCGACCGGCGCGACGCGTGATGCGTTGCGTGGCAGCATTGAGAAGACGCTGGCGATGCACGCGATCGGCAGTCTGTGGATTGCCGCCTCGGCGTGCTTCGCGCTGCGTTAGGCGCTTATTCCCTGGCGTCGTCCTTGTCGGACTTGGCGGGTTCCGCGTCGCCACCTGCCGCGTCTGCGCCGAACCGGTATCGCACCGACAGAATCGCGCTGACGACATCGAAATCGTAGGCCTGGGCGCCGAGCGACAGCAGGGTCGGCACGGTGGCGGGCAATACGCCATCGAGCGCGTAATCGTCCGCGTCAAAATGCTCATAGCGCAGCGCTGCGCGCAGGCTCCAGGGCCCGCTGCGCCTCCAGGACAGCGCGACCTCGCCGCCGTTCGAGCGTGTGCGCAAGGTCGGCAGCCGATCGACCGACGGCGTCGTCAACGTGGTATCGCCGTCGGAATTCGCGAAGAAACCGTGGACATCGAGATCGACGCCCTTGGCCAGGCCAATGAAACGCAGGCCCGCGCTGCCGCTGCGGAAACGATCGATCGAATTTGCCGACCAGTCGCGAATCGAGTACGCCGCGCTACCGGCCTGGTGCGCATCCATGCGTTGCCAGCCGTAATCGAAAAACAGTGTCAGCGTGTCGGTCGCCGCCCAGTTGCTGCCAAGCGTTGCGCCTTCCTCACGACTGGCGAGCAATCCGAGTTTCGAGTTGATGTAAGAAGCGTTGGCGTAGCGGCCGGTCGCGGTCACGCTCCATTTCGCCACCGGCAGCAGCGTAACTGTGCCCTCCGCGAACTCGCGCTCACGATCGGCCATGTTGTATTTGCGCAGCAGCGGGTTCTGCGGGGCGACGATCTGCGGCACCGCCTGGTACTGGTCAACGTTGCGGTTGGCGCCACCCCATTTGACATTGACATCGAGCCAGTGTGCGGGCTGCCAGCGGACGCGCCCCCAACCGGTGTCCTCGGTGACATCGCGTGCCTCCTGCAGGGTGCGGGTCGTTTCATCATGCCGCCAACCGCCGGAAATATGCAGGCGCTGGGAATCGGGAATGAAGCGCAGCAACTGCCGCAGATCGTAATCGCCACTGGCGAGCACGCGCTGGTTCTTGAAACTGTAGGGATCATTGCTCGCCGGCGCCGACGTGAACTGGTCTGTCACGACGTAGGCATACGCGGCTACCGGCGTGTTGTTGTCGCGGTCATCGAAGCGCACATCGAGCTTCATGTGCGCGCCGCGCAGCCACGAAGCTAACGCGTCCAGCCCGGTCGTGATCGTCAGTGCGACGTGCGTGGTACTCACCTTGCCATCGAGCGAACGTCGTGGCAACGCCGAGGTCAACGGCAGCGAATTGATCGTGTAGGGCAGGAAAGCGTCGTCCTGCCGCAGCTCGCCGAATGCCGCCACCAAGGACAGCGCGGTGTTGTCGGCGACCCGGTAATTGAGCGTGCCGCTGACCTGGTTGGCCGAATTGTCCGGCGCCTGCGCGAACTGTCCGCGCGCCGGCCCGACATAGGGATTGTCCCAGGACAGGGCGATGCGACGATTGCTGTAGAACGAGCCGTCATAGCCGAACTGCGCGGTCAGCCGTGGCCCGGTGTAGCGAAAACCTAACGCGAGCGTCTGGTTGATGTCATCGATCGGCTTGAGCAGCTCGATCGCACTGAAGCCGAAGCCGGCGGCCTGGCGCCAGGTGCCATCCCGGCTCTCGTGCTTGTAGTCCGCGTAACTGGTCCAGCCGTCACCTAACACCGCGCGCAGCCGCGCCGACAGCGCGCGCCGCTCGGTCTCGATGTCGACCGGCTTCAGGGCGCCGGACAGCGAACTCATCTGCGTGGTATTGATCGCGCGCACCCAGCCGGATGGCAGCGTGAGCACGCCCGGGCTTGACACCGCGAACGGCGAGCGGGTGGTATCGAACAGGTGATTTCGCTGCTGGCGGTAGCCGATGGCGACATCGAGGCCGGGCTTGCCGCCCTGCAGGCTCAGCGCCGCCGAATCGATGCCAATGTCCTGCGCCTCGGCGCGCCAGTAACGTCCATCGGCCCGGGACTGTCCGGCCGTCCCGCCCAGGACCGGATACACGCCCTTTTCATCCAGTCCGGTGTAGCGGCCAAACCGGGCGGCATCGTCGCTGACATTGATCGCGCCCACCTCGACCGAGCCATTGGTCTTGCCGTCATCGGCGAACGGACACTCGTTGCAGGCCCATTCGGAGGTATCGACCGACGGTGGGTCGGCCGCCAGCGCGGTGCGGCCGGTCAGCGCTGCGAGTGCGGCCAGCGTGAGCAGGCTCACCTGCATCCGCGGCCGGGTCGTTACGAGTTGTTGCATGATGCTCATACCTAACGCGCCAGCTTCGATCCGGACGGGTGATTGGAGCCGTGCACCTGTGAGTGGCAGTTCATACAGCTGCTGCCTAACAAGTAGGTCGAGGGCGAACGGCCCGGCAGGCTGTTGGAGGTCGCCGGCAGGGACGGATGCCCGGCCTGCGAATGGCATTGCTGACACAGCAGCGGTGCGCGCTGCGTCAGCATCGCCGGCTGGGTACTGCCGTGGGCCCGATGACAGAGCGAACAGTCTTCGGCCGCCGGCGCATGCTCCCAGAGGAAGGGGCCGCGCTTTTCCGCATGGCAGCTGAAACAGGTGTCGTTGAGCGTGGCGCCCAGCAGATTGGCATCGGTGTTAGTGCCATGCGCGTTATGGCAATCCGAGCAGCTCATTTGGCCCTGCGCAAGCGGATGTGCAAATGGCAGGCGCGCATCGGCCTGTTGCTGGCGGTGACAGCCATAGCAGACCTCGGCCTGGGTCGCCTTGACCCGCACCGGATCACGCGCCGGATGACTGTCGTGGCAACTTGCGCATGTCAGGCCCTGACGCTTGTGCGTGCTGCCGGCCCAGCCATGCTTCATGTCACCGCGATGGCAGTTCAGGCAGGCCGAATTCTGCACCGCGGCGGGCGCAGCAGACTTGCTGCCGAAAAACGGAATAGTGGGTCGTTCCTGGCCGCTGCGCACGCGCGCCGCGTGCGCGCCGCCTGGTCCGTGGCAGGCCTCGCATTGCAGATTGCCGTGGCCGAACGGCGCGTGCTCATTGGTGCGGCTGCCGTGACGCGTCTTGAAGATCGACAGAATGCTGGCATCGTCGTGGCAGGCGATGCAGGTATCCGCCCCTTTGCGGCTGTATTGCGGCGCTGCTGCAGCTGCAGAGTTTGCCGGCGCAGGAGATTCCTGCGCAGCGGCTAACGCCGGCCCGAGCAGCACCAGCAGGCTAACAACCGCGAGTTTCATGTGCCGGATCATGCCGGCACCTAGGGGTTGGCCGGCGCTGAGAACTCGAAGCTGCCGATCTTGTGAACCTCCTTGACATCCGCCACCCTGCCCGGCCCGTGACACAAGACGCAGGTTTCCAGCGGCCCGCCCGCCGTCGTGCTGTCGAGATTCTTGGTCAGCGTCTTGCTGCCGCCATTCTGCAGCATGTGTGCCTCGGCAGCTGCAGTCAGGTGGCAGCCCGAGCAGATCGCGACGTTAGGGCTCCAAGCCACATCGTCGGTGGGCAGCAGGCGATTAGGCCCGGCGTCGACCGTGGTCGCAAGTACCTTGGCTGAGTCCACCGGATAATACGAGGCCGTGGCATTGGCGGCCGGCGTGATATGGCAGCCCTCGCAGTTGTTGAGCTTGCCCGGGTAACCGAGGTCGGCAAACGACACAAAGGCGTTGCCGAAACCGCAGGCGCTATAGCCAGACTTTTCGCCGTTATGAATGGCATGAATCATGTATTTGAGATCGATCGGCGACTGCTTGGTGCCAACCGCGCAGGCACCGCTCGCAGCCGCGCGGCGATTGACGTCGGTGTTGTTAGGATTGTGGCACATCGCGCACACCTGGGGCTCGTCGGTGCGGTTATTGCCGTGCAGCGACAGCTGCTTGTGGCAGTCATCGCACTTCTTGACGTTGATGATGTCGCGGCGCGCCGTCAGCGTGCCGGTCGCGGCAGCGTACTTGAATACGTTCGTCACGGCGATGCGATCAACAACACCGTCGCCGTCGGCATCCAGCGCTGGATGACCCTCAAGCGCGACACCGATCGAACCTGTCACATCGGCGGGAATCGCCAGCGGCGAGGTCGAGGTGAACATGCCGTTCGCATCCGGGCCGACCGCAGGCGTGCCGCCGCTGATACTAAGCGGGTTGATGCTGATCGGCAGTGACGGCGTCCCCGTGAGCGCGGTTGCGCTGCCGCTGCCTTTGTTGGTGTAGTTCGCAGTGTTCCAGCCAATGTCGATCGCAAAGCGGCTCGCACCACCCGCCGCAACGGTGAACGCCGGGTTGGTCAGGATGTTGTAGGGCGCGTTGTTGTTAGTCGGATCGGTGACCGAGAACTTCACGACCGGAGTCTGGCCCGGCGCGGTGTTGGTCACGCTGATGATGTTGTATTTGAATTTCTTGCTGGCCTCCAGCGTCGGAATGCGGTGCACGTAGGCAACCTGCAGCTGGCCATTCTGGACGGTGCTGTTCTCGCCGTGGCAGGTCACGCACTGGTCATCGGTCGCCGGGCCACCTGGGTTGGTTGCCGGGCCGTGGTTCAGGCCCGTGGCGAAGTTGACTTTGTCGTGGCAGGCACCACAGGCGCGCGAGTACGGAACCTTGCGCCAGTTGCTGGCATCCGGCGTATCGGTGTCGCTCTCCTGGTGGCAGGTCTGGCAATTGCGCTGGTCCTGCGGAAACACGATCTTGCTGAAGTCGTTCACCGAACCGCCATTGCCGATGATCGTGAAGCCATTGGTGAGCTTCACACCCATGTGAATCTTGTGGACCAACGTGACGAGTGCCACCGAATTGCCAGTCTGGCCATCCGTGGTGCCGGGGTTATGGCAGGTCACGCAATACTGCACGTCGGTGCGCGGGCCGCCGTGGAACTCGAGCCGGTCGTGGCAGGCGTCGCAGGTGTCGTTGTCGACTATCTCGCGCCGTGTCGAAAACACCGTGGTCGAACCGGTCGCCGGCACGAACGTATACGGGGCATTGTTAGACGCTGCGAGCAGGGCCGTGGCGCTGCTGCGCAGCTCCAGGCCGACGCGGTGCGTCAGGGTCCCGTCGTAGACGGCGATGGGGCCGGAAACACTGGCGCCGGCCGGTGCGTACGCATTCAACGCCTTGGAGAATGTGTATTCATAGGTGCCGTCGCCGTTGTCCTTGAACACCCCGCCCGTCGTGTTAGCAGCTTCGGCGGTGGCCTGGACCGCGGTGCCGTCGAGGCGCGTCGCATACGAACGCCACTCGCTGCCGGCGCCATTGACGCCGCCACGCAACTCCGCGATTGTGAAACGGATATTGGCCGCCGGCAGACCGCGCAGCGGCAGGTCGATCTCGCTGCTCAGGCGGAACTTCACGGTGGCTTTGGTATCCGCAGCGACCGTAACGCTGGTGATCAGCGCTTTGATCGACTTGGCGGTCGTTACGTTAGGTACCCCACCACTGCCGCCTGTGGTGCCGGTGGGGCCCGGAGGCCCGGCCAGGCCCGTTGAACCAGCGTCGCCCTTGCTGCCGGAACACGCGGCGAGAGCACAGGCGACGATGACAGCGAAAGCAAGGCGATTGAACGAGCTGGCCACGGTTGTTCTCCCCCGGTAACGTTTGTTTGGCAGTCAGGTTGTATTAAGAATGACTCAAATAAGATTTAAGCAACATTGCGGTAAATACGGACATGGGCTCCGAAATGCGCGGAGTGTCCGCCGCGGGTTGCGGTAACTACCGATGGCGCTGGCGATGATCGCCGGTAGATTGTAATAATTGGGTAATTTCAAAGGGGATACCGATGCTCGCAAGAATCGTGATTGCATTTGCACTGGCTGCTGCGGCACCGATGGCCAGCGCAGATGTGGCCACGCTCGTCAAGGACTGCGAGGGCTGCCATGGCAATAACGGCGTCAGCACCGCAAATGACGTGCCGACCATCGCGGGTATGTCCGCAGGGGTGCATGGCGACTATCTGCTTTCCTATAAGAACAAGGAACGCCCCTGCCCCAAGTCGAAATACCGCAACGGCGACACCAAGCGGCCGGAGACCGACATGTGCACCGTGGCCGGCAAGCTGTCGGACGCGGACATGGACGCACTGGCCAAGTATTTTTCGGCCAAAGCGTTCGTTGCCGCCAAACAGCCCTTTGACGCCGCCAAGGCTGCAGCCGGCAAGGCCCTGCATATGAAGTCCTGCGAGAAGTGCCACACCGGCGGCGGTCGCGACGCTGACGCCGACGCAAGCATTCTCGCCGGCCAGCAAAACGCGTATCTGAAGAAATCAATCGAGGAGTTCACGGCCGGCACGCGCCCGCAGCCGAAAAAGATGAAAGAAAAATTTGCCGGACTGAAGGCTGCGGACATTGACGCGCTGCTTTATTACTACGCGAGCCAGCAATGACAGACGTAAGCCCGCCGCCCGAAGGCGGTCGTACCCTCTGGAGCAAACCCCGAAGTCGCTGGCTGCTAGGCATCCCGGTCGGCGGACTGCTGATGGTGGTGGTTGGCATCGTGCTTGCGAATGGCGCGAGTTTCGCGCTGCACGAGACGAGTTCGAAGGAGTTTTGTTCCAACGCCTGCCACTACCAGCGCGAAATCGCGGCAGTCGAGCTGGCTGCATCAGTCCATGGCAGCAATGCGGCGGGCGTGCGGGCCAGTTGCCCGGACTGCCATGTGCCCAAGCCATTCGTGCCGCTGATGATTCGCAAGATCGAGGCGACCACCGAACTGTGGGGTCACCTCACGGGCATCATCGACACCCCTGAGAAATACGAGGCCCACCGGCTGGTGATGGCCCAGCGTGTCTGGGACACGATGAAGCGCACCAACTCGCGCGAGTGCCGCACCTGCCACGACTTCAAGGCGATGAAGTTCGAAGACCAGGAAAAGGTTGCATCGCGCCGCCACCAGAAGGCGGTGGAGAAAGGCCAGACCTGCATCGATTGCCACAAGGGCGTCGCGCATCATCTGCCGCAGGGCTACGAGGACTCGGGACCGCCTGAGGACTCGGCAGCCGGCTGAGGCTCCCCTTGCAACAAGCGCCCGCGTGGTTCAAGGACCTGTTCGCCGCGATTGACGCGAGCGACGCGAAGCGCTTTGCGAGCTACATCGCGCCGGATGGTGTGTTTCGCTTTGCGAATGCCCCGCCGGTGGATGGGCGTGCGGCAATCGAAGGCGCCGTGGCGGGTTTTTTCGCGACCATCCGCGGTTCGCGGCACCAGCTGCAGCGATGCTGGCGGGACGCGGATTCCTACGCAGCCCAGGGCACCGTGACCTACATGCGTCTCGACGGCCGCGAGCTGACATTGCCGTTTGTGGATGTATTCGTGATGCGTGGCGAGCAGATCGCCGAGTACCTGATCTACATCGACATTACGCCGCTGTACGCGCCGTAGCGATCCGGCTGCGGCCGCGCGTCAGATACCGGCTTTCCCCAAAGTATCCGCAAGCTCACGCAACACCGCGGCAACGTCCGGGTGTTTCGCTTCGAACCTCACCGCCAGGCTGCGCGCCGTCGACACATGCGACTCAAATTTCGCCAGGTCCTGCGCGACCGTCTTCAACAGCGCGCACGATTCAGGGTCGAGCGTCTCGGCGCTCGCGAGTTCGGCATGCAGCTTGCGCAGCAGGTCCGGAAGTTGGCTGGCGGTCATGGCGGTCCTTACTCCTAACAAATTCGTGGCAATGGATCATCTTCGAGTTCTTCCAGCACGCGCTCGCCGCCGATGGCGGTGCGCAACGTGACCCGGGCATGCGGCGCCGCGACGATGCTGCCGATGTCGGCGGCATCCTTGCCCAGCGGCAGTGCGCGCATGGCGGCCAGTGCGCTGGCCGCGACATGCTCTGCGACCACCGCAACCACCCGGCCTTCGCAGGCCAGGAACAGAGGATCGTAACCCAGCATTTCGCACACCGAACGCACCGGCTCGCGAATCGGGATCGATGGCTCCGCGAGCCGCACGCCAAAGCCGGTGGCGTGCGCAATCTCATGGCACACGGTGGCAACGCCGCCGCGCGTTGGATCGCGCATGAAATGCAGGTCGGCGCCAGCGTGCTGAAGAAGGCACGACGTGATCGGCAATACGCAGGCTGAATCGGACGCCAGATCACCGCGCAGGCCGAACTCTTCGCGCGCCAGCAGCACCGCGGTGCCATGGTCGCCAACCGGACCGCTCACCAGCACATGATCGCCCACTTGAATGCGCTTCATGCCGAGCAAACACCCGGTTGGCCGCAGGCCGATGCCGGCGGTTGCAAGATAAAGCCCGGCCGCCTCGCCGCGCCTGACCACCTTGGTGTCACCCGCGGCGATCACCACGCCGGCATCGCGCGCGGCGTCCGCGAGGCTGATGACGATGCGCTCCAGGGTCACAATCTCGAGGCCCTCCTCGATGATCGCATTCAAGCTGAGATAACGCGGCGTCGCGCCGGACACCGCGAGATCGTTGACCGTACCGTGCACGGCGAGCGAACCGATGTTGCCGCCCGGGAATTCGAGCGGCTGGACCGTGAACGAGTCGGTCGTGAACATGATGTCGAATCCGGGCGTTAGCGTGAGCGCCACGGCATCGGCATCGGTATCGAGCGTCGGATTGGCGAGATGGCGCTTGAAAACCTCGGTGATCAGCTCGCGCATGAAGCGGCCGCCATTGCCGTGTGCCAGTGAAACGTGCGTGTCTTCCATGCCGCTCATCCCTCTCCGAGCACGGCGACGCCGCGCGCCCGAACGCCTTCGTCACGAATATGCAGCCGCAGCTGTTCACGGAAACGATTCACGCCGGAGAGAAACTCGCGCATCAGCACCACCCAGGCGTAAAGACCGCGTTCCGTCAGATGCCATCCCGCCGCATCGCTGCGCAGCGTGCCCAGCGCCTGCAGTCCCGCGAGCTCAAACCGCAGCGTACGCGCAAATCGCCCCTTGTACTTGCGCTCGATCGTCTCGCGGTCGAGGTGCAGTCCGAACAAACGAGTCAGCAGATCGTAGCGCATCTGTTCGCGCTCACTCATGCGCCGGTACATCGTGACCGGTCCGGCGGCACCGGTCGCGAGCGCGCCATACCGATTCAGTGAAAAGGTATTGGAGTAAAAGATTCCCTGCAGGTAGCCGAAAGCGCCGCTGCCCGCACCCAGGTACTCATCGTCGGTCACGATGTATTCGTCGATCGCACCGCGGCGCCGCGAGAAACACCAGGCCGTGGCCGGCTCGTAGCCGCTCGCCAGTTGCGTACGAATCAGCCGGTAGTACTCGTACTCGCGCTCGAGCGTCGCCGCACCCATGCGTTCGCGCATGGCGCGCTGCGTCGATGGTGTCGCCATCAGCGGGTAGTACGAGACCTGGTCGGCAAAGCCATCCTGCTGGATAAGCGCCAGGTCGCGCACCAGCGACTCACGAGTCTGGCCCGGCAGATTGAAGATCAGGTCGATATTGAGCGTCGGAAACACGCCCGCGACACGGCGCAGGCGCTCGCGAATGGTCGCGCCGGATCCATAGGTCGCCAGGCGCCCCATGCCACGCAGCAAATCGTCATCGAAACTCTGGATGCCGACCGAGAGCCGTTGCACGCCGGCCTCGAGCAGTGAGCTGACAATCTCGGGCCTGAGGTCGCTCGGGTTGGTTTCGACCGAGATTGGCACCGGGCCGAACAGCGTGCGTATCCGGCCTAACAAATCGAACAGGGCGCCGGGATCCGCGGTTGGCGTGCCGCCGCCGACATAAACACTGCCGACGCGAAAACCCGCCGCGGCATAGCCTTCGATCTGGCGCCGCAGCGCCGGAAAATAATGCCGAGATTTTGCCTCACGCAACTCGACGCGGTGAAACGAACAGAACGGGCACAGCACCGGACAAAACGGCACGTGCACGTAGAGCAAGTAGCGCTTTGCAGGGTCCGCCGCCGGCAATTGAAAATCCGGACCCGCGGACTGCAATTGCATCGAGTGTCGGCTGGCGATCCGCATCCCCGCGCCGAGCAGCCTGGCGGTCAGCATGCGCCGCCCTCGCCCGCCGCGAGTTCGACGACCTGGCCGAAACAAATGGCGGCATCGTTTGCAGGCAGGCGTTGCGGCAGCAGCACTGGCAGCCCGGTGCCTGTTAGTCGCGTGAGGCAGGATTCCGCCAGCCGGCGATTCTGGAACACGCCGCCGGTCAGGCCGATTCCTGCTAACGGTGTCGCTCGCGCCGTGACGCGCGCAAAGTCGCTGATCGCGGCGGCCAGTGATTCATGGAAGCGCGCCGCCCGTTCGGCCTGGCTCGCACCCGCATCCATCAGCATGGGCAGCAATGGCGACCAGTCGAGCCGCGGCAACCCAGCCTCATCCCGATCCCAGCTGAGCGCCAGCGGATCGCCACCCGGCGCCGCGATGCTTTCGAGTTGCATCGGGGCCTGCGCCTCGAAACTGGCGTCGCGGATGCCGAGCACGAGTGCCGCGGCGGCGTCGAACAACCGGCCGGCCGATGACGTCCACGGGCTCTGCACGCCGCGCTGCCATGCGCTCTGCAGCAATTCGGTATTCGCCGGCTGCTCGGGCCACTGTCTGTCCGCATGCCAGCACAGCGAGGCCGCCGGGCGCCACGGCTGGCGCGCTGCGAGGTCGCCGCCCGGCAGGCGGAATGGCCGCAGGCTGGCAACGCGCCGCCAGCCGCCGGGCTGACCTAACAAGGCTTCGCCGCCCCACAGCGTTCCGTCTTCGCCCAGGCCCAGACCGTCCCAGCAAAACACCAGCAGCGGACCGCTGACCCGATGCTCGGCAGCGAGCGCCGCGGCATGGGCGCGGTGATGCCAGACCCGCGTGACCGGCAGGCCGCAGCGCTGCGCCCAACGCGAGGTCGCGTAACCCGGATGACGGTCGCAAACGACGCGCTCCACGATGACGCCGTATAACTGCTGCAGATCGCTGGCAACCTGCTGGAACACCTCGAGGCTGCGCAGGCTGTCCATGGTGCCGATGTGCGGCGATATCACGACGCGCTGTTGCCAGGCCAGCGCCAGGCAGTTCTTCAGGTGCGCGCCCGTGGCCAGCACCGGCGCGCTAACAGGCTCGGGCAGCTCGAGCTCGAGCGGTGCGTGGCCGCGACCGAGGCGGATCGGCCGCATTGCGCCGGCGCTGCGGCGCCATACAGAATCGTCGGCAGGCCTGACAATCGGGCGGTCATGATGCAGGAAGGCATCAGCGACACGCGCCAGTTTCTCCTCCGCCATCGTGGCATCGGTGATCACGGGCTCGCCGCTCAGATTGCCCGAGGTCGCAACCAGCGGTCCGCCGAAGTCCTCGAGCAACAGTTGATGCAGCGGGCTGTAAGGCAGGAAGACACCGATCTCGCTGAGGCCCGGCGCCACGCCCGTTGCGATGGTGCTGCGAGGACGTCGCCGCACCAGCACGATCGGTCGCGCTGGATCACACAAGGCCGCCGCCTCGCTGTCCGTCAGACTGGCATCGTCGCGCACGCGCGTTAGCCCATCGGGACCGCGCCGCGGATAGAGCAGCGCCAGCGGTTTGTGCGGCCGCTGCTTGCGTTCACGCAAGGTCTGTACCGCAAGCTCACTGCGCGCATCGCATAACAGGTGATAGCCGCCAATGCCTTTGACCGCGACGATGCCCTGCGCGCGTAACAGTTGCACGCAGGCCTGCAGCGCCGCTTCAGCGCGCAAGTCCGTCGCCGTGCCCGGGACCCGCCACGTCACGTGCGGCCCGCACACCGGGCAGGCAATGGGTTCCGCGTGATAGCGCCGGTCAAAAGGATCCTGGTACTCGCGCCGGCAGTCACCGCAGAGCTTGAAGGCCGCCATGGTCGTGTTAGGCCGGTCGTACGGCAGGCGCTCGATCAGCGTGTAGCGCGGCCCGCACTGCGTGCAATTGATGAACGGATAGCGATAGCGCCGATTGTGCGGGTCGGCGAGTTCCGCGAGGCAGTCATCGCAGGCAAACTGATCCGCGGGCACGAAAATCTGCGGCGTACCCTCGGCACTGCTGGCGCCGATCGAAAAAGCCGGCGGCGACGGCTGCACGGCGAGCAGCTCGCAGCGCAGCAGCCGCGGTCGCGCCAGCGGCGGCGCTTCGCTGATGACGGCCGCGACGAAGCGATTAACAGCGCTGTCTGAACCCTGGATTTCGATCTCGACCGCACCAACCGCGTTCCAGACGCGGCCCGTCAGACCGAGGCGATGCGCGAGCCGGAATACGAACGGCCGAAAGCCGACGCCCTGCACTTGACCCGCGAGCGTGATCCGGCGCGCGATTTCAGCGGCGGCGATTTTGCGCTCAGGCGCTGGCGTGTTGCCTGGCAAGCGGGCCTTCCCTGACGCCGCTCGCCCACCAGATACGGCACGCGCCCTCGTCGGACACCATGCAGGGACCGATCGGATGGCGCGGTGTACAGGCGGCACCAAACAGCCGGCATTCGTTAGGATAGATGCGCCCGAGCACGACCTTCGCGCAATCGCAGCCCGGCGGCATTTCGCCGGCGCGCTTGCGCGCCGCATCGCCATGCGCTGGGAAACGGCGCCGCGCATCGTGCGCCTGGAATTCGGGTCGCAGTGCGTAACCGGAGTCCGGCACCATGCCGATGCCGCGCCAGTTGCCAGCCTCGATGTCGAACACGCGCTCGATCATCGCACGGGCCAGCGCGTTGCCACCCGGCTTGACGGCCATGGTGTAGCAGTTATCCAGAAATGGCCGCCCGGCGATGAACTGGCGCGCCACCGAGTAGATCGCTGCCAGCAGGGAATCGGTGGAAAAGCCCGCCACGGCCGCCGGCATCTGGTGCTTGTCAACGACGAATTGCCACTCTTCCGGTCCCATGATGGTCGCGACATGGCCGGGCGCGACCAGGGCGTCAAAACCAACGTCGCCGCTGGCTAACAGCTGCGCAACGATCGGCCAGGTGCGCCGGCCCGACAGCAATACGAATAGATTGTCAGGCGCGCCTTCGGCCAGCATCGCCGCGGCGGGCGCGCTGGTCGTTTCGAATCCTGCGGCGAGAAATACCACGGGTTTACCGGGCTGGGCGCGCGCGATCGCAACCGCCTCCTTGGGACTGGCGACGGCGCGAATGTCGCAGCCGGCCGCCCGCGCCTGCTCGAGCGACCGCGGCTCGCGCCGCGGCGCATTGACCGGTACGCGCAGCATGTCACCGTACGCGACCAGCGTGACGCCGTCGAACCGCGCCATCTGAATCGCTTCGTAGATGTCCTCTTCCGGGCAGATGCACACCGGGCAGCCCGGACCCGGGATCAGTTCGATGTTCCTGGGCAGGATCGAACGCACACCGGCGAGCGCAATCGAACGCTCATGCCCGCCACAGACATTGAGAATCTTGATAGGGCGCGGCAGCGTCAGGCCCCGGAGCGCCTCCAGCCAGTGCTGCGCGGAGCCGCTCACGCCTGCGCCACCAGCGCTTCCTGGGCGAGCGCTTCATCGAGCAATTCCCAAGTCGATTGCGCCTCCGCGGGCGTAATCTTCTGAATCGCATAGCCGACATGGACCAGCACATGATCGCCGGGCGCCACCGCCTCTTTCTGCAGCATGAAAAGACTGACGGTGCGCTCTATGCCCTTGGCGCTGCAGCGCGCCTCGAAGCCATCGACGCTATCGACCTGCATGGGAATTGCGAGACACATCGACGGCCCCCTTCGCGCACCTGGACTCACGGTGTTGTCGGCGAATACTACTCCCGGGGAATCCAATCGCTGTTAGTAGTTGCACGTATGCATCGAGCCAGGCCGGCTAGGTAAATGTACGACTGGCATTGGCCTGCTATTTAACGAAACTTGTCATCAGTCAGCATAGGGGGACGCCCAGATGGTAGCCGTCGAAACCTTTTACGATCTCATTCGGCGGCAGGGGGTATCCCGCCGCAGTTTCATGAACTTCTGTTCGCTGACCGCAGCCTCGCTCGGTCTCGCACCCAGTTTTGCGCCCAAAATCGCGCACGCGATGGAAACCAAGCCGCGCGTGCCGGTGCTGTGGCTGCATGGACTTGAGTGTACGTGCTGCTCCGAGAGTTTCATCCGCTCGGCGCATCCGCTGGTCAAGGATGTCGTGTTGTCGATGATCTCGCTCGACTACGACGACACGATCATGGCGGCCGCGGGCCACCAGGCTGAAGCGATCCTTGCGGAGACGCGCGAAAAATACAAAGGCAATTACATCGTCGCCGTTGAAGGCAATCCGCCGCTCAACGAAGACGGCATGTATTGCATCGTCGGCGGCCGGCCGTTCGTCGAGCAGCTGAAGGAAGTCTGCGCCGACGCCAAGGCGGTCATCGCCTGGGGCGCGTGCGCATCCTGGGGCTGCGTGCAGGCGGCGAAACCCAATCCGACGCAGGCAACGCCGATCCACAAGGTGATCACCGACAAGCCGATCATCAAGGTGCCGGGCTGCCCGCCGATCGCCGAGGTCATGACCGGTGTTGTTAGCTATCTGCTGACGTTTGACGAATTGCCGGCGCTCGACCGCCAGGGCCGCCCGAAGATGTTCTACAGCCAGCGTATCCACGACAAGTGCTATCGCCGGCCGCATTTCGACGCCGGCCAGTTCGCCGAGAACTTCGACGACGAAGGCGCTCGCAAGGGCTACTGCCTCTACAAGGTGGGCTGCCGCGGACCGACAACCTACAACGCCTGCTCGACGGTGCGCTGGAACGAAGGCGTGTCGTTCCCGATCGGCTCCGGGCACGGCTGCATCGGCTGTTCCGAGCCCGATTTCTGGGACAACGGACCGTTCTACGAGCGGCTGACCAATGTGCATCAGGTCGGCATCGAACAGAACGCCGACCGGCTGGGCGCCGGCGCTGCCACGCTGGTGGGCGCGGGCATCGCGGCCCACGCCGGACTCACGGCGCTGCGCCAGGCACGCGTCAAGGCAGCTGCGCAGAAAGCGCCGCCGCCGCGCAACGATGGCCCGGCCGCCTGACAGGAGATACGACCATGACTATTGCAACGACTCCTAACGGCTTCAAACTCGACGACGCGGGCAAACGCATCGTGGTCGACCCGGTGACCCGCATCGAGGGCCACCTGCGCATCGAGGTCAACGTCGACGACAAGAACGTGATCCGCAATGCGGTGTCCACCGGCACGATGTGGCGCGGTCTCGAAGTGATCCTGAAAGGACGCGATCCGCGCGACGCCTGGGCGTTCACCGAGCGCATCTGCGGCGTCTGCACCGGCGTGCACGCGCTTGCCTCGGTGCGCGCGGTCGAAGATGCACTCAAGATCCAGATTCCCGAGAATGCGAATTCGATTCGCAACATCATGCATCTGGCGCTGTACGTGCAGGACCACCTGGTCCACTTCTATCACCTGCATGCGCTCGACTGGGTCGACGTGGTGAGCGCGCTGTCGGCCGATCCGAAAAAAACCTCGGAGCTCGCGCAGTCGATTTCGAACTGGCCGCTGTCCTCGCCCGGGTATTTCCGCGACCTGCAGACGCGCCTGAAGAAATTCGTCGAGTCGGGCCAGCTCGGCCCGTTCAAGAACGGCTACTGGGGCCATTCGGCCTACAAGCTGCCGGCTGAAGCGAACCTGATGGCAGTCGCGCACTATCTCGAGGCGCTCGATTTCCAGAAGGAAATCGTCAAGATCCAGACCATCTTCGGCGGCAAGAATCCGCATCCGAACTGGCTGGTCGGCGGTGTGCCCTGCCCGATCAATGTCAACGACACCGGCGCAGTTGGCGCGATCAACATCGAGCGGCTGAACATGGTCGCGAAGATCATCGACGACTCGATTGCCTTCATTGAGCAGGTCTACATCCCCGACCTGCTCGCGATCGCTTCGTTCTACAAGGACTGGACGTATGGCGGCGGGTTGTCCTCCAAATTCGTGATGGCGTACGGCGACATTCCGGAGTCCGCGGCGCCGGGCGCGAAGTTGCTGCTGCCGGCCGGCGCGATCATCGATGGCAATCTCAGCGACATCAAAGAGGTCGACGTCCGCAAGAGCGATGAGATCCTCGAGTACGTACCGCACTCCTGGTACAAGTACGCCGACGAAAAACTCGGCCTGCATCCCTGGGACGGCATCACCGATCCGAACTTCGCACTCGGATCCAAGTTCAAGGGCACGAAAACGCGCATCGAAGCGCTGGACGAGTCGGCGAAGTATTCCTGGGTCAAGTCGCCGCGCTGGAACGGGCATGCGATGGAAGTCGGCCCGCTGGCGCGCTTCGTGATCGGCTATGCGAGTGGCATTCCGGAGTTCAAGGAACCCGTCGATGCGGTGCTTGGCAAGCTCGGCCTGCCGATCACGGCCTTGTTCTCGACGCTGGGCCGCACCGCGGCGCGTGGCCTCGAGGGGCAATGGGCGGCCCACAAGCTCAAGTATTTCTACGACAAGCTCATTGCCAACATCAAGGCGGGCGATTCCGCCACAGCTAACACCGAAAAGTGGCAGCCCGACACCTGGCCGAAGAGCGCCAAGGGCGTGGGCACCTGCGAGGCGCCGCGTGGCGCGCTCGGGCACTGGCTGCACATCGAAGACACCAAGATCAAGAACTACCAGTGCGTGGTGCCGACCACCTGGAACGCGAGTCCGCGCGACAACGAGGGCAATATCGGCGCTTTCGAGGCCGCGTTGCTCGACACACCGATGGCGGATCCGACGCAACCGCTGGAGATCCTGCGAACCATCCACAGCTTCGATCCCTGCCTGGCGTGTGCGACGCACGTCTATGACCCAAGCGGCAAGGAACTGACCAAGGTGGAAGTGCGATGAACGCGCGGGCAGACGCCACCGGCACGGACGGGGTCCGGGAAGGCGAATTCACGGAAGCGATCTTTCCGCCGGGTATCGCGGCGCCGGCCGTTTATGTGTACGAAGCCCCGGTACGGATCTGGCACTGGGTCACGGCGCTGTGCATCCCGCTGCTTGCCGTCACCGGGTACTTCATCGGCTCGCCGCCACCGTCGCTGAGCGGCGAGGCCTCTGATCATTACCTGTTCGGGTGGATCCGCCTGCTGCACTTCGGCTCCGGGCAGGTGCTGGCGGTGGCTTTCCTGCTGCGCGTCTACTGGGCATTCGTCGGCAATGACCACGCGCGCCAGCTGTTCACGCCGAAGTTGTTCAATCCGCGCTGGTATGGCGCGATCTGGGAAGAACTGAAGTGGTACCTGTTCCTGGAGAAACGTCCGGTCGAGTACGTGGGCCACAATCCGCTGGCGCACATTTCAATGTTCCTGATGTTCGTGCTGCCGGTGATCTTCATGATGCTGACCGGGTTTGCGCTGTACGCCGAGGGCCAGGGTATCGACTCCTGGTGGTTTGCGGCATTTGGCTGGGTGTTGTCGCTGCTGGGCAGCTCGATGGCCACGCACACGTTTCATCACCTCGGCATGTGGGTGCTGGTGGTGTTCACCGGCATCCATATGTACATCGCGTTGCGCGAGGATATCGTGCGTCGTCAGAGCACGCTGAGCACGATGATCAGCGGCTGGCGCCTGTTCAAGAACCGCGGTCACTGGGGCACCTGAGCCCGTCAGGCGGCCGGACAACAACATGCATATTCTGGTGATGGGTGTCGGCAACCTGCTGTGGGCGGATGAAGGCTTCGGCGTTCGCTGCGTCGAGACGTTTGCGGCGCGCTATGCCGCATCCGACACGCTCGAGTTCCTCGATGGTGGCACTCAGGGACTGGCGCTCGTGCCTAACGTCGCGGCCGCAACGCACCTGATCCTGTTCGATGCAGTCGAATTTGGGCGTGCGCCGGGCAGCCTGGTGATTGCGCGCGACACGGAAGTCCGCGGCTTCGTCGGCGCCGACAAGATGAGCCTGCATCAGGCGGGCATGAACGACGTCTTTGCCTGCGTAGAGCTGATGGGCAAGGCGCCGCAGCACATCACGCTCATTGGCGTGCAACCGGTCGAGCTCGACGACTACGGCGGCAGTCTCACGCCGCCGGTGCGCGCGCAGATCGAGCCGGCGCTCGCGGCGGCTGCAGCCCAGCTTGCCAGCTGGGGCGTTAGCCTGGCGCCGCGCACGGAAGCTAACAATTTGTGCGCGGAACCCATCGGCCTGGCGCCTTATGAAGCCGGCCGGCCGGTCGCGGACGACGCCTGCCGCATTGGCGACGCGCGGGTACTGGCGCAGGCCCGTATGCCTGACAACACTGACACAAGGTCGGAACCATGAGCGCTGGAACCATGAGCAATGTATTTGACAGTCTGCGCACCACCGCCGGCTGCGAAGCTGTCAGTGCCGCGAACGTCGACAGCTTCATCGCTGCGGCGGGGCCCGCGATCCTGTTCCTGACCGGCGACACCCTGCTGCGGGCCGAGGCCACCGATGTTGCGGTCGTGGTGCGTGAACTGATGCGCGGCCCCGCGGGCCGCGGCATCCGCTTCGGCATCGTCGATCGCCGCGACGAGCCAGCGCTGATGCAAAAATTCGGCGTGGTCGTGGTGCCGGCGCTGGTGCTACTCCAGGGTGGCGCGGTGCAGGAAATCATTGCGCGGATTCGCGACTGGCCGGTTTATACCCAGGCATTTGCGCGTCTGCGCGCAGCCGCCTGACTAACAAGGGGACGCAGATGACCGAGCACACACTCACCTGGAAAAAGAACCTGCCGCCGCCGGGCAGCAGCGACGAGGTGCTGCGGCTGATCGACATGCCGCGCGGCATGAGCCGGCCCAAGAACCAGGTGCTTGCCGCCGAGGCGCTGGAAGAATCCGGACGCGCGGTGCTGCTGGAAGCGCTGGCCGCGCTGCGCGCGCAGGCCGATGCCGGCGATTCCGCCGCCCCGGTGCGCATCGAGCTCAAGTCGCTGCCGCCGCGGCAGCGCGAGATCGTCGAAGACCTGCTCGGCGAGGGCGAAGTGCGCGCACAGGTGGGCGGTGCGGCGTTGTGGAGTGTTTGCGAGACGGTGCTGGCCGGGCTGTGGCGTGTCCAGCTGCGCACTGCGGATGGCGAAGTCGTGCCCTGGCTCGAAGTGGGCGCCATTCCGGCGCCGGTGCTGGAGGCCGCTGTGCAGCTGCCGCAAGCCGTGGTGCCGGTGCCGCA
The DNA here is from genome assembly GCA_031414335.1 of Gammaproteobacteria bacterium. Taxonomy (GTDB): domain Bacteria; phylum Pseudomonadota; class Gammaproteobacteria; order Steroidobacterales; family Steroidobacteraceae; genus UBA964. Next base: position 5,665 of record JANNVI010000012.1, on the reverse strand, counting down.
GGAACTGCCGGCGGGCGGGATGAATGCCACCGCGCTGATCGCCGAACTCAACGCGCGCTCGACGGCCTGGCTGCCCGGGCAGCCGAATCACGTCATCAATTTCACGCTGCTGCCGATTACCGAGGTCGACTCCGACGTGCTGACAACGACGGTCGGACAGATCCCGCTCGTGATCCACACCGAGGGTTATGGCAGCTGCCGCATCTACGCGAGCGGACTGCGCCACGTCTGGGCGGTGCAATACCTCAACTCGATGGGCAAGGTGATCCTCGACACCCTCGAAGTGGGCGGCGTGCCGGTCGCGGCGCGTGCCGCGCGCGAGGATTTCACCGATTCCGCCGTGCGCCTCGCGGAAATGCTCGAGGCCTACGCATCGTGAACGCAGTCTTCGAAGGCAGCTACCTGGGCGATGCATCGAAGCTCGATGACAGCACGGCGCTGGAGTGCGGAATCTGCTGGCACGTCTACGATCCTGCGGTTGGCGACGATGTCGCGCAGGTTGCGCCAGGCACGCCGTTTGCCGCACTGCCGGATGACTGGCACTGCCCGAACTGCGACGCGCCGAAACAGAAATTCATGGTGCTCGGCAGCGCGCGTGACCCCACAGCCACGCCGGAGCCGCTCAAGCGCCTGGTCGATGCGTACCGGCGGATCGCGGCCGCGATGAGCGGACTGCCGATCTACAATCCGCAGCTGATCGTCGAGACCGTCGGTTTTCGCAACCATGACGATCGGCTCATCGGTGTCACGGTCACGCCGTGGTTCATGAATCTCAGCCTGCTGCCGCGCGAATCCGACGCAACAACGTGGCGTGCCGGACAGACGCTGCAACTCGCGTTTCCGTCGGGCGAGTACCAATTCTTCATCAGTGAGCTCGAAGGCCTGGGGCTGATCGCATCGTGCTCGCTATTCTCGCCGATGAACGACTTCACCGATTACGAGGCCGCGCGCCTCGCCGCGACCGCGGCCATCGACGCCCTGTTCCAGCCGGATCCGGATGCGGAACAACCGGGTGCTAACACGCCGCCGCCGGCCGCGCACCCGCCCGCTGCACCGTTGACCCGCCGCGCAATCCTTGGCGTACCGGGATAGGCCATGCACGAGTTGTCACTGTGCCAGGGCCTGATCGAACTGCTCGAAGCGGAAAGTGCGGCGCGTGGTTTCCAGTCCATCGATCGGGTACAACTTGCGATCGGCAGCTGGGCTAACGTGGATCCCGAGGCATTGCGTTTCGGTTTCGCGGCGGCATCACCGGGCACGATTGCCGACGGCGCGGCGCTGGATATCGAAATGGTGCCCGCGGAAGTCTGGTGCGTGTCGTGCGCGGCGCAGCGCCAGGTTACCGAACGCGGCGACCCCTGCCCCGTCTGTGGCGGCGGGCAACTGCTCGCACAGAGCGGCGAGGAAATGCGACTCGCAGCGCTGGAGGTGCACTGACATGTGCGCAATCTGCGGCTGCTCGACCGACCACACGCACGATCATGGTCACGATCACGATCACACCCATGCACATGATCATGCCCATGAGCATGGCCATACGCACGAGCACACACAAACGCGCCTGATCCACATCGAGCGCGATCTGCTCGAAGCGAATGACCGGGTCGCAGCGCAGAACCGCACGCGCTTTCGCAGCAAGGGCATCCTGGCGTTGAACCTCATGTCGAGTCCGGGATCCGGAAAAACATCGCTGCTGGTCGCGACGCTGCAGGCCCTGCAGGGCCGTTGCCCGGTCGCGGTCATCGAGGGAGATCAGGCCACTGACAACGACACGCAGCGGATCCGCGCCACCGGCGTGCCGGCGCTGCAGGTCAATACCGGCAAGGGCTGTCATCTCGATGCGCGCATGATCGCGCGCGCTGCGGACCAGTTGCCGCTGCCGGTAGACGGCGTGCTGTTCATCGAGAACGTCGGCAACCTGGTGTGCCCGGCGAGTTTCGATCTGGGCGAAGCGCACAAAGTCGTACTGGCATCCACGACCGAAGGCGAGGACAAGCCGCTCAAGTACCCTAACATGTTCGCGGCGTCGGACCTGATGCTGGTGAGCAAGATCGACCTGCTGCCGTACATTCGCTTCGACGTTGCGCAGCTGATCGCCAATGCACAGCGCGTCAATCCGCGCATCGAAGTACTGCAGGTGTCGGCCCAGAGTGGCGCCGGCGTGCCGGAATGGCTCGCCTGGATCGAGCGGGAGAGCGCGCAGGCGCGCAGCAACATCATCGCTACGAAAGCATGGAGCGCAAATGAACATCGGCAGCATCGCGCGCCGTAACATCATCACCGCCGCACCGAGCGACACTCTGTCGGACGTGGTCAAGCTCATGGCGCATAAACATGTGGGCGCGGTGATCATCGTCAAACGGACCGCCAGCCGCCTTACGCCGGTCGGCATCGTCACCGACCGCGATGTGGTTCGGGCGTTAGCCGACAAGGTCGCTGACACTTTCACGCTGTCCGCGGCCGATGTGATGACCGCCGATCCGCTGGTGCTGCGCGAGAATGACAGCACCGCCGATGCGATATCGCGGCTGCGGCTGCGCGGCGTGCGCCGGGCGCCGGTACTGGATGCGCATGGCGCACTGGTGGGCATTGTGTCGGTCGACGACTTGCTCTACGAGGTGGGCAAGGACCTGGCCGGGCTGGTGGGGCTGATCACCAGGCAGCCCACCGTCGAGGGCACCTTGCCGTAGCTGCCGGGTGCCGATGCAATAAGATAGGCGATGCCCAAAAATCAGGACCCGGACCGCCTCAACGCGATTCTGAGCAGCCCGAGCTACGCCGAAGCCGACCAGGATCTGGCATTTCTCGATTCCGCCGAAATGCGCGGCGTTAGGCTGCAGCTCGACTATCTGAAGGCTGAGCTGACGCTGGCGCGCGACAACATCCAGCACACCATCGTGGTGTTTGGCAGCACCCGTATTCCCGAACCCGCTGCAGCGCGCACGCAACACGCCGGTTTGTCAGATCAGCTGCGGCGGTCGCCGGGTGACAAGGCCTTGCAGGCACAGCTGGCTGCCGCCACGAAAGCGCTGGCGCACAGCCGCTACTACGAAATTGCCCGCGATCTTGGCGCGCGCGTCGGGCAATACAGCTCGCAATCGAATGCGGCAGCGCCGGTCATCATGACCGGCGGCGGACCCGGCATCATGGAAGCCGCGAATCGGGGTGCGGCCTCGACCGGCGCACCGTCGATTGGCTTGAATATCAGCCTCGCGCAGGTCCAGGAGCCCAACCCCTACATCACGCCGCATTTGTGTTTCCAGTTTCACTACTTCGCGATCCGGAAACTGCACCTGCTGCTGCGGGCGCGGGCGCTGGTGGTCTTCCCGGGCGGATTCGGCACCCTGGACGAGTTGTTTGAAATCCTGACGCTGGTGCAAACCGGCAAGACCGCGCCGCTGCCAGTCGTGCTGGTCGGCCGGGAGTTCTGGAACCGGGCCATCAACTTCGATTTCCTGGTCGCCGAAGGCATGATCGACCAGCAGGATCTGGGGTTGTTGACCTACGCCGAGACACCCGACGAAATCGTCAACATCATCGCTGCGTGGCATGCGACCCGGGGCACGCCGCTTGTCAGGCCATGAGGCGCGCGATGGATACTCGCACGCCGAGGCTGGCTGAACTTTTATCGAAAGGCGGACCGCGACTGGCGTTGGCGTATGCGCCGCTGCATGCGCTGTGCGTCCTGATCGGAGCCGCGACCACGCCTGCGGGAGCCGTAGAACCGGTACTGTGGATGCCCCAGGGACTACTCGGCGCAGTCCTGAGTTCCAGCGCATTCAGCGCCTGGCCCTGGCTGTTGCCCGCGGCTGCGGTGACCGAGTTCCTGACCTACCAGCTCATCGGCGGTGGTGTGTGGGGCGCCGACCATTCCCAGCTGGCAGACGCGTTGCTCACCTTGACCACTATCACCGAAGCGTTCATTGGCGGCAGCATATTCCGGATCTGGATGCGGCGGCGTGATTCGCCGCCGACCGAGGGCATCCTGCTGGGACTCTTTGTGCTCCTCGTCGCGGTCACTTACGGAGCCGCCATGCGCTGCGAGATTGTCACGCGCCTGATGCTGGATGACCGGATTTCGATTCAATCCGCGTGGGCTGCCGCCATGCTGGGTGCGATCGCTATTGCGCCGCTCATCCTGGCGCTGGCAATCAATTCGCGCGGTCATTTGGGCCACTCTGACGCCTCGCGCCGTGAGCTGTTGCTGGCGCTGCTCATATTGTCAGGTGTCAGCAGCTACGTATTTACGACCCAGACCAGTCCGGGAAATATCTCAATCGATTACCTGCTGTACCCGCCGCTGATCTGGATAGCCGCGCGTTTCAGGCCGCGCGTCACTTTTGCCGTATGTGCCCCACTCTGCATTGGCGTTTCATGGCTGCACGCGCGGGGATTCGGACAGTTCTCGGCAGCGGCTGGATCGCTTGGCCTGCAGATTTTCCTGATCATGTTGATGGCTGCGGCGCTGCTGGTCACGATGACCCGGCACGAGTATCGCCAACTGCAAATGCGGTTGCTCGAGAACAGCCAAAGGCTCTACACCGCGGAAGACGCCGGTCAACTGGCCGCTGGCATCCTGCTGCACGATGGCGTGGGCCAGACATTGACCGCGCTGTCGCTCTCGATACGCAGCGCGCTGCGTTCGCCGCAGCTGGACCGCGCGCTTGCCGACAAACTCGACACCTGCCGGGAGCTGGCCCTGGATGCGCACAAGTCCACGCGACGACTGCTGGCCGAACTGCATCCGCCCGGGCTCAAGGATCTCGGACTGGCGAGCGCACTGCAGAGTCTGGTCGAGCGCATGCAATCGCACGGCAATCTGCGTGTTAGCTTTCAGCGCTCGGGCGAGATCGACCCGCTGCCGATGCCAAAGCGGCAGCTGTTGTATCGCTGCGCCCGCGAACTGCTCGGTAATGTGGCGCGGCATGCACAGGTCAGCGAGGCGGCACTGTCCTTACGCGAGACCGATGGCTTTATAGAACTGGAGGTGCGGGACCAGGGGGTCGGCTGGGATGCGGCGAGCTGGCAAAGCAGCTATGTAAGCGGCATGCCCGGTTTGTTCAGCCTCAAGGGCCAGGTCGAAATTGTTAGCGGGATGATCGATGTAGTCTCATCGCCCAGCCAGGGCTGTGTAGTCCGCGTGACTCTGCCTCCGTTAGCCACCTAGATGCCAAGGACCTACCGTCACCTGGTCGAGACCATCAGCGCCGGCAATGGCCGGGCGATGCTGCTGTATGGCTTGATTCACGGGCTCGCCGTACTGCTTGGACAAAGCATCGCCGACCCCACGCACAACTTCGCCGGTGTGTGGCCGGCCGTGGGTGTGCTTGCAGCCTTTCTGATTATCGCACCGACGTCTCGATGGGTCGCGATGCTGACAGCCGCGGTGCTCGTCGAGGGCGTGTTAGGCATCGTACGATTCGGGTCGTCGTACACAACCAGCATGGAAATACTGGGTGAATTTCTGTATGCAGGCATCGGTGCGATGACCGGTACTCTCATCGCGGTCGTCTACCGCCGCCTGTGCGGGCAAGTACCGCCCGATTTGCGCGCGGCCTTTCTGGCACTGGCAGGCATCCTGGGCGTCCTGGCGCTGGATGCGATCATCGGAACAGCGTGGCTACGCCTGGCTGTCGACCTGCCATGGTTGTCGACGATGTGGAAT
>JANNVI010000011.1:0-57276 GCA_031414335.1 Gammaproteobacteria bacterium | reverse complement strand
CGTCATTGTCTATGCCAAGACCGACCCGGCGGCAGGCACGCATGGCATTTCAGCCTTCATTGTGGAACGCGGCACACCGGGTTTTACGGCCCAACCCGGCCTTGACAAACTTGGCATGCGGGGTTCACCCACGGGGGAACTCACATTCGACAACTGCCGCCTGCCGGCGGCCAATCTGTTAGGTGAGCTGCACGGCGGAGTCAGGGTGCTGATGAGCGGTCTCGACTATGAGCGCCTGGTACTGGCCGGCGGTCCGATCGGGCTGCTCGCGGCCTGCATCGACCTCGCCCTGCCCTATGCGCGCGAGCGCCAGCAGTTCGGCCGGCCGATCGGCGAGTTCCAGCTGATCCAGCAGAAGCTGTCACGCATGTACACCGATCTGGCCGCCGCGCGTGCGCTGGTCTATGGCATCGCACGCGCCTGTGATCACCGCCGGCCGCGACGCCGCGATGCCGCCGCGGCGATCTGGTTTGCCGCCGACTGCGCCACGCGGGCCGCACTCGAAACCATCCAGATTCTCGGTGGTAATGGCTACACCAACGACTTTGCCGCCGGCCGCCTGCTGCGCGACGCCAAGCTGTACGAAATCGGCGCCGGCACACAGGAAATCCGCCAGATTCTGATCGCGCGCGAACTGATGGAGTCCGCCGATTGAGCGCCACATTCGAACGGATCAACACAGGCCCGATCTATCGCCGCGTCGCAGAATCGATTGCCGCACGCATCACGACCCGCGAATTGACGCCGGGTGAAGCTTTGCCGACCGAGACTGCGCTCGCCACGAGTCTCGGCGTGAATCGCTCGACCGTGCGCGAAGCGCTGCGGGAACTTGAAATCCGTCGGCTGGTCGGCCGGCGCGCGGGCAGCAAGCGCATGTTCGTGATCCGCCCCGGCAATGAAATCCTCGGGGCACAGCTCAGCGATGCGCTGTTGCTGCACGACGTGACCATTCACGACGTCTGGGAAATGCTGATGCTGCTGGAACCGGCAGCAGCGGAGCTGGCCGCCAGACGCTGGCGCAAACCGCAGCTCAAGGCGCTGCGCACGCTGGTCGGGCTGCCCGCGATGCAGGGGCCCGCAGCAGCAGCCATTGCGCATGTCCAGGCTTTTTTCCGCACACTGGTCGCCGCCAACCAGAATCACGCGCTGGCGCTCGCCCATGAACCCGCGATCCAGTTGTTAGGCTCGTCACTGACGCTGATGATCGACCGCGTGCCCCAGGCGCGGCAGCGCATCGCCGCTGCGCAGCTGCGGATTGTCGATGCGATCGCGCGGCGCGCCCCGCAGGAAGCCAGCGACTGGATGACGCGGCATATTCGCGACTTCCGGCGCGGTTTTGACATCGCCGGCATCGATCTGCAGCAGCGGGTCAGCCCGTTGCGCTGAGGCGCTGCGCTGACGGCGCGGCGTGCGTTGGAGTCTTGTACAGCGTCGTGCGCTGCTGCGGCAAACGCCCGATGCTGCGGATCGCATCGGCGAGCGTGCCGGCATCCTGTTCCTGGCCATGCACACCACCGGCGGCACGCGTAATCGATTCATTCATCAGCGTACCGCCGAGATCGTTGGCGCCAGCCTGCAGTGCTGACAAAGCCCCTGCAACTCCCATCTTGACCCAGGATGTCTGGATATTGGGAATCACCGGGTGCAGCACCAGGCGTGCCACCGCATGCATCAGCAGCGCTTCGCGGAACGACGGCCCGGAACGCGCCCGGCCCTTGCGCCACAACGGCGATTCCATGTGCACGAATGGCAGGGGCACGAATTCCGTAAAGCCGCCGGTTTCGACCTGCAGTGCCCGGACGCCCGACAAGTGCCGGGCCCAGTGGCGCGGCTCATCGACATGGCCGAACATGATGGTTGCCGTGCTGCGGATGCCAAGCGCATGCGCGGTGCGCATGACTTCGTACCACTGCGCCGTCGTCACTTTGTCGGGACAGATGACCGCGCGCACTTCGTCATCGAGAATCTCGGCCGCCGTGCCGGGCAGACTTGCGAGCCCCGCCTGCCTGAGCCGCAGCAGATAGTCGCGCAGTGGCAACCCCAGGCTGGTCGCGCCGTGCCAGATTTCCAGTGGCGAAAACGCGTGCAGGTGAATCTCCGGCACCGCGTCCTTCACAGTGCGCGCGATATCGAGGTAGGTTTCACCGGTGTAGCGCGGATGAATGCCGCCCTGCAGGCAGACTTCCGTCGCACCACGGTTCGCGGCTTCGATGGTGCGCGTGGCAATCTCCGACAGTTCGAGATCGTAGGCCGGCCCGCGCAGTGAATGCGCCGAGCGGCCTTTCGCAAACGCACAGAAACCGCAGCTGTGCTGGCAGACATTGGTGTAGTTGATATTGCGATTGACGACAAAGGTGGTGGCCTCACCCACGGTATCGGCGCGCAGCCGGTCGGCTGCCTGCAGGATCGCTGTTAGGTCCGGGCCCTCGGCGGCAAACAGGGCGGCGATCTCGTTTTCGCTGAAGCCGTCGACCCGCGCGGCTCGCTGCAGCAGCCGGTCACGCGCCTTTTGAGTTCCCGGCCGGGGTTTGCCCACTGCCGCCACGATCTTGGCGGGCGCACCGAGTCCCGCCCCGGCGCGCCAGGCATCGGACTGCGCGAAACCGAGCGAGTCCGCGCGCCGCCTGACGGCGGTTGCCATTGCCGGCTCGCACCAGCGATCCGCCTGGCGCGCAAAGGACGGTACCAAGGCGAGTCGTTCGGTCAGCACCCGGCCCTGCGCCGCAGTCTCGGTTGCCAACTGCTCAAGCTGCGGCCAAGGTGCTTCGGGATTCACATGATCCGGCGTTACCGGCGAAACGCCGCCCCAATCGTTCATGCCCGAAGCTAACAGAGGCGCCAGCTTACCCGGGCTCAGGTTCGGTGGAACCTGGATCGACATCTTCGGGCCTAACACCAGACGCGCGGCAGCAATGCTCCACAGCAACTCGTCCAGCGGCGCGTCGGGCTCGCGGCGCATGCGGGTGCCTGGCTTGGCGCGGAAATTCTGGATGATCACTTCCTGGATATGGCCGTAGCGTTCATGCTGTTCCCGGATCGCCAGCAGCGCCTCGAGCCGTTCGCGGCGAGTTTCGCCGATGCCGATCAGCAGTCCGGTGGTCATCGCGACCTGCGCCTCACCGGCGGCCGTCAGCGTGGCGAGCCGCAGCGCCGGGTCCTTGTCCGGCGCCCGCCAGTGCGCCTGGCCCCTGGCTAACAAACGGCTGCTGGCCGACTCCAGCATCAGGCCCATCGAGACCGCATGCGGTCGCAGCGCCTGTATGTCGGCAGGCGTCAGTACGCCCGGATTGAGATGCGACAGCAGGCCGGTTTCGCGGAAGACAGCGGCCGCGGCAGCCTGCAGATAGGCCAGAGTGCTGGCATATCCCAGCGCCGCCAGCTCGTCGCGCGCCAGCGCAAACCGCAGTTCCGGTTTGTCGCCGAGCGTGAACAGAGCTTCCTGGCAGCCGGCGCGCGCCCCGGTATGCGCAATTTCCAGCACCTGGTCCAGAGTAAGGTAGGCGCGCTGGCCAGGCCGCGGCGCCTGCGCGAAGGTGCAATAGCCGCATACATCGCGGCACAGCTGCGTGAGCGGGATGAAAACCTTGCGCGAGTAGCTGACGCGGCGGCCAAACCCCTGCTCAACCAGTCGTGCCGCGCTTTGCATCAGGGGCGCAAGTTCCGCCACATCGGCCAGGAACCCGAGCGCCTCTGCCGTGGGCACGTGGCCCGCAAGCCATGCCCGCTCAACGGATTGGATCAAGGTTTTCATGAACGAGGTTATTGTAGCGCTCCGGCCGATGACAGACCGCCCCGAGTTGCAGTAAATTCGGTCTGATGAACAAATCAATCCGCCTCGCGCGACGCGAGCTGTTGCAGGGCGCCCTGGCGGCGTTGACCACAGCCGCGTGGCGTCCATCCCTCTCCTCGGCTGCTAACAATGCAGCAACTTTCACCAAGCCGATCGGCGCCCACTCGGAACGCCTGGCGGCCATAGGTCTTGGCACCAACCGCTTCCGCCTCGACAAGCGCGAACAGATTCGGCAGGTCCTGCAGCGCATGGCTGAACTCGGCGGCCAGGTCATCGATACCGCGCCTGCATATGGCGAGAGCGAGGAAACGCTGGGCGGCGTCATCGCCGAGCTGGGCTTGCGCGACAAATTCTTCCTGGCCACCAAGCTAACAGCGGGGGATAGCGGCGCCGCCAACACCCTGAGCCCGGCCGCCAGCCTGCAGCGCTCCCTGGACCGGCTCAGGACCGATCACATCGACCTGCTGCAGGTCCACAATCTGCAGGGCACGGCGCAATTGATGCCCGAGCTGCTGGAGTGGCGGCGCAGCGGCAAGATCCGTTACATCGGACTGACGACATCCCGGACCGCGCAGCACGCGCAGCTGCTGAGCGAAATGGATCAATACCCGGTCGATTTCATCCAGGTGGATTATTCACTGGGAAACCGTGCAGCAGCCGAGGCGATCCTGCCAGCTGCGGCTGCCAAAAAGATCGCCGTACTGGTCAACCTGCCGTTAGGCGGCGGCCGTGGCGCGAATGTGGTCAGCCTCGCGGGTACGAGACCGCTGCCGGCTTGGGCGCAAAAGGCTGGCATCGAAACCTGGAGCCAGTTTGGCCTGGTCTATGTGACCTCGCATCCGGCCGTGACCTGCGCGATACCTGGCACGACGCAGGCACAGCATCTGGCAGAAAACCTGCTGGCGGCACGAGTGCCGTCCGTTAGTGCACCAATGCGCCAGCAGATGCAGGAGTTCTGGGACCGCGAAATAGTCGGCGGCAGCCCAGCGCCGCCGCGCGCCATCTAACAAGCCAGGATCAGCCGGTCACAATTTCTTGTGTGTGCCGTCGCAGAGCGCGCCTTTCTGGCTGTTCTTGCAACCGCAGAACCACACCGTACCGTCGGCCTGCGCCTTGTGTTCCACCGGCCGGAATTCGCTGCCCTTGTGTGAGCCATCGCAGAACGGCTGTTTCTGGCTCTTGCCACAGGCACACCACCAATAGCTCTTGCCCGCTTCCACGGTGACCGGAAAAGGGGCTTTTTGCACAATGATCGGATCGGACATTGAATACCTCGGGTCGCCATCCTAGCAAAGCGGCCAGGATCGGCATTGTTGAGCGGATCAGCCGTTGCTCAGGCCGTCAGAATCGCGGTTACCGCGCGTTCGGCGGTTTCCATTGCCGACTCCATGCCGAATTCCATGCGCCGCAGGTGTTCGCCCGCGAAATGCACGCGCCGCCAGGGTTGATCCATGTTGCGCGCGAACCGGGTCACCTGCCCCGGCGCAAAAACATGTTTGTGTCCGCCGATAAATGGCTGCCTGCCCCACGAGAATTGCAGGCGCGACCGCAGCTTGCCGCGCGCCGCAGGTCGCATGCGCTCTACTTCCGCAATGACATATTTTGTCAGCTGATCAGCCGGCAACTGGTCGATCCGGTCCGCGCCGGTTCCGTTGACCCACACGCGCAGGAAACGAATCGACTTATCGGGATTCTGTATCGAAAACATCCGTTCCAGCGGTCCGTCAGTAAACATCGACGGCCCAAAACCATCAGCCTCCCAGAATGGCGCGCTGGTCTCGAGTATCACGTGAGTGGTGCCGCCATAGCGCGCGGCATTGATCGCTTCCGCCTGTGCCGCGGGCAGCACCGGAGCAAACTGCACCCGCTGCAGGGTGCTGAAAGGCAGCGTGCAAAGCACAAAAGGCGCGCGGTAGCGGCTGCCATCAAGACATCCGACCTCGGCGCGGCTGTCGTCGCTTTCAATACGCGTGACGATCTTGCCAGTCCGCACCCGCTCGCCGAGCTGCGCGGCCAGTGCGCGCGGCAGCGACTCGGCGCCCTCGCTGAATGCAAAAACAAAGCTGTTGCCACCGTATTGCGGTTGTTTCGAGTAGGGCTTGAATCCACCTAACACGGAGCGCGCGAGATCGCGCAGCAACGCCAGCGCTGACGTTGACTCCAGATCGGTGTAGTCGGTCGCCACGCTCATCAATTCGATGGCCGCAGGCGAAACCTGCTTGCTGCGCAGAAAATCCGCCGCGGAAATATCCAGGCCGGCGTTACGGGTGTCGAGCCAGGCCGCGACATCGTCGCCGAACGGATTCAGGCGGCCGAATATCCGTGATTCCAGCAGGTGGGCGGGAATTTCGCGTTCTGCGCCGACGGTCCGGTTTTCCGGCGCTGCCGGCCAGTCGCTCGCTTTCAGCGTGCGCCCACCGATGTGATAGCTGAAATCAGCGTAGCCGGATTGCCGCGGGCCGAACTTCACCCCGACCCGGTTGGCGAGATCGATAACGCGGCCGTAATTGCTGCCAAGTTCCGACGCGCCGAGCTCAAATACCTGCCCGTCAATCTTCTCGCTGCGCATGCGGCCGCCAACGCGCTGACTCGCCTCCAGCACCAGGACTTTCATCCCCTGATCCGCCAGCAGATAAGCGCCGCCAAGGCCCGCCAGTCCGGCACCTAACACGATGACGTCGGCGTCGTAGTCCGCCGCCCAGACCGGCCGCGCCCGAAGCGCCGCGCCCGTTGTCAGCAGTGACGCGGCACCCTGCAACGCACTGCGCCGCGACCAGCCATCACCACTCATTTGGTCGCCGCCTTCAGCGCTGCAACGATCTGCTGCTGCTCCGCCGGGTCAGTAATCGGCTTGTAGCGCATGCGGTGCTGGCCGTCGAGGAATTTGGCGGGATCGGAGATAAGCTCGGCCACCTTGGCATCGTCCCAGGTCAGGCCACTCTTGCCTGCGGTGACCACCGCAGCCGAGTAATAGAACCCTTTGGCGCTGCCGGCGCAGCGACCAAACACGCGATGCAGGTTGGGTCCCACGCCGTGGGGACCACCCGCTTCAAAGCTGTGGCAGAACCGGCACCACATGAAGTCCTTCTGCGCATCGCCGCTCAGTTGCGGCATTGGCCCAACGTCACTGTACTGGTCAACCGTGGCGGTGGCGCAGTTGTCGACCAGCTGTTCCGTGGTCGTGAACGGCACTACGCCGAAGGTCCGGTAAGGCGAATACAGTGCCGCAGCACCTAACAGCAGGAACACGGCAGCGTGCAGTACCTGGTCTTTCATGTTCATCGCCCCCACGCCATGACCGGCAGCATGCGCAGCAGCGGTGCGTGATAGCGCAGACGCTGATAGATCGCGAGCCCGACTGCGAACACCGCCAGGTAGAAAACCCAGAACCCGCAGGCACTATGAAAGTAACCGAAGGTCACGGACGACTGGTAGGCCGGGTCGATTAGCGCCGGCAAGGTGATCACGTCGAACAGCGAAACCACGTGGCCTTCAGACCATGCGAAAAACGGCCCTGAGACCGCAAAAAATAGCACCGTGAGATAGAAGGCCAGATTCACCTTGCGCGCCAGATTGTCTGCGCCGGGAGGCACGCCCGTGGGAACCGCGGGCCGCGGCAATACTCGCCACAGCCACAGTTGCGGGATCACCAGCAGCAATGCAATCAGTCCGGTCGAGATGTGCGCATGCTGCAACGCGTCCCGGGCCGCGGTGCCGCGCGGCGTCACACCAACCTTGGAGCTCAGGTAGAGCTGATACACGACCAGCACAAAAATGACCACCGACAGCAAATCGCTCCAGCGTTGCTTACTCATGCTTCGCCCCCTTGTTAGCATCTGAACTTACCGTGGGACGCTGCTCCGGACGCAGTCCACGCAGGATCGCATTCGGAATCACCGCATCATCCCACTTTGTCTGTGCCCTGCCGGTTCTGATGATGATCAGTTCCTGCGACGGCACGATGTAAACCCGTTGCCCGCCGAATCCATCGATGTAAATCATGTCGGCCGCCACGAACGGCTCGGAGTGATAGGCCTTGATGGTCTTGTCATTGTACTTGCGCTCGGTTCCGGGCGGCGACCCCAGCCAGACCTGGTAGCCGTAATTGGCATTGTTAGGCGATGGCGTCGTCATCGCCTTGATCCAGGCTGCGGGAACGATCTGGTCAGCGCCGATCCTGCCATTGCCGAGAATCAGCCGGCCGACCTGAAGCCAGCCGCGCGCGGTCGTATAGATGCAGCAAAAGGTGCGCGGCATGCCGCCTGCATGATCCAGCCAAAGTGCCGCGGGCGGAGCGCCAATCCGGCTCCACAGCCGCTTCGAGAGGTAGTCCGCATAGCGCTGCCCGGTGGCGCGTTGAATGATGATCCCGAGCAGCTCGGCATTGACATTGCTGTACTGGAAGTCGGTTCCCGGTGGTTGTTCCTGCGGCAAGCTGAGCGCGGTACGCATGATGTCGCTGCCGGAAATCAAGCGGATCGACGTCAGGCCGGGAAAGCGCGGCACTTCCAGTCCGCTCGCCATCTGCAACAGGTCGCGAATCCGGATGTCCTTGCGAGCATCTCCGGCAAATTCCGGCAGGTACTTCGCCGCCGGTTCGTCCACCGAGCCGACAAAACCATCCGCGATCGCGGCGCCGAACAGCAGGCCCATGACGGTCTTGTGGCCCGAGAAAGAATCGGTGCGGAAGTCCGGACCATAACCCGGAAAATATTTTTCGTAGCGGATCGCGCCGTGGTGATAGATCAGGAACGCAATCGAATCGGTCGCCTTCGCGTAATCCTCGGCCGTGGCGATCGCGGCCGGGTCGATCGTGTCCAGTGGCGCAGTCGGCACTTCCGCCAGAGCGTCGCCTGCTACGACCTCCTGGGGTTGATTGAGCTGCGTCTGGTCAGCGCGACCCATCCCGGGACCCTTGACCAGATTGCGCAGCGCGGTGAAATCCGCGACGCCCAGGGTTGCGACCGCCAGCACCATGACTGCCAGCAGAATCAGCAGCGAACGGCCCAGTATCTTGAGAATTGTCTTCATGATTTCTTTGCCAGCTGCGCGGCCAGCGCGGCCCGGATATCCGCGTGGCGTTTACTGTCGATCGGATAGCGCCACATAAGCACGATGGGGAACAGCAGCATCAGCGCCGGCAACCAGGCGCCGGCCACGCGTACGCTTTGCTCGAGTCCCGAATCCAGTACCTGCGTCATGCTGACGTAGCCAAAAAAGCCGAGCACTCCCAGGCCGACGAACGCTCCCATGCCCATCCCGAACTTGAACACGAAAGCCAGAAAGGCCATGTGGCCGCCAGCCTGTTCAACGCCCGACAACAGGCGGTCGTTATCGATGGCATCGGCGGTCATCGCCGGTGGCAGAACCATCGTGCCGCCGTTACCTAGGCCCATCAGCGCCACGACCGCCAATGCCATCGCGAGATTGCCGTGCGGCACGAAGAACAGCGCGGCATACGACACGGCGGTCACAATATTGGCGTAGCAGTAGGCACGGTGCTTGCCGACCCGGTGCGCGACCGGAACCCAGAGCGGTGCTAACGCCGCCGATGCCACCGTGATCGACAGCGCAATCCACAGCAGGCTCGCGCCAAGCCCATAGACCTGCACGATCAGCGCCGGTTGGACGGCGAAGTAAGTGCCCATCGCGAGCCGGTCGATCACGTAGGCCGACAACAGGCGCGCAAACGGTTTGTTGCGCTTCAGGATGCCGAACAGCTCACCCCAGCCGGGCGTCGATTCGCGGGCATCGCGCTGCACCGGCGGTACCGAGGCAAAACACCACAACAGGGCTAACGGCAATGCGCAGACGAAAAACACACCGACAGCCTGGACAATCTGCGCAAAACTGGGCTGCCCGACGCCGCGGTAATACTCCCAGTAAATCAGGGGCGCCAGCGTCGCGGCCAGGTAGCCGACAAACGCGCCGGTCTCGCGAAATCCGGCGATGCGGGTGCGTTCATCGTAGCCCTGGGCGAGTTCGCTGCCCCAGGTCTGGTGCGGCACATACACCATGGTCCAGCCCAGGTAGAAGATGATCAGCCAGGTCAGCAAATAGAACGCACTGGCGCCGGCCGGCGGATTCACCAGGAAAAAGGTCGCGATCAGCGCCACTGGCGCACCGGCCAGCATCCAGATCCTGCGGCGCCCGAAGCGATGCCTGGTGCGATCCGACCAGGCACCGATCAACGGATCAGTCACGGCCTCCCAGATTCGCGCCAGGCCAAACATCAGGCCGACCAGCGCAGCCGCGAGGCCCACACGGGCATCGTAGTAAACCGGCGGCAGGAAGTTGTACATCGGCACCAGCATCGCCTGCAGTGCGACCGTGGGTGCAGCGTAAGCTAACAAACGCGGCCATGCCAGATGGTCATCCGGCCTGGTGTTGATGTCCGCCTGCCCTTGCATCATTCAGATAACTGCGCAGACGGTCTTGGTTTCGAGATAGTTGTTGATCGCCTGCTGGCCGCTGTCCCGTCCCCAGCCGGATTGTTTCATGCCACCGATCGGCAGGCTGGCATCGAACATCGAATGGCAGTTGATCCATACCGTGCCGGCCCGGATCTGCGCCGCAAGGCGGTGAGCTTTGGACAGATCCCGGGTCCAGACGCTGGCCGCAAGCCCGTAAATCGTGCTGTTAGCCAGCGCCGGCACGTCAGCGAGATCGTCGACGCGCTCCGCCACCACAACGGGGCCAAAGATTTCCTCCTGAACCACCGCCATGTCGGGCCGCGTGCCAACGATCACCGTCGGTTCGATAAAGGTGCCGGCGGGCCCCAGCTGTGCGCCACCCGTGACCACCGCCGCGCCGGCGCGCTTGCCCGATTCGATATAGCGGGCAATCGTGTCAGCCTGCGCACGGCTGACAACCGGCCCGATCTGAGTGGCCGGATCGAGTCCATGACCGAGCTTCAAGGCGCGCGCCTGCGCGACCACGCCTTCGAGCACGCGGTCGAATACCGCGCGCTCAGCGTAGAGGCGCGAACCGGCGACGCAAACCTGGCCGGAATTGAAAAAGATAGCGTTAGCCGCACCCGGAATCGCATGCTCGAGTTCCGCGTCAGCTAACACGATGGCGGGGGACTTGCCACCAAGTTCCAGCGTGAGTTTCTTGAGGTTGCCGCCCGCCGCCGCCAGGATCAGGCGCCCGACTTCGGTCGAGCCGGTAAATGCGATCTTGTCGACATCCGGGTGCGCTGCCAGTGCGGCGCCGGCCTCACTGCCGCGTCCCGTGACGACATTAAACACGCCCGGCGGAAAACCCGCCTCGCGCATCAACTCGGCGAGACGCAGCGCCGTCAACGAGGTGTCCTCGGCGGGTTTCAACACCATGGTGCAACCGGCGGCCAGCGCCGGCGCCATCTTCATCGCTGTTAGCACGATGGGTGAATTCCAGGGAGTGATCGCACCCACCACACCCACCGGCTCCTTGCGTGTATACGCGAAGACCTGTTTGCCGGGCGGCGCATAGCCAATGGAAGGTTGAATGGTCTGGCCTTCGATGCGAGTTGCCTGGCCGGCGAAATAGCGGAACTGCTCAATAGCGCCCGGAATCTCGGCGTACTTGCCGACCCACAGCGGTTTGCCCTGATCCAGCGTTTCGAGCTCGGCGAGTTCGTCGAGGTGCTGTTCCATGAGATCGGCCATGCGCCATAGCAGCCGCGCCCGTTGCGCGGGCAGCATCTCCGGCCATGGGCCCGAGCTCAGGGCCGCCCGCGCGGCCCGCACCGCGACATCGATATCACCGGCATCGCCAGCCGCTATCTGAGCTAACACCTCGCCGGTAGCCGGGTTCACGGTCGCCAGATGGCGGCCTGCCTGAGGCGCGCGCCACTCATTGGCAATGAAATGACTGCGCTCGCCAACCGACAGAAAGCGCCGCGCGCCTTCGGTCGCCGGGGCGATGGGTTGGATATCTAGTTTCATGTCTGGGCCCGCCTTTTCGCTGCCACGGTCGGCATATGACTCTCGTAATTCTTGAGATACCAGCTCGCGATTTCCTCGCGCGTCGCGAACCAGACGCCTTTCAGTTTCTTCGCATAGCGCAGGAATTCGCGCAGCGCACTGATGCGATACGCCCGGCCGCTGACATGCAAATGCAGGCCGACGTTCATGATGCGGCCAGTCTCGGCGCCTTCAGCGTACAGGACTTTCAGTTCTTCAATCAAAACGTCGCGGAAATCGCGCGTCGTGAAACCACGCCGTGTCAGCAAGGTGAAGTCGTTGATCTCGTTGGTGTACGGCGTGGAAACAATCGGACCGTGCGGTGTGCGCAGCAGGTAGGGCTGATCATCATTCATCAGGTCGCAGTAAAAAATGAGCCCGTGCTTGGCCAGGATGTCGGCGGTCTGCAGCGTGCCGCGCAGGCTCGACGACAGCCAGCCGCGCGCCGGGCGCCCGACCGCCTGCTGGTACACTTTCAAGGTTCGTTCGATGACATCGCGTTCGCGCTCAGGGTCGCCCGCAAAATCTGTTAGCAGTTCGCCTTGCTCGTAATTGTGCGCGACGATTTCGCAGCCGCGGCTCAAGGCCGCGTCCAGCATCGGCCGGCGGCGCAACGCGGTCTCCGCGTTGATCGTGCAGGAGGGTTTGACTTTCATCTCATCGAACAGCTTGAAAAGCCGGAAGCAGCCGACGCGTTGACCATATTCGCGCCAGGTGAAGTTGGGAAAGTCCGGCGTGTTGCCCGGCAGCACATCCGGCAGGATCGGCGGCCCGCCGGCGTAATAGGGCTTGTCGGTGTCCTTCAGCAGCTGCCAGGTCTCAAGATTAAGGGTCAGTATCAGGGCCACGCGCTTGCCCTTGGGCCACCGTAGCGGCAGACGATCGGTTATCGCGGAATAGTCGTAATACATGATCTGTTGTGCCCCGCTAACAAGTCATCGGCAAAAAATTCCAATTTCCACGCCCGGCCGGAGGGCCGATTATCGAATCCCGACCGCGCTCCCGGCTCGCGACCATTGTACCGTCCGTACAGTGGACATCAGCTTTTTGAGCGACTAGAATCGACCTCGGCACATCTGTCTTAACCTTTGAAAAACCACGAGAGTTCCACCAAGTATGGAATCCACACGCCCGATCCGCGCGCTGATTCGCGGCCTCGACGCCCTTACCGTACTCAACCTCCGCAACGGTGCTACCGTGTCTGAAGTGGCGCAGGAAATCAAACTGCCCCGCACCACCACCTATCGCATCCTCGAGACCCTGAGCCACGCCGGCTATGTGTATCGCGATGCCACGGACGACCGCTACCGCCTAACAATCATGGTGCGCGGCCTGTCGGACGGCTTCGACGATGAAGCCTGGGTCACCCAGATCGCCCGCCCCTACATTTACGAACTCGGCAAGGAAATCGTCTGGCCGGTCGCCATTGCCTCGCTCTCGGGGACCACGATGATGGTGCGCGAATCGACCGACCATCGCAGCCCGCTCGCGGTCGAGCGCTATTCCGCCGGTTTTCGCGTGCCTATCCTGATGTCATCGGTCGGCCGCGCCTATCTCGCGTTCTCGCCGCAGTCGCAGCGCGACAGCCTGTTGGAGATCCTCGGCCGTTCGGCCAAGGAAGAAGACAAGCTGGCGCGTAACCGCACCGAAGTCACCAAGGTCCTGAACGACACCCGCCTGCAGGGCTACGCTTCGGCCGTACGCCCGCGCCGTGTGTCCGATGAACTCAGCATCGGCGTACCGATCATGATCGAAGACCGCGTCCTGGCCGCGCTCAGCGTCCGCTTCTCAAGCTCGGCCGTGCCGATGAAGCTTGCGGTGGAGCGCTTTCTGCCCAAGCTGCGGGACACGGCGCAGAAAATCCGTCAGTCTTTTGCCGACCAGCAGCGCGATCCGCCACAATCCCATCATCGCCCGGCGATTGCGCGCCCTGCCGTCTGAAAGCCGGGCGGTCGAGGCGTAGTTCCAGGGGGTCCTCATGAATGCCGAACTGTCTGTCAATTCTGACCCGGTGATCGAACGCCTGGTTGCGCTGTTAGGCCGCGATGCGGTGCTGACGGATGCCGCCGATCGCCAGTTTTATTCCACCGATATCTATCACGAAGGCCCGCCGGTACGTGCGGTTGTCCGGCCACGCAACGTCGCGGACGTCCAGGCCCTCGCGAAACTGGCGCTGGAGCACAGAGTCGCGCTGGTGCCGCGCGGCGGCGGCGCCTCGTACACTGATGGCTATGTGCCGCAAGAAAAGGACTCCATCGCCGTCGACACCTCGCGGATGGACCAGATTGTGGAGATCAACGAGCGCGACATGTACGTGCTGGTCCAGCCCGGCGTCAGCTGGGCGAAGCTCAACGACGCGCTGCAGGCCAAAGGCTTGCGGACGCCTTTCTTCGGACCCTTCTCGGGCCTGGTGGCCACCGTGGGTGGTTCGTTGTCGCAGAACAGTTTGACCTGGGGCAGCGGCGTATTC
Organism: Gammaproteobacteria bacterium; assembly: GCA_031414335.1. GTDB lineage: Bacteria > Pseudomonadota > Gammaproteobacteria > Steroidobacterales > Steroidobacteraceae > UBA964. The sequence goes on along the minus strand of JANNVI010000011.1, from coordinate 43,070 downwards.
GGGGTGTCCGGTGAAACGCCGCTCGGCGTGGAAGTTGTGTTAGGTTCCGGCGCCACGATCCGAACCGGCAGCTGGGGCAGCGCCAATGGTGTACCGTTCCTGCGCTCATATGGCCCGGATCTCACGGGACTCTTCATGGGCGACTGCGGCGCATTTGGCATCAAGACTGCGATCTCGCTGCGCCTGATGCCGCGCAACAGCCATGTCATGGGGCTGTCCTTCGGTTTCAAGGATTTTGACAGCCTGGCCGCCGGCATGGAGGCCGCCGCCAAGGAAGGCCTGAACCTCTGCAATTTCGGCCTCGATCCGGCCTTGCAGCAGGGACAACTCGGCAAGGCCGATCCTGCCACCGCAATGCAATCGGCACTGGCCGTCTTCAAGACCTCGCGCAACCTGCTCGATGGCGCCCGGCAAGTGCTCAAGATGGCGGTGGCTGGCCGCAGATTCCTGGACGGCTCGGTCTTTTCGGCCCACTGGATTGTCGATGGCCTGGACGATGCGCATTGCCGCGCGGCGGTGGGGCGCTTGCGCAAGGTATTGCAACCACACGGTGCCGAAGTCGCGCCCACGGTCCCGACGGTCGCCAACGCGATGCCCTTCATGCCGCTCTACAACGTGCGCAGCCCGCTGGGTGAGCGCTGGGTGCCGGTGCACGGAATTCTGCCGTTCTCGCGCGTCAAGGCGTTTCGGGCGGAGCTGACCGCGTACTACCAGGCCAATGAGGAGCGCCTGAAGGCCAACAAGATCCGTTATGGCGGCATGTTCATGACGGTGAGCACTAACGCTTTCCTCTATGAGCCGGTCTTTTATTGGCACGATTCGTTGAACATCACCCAGGAGCGGCTCCTGCCCGAGGGCTATGCCGCCACACTGCCGAAATTCGACGAGAACCTGCCCGGTCGGCGCATCGTTGAAGAGATGAAACAGGGCATTGCCGATATTTTCCAGAGGCACGGCGCGAGCCACTTGCAAATTGGCAAGTTCTATCCTTACATGCGGGGCCGCGATCCGGAGACGGCGCGCTTGATTCGGGATCTGAAGGCCTTGCTGGATCCTGCCGGGCGCATGAATCCTGGGTCACTGGGCCTGTAACAACCTTTCTGGATCAATAGCTTAGGCAGAGTATTTAATAACTCACTTCACGGTGGGCAACGGAGTCTTGGATGAAGCGAATTCTGGTCGGCATTAAACGGGTGGTCGATTACAACGTCCGCGTGCGCGTCAAGCCTGATGGCACTGGCGTCATGACCGAAGGCGTCAAGATGAGCATCAATCCGTTTGACGAGATCGCTCTCGAAGAGGCGCTGCGCATCAAGGAGAAAGGCGGCGCCGAAGAAGTGGTCGTCCTCAGCATCGGCAGCGCCGATTGCCAGCAGCAATTGCGCACCGCGCTGGCGATGGGCGCCGACCGCGCCCTGCACGTGCAGACGGATGCGACCCTCGAACCCCTCACCGTCGCGAAGATTTTCACCAAACTGCTGCAGCGCGAACAGGCATTCCTTTGCATCGTCGGCAAGCAGGCCATCGACGATGACTGCAACCAGGTCGGCCAGATGATCGCTGCGCTGTGGGATCGCCCGCAAGCGATGTTCGCGTCCAAGGTAGAAATCTCGGGCGACAAGGCCACGGTCACGCGCGAAGTCGATGCGGGTCTCGAAGTGCTGGAAATAGACCTGCCAGCCGTGATCTCTTCGGATCTGCGCCTCAACGAGCCGCGCTACGTGAAACTGCCGGACATCATGAAGGCCAAGAAAAAGCCGCTGGAAACCATCGATCCTGCCGCGCTCGGCGTGGAACTCAAGGTCTCCGGCAAGATCACCAGGTTTGAGGCGCCACCGCAACGAACCAAGGGCGTGATGGTGAAGTCCGCGCAGGAACTGATTGACGCGCTGAAGGCCAAGGGAGTGCTGGCATGAGCAAGATTCTGGTTATCGCCGAGCACAACGGCGGCACGCTGCATCCTAACACCGCGAAATGCGTCGCCTGCGCCATGGGTATCGCCGGCGCGGAGATTCATGTCGGCGTATTTGCGGCCGACGGCGCGGCCGTTGCCGCGCAGGCTGCCAAGCTTGCAGGCGTCGCCAAGGTGCGCGTCGTCAACAACCCGGCTAACGTGCACGCGCTGGCAGCAGTGTTTGCACCCCAGGTCGTGGCGCTGGCCGCGGGCTACAGCCATGTATTCGGCGCGTCCTCGACCTTTGGCAAGGACCTGACCCCGCGTGTGGCCGCGCTGTTAGGTGTCGGGCAGCTGTCGGATATCATGGTGGCGCTCAACGCAACCACGTTTCGCCGGCCCATCTATGCCGGCAATGCCATCGTCACGGTTGAGGTGCCGGCGAGCGAGATCATGGTTGCCACCGTGCGCACCGCTTCCTTCCAGCCGGTTAAAGAAAGTGGCAACGCCGCGGTGGAAAGCGTCACGCTGGACGCAAAGATTCCGACGCATACCAGATTCGTATCGGTGTCGGCGGCCAAGGCCGGTCGCCCGGACCTGGCAACCGCAGCCCGCGTCGTCTCGGGTGGTCGCGCGTTAGGCAGCGCCGAGAATTTCAATATCCTTTTCAAGCTGGCTGACAAGCTGGGCGCGGGCGTCGGCGCCTCGCGCGCCGCCGTCGATGCGGGCTATGCGGCTAACGACATGCAGGTTGGCCAGACCGGCAAGATCATCGCGCCCGAGCTGTACATGGCCTTCGGTATCTCGGGCGCCATCCAGCACCTGACCGGTATCAAGGACGCGCGCACGATTGTCGCGGTCAACAAGGACAGCGAGGCGCCGATCTTTGAAATCGCGGACATCGGATTGGTGGGCGACCTGTTCCAGGTCGTTCCGGAGCTGGAAAAGCTGTTGAGTTAGGTTGAAGCGCGAAGAGACAGGAAAGTGACAGTGCCGGCCTTGCATTCAAAGGCGGCCGGCCGTCGCTCCCCGTTACTCGCTTTGGGCCGTCCGCCTTTGAATACGAGGCCGGCGGTCTCCCAAGACTTCCCACTCTTTTGCAACCGGCCGCATTCCAACTCACGACTCTTACCGGCCAACCACAAAACCTGGTGCTGGTCGATCTTGAGGTCGGCCCGGTTTCGTGACGGCGTTTTCGCTGGGTAGCCGGCCCAAAGCGAGTAACGAGGAGCGACGGCCGGCTACCCAGCGAAAAGACGACGGCACGAAATTGGGCCCTATATCAACACTCGATCAACAAAACGTTCTTTCATCCTGCTGATGGGCCTGATCGCCGGCCTGTCGGCGTTCGGCATGGCCAGCGTTGTCCCGAGCCTGCCCGGGCTGGCGCTCGCCTTCGGCCGGCCGCTGGGCGATGTGCAGTTCGTGGTTTCAATCTACTTGCTGGGCCTCGGTCTTTTCCAGCCCTTCCAGGGCATGCTGAGCGACCGGTTTGGGCGCCGGCCGGTATTGCTCGCGGGCTTCGCGACCTTTTTGTTAGGCAGCATCGGCGCGGCGCTGGCGCCAAGCCTTTTGGTTCTGGTGCTGTGCCGCCTGCTGCAGGCAGCCGGAGTCAGTGTTGCCACGGTGGTCACACGGGCCATCATTCGCGATACCTACGAGCCCCATGAAGCTGCGATCACGATGGCGTTCGTGTCCGCCGTCATGGGTCTCGCGCCCATCATGGCGCCATTGATGGGCGGCGTGGTCATCGAGTATTTCGACTGGCACGGCCTGTTCGTGCTGCATGGACTGATTGCACTCGGCCTGTGGATCTGGATTTTCATAGTGCTGCGCGAAACGCTCCCCGCGAACGCCCCGGCCAGCAACATGCGCGACTTTCTGCGCAACGCCCGCATCCTGTGGAGCGACGCCCGGTTCGTCGGTCACAGCATGACCTACGCGTTCATGAGCGCCACTTCGTTTGTGTTCGTGACCGTCGGTGCGACGCTGTTCAATCGCCTGTTCAGCATAACGCCGACGCGATTTGGCTTCATATGGGCGTCGCTCGCGTTCGCCTACATGGTGGGCTCCTACCTCGCGGCCCGGCTGGTGCGGCGCTGGGGCAGCGCGCGCACGTTGTTAGTTGGCGTGCGGCTGAACCTGGTGGGCGGCCTGCTGTTTCTTGCGATCGCCGCCTGGCAAGGCGCGCCGCTGCTTGCCTTTTGCGCCGTGCTCGCCTGCAATACGCTGTCCTTCGGGATGGCATCACCACTGTCGCTGGCGGGCGCAGTTGCCGACCGGCCGGAGATCGCAGGCGTGGCGTCGGGTCTATCGAGCTCGACCGCGATGCTGGTGGCGATGGTGTTTGCGTACCTGTCCGGCAATCTGTTCGATGGCACCGCGCTCAGCGTGGCCTGGCTGATGCCTTTAACTTGTGTCGGCGCCTATATTGCCGTAAATAGAGCACTCAAATCCCATGCCTAACACTCAAGATCAAACCGCTGTCGAAAATGCCGTTCGCGCGCTGGAACGATACTGGGCGGCGCTCGACTTCAAGTCGATCCACGCCCTGTGGGACGACTCCGTACCGCCGCTGTACCTGGCTGAGGAAGCCATGGGACCTGCCTGCAGCTGGGAAGAGCTGGAAAAATACTGGGGCGCGACCGGGAAGCTTGCCAAGCGTAACCGGGTCAGCATCACCAACCTTCGCTTGCACAATGTCACTCGCGATGTCATGTCCGCGTTCTACGACATGCATTGGGACATCGAACTTGATGACGGCAAGTTCCTCGGTGGCGACAATCGCGTCTGCGTCACCTTCAAGCGCACGGCCGCCGGCTGGCGCATCGGGCAATACATCGAAGCACCGTTAGCACCGCTGCTCTACATGCGGCAGCTCTACGAATTGAACACGTCGGCCGACTTCAAGACCGCGCGCAAATGATTCGCAAGGGTTTCATCGATCTGCCGCACGGCCAGGTGCACTTCCGCTACACCGGCCAGGGACCGCCGATTCTGTTGCTGCATGATTCGCCGCGATCGTCGGCCATGCATGCCGCGCTGATCGAAGAACTCGCCGACGAATTCGCGGTCATCGCGCTTGATACTCCGGGCTACGGCCACTCGAGCCCCCTGCCCGGCGAACCGCGCCCGGAAATACCGGATTTCGCGCGCGCGCTGGCCGCCACGCAAGCCGCGCTCGGCATCGAGCGCTGCGCCATCTACGGTTTTCACACCAGCTCCAAGATACTGCTGCAATTCGCGCTCGATCACCCACAGCGCGTGGCGCTCGCGATCATCGATGGCCTCAACCTGCCACCGGGCGGACCCGGCGATGCCTTCATCGCGCGCTACATGAAACCGCTGACCATCGAGGATGATGGCAGCCACCTCGCGGCCGGCTGGTCCCGGTCACGCGAGTTCATGCGTTTTTTCCCGTGGTTCGACAGCAGCCCGCGTTCGAGGCTGAATCAGGATTTTCCCTCGGACGAGTACCTGCACGGCTATGCGCTCGATCTGCTGACAGCAGGCCCGCATTTTTCCGACGCTTACAGCGCGGCGATGTGCTATCTCGCGACGCCGCTGGTCAGCAGCGTTCGTGCGCCCACAGTATTCATGTGCCGATCCAACGACCCCTTGTTCGCGTTTCTCGACTCGCTGCCCTCGCCCTTGCCGGCAGGCTGCCGTATCGAGCGCCTCGGACCCGAGCGGGACCGGTGGCAGGCGTTTTTGCGCGATCAGTTCCGCTCAGCGCGCTCCAACACGATGCCTGCGGCTTCGCCCGGCCTGGGTCGCACCCGCACGACGGACGTGGTAACGACGGTGTTACGGCGGCGCTACCGCGATGGCACACACGGGCAATGGCAGCTGCGTGAGTCCGGCGGCGCCAGCGGGCGTCCGATACTTCTATTGCCGGAAACACCAGGATCGTCCGCGGGACTGCTGCCTTTGTTAGCCGAGTTCGCCACCACCGGCCGGCCGGTGTGGGCGCCCGACCTGCCCGGCCAGGGTGAGACAGCCGCGATCGTGCTTCCCGATGGCAAGCCGCCCGTGCTCGCGGACTTCGTGGATGCGCTGCTCGGTCTGTTAGAGGCCAATACCCGGGAACCGCTGGACATAGTTACAGCTTTCAGTTCCAGTCCGCTCGCGCTGGCAGCGGCCGCGCGCGCACCTGAACGGATCCGCAGTGTGGTTTGTGACGGCATCCCGTTGTTAGGCGCGGGGCTCCGCAAGCAGCTGGCGCGCCACGATTGCCCACCGCTCAGCGTGTCGCGGGACGGATCACATCTGCTGGCGCTGTGGCACCAGCTGCGCGACCGCGAGCTGTGCTGGCCCTGGTATGAGCGCGGCGCCGCCGCGATTCGCCGCGTCAAACCGGATCTTGGGGCGCTGCGGATGGACTGCATGACACTGGACCTCGCCCGCCAGCTCCCGCATTACGGCGCGCTGAACCGCGCCATCTGGACCAGCGACTACGCCAGCGTGCTGGCGACAGTGCCGCAACCGGTGCTGCTGTTCAAGGATCCCGGGGATCCGCGGCTCGCAGCCAGTCTGAAGGCGCGACGCCGCCTGCCGCTGGGCCAGCTGGTGAAGCGCCCCGATTCGACGGCCAACTTCGTGGCCACCGTTGGCAAATTCTGGAAATCCATTGACACGGCATCCTGACAGCGCTGCGGCCAGGCGCGTCTCCCTGCTCTTGTTGTTAGGCAGCCTGGTCAGCAATTTCAGCTATGCCGCTGGCGATGCCGCCTGCAAGGCGCTGCTGCAACGTGATTTTGGCCAGACGCTCGATGCACCGACCCGGTTGACTGCCGCGGCGCTGGTGGAACCCGGCGGCGGCGTTCCGGCGCATTGCAAGCTGGAAGGCTATGTCGCGCCGCAAGTGGGACTCGAGCTGCGGCTGCCGTCGGCTGGTTGGAACGGTAAATTGCTGACGCAAGGCTGCGGCGCCATGTGCGGCATGATGTTAGGTTCGGAAGCCTGCGCCGAAGCGGTGTCGCGCGGCTATGCCTGCGTCACCACCGACATGGGACATCGCAGCCTGCCGTACGATGGCAAGTGGGCTTATAACAACCCGGTAGCCGAAATCGATCTGGGGCATCGCGCAACCCATGTAGCGACGCTGGCCGCCAGGGCGGTGGTCGAGGCCTATTACTCGGCGGCGCCAAAACGCTCCTACTTCCGCGGTTGTTCGACCGGCGGCCGTCAGGCGCTGGTGGCCGCGCAACGCTATCCCTACGACTACGACGGCATTGTCGGCGGCGCCATCGTGTTCTATCAGTTGATGGGTCCGCCGCTGCAATTGTTCTGGGGCTCCACCGTGAACCTGGACCGCCAGGGCAAGCCGATCCTCGATGTGGCGAAGTTGCCCATGCTGGCGAAAGCCGTGTTGGCAGCCTGCGATGCTAACGACGGCGTCAGGGACGGCGTCATCGACAATCCTCTGCAATGCCAGTTCAAGCCAGAGAACCTGCGCTGCGGCGCGCAGCCGGGCGCCGAATGCCTGACCGACGCCGAGGTCGCTGTGGTCCAGAAGATGTACGCCGGACCGACGACGTCGCAGGGGGTCCGGATCATGCCGAGTGGCCAGCTGCCGGGATCAGAGCTCGCCTGGGACAGCTATTTTCGCGGCGGCAAGGCCTCACCGAATTACGGTTTCGGCGTGGAGATCCTGCGCTACCTGGCATTTCCGACCGACCCGGGCCCGGCCTACGACCTAATCGACTTCAACTGGGATCGCGATCCGCAGCGCATGAGCCTGTCGATGTTTTCGGCCGGCAATCCCGACCTGACATTGTTTCGCAACGCGGGCGGCAAGCTGCTGATGTTTCACGGCCTCGCCGATCCGGCAATTTTCGCCACCTCGACGATCGCCTACTACGATCTGGCGACGCGCACGATGGGCGGCCGCAAGGACATGGACGCGTTCGCGCGCCTGTTCCTGCTGCCTGGGCTGTACCACTGCCGCGGCGGGCCGGGCACCAACTATGCAGATATGTTAGGTGCGCTGGAGCAATGGGTGGAGCGCGGCGTGGCGCCGGACATGATCATGGGCCATCACCAGAACAACGACGCGCGCGGCCCGGTGGACCCGCCCGTGGGATTTGATCCCAAGACCGCCGAGTTCAGCCGCCCGATCTTTCCGTACCCGGACCGTGCTGTTTACAGAGGCGCGGGTGACTGGAAGGATCCGGGCAATTACCGGCGAGGCCACTAGCAGGTCTTGATCGTTGAGCCGGGCTCAACGGGCATTAAAGAGGTCTCGTCCCAGGGCCCCGCGGTTGCGAAACAATATCTCCACACCACCAGGTGCTAACTAACAGGAGATTGCAACCATGAAGACTTTGAAACTGATTGTACTTGCGGGCCTGTCCGTGCTGCCGCTGGCACATGCTCAGGTTCAGGCCGCGGAAAACCGCGTCGCGGTACGCTTCTACGCACAGGAGCTGACGACCGAGCGCGGCGTCGCAAAACTCTATGGCCGCATCGTATCCGCTGCGAAAAATGCCTGCGGCGAGCGCGAAACGGTGGGCACCCGCCTGATTTCCCCGGACTGGCAGCGCTGCGTGCGTGATGCGGTCAACGGAGCGGTGTCCAAGGTGGATAGCCGTGTGCTGTACGCGTATTATGAAAAGCAGATACAGCGGCCGCAGGCGTAGTGTTCGTCAGCACCTGCTGCGCGGCCGCGGGAGGCAGTTATCGCCAAACATGGCCGTGTCGTCCACATCCGCAGATTGCCGTTAGGCAGTCTGCGGGTTTTTCTGGCGGTTGCGCAGAACCTCAATTTCACCCGCGCCGCCGACCAGCTGGGCGTGACCGCGGGCGCCGCAAGCCTGCAGATCAAGGCGCTGGAGGAATACCTCGGGCGGCCGCTGCTGCGCCGTGACGGGCGCGAAGTGAGCCTGACTGTGGAAGGCCGGAAATTGTTGCCGCGAGTCGCGCAGGCACTCGAGGACCTGGAGCAGGCACTGGACGACTCGCGCAACGTGCGCAGTAGCCGCACCCTGCGTATCAGCCTGCTGGCGTCGTTCCTCAATAAGTGGTTAATGCCGCGCCTGCCGGACTTCAACACCGCGTATCCCGACCTGCGGCTGTCGTTGGTCACGTCCAACGACCTGGTCGATTTTGTTAGATCAGAGCAGGATGCCGCGATCCGCATGGGCACGGGCACCTGGACCACTCTGGTGCGCGAGAAAATCCTGGATGAATGGCTGGTTCCGGTGTGCGCGCCGGCGCTATTCAAGAAACATGGCTTTGCCGACAATGCGGATCAAATGCGGCGATATACGCTGATCCACGGCGCGGATGAGCCGTGGAGCCTTTGGACGCACAGCAATAGATTTGATGATGACTACTCGCCACCTGGCGACGGTATGATTTTCGATGACTCGGCTGCCACCATTGGCGCCGCGAAAATGGCGCAGGGTATCGCCCTGGTGCGCTGGTCTTTGGTCGCTGATGAAGTCCGTAGCGGCGACCTGGTCGTGGCAGGACGCAGACCATTGGCCAATAGCGGGTCCTACTGGTTTGTGTATCCGAAGCGCAACCGTGTGCTGCCAGACATCGCGGCATTTCAATCCTGGTTCAAAAAGCAGGCCGCCCAGTTCCCGCCACCGCCCGGCGCATAGTGAAAACCGGCATTGATCCCGCGCAATTGCTGGTGATCCCATCAAGGGCCCTGTCGCGTCGCGTCGGGGGTTAAGCTCGCCGCCCCCATCAGCGGAGTGCCAGATGCATAGTCAGACCCTTTTGTTAGCAAGCCTTGCAGCCTTGCCATTGTTAGCTCGGGCGCAGGCGCCGGCGCCAGGCCCGGCTGATCCGGCGTCGATGGACCGCGCAGCCCTCGAGGCTGAAGTCCGCGCCGCGCGACCGCTGATCCAGAACGGCGGCGTTACGCCGCAACGACCGGCCGGTTGCAGCAGCGCCGCCAGCCGGCAGTTTGATTTCTGGATGGGGGAATGGGACGTGTCGCCCACGGGACAGAGTTTCCTGGTGGCGGAAAGCACCATCAGCGTTGTCGCGCAGGGCTGTGCAATTCTCGAGAACTGGCGGCCGTTGCAGGGGCCGCACGGCTATTCGATCAATTCCTACGATAGCAGCGACAAGCTCTGGCACCAGGAGTATGTGGATGCGTCGGGCGTGCGCGCGCCCTACGTTGGCGGTGTCACCGACGGTATCATGCGCATGGACAACCTGGGCGCGCTGCCGCCCAATGCGCCGGCGGGTCTGAAGCGCCGTATGAGTTTCCAGGCACTCGACGCGAATACCGTGCGCCAATGGGGCGAGTCCTCGCGCGACGGCAAGGAGTGGAAAATTACCTGGGACCTCACCTATCGGCGCCGCCCGGGAAGTAGTCATTTCCCGTAGAATCGGGCGCATGCAAATCCAAAGAATTGAACCCGGCGTCCGGATGTCACAGGGTGTGGTCGCAGGCGGCGTGGTCTACCTCGCGGGACAGGTGGCGGACGACACCAGCGCCGATGTCAAAGGCCAGACTGAACAGGTGCTGGCGAAAATCGATGCGGTGTTAGCCAAGGCCGGCAGCGGCAAATCAAGACTGCTGTCAGCAAACATCTATCTGAAAGACATGGCGCATTTCGGCGCGATGAACCAGGTCTGGGACGCCTGGGTGGCGGCTGACGGCAAGCCGGCACGGGCAACGGTGCAGGCCGCGCTGGCGACCCCCGCCTATCTGGTGGAAATCCAGGCGGTTGCCCTGCTTTAGCCATGGCCGACGTTTCCCAGTCGCGACGCAGCTTATTGGCGGCGGCATCGTTGTTAGGCCTGGCCGGCACGGCGAAATCCGCGGCCAGTGTCACGCGACCGAAGCCAGCCGCCACGCACCTCGATCTTGAAACCCCCTGGGATAACCTGACGGCCTACCTGAAAGCCGGTAGCGATATCTCGGGTAAGCCGTCGCTGTCCTGGACCTCGGGGTACATTTACAGCTACATCGCCGGGCAACCCGCGCGCCGGTTGCTGTTAGGCCAGGGTGTCAAGTGCACGCGCTGCGTCAGGACCGCCACCGGCTACGAATTTCTCGAGCGCGAGTGCGTGATATTTTCAGACCCTGATACCGCGCAACCCCTGCAGACCTGGCGCAACCCGTTTACCGGCCACGTCGTCGAGGTGTTCCACATTCGCAACCTGTCGGCCGGCAGTCAGTTGAGCGCCGCTGGCCCCGACAAGGCATTTCACATGCCGTACATGGAGCACAGCGGCGACGTCACCTTCTATGACGACCTGTTTTACTCGAAGCCGTCGAGTCTAAATGTCTTCGGTTACAGCGCGTATGTCGGCAGTAACTTATACGAAGGTGCGGGGCTCTATCACTTTCACACCAAACGCGCCGATCTCGACAACCCGGACCTGAGCTCCGTTCCAGCGACCACCTCGCACACCGGGCTGCGGCAGTGGCTGCCGTGGATGGAAATGGGCGCCTGGTCCGGCGGCCTGGTGCTGCCCAGCCGCGGCAAGAAGCTCCCGAACGGCGTCGCCGATCTGCCGCAACCGTTGCGTGGCTGGCTGGAAAAAAATTCGCCCGAGTTCCTGGAGGCGCCGTCGCTCGCCGACCAGGCGAACAACGAGAAGCGCTTCTATGACCAGTTCCGCGACTACATCGACCGCAAGCGTGCGGCCGGGAATTGACGACTTAGACGCGCTCGGGTCCGATGCGCACCAGCGCCTTGCCGAAATTGCCACCGCGCATCAGCCGGCAAAAAGCTTCCGGCGCTGCTGCCAGCCCCTCGGCAACGTCCTCGCGGTAATGGAACTTACCGTCGCGAATCCAGCCCGCGACCACGCGGCTCATCTCGGCCATGCGTTGCAGGTGGTCATAGACGACGAGGCCCTTCATGGTCGCCCGCGCCCCGACCACCGGGCCGAGCCACGGTCCAGGTGGCGGCGTATCCATGCTGTACGCTTCGATCATGCCGCACAGCACGATCCGCGCACCTAACGCCAGATTGCGGATCACGGCCTGCAGCGTGTCGCCGGCGACGTTGTCGAAGTAAACGTTGATGCCCAGCGGGCAGGCCGCTTTCAGGGACTGCGTGAGGTCGCCCTGCTTGTAATTGACGCAGTCCGCAAACCCAAGCTCCTGGATCGCGTACGCGCACTTTTCAGCGCTGCCGGCAATTCCGACCACGCGCGCACCCATGTGCCGCGCAATCTGGCCGGCGGTCGAACCGACCGGTCCGGTGCAAGCCGATACTACAAACGCTTCGCCGGGCTTGGGTTCGCCTAACACCACGGTGCCGGCCCAGCCGGTCAGGCCGGGCATACCCAGCACGCCCAGCGCCGACCCTAACGGCGCCTGCGACGGATCGAGCTTGCGCACGCCCTGCCCCGACGACAATGCATACTGCTGCCAGCCGTTACGCACCGCGACATAGTCGCCAGCCCGGAACTCCGGGTTACGCGAGTCCATGACCTGCGCGACCGTTTCCCCCACCATCGCATCGCCAGGCGCCAGCCGGTCGGTGTAGATCTGGCTGTTCTTCATCACGTTGCGATAGTAGGGATCCAGCGACAGGTAAATGCTGCGCGACAGGAACTGCCCCGGGCCCGGCGTCGGGATCGCGGTTTCATCGGCGCCAAAATCCTCGGGCACGGGCAGTCCACGAGGGACTCGTGCCATCAGGATGCGTCGATTGCGGTCCGGCATCTGTGCCGCGCTACTTACAGCTGCTTCAACAGGTATTCAGCCGCTGACACTTCGAACTTGCCCGGGGCCTCGATGTTCACGTGCTTGGCAACGCCGTTGTCGACGATGACCGCGAAACGTTGTCCGCGCATGCCCATGCCGAAACCGCGGCCATCCATTTCCAGGCCTAACGCGCGGGAGTAGTCACCGTTGCCGTCCGCCAGCATCATCACCTTGTCGCCGGTATTCGAGGCTTTGCCCCAGGCGCCCATGACAAACGCATCGTTGACGGCCATGCAGGCGACCGTGTAGCCCTTGGCCTTGAACTCTGCGGCGTGATTCACGAATCCCGGCAGATGCTTGGCATCACAGGTCGGCGTGAATGCGCCCGGCACCGAAAACAGCACCGTTTTCTTGCCTTTGAACAGCTCGTCGGTCGTCACCGTCGCCATGCCGTCCTTGCCCATCATCTTGAAACTGCCCGTGGGCATGGTCTCGCCCGCTTTGATAGTCATAGTCGTCTCTCTCTGTGGTTATCGATCAGTTTGGTCGTCAAATCATCCCGAATACGGACGATGCAGGTACTGGCCGCGCGCCGGGCCCACCGACTTGCCATTGTTCCATATCAACTGGCCACGCAGGTAGGTACTGTCGATGCTGGCTGACATTTCCATGCCTTCGAAGACCGAAAAACCCTGCGATGACTTCGATAACTTGCCGCTGGCGACAAAGCTCTTTTTCGGGTCAACCAGCACGACGTCGGCGTCGAAACCGGGCGCCAGGTCGCCCTTGGAATGCAGCCCAAAGCGCCGCGCCGGCGCCCAGGAGGTGAGCTCGGCCATGCGGTTATAGCTCAGGCCCCGCGGCTTGCCTTCGGTGATCAGGGCGGGGAGCATGAACTCCGTGCCACCGAAGCCGGATTTCGCCATGAATACGTTGTCCTGCAGGCCGTGCTTGGATTCTTCCTTGCAGCAGGCATGGTCTGAACAGACCCAGTCGAGTTCGCCCGCTAACAGCGACTCCCAGAGGTATTCGACGTCGGCACGCGAGCGAATCGGTGGGTTGACCTTGGCCTGGTTGCCGATCTTGCTGGTGTAGTCGAGGCACAGGTGTCCGATCGTGACTTCGCGGCGGAAATTCACATGCGGGAACGCCTTCTTCATGGCCTTGGCGGCCTCGACCGCCTTGCGCGATGTCAGGTGCAGCAGGTTGATGTTCGGGCAATTGGTCTCGTTGGCGAGGTAACTGGCGATCGATATTGCGAGACCCTCGGAGTGTGGCGGTCGCGCCGCGCTGTACGCGCGCAGTCCGGTCAGCGGCGCGCAATCCACGCAACTCGGGTCCATCGTATGACCATAGAGGTAGGTGTCGAGGTCGGTAACCTTCGCTCCACCCTCGACCATCTTGGTATAGGCGCTGAGGATTTCCGCAAGTTCGCAGTGCAATGACAGCGAGATCGAGTCTTTTATCTTGGGATTCATCGCCATCGCGCGCTGCACGCCGCGCATGACAAACTCGAAATGCGCGATATCGTATTTCTCGTTCTTGTCGATCATCAGGAATTCGTGCTGCGAGCTCGAAGCGCCGTGCAGGCCATAGCCGCCATAGAACATGAAGATCTTGAATGACGTGACGCCGTACTTGTTGATCAGCATGTCGATTTCGCCAATATGGCGGCGATCGAGCGGCGCGAGATGATAGGCGTAATCCACGTGGAACTTGCCGCGGGAGATATCAAGCACTTCCGGAAACACATCGGCGTAGGGGCCGCCCTTCTGCATGTAGTAGCCGCCGGTGCGCATGTAGTTGAGGCTGGAGGTAACCCCGCCCTGCGCAGCCGCCAGGCTCTCGGTCACTGCGTCTTCAGCTAACGGCGCATAGATGCCGCAATGCATGTGTGGATCGACCAGGCCAGGGAAAGCGAGCCGGCCCTTGCCGTCCACGACTTCGCGGGCATCGGCCGCCTTCAGGCCGGCGGCAATTTTCTTGATCTTGCCGCCGACGATCGCGATATCGGCTTTCGGCGTCGCCGACTTGCGCGGCCTCACGATCTTGACGTTCTTGATCAGCAGGTCGTATTTCTTGGTGTCGCCCATAAATTTATCCAATCATGAATAGAGACAATCCTGGCCAGAATGCCACGACAATCAGCCCGACCATCATCAACAGAATGAAGGGCAAGACCGCGCGACAAATAAAACCGAAACTCTCGCGAAATGCGGTCATCGCGACGATCAGGTTGAGACCCATCGGCGGCGTCAGGTAGCCGATCTCGAGATTGACCGTCATCATTATGCCGAAATGCACCGGATGCAGGCCCTGCGACTCGGCCACCGGCTGCAGAATGGGCGCCAGCAACAGGATTGCCGAACCGATGTCCATCAGGCACCCGACCACCAGCAGCAGCGCGTTGCTGACCAGCACAAACCCCACCGGCCCGGCAATGAATGACTCGAGTTGGCCAACGACCATCTGCGGCACTTGCTGGTAGACCAGCAACTTGTTGATCGACAGCGCCATCATCAGGACCGGAAACAAACCGCCCATGAGCCGCGACGTGTCCAGGACGACGCTCTTCAGGCCGCGCCAATTGAGCTTACGGTAGACGACCAGTTCGACAAACAGCGCGTACACCGATGCGACCGCCGCCGACTCTGTGGCCGTGAATTTCCCGGAGTAGATGCCGCCCAGGATTATGACCGGCATCAGCAGCGCCCAGACTCCCTCGCGCAGCGCGACGCGGATCTCGGCGCCGTCCCAGCGCTTGCCGCGCAGATGCCACTGGGTCGCGAGCGAATACGCCGTCAGCAGTCCGAGCAGCAGGAGCCCCGGACCGACACCCGCCAGGAACAGGTCCGCGATCGAGGTCCCGGTCATCACGCCATACAGGATCAGCGGGATCGACGGCGGGATGATGATCCCGAGCGTTGCGCCGGCGCACAGCAGACCTAACGAGAATGACTTGCTGTAGCCGCCCGCCAGCAGCGCCGGGTACATGATGGTGCCGACCGCTAACAGCGTGACCGAACTCGAGCCGACGATCGCGGCAAACACGCCGCAGGACAGGCAGGTCGCGACCGCGAGGCCCGCGGGCACCGGCGCTGTCAGTGCGCGCATGATGCGCACCAGGCGGCGCGCCATCGCGCCCTCCGCCATCAATTGCCCGGCGAGCATGTACAGCGGTATCGCGATCAGGACGTCTTTCTGCAGCTCGTCCCAGCCGTCCAGGATGACGTTGCTGACCTGGCCGCCACCGACCGTGAGGTACAGGTAAATTGCGACCGCAGCCAGCACGATGACCAGGTACTGCCGCAGCCACAGCAGCAGAAACACCAGCGCGATCAGGCCGAGGGCCATCATGCGCGTGGCGCTTCGCTGGTCTCGTCGCGCTCCTCTGGCCGCAGCGTCGGATACAGCGCGAACAGGCTGTGCTTGAACGCGGCAAAGCCAAGCGCGAGCGGCATGCACAGCTGGCAGATCCAGATCGGCCAGCGCAGCACACTGTTGCTGTCGCCCAGTTCACGCGTGTCGGCGACCACCTGCGCCGCGATTACCGCCAGTACCAGAAATCCGGCCGCGGCCAGCAGCTCCTGCACGCGCGGCAGCCATGCCTGCCAGCCTGCCCGGACCCAGGAGTCCATGAATCGCGGCCGCAGATGCGAACCCTGGCTGGACGCGATGCCGATACCTAACATCGACAGCCAGATATTGGCGTAGATGCCGACGTCGCGCGACCACAGGAGGCCGCTGCCGGTAATCGTGCGCAGCGCAACATCAGCAAATGTCACCAGGATCAGGACCGCGAACGCCGCCAGCAGCATGGTGGATTCCAGCACCAGCAACTTCTGCAGACAAGTCCGGGCCCACGTGGAAGCAGCGATTTTCACGAGGCCTCCGGTTACTTGCGGCGGTGCCAAGCTCTTATTTCAGACGCCGACAGGTCGCGCGCGACCCGGAAGCCGAAATAGCTGTAATGCGCGTCGTTCGGATCGCGGCCGCGAAAACCAACGCGCTGGCGGCCCGGCCGGGTCATCCAGCCACCGCCGCGTACCGACCAGTTGTCGCAGTCAGGCGCCGCGGGCTCCGGGCTGCCGTCGGTCGGCGTCCGCTCGTAGGTTGTGCGATAACAATCGGCAGTCCACTCCCAGACGTTGCCGATCATGTCATGCAGGCCATATTTGTTAGGTTTGAATTTTCCGACTGGCGCAATTTCTGCAAACCCGTCATCGCAATCCACATAGCCCCAACCGAAATCGCTGGCCTTGCGGCCGGCACGATCGTAGAGATTGCCGTACTCGCACCCCAGGTCCTGGTTGTTGCCCCAGCTGTAGGCGTTGCGCGCCCCGGCTGCCGCCGCGTATTCCCACTCGGACTCCGACGGCAGGCGGTACGGTTTGCCGGTCTTCTGCGCCAGCCACGCAACGTACGCCAGCGCATCGACCCGCCCCACGCAGACCACCGGCGAATCTTCGGGCTGCGGGGTCCTGAATGCCGGCGCCAGCCAGCCCGCCGACTTGTCGTTGAGCCACTCTACGCGCCCGCTCTCGGCAGACAGTTCGCGGGCCTGGACGCGGCAGCCCGGGCTAACAACATGGCCGGTGGCGGCGACGAAACGCCGGAACTCTGCCAGCGTGACTTCGAACTGGCCCAGCGCGAACGGCTTCGCGAAGCGGACTTCGTGGGCCGGACCTTCCGGGCGGTTTTTCTCGCCATCGTCCGAACCCATCAGGAATCGCCCCGGCAGCACAATCACGACCGGACTGCAATCGGCGCAGTCAACCAGAATCTGCAGGTTGGCGGCGTTCGCCAGATCGCTGCGCATCGTCAGCAGCGTGGCGCAAAACAGCAAACCGGCGAAGCCTGCGCAGTTACTCATACGGCCGCTTTGAAGCGCAGCGGCTCGACCTTGCGGATGAACAACGAGATCATCAGCGCCTGCCCTATGCACAGCAGGGAAGCCAGGATGAAGGCAATTTCATAGCCCTGGCTCTGGATTAGCGCGCCGATGCCAAGCTGAAACAAGGCGCCACCAAAGGACCCCGCGGCGCCCGACATGCCCCAGACCGTCGCCACATCGCGTGCCGGAAAAAGGTCTGTTGCCAGCGGAAACAGTGACGCGGTCTTGACCTGGATGAAAAACACCGCCAGCGATGCTAACAAGACGGCCAGCCACGCGGACTCGACCGTCGCGACCGGCCAGGCCACCAGCGAGCCGACGCAGCCGATCCAGATCAGGGTCTTGCGCGAACGATCCACGGACCAGCCATTCTTGATGAGCCTCTGGCCGGCCCAACCGCCACCGAGCGCCCCGAAGTCGGCAAATACAAAGGGTATCGCCGCGATAAAGGCGGTTTTCAGGATCGACATGCCGCGCTCTGTTTGCAGGTAGAGCGGCAGCCAGATGGCAAAGAAATAGAAGCAGCCGTCGCCGATGAAGCGCGCCAGCACCAGGCCCCAGGTCTCGCGGAATCTGAGGTAATAGCCCCACAACCTGACCCGCTCCGCAAAACCTAACGGCGCCGCGTCGACGGCGACGCGATCGGACATGGCCAGCGTGCGCTCTTCATCCGAAACCGTCGGGTGCTCTTCGGGCAGGAAGTAATTGCGATTCCAGAACCAAACCCAGATCAATCCGGCGACGCCCGGCACGATGAACGCCGCCTGCCAGCCAAATTGATACGCCAGCGTGCCGGCGACCGGCGGCGCCAGAATCAGCCCGAGACTGGTGCCTGCGGTCACGAGGCCTGTCGCCATGCTGCGTTCGGCGCGCGGAAACCACTCGGCGATCGCTTTCATCGCGCCGGGCAGATTCGCGCCTTCGGTAATGCCGAGGAACGCGCGCGCCAGGAAAAACCCGCCAAAGCTGGACGCAAAAACGTGGGTGACCGCCGCAATGCTCCACCAGATCACCGCCAGCGACAGCGAGCGCCGCGTACCCAGCTTGTCGACAAACACGCCAGCTAACAATTGTCCGACTGCGTAGGCAAACAGGAACGCGAATCCCAGCGCGCCATATTGGGTCTTGGTCAGGCCAAACTGATCCATCAGGACCTTGGCCGTCACCGACAACGCCTGCCGGTCAATGCTGCCGACCGCGGTGACTAACAGCAGCAGGATGCCGATCATCCAGCGCTTCTGCGACCACCAGGATTGTTTCACTTGCGCCCCCGTGCTGTGCGCAGGCGCATCTGGTACTGATAGGCATCGGCGCGGTACAGGGCCACGACCCGCTCGACCGGCTTGCCGCGGACATCGCGGACCACGCGCGCCAGTCGCAACAGCGGCGCGCCGACGTCGATACCCAGCGCACCGGCCGCTTCTACGCCGGCCAACGTCGCGCCGATCCATTGTTCCGCCGAATCGACCTGGACGCCGGCCCGGCCTAACAGTTCGAACATGGGCTGACGCGTCATGTCGAGACGCCCTATGCGGCGGGCGATCTCGAGCGGCACATAGGTGGTAATGAGAGCCAGCGGCACGCCGCGGTGCACACGCACATGACTGGCCCGCTGAATCCGTTCACCCGGGGCCAGATCCAGCGTGGCCTGGGTCTCTTCATCCGGCAAGACCTCGGCCACGACCAGGTTACGAACCCGGGTCGACGCCGCTATATCGGCGACCCGATGGCGCGCCTCGCTCAAATCAAGTGTCGCGGCCGGTTCCGCAGCACCCAGGCTGACAAACGTGCCCTTCCCCTGGTGCCTGATCAGCCAGCTTTCGCTGACCAGTTCGGAAATGGCCTTGCGGATGGTGATCCGGGAAACACCGAATAATTTGCACAATTCCGGCTCGGTCGGTATCTGCGAGCCCGGCGCGTAACTGCCGTCGCGTACCCAGCTGCGCAGCTTGACGTACACCTGGTGGTAACGCGGCGCCTGAATCCTGGACGTGGCCGCGATTCGATCAGTCGCCGGCGGCGTCGCGCTACGTGCTCTCAATCGAGTACCACGCCACCGGACACGTTCATCACCGTTCCGGTGACATACTGCGCGTCGCGGCTAACAAGGTAACCCACGGCGTTGGCGACTTCCTCCGCCCGCCCGAGCCGCTTCAGCAATACGTTGGCCTTGACCGCCTGCTGCTGCTCAGCCGTGAATTTGTCAGTGATCATCGGCGTTGCGATCGGGCCCGGCGCGAGCGCATTCACCCGCACGCCCTGCGGCGCCCACTCCCTGGCGAGGTAACGCATCAGGTTGATGATGCCGGCCTTGGCCACCGCATACGCTGGACCCGACAGCGCATTACCACCGTTGATTGCATTCGTGGAGGCCGTCAGCGTCAGGCTGCCGCGCGCCGCTGCCAGCGGTGCCGCCACCGCCTTGGCTAACAGGAATGCCGAGGTGAGATTGACCGCGAGCAGCCGGTCCCAGTCGCTGCGGCTAACGGCGGTCAGTGGTCCGTCGCCGGTCTGGCCCGCGAGATGCACGACGTGATCGAGCTGGCCGAATTCGCGCAGCACCCGTTCTACCGTGCGCACTATTGCCGCCTCATCGACCACGTCCAGCGTGCAACTGAGGAAGCCATGATCGGTGCACGGCAATTCCGCAAGCCGCAGGTCCGCAGCAGCTACGCTCATGCCCCGCGCCCGCAGCATGCTGACCGTGGCCTTGCCGATGCCGCCGGCGGCACCAGTGACGAGTGCGACCTCGGACATCAGGCGGCGTTCTTCTGCACCACGCGGTGGTAGATGCCATCCAGCATCGAGTAGCGCAATTCCGCGGATCCATGCACTGCCGCGAGCGCGCGGGCCTGCAGTTCTGCCGTGATTGCATATCGATCAGTCAGCTCCAGGCCGACATGCGCATGCTCGGTATCGCCCTCGATGTGCACATGGAAAAATTCCATGTCATCTTCCGAGAATCCCATCTTGCGCATCGCATCGACATACTGCGGGTACAAGGTCGGCAACTGCCCTTCCAGGGCCACCATAATTCCGGCGCAGCTCTCGGCGAGATGACGGATGCCCGCCAGTTCCCAGATCCAGGAACGCATGGCGCGCGTGGTCGGCAACACCTCGCCGTTCTGCTCGGCGCGGATGATGCGATCGTCGGACACGCCGCAGGCCCGGGCAAATTTGCGCAGCAGGTCGGGATGACGCTTCTCCGGCATCTGTGGCATTTCCTCGCCTAACAGATTCTCCATCAGGTGCTGGCGCGCATCGAGATCCGGCAGGCGCGAATAAAGCAGCGCGAATTGCTGTGGTATCGGATCGATGTAGTAAAAATGCTGCACCGCCCAGTCGCCGAGCTGGGCGCGACTCAACTCACCGGCCGCCCAGGCGCGGCTGAACGGATGACCGCCACCATGCTTGGGCTGGCGCGCCGCTTCCAATGCAGCATGAAACTCTTTAGACGGCAACAACTTCATGGGTATCTCCTTGCAGGCAATGCGGCCTCGTTCAGGCCAGAGGCAGTTTGGTATGACATTGAGGACAACAGGCAGGCGTCGCGCCGGGCCGGGTCAACGCCACGCTCACGGGAAACCAGGTCTGGCAGTGGGTGCATGACAGCCACAGCGTATTGCCGCGTTTCTCCCAGGCAGCGCCCGGCGTATCGCGCAGCAGCCCGGGTTTCGCGGTAGCAGGCGCCGCGGTCTTCATGCCCTGGGCCATGATTCGCCCCCCGCGGCCGCTAACAATTCGCGCGCGCGCTGAATACTGTCGGGCGGAACCGTGGCCACCGGCGGCACCGCGCGTGGCGCCCCGGGCCGCGGTGCCGGCGGCAGGGTCGCATCGATGCCCATCTTCGAAGCTGTGTTAGCTCCCTCGGGCAGCGACGGATCCAGATTGGAGCCCGACAGGCCGTCGATGATCATGCCGTCGCGTGACCATTGCACGCGGGTGGCAATCGCCCACAGCACCGACTGCGGCGCGAAGATATCCACATCTTCATCGACCGCCACCACGGTCTTGACGCGCCGATAAGCCAGCGCTGCGGCCAGCGCGTCGCGCGCCTCACCGCGGGCCGGATTCTGGAACTGCAGATAGGCATGGAAGCGGCGGCCCTCGGTCGGCACGTGCACGTTGATCAGCGAGGGCGCCACGGCCTTCACCATCTGGTAGAGCTTGCCTTCCATCGCCATGTTATCTGGCACCAGCATGTCGGTGAGACCGGAGCCGTAGTCGTGATAAATCGCGTCGCGTCGCAGCGTGATGCAGCCGACCTCGAACAACGGCGCCTGCACCTGCGGGCCGAGATAACCGGTGTACTCGCCGAAAGGGCCATCGGCATGGAAACTGTCAACCGGTGCAAAACCTTCAATGACGATCTCGGCATCGGCCGGCACCATGATCTTGTCGCCATGCAGGCGCGAGGGCGCAAGGCGCAGCGGCTCGCCTAACACACCGCCCGCGGCGCGCCAGTGACTTTCCGGGTACTTCAGCTTTGACTGGCTGCCTAACAGGACCGCCGGATGATGGCCGATCCAGAACGCGACCGGACAGGGTTCGCCGCGCGCCCAGAACTTGCGCAGGTTGCGCATGTTGTGCGTGGTCGGATACGGAAACCAGGTCATGCGCCGCTCGCCTAACACCCAGCAGCGCTGGATGGCGGTATTGTCGACGCCGGTGTCCGGGTCATAGGTGGTCGCGTGTGCGGCCGTCAGGTATGGCCCGGGCTCCAGCTGGTGCTGGGTCAGCACCGGTAATCTCTGCAGGCTTGCCTGCTCACCCTCCCAGACAAGCTGCTGCACGGGAGCGTCAGCGCCTTTCACGACCAGCGGATCGATGCCACTCGCCGAGCGGTTTGCAAACCAGGACGCGGTCTGGCGGTGGTCCGGGATCCCGAGTGCGGCGGCCGTCAGCTCGCGGCTGGCCGTCAGGTTGGTCACGACCTGGTTGCCCAGCGGGCTGCCATCGGCTGCCTGGGGCCGTTTGGCCAGGATGACGGGAAAGCGGCCCGAGTTGTCGAGTTCATGCTGCAAAGCAGTCAGGGTGTGGCGCAGCCCGACGGGCTGGTCAATCTCCCAGACGGCCGCACGATGATCGGCGAGAAAGCTGCGTAAATCCCGTAACGGCATGTCGTTATGTTCGCATGATGACTGATCCGACACAAATACCCCGGTCGCAAGCTTGACAGCGACAGCAACCGTCGCTGATTCTAGGCCCACTATGGTACGTAGCGTTCAACATCCTCTCCTGGCCGAGGTGTCGCACGACGAGGCCTCGCGGCAGCAGTTCAATGTCGCGTTCAAGCAGTCGCTGACGCGCAACCTGCGCTCCTCCCAGCAGCGACTCTTCAACGAAGTCGTTGCGCCGGAAGTCGAGCATCGCACCGGCCACCGCCCCGAGACCCGTAACGAAATTCACGATGCGATGATCCGGCACCCGGCCTGGCGCAGCTGGTCGTCGCTGGCACGCAGTGCGCAGGAGCATATGTGGCAGGCCGTGGGCGAAAGCATCTTCCGCGAGCGCCAACGCCTGGCTGAGACCGCGGCCGCACTGATCGCAAAACCCAGGTGCGGCGGCACGCTGGAACTCGATCCCGATCTAACACCGCCGCGCGGCATGGCTGCCGTCGATGTCCATCTGCAGACTGGCGGCTATCTGATGGACCTCGGAGCTGGCGACGTCTGCGCCGGCGCACTGTACGAAATGGGTGGCAACATCTATGCCTTCGGTAACGGCATCAGCCGCACCGACAGCAAGGCCGACCACGTCCAGGCTTATATTCGCGAGCGCTTCCCGCAGCTCAAGCCGCGCCGCATCCTCGACATGGGCTGCAGCGCCGGATCCGCCAGTGTGCCGTATGCGCTGGCCTTCCCGGATGCCGAAGTGCATGCGATCGATGTCGGCTCAGGCATGTTGCGTTACGCCCATGCCCGCGCGGAAGCCCTCGGCGCACGGGTGCATTTTCACCAGATGGATTGCGCGGCCACGCGTTTCCCGGATGGCCATTTCGACCTGATCGTCTCGCACAACCTGATGCACGAAAGCTCGGATGCCACGCGCCGCGGCATGGTGCGCGAATCGTGGCGCCTGTTAGCTCCGGGCGGTGTGATGGTGCACCAGGATGTGCCGCTGCGTTTTGCCAACCTGAGCCCGGTGCAGCAGTTCGATTTCTCCTGGGACACGCTCAACAACAACGAGCCGTACTGGGAGGTCTATGCCACCGCGGATCTTGCGGCCGACATGGCAGGCGCCGGCATCCCGGTCGATCACACTCACGTCGGCAGCCTGCCCAGGAAGGAAGGCTCCCTGCCCTGGTTTGTCGCGACCGCCTGGAAATAACCCGGAACCCATTGCATGAACGCTGTTACCCAGACCCGCGGCTTCGCGGTCAATCCGCATGTCACCAGCTTTATCGATGGCAAAGCCGTAGCCCCTAAGTCGGGCGGCGAAGACTCTGTCGTACTCAACCCGACCACCGAAGAGCCTCTGACAAGACTGCGCGAGGCGGACGCCGCGGAGGTCGACGCAGCGGTGCTGTCGGCACGCCGCGCTTTCGATGCGGGTCCCTGGCCGCGCATGGACATCAACGATCGCAAGGACATTCTCTATTCGATCCGCGATCACCTGCGCAAGAACGCTGAAGAACTCATGTATCTCGAGTCCCTGAATGCCGGCCTGCCGAGCGCCAGCGTGCGCATGCAGGTTTCGCGCATGGCGCGCAACTTCGAGTTTTTCGCCGAAGTCGCCAGCACGGTTCATGGTGAAACCTACACCCAGACCAAGGGTTACCTCACTTACGTCACCCGCGAGCCAAAAGGCGTTGCGGGCTGCATTTCGCCGTGGAACGCACCACTGGCCCTGGCCTCCATGCGCATTGCCACCTGCATCCCCTGGGGCAATACCTGCGTTCTCAAGCCGTCCGAATACACGCCGCTGTCAATGCGGCGCATGGTCGAAATTTTCCATGAAGCAGGGCTGCCGCCAGGCGTGGTCAACCTGGTCAACGGGCGCGGCGCCGTCACCGGCAATGCACTTGTTAGCCACCCGGGCATCGACATGATCGGTTTCACCGGCGGCACGGTCACCGGCCGCTCTATCGCTGCAACTGCCGGGCGAAATCTCAAGCCCGTTGCACTTGAGCTCGGCGGCAAGTCGGCCAACATCATCCTCGAAACCGCCAACCTGGATCGCGCGCTCGACGGCGCGCTCGCGAGCATCTATGGCAACAACGGGCAACAATGCCTGGCCGGCTCGAGGATCCTGGTTCAGCGCAGTATCTCGGCCCGGTTCATCGAAAAATTCGTCGCACGCGCCCGCAACATCCGGATCGGCGATCCGCTCGATCCCAATACCGAGGTCGGGCCGCTGGCGTTCAAAGCCCACCTGGATCGCGTGCTGTCCTATGTCGATGTCGCCAGGGCCGATGGCGGCAAACTGCTGACGGGTGGACGCCGGGCGCCGAATTTTGCCCGCGGTTTCTTCATGGAACCGACCGCGGTGCTGGCCGCCAACAACGATGCGCGCGTGTGCCAGGAGGAGATCTTCGGGCCGTTCGCGACCTTTCTTGAATTCGACACGCTGGACGAAGCGATCGCGATCGCGAATCGCTCGAATTTCGGTCTCGTTAGCTACGTATGGTCCGACGACCTCACGGCCGCAATGCGCTGCTCGCGCGAAATCCGCGCCGGCACGGTCTGGATCAACACACCGCTGATGCGCGAACTGCGTGCGCCGTTCGGCGGCTTCAAGGAATCCGGCATCGGGCGCGACGGCCCCTACTCCAGCCTCGATTTCTTCACGGAACTCAAGGCGACCATCATTCCGATCGACCCCGCACCGCTGCCCCAGTTTGGAATCTCTAAATAGTTCGGCGCTTCCGCGCAGGCCCTTTGATTCCGGGGAACCGGTTCGACAATCCGATCGAACCGCCTTTCATGTTCTGGATGAAATTGACCATGACGCCGTTAGGGTCGCGCAGCGTCATTTCGCGCGACTCGACGCCGTGCTGAGCCAGCGCCAGGGTCATCGGCGGACACAGGACTTTCAGCCTGAGGCGCCGTGCCCCCCGGTGCACCTTGTCGATGTCGGGGGTGTGGAACACCAGGCAGGCCTCGCCCGCGTTGGCGCGCGCCGGCTGCGACAGTCGGCAACTTCCCTGCCGGGTCCGGGATAGTTCGAACAATCCCACCATGCCCCAGGCGACATCCTCCGATTGCAGGATCACCCAGCGCAGCAGCCCCGGCCGTACGCCCAGCAGCTTGAAGATCGCGGGCAATTCGCCGCCCGCCTTGCCCTGCACCCAGATGTTCATGCCAAGCACGCCCTGGTAAAAATCCAGCGAACGCTTGAGATTACGCACAAAAATCGCAGTGCGTTTGAGGGGTGTCGCAACCGGTGCCGGATGTTTCATGGATAGGCCTTTGCTTTAAAAAACTAAAACCGATAAAAAGTAAATGCAAGTGCCGGCGACTTCGGCCGCCGCCCGTGTTAGGCTTGAATGCAACTTCGATCCGGAAGTCTTGCACTCGAAGCGAACGATGGTAGACGTTGTAGTCTGGTTTTTCATCCTCGGTGTCGTCGCCAAGATCGGCAAGTCCGACTTGCGCCTGCCCGAAGCGCTGTATGAGTCATTGTCCATCTATCTTCTGCTGGCGATCGGGCTCAAGGGCGGCACCGAGTTGAGCCGGCAGCCGGTCGCAGCGCTGCTGCCCCAGGTCGGCGCGCTGGTGGCATTCGGTTTCGCGGTGCCCCTGCTGCTCTATCCGCTGTTTCGCACCCTGCGCTTTGACAAGGCCAACAGCGCCTCGCTGGGTGCGCACTATGGATCCGTGAGTGTTGTCACGTTCGCGGTCGTGTCGAGCCAGCTGGCGCGCCTCGCCTTGCCGGTCGAATCCCACGCCGCGCTCTGGGTCGCCGTCATGGAGGCGCCCGGATTAATCGCCGGAACGCTGGTTGCGCGCTGGGCCCTGGGCGCCAACCCGGGGCCGGGCCCGCGGACGCAGCTGCGCTGGACGCAATTGGCGCATGACCTGCTGTTCGGCAAGAGCGTACTACTGCTCGCAGGCGGCTTGCTGATCGGCGCATTCGCCGGAGATGCGGGAGTGGGTCCGATCAAGGCGGTGTTTGTCACGCCGTTCAAGGGCGTGCTGGCCATCTTTCTGCTGGAACTGGGCCTGGTGGCCGGTGCGCGCCTGCTGACACTGCGCGGCGATGCCGTGAAACTGATCCTGATTGGCGTGCTCCTGCCACCGGTCCTCGGCACCTGTGGCGTGTTGTTAGGCCAGGCGCTGCAGCTCACGGTCGGCGGCATGGCGGTCGTCGGTACGCTGGCGGCCAGCGCCAGTTACATTGCCGCACCGGTCGCGATGCGCCAGGCCGTGCCGGAAGCCGATCCGGCCATTTCCATCACCGCTGCGATCGGAGTGACATTTCCATTCAACCTGCTGGTGGGCATACCGTTTTACATCTGGCTGGCGCAACAAGTGCACTCCCCATGACCGAAAAATTCCCGAAGAAACTGCTGGTGATCATTACCGAGGCGGCGCTGGAAAAACCGCTGACCGAGCTGGCGCGGCGCGCCGGCGCGCATGGTCACACGGTTCACGACGTTCGGGGCGCAGGTCAATATGGCGAACGCGAGGGCAGCTGGGAAGCGGACCGCAGCATCGAACTCAAGATCGTCTGCAGCGAGGCAGTTGCCAACCAGATCGCCAGCGAAGCCATGACGCGCTTTGCCGCCAATTTCGGACTGACGATGTTTTTCGCCGATGTCGAAGTGCTGCGGCCTGACAAATATTAGCCCGGCGGCAATTCGCCGCTCGACAGGAATTCCAGCAGCATCGCAGTCTTGTCAGCCTGGCCGCGCGCGCTGGCGCTGTCCTTGACGATCGTCGAACGGCATCCCGGCAGCAAGCGCGACGCCTCGCTGACACCGACCCGCAACGGATCCGTGTCGTCCGCCATGATCAGCGTTGGAATCCGCACCAGCGGCAGCCGCTCGCGATCCGGGTGGGCAAAGGCGGCCCAGTACGCGAGGTGATAGGTGCGGATCGATTTCAACACCTCCACGGTCACGTCGTGCAGCGCCTCGGTGGACGGCGGATCGATGCCGCGCAGGTGCGCCGTGTCCCGCCTGAAATACGGGAAGAACCAGCCCTGGTCGCGAACGAAATGCCAGGCCCAGTGCAGCTGGCTGCCGAAGAAATCCGGTTGTACGGCCGGCGCGTAGTTCGCGAGCATGTCGGCCTTTTCTTCGGGTGTGAACATGCCAATGCCATCCAGCACCATGCGTCCGAACCGGTGTGGTTGCTGTATCGCCATTTCCATGACGATATGCGCGCCGGTATGGCTGCCATAGAGATCCGCGTGCGAAATACCCAGCGCGTCCATGGCCCGCAGTGACGACTCGGCGTACCAGGCGATATCCGGTGCCGGCACCGAGGGCGGCGCGGAATCACCGTTACCTAACGTGTCGGGTGCAACGCAGCTGCGATGATCGCCCAGCGCCCGCATCAGCGGCACCAGGTTAAGCGAGGATGCAGGGGACGCATGCACCATCCAAATGATCCGGCCGTCCTGACGCGGACCGGTGCGACGGAAGTGCACCTGGCCGTCCCGAATGGTAACGAAGCCGCGTTCAATTTGTACCATAGTCCCGTCCTGCCGCATGATCCGCTGGTGACACTTTAACGCAGGAGCAAGGCGCGTGATTGAACTGCATACCGTACCAACCGCAAACGGCTACAAGGTCTCGATCATGCTGGAGGAACTGCACTGGCCTTACGAGGTCGTGCCGTACAACCTGCAAAAGGGTGAGCACCTCGCACCTGGCTACCTGAGCCGCAATCCGGTCGGCCGTCTGCCGATGATTGTCGACAAGGACCCGGCGCTGCGCGAACCCCTGAGCCTGTACGGCACGATGGCGATCCTGGTCTATCTCGCGGAAAGGTCGCAGCGCTTTCTACCGCCGTCGCAGCCGGCCCGCGCCCGGGTATTCGAGTGGCTGGGCATCGTTTCCAGCGACATCGCCCCGGCGTTCACCGGCCAGTTCGTTTTCAACATGCTGATGCCCGAGAAAATTCCGGCCGCGATCGCGTTCTACGACAAGCTCGTGACTCGCTTGTTAGGTCCGATCGAACTGGCGCTGGGGCGCTCGGAATTTCTCGCCGGGCCGGAATACACGATCGCCGACATCATCGCCTATCCGGTGGCGGCAGTTTCCATGCAGCGCTTCCCGGGAAACTTCGACCAGCACCCGAACATCGGCCGTTGGGCGGCGCAGGTGGGCGCGCGGCCGGCGGTACAGGCCGGCATGCGCGTGCCTGCAGCCTAGGGCCTGCTAACAGGTCCTAGCCCGGCTTGGCAATGCCGAGAAACGCGGCCGTGACCAACAACGCCCAGATAGTCAGCACCATCGGGCGGGTTTTCGCCTGGGTTTTCACCAGCAGGTCCTCGAGCTCCGGCGTCGATCCGGTCGTGAAAATCTGCCGCAACGCCGGCACCATGGGCTTGCCGAAAATCCGGATGCCGATGCCGCAGACGATACACAGCGCATAGACCAGGACTTTGGCGCTGAGCCACGGAGTCAGCAAGTGCCCGGTGCCATGAAAACCCTGCCACGCGTCCCAGATCAGGCCCGGCACCAGGATGAAACGCCAGGCAAGATCCGCCTTGCGGAGCCGCTCGCCTAACAACGTGCCCTGGAAACGGTGCACCGATACCACCAGCGTCAGCCAGCTGAGCGCCACCAGCCAAGTGATTGCGATCCAGCCCGGGCGCAGATTCACGGCGCCGACGCGGTCCGCCAGCATGTAGCCAACTGGCAGCATCAGGACCAGGCAGTAGCGCGGAATCATGTCGATCCAGGCCAGGATGCGCAGCGCCGTCTGCCGCGCCTCGATGCCGAGCTCGCGCTTGCGCAGGAACGTCGCCGAATAGAAAACGCCGATGTCGCCGCCCAGCCAGTAAGCAAACAACAGCAGGTGCGCCAGCTTCACGAACACATAGCTATCCATGGGCGACACCCTACCGGAAGTGCTTGATCGGCTACAATCCAATCGCTTCGGCAATCACGGTATGGGCGCGGCCGCCCGGGGGTCCTGACGATGGCGATGGCAAGAATCAATGGTCACAACATGTATTACGAGGTGCTGGGCCACGGTGATCCGATCCTGTGCATGGGCGGCTGGGGCACCTTCTGCCATGACAACCATCATCACCTGGCGCGCGGCCTGACCGACCGTTACCAAGTCATCTGTTTCGATTACCGCGGCATCTGTGAATCGGACGACGACCTGAGCCTGCCATCCAACATGAAATTGCACGCGGGCGATGCCATTGGCCTGCTGGATCATCTCGGGCTCAGGAACGTGCATCTCATGGGCCTCGTGGGCATGGGCGCTTGCGTCTGCCAGGAAATCGCTATTCAGCGGCCGGACCTGGCGCGCAGCATGCTGAACATGGGGGCCTGGTGCGGCATGGATGATTTCCTGCGCGACCAGCTGGAGATGTTCCGCTGGATCCATCGCGACTGCGGCTTCCTCGCGTTCCAGAAAGCCGTCACGCTGCTGTCGTTCACGCCGGAGTACTACAACGAAAACAAGAGCAAATTGTTAGGTGAGAAAGGCGGCTGGAAGGAACTGAACGGCCGCCTGACCGCCCATGAGCGCCTGATCGATGCCTGCGTGGGTTTTGATTCCACCGACCGGCTGGCGCAGATCCGTTGCCCGAGCCTGATCATCCACGCGGGACTCGACACGGTGACGAGTCCGCGCACCACCATCCCGATCGAGAAAGGCATCCCGGGCGCCAGGGGCCTCCTCTGGGAGGACGTCGCCCACGTGGTCGCCGGCAAGGAACAGAAAATCCGCTTTGCCAGCACGCTGTTCGACTGGCTGAAGGCCAACTGATGCCGCCGATCGAGTTCCTGCTGTTTGGCGCCACCCTGGTCGGCGTGGCGCTGTTCCACCGGCATGTGCTGGCTATCGCCGTGGCAGGCCTGGTCACCATTGCAGCCTACAAGTTCCTGGTCACCGGTTTCGCCGACGGGCCGGGTCTTGCTGGCCTGTTAGCTCATCTGCGGCACGAATGGGTCATCCTGAGCAATTTGTTCGGCCTGCTGGTCGGTTTTGCCCTGCTCGCCGACCATTTCGAGCTGTCCAAGGTACCGAAGGTGCTGCCCAGTTACCTGCCGGATGACTGGCATGGCGGTGTCGCCCTGCTCGCCATCATCTTCGTGCTCTCGGCATTCCTGGATAACATCGCGGCTGCGCTGATCGGCGCGACGATGGCCGCCGGCGTGTTCCGCAACCGCGTGCATATCGGCTATCTCGCCGCCATTGTCGCCGCGTCGAATGCCGGCGGCGCCGGCAGCGTGCTCGGCGATACGACAACGACCATGATGTGGATCGATGGCGTGGCGGCCATCGATGTGCTGCACGCCTATGCGGCCGCCGGCGCCGCATTTTTCGTATTCGCCATTCCTGCGTCACTGCAGCAGCACCGCTACTCGCCGATCGTCAAGGAAGGCATCGACATGCATCGCATCGACTGGCCACGCATCGTGATCGTCGCGATGATCCTGCTCGCAGCCATCACGGCTAACGTCGCCGTCAACCGGCTGCCGGACGCCATCGGCGGGAGCCTGCCGTTTCTCGGTATCGCCGTCTGGCTGGTTTTGCTGCTGACCTCCGGCTGGCGCAAACCCACCTGGAACATCCTGCCAGGCGCGGTCACGGGCAGCCTGTTTCTGTTAGCCCTGGTGCTGTGTGCCTCGCTGATGCCGGTCGAAAAGCTGCCGGCCGCGTCGCCCGGAACGACCCTTGGCCTGGGTTTCCTGTCAGCCGTGTTCGACAACATTCCGTTGACCAAGCTGGCACTCGAAGCGGGTGGCTACGACTGGGGATTCCTGGCGTATGCGGTCGGCTTTGGCGGCTCGATGATCTGGTTTGGCTCGTCGGCCGGTGTCGCTGTGTCCAACCGCTTCCCCGAAGCCAAGTCGGTAGGCGCCTGGCTGCGCGGCGGCTGGCATGTCGCTCTGGCCTATGTGGTCGGCTTTGCCGCAATCTACTATTTGTTAGGCTGGCAACCGCACGCGCCACATCGTTAGCACCAGCGTGGACCCGCGCTAGTTGAGCCGGATATGGCCCCAGCGGCCGAACCGCCAGCGCAGCAGCATGCTGCCACCTAACAAGGCGGCATAACAG
Organism: Gammaproteobacteria bacterium; assembly: GCA_031414335.1. GTDB lineage: Bacteria > Pseudomonadota > Gammaproteobacteria > Steroidobacterales > Steroidobacteraceae > UBA964. The sequence goes on along the minus strand of JANNVI010000011.1, from coordinate 11,457 downwards.
GCCAGCGCCAGCCAGCCACCGGCCGCGCCCATGCCGGCGTGCGGGACCGGGGCTACCCAGGCCTGCTGCGCTGAGAAAACCAGCGAATGTGCCAGCGGCACGAACAGCAGCCACGACAGCAACAGCGCGGTCAGTGCCGGCACGCGCGTGTCCCCGGCGGCGCGCAGCGCAAACCCGGCGCCGAAATAGAGTCCATCGAAGGCCTGGTAGGCCGCTGCGATCCAGATTACGGTCAGCGCAATCTCGAGCGCCGCGCGTGATTTGGCATCGGCCGCCCCAAGGAAGAACGGCATCACCCAGCCGGAAGTCGTTACCAGCAGCGTGGCAACCAGGATCATCCACAACACACACAGCTGGATCGTGCGATTGCCGATACGCCGGGCGTAATCCCGATCGCGCGCACCAATCGCCTGCCCCACCAGTATCGAGCCCGCGGATGCCAGACCGAGGGTTGGCTGGTAGGCTAACGATGTCAGCGACATCACGACCTGCGTCGCCGCAGCGCCCGGTACGCTGGCCTGCGCGACCATGATCTGGAACAACGCGACACCGACCAGATCGGCGCCATACATGATGCCCACGGGCATCCCGGACTTGAACATGCGCCAGGTCTTGGCGCCCTTGAATCGCCAGGTCAGGTGCGAGGCGAACTTGCCACGCTGACTGGTCTGCAGAAAGAAGCACAGTCCAACCAACAGCGACACCGCCTGCGCCAGGTTTGTTGCCCAGGCCGAGCCCGCCATGCCCCACCCCAGGTCAAAAATGAACCATTGATTGAACGGCACATTGACAGTCACCGCCACCAACGCGATCAACAGAGTCTTGCGCGTTGCGCCAATACCGTTGAAATAGCTCATCAGAGCCCAGCTCGCCATGCCTATTGGCAGCCCCAGCAGGCGTGGTTGCCAGAACGCGAGGGCGTCGCCCGCGACCGCCGGCTGCAGACCCAGCCGGGATATCAGCCACGGCCCCAACGCGGCCGCCAGCCATGCGATTGGCAATATCCCGAACGACGCCCACAGGCCGGTCCAGGCCGCGGCACTGGCCGCGCGATAGCGCCGCGCGCCGACTGCCTGGCTGACATAGGACTGCACCATCAAGGCAACGCCCGCTAACAACATGGTGACGCAGGAGATGATCCAGTAGATCGCCGACATGGCGGCAACCGCGTCGGTCGCCAGCCGGCCCAGGAACCAGGTATCGGTGACGTTCAGGACAGCCTGGATCGCATTGGTCGCGAACAACGGTCCCGCGAGCCGCAGGATGTCGGCGCTGCGCGCGGGCTTCACGGCGGCTGGCCGGATCGGTCTGCCGTTTCCGAGCGGCTGAACTGCGAGCCCACCCACAGCGCCACGCCTAACATCAGGAATGAAAACACCGTACAGATCCACGCATTGACGGCGAGACCAAACGCTGCGACGAAACCGTACAAGCCCTGCCCAAGGCTGTCGCCGCCGCGCTGCAGCAGCGTATCCAGCAGACTCTTGCTCTTGAACTTGGACTCCGGATTGAGCACCGTGAACAGCATTTCACGGGTCGGCTTGAACAGGCCATAGTCCGCGGCGCGCCTTACCACCTGGGTCACCAGCAGCACCGCCCCGAGCGGAAACAGCGCCAGGGTCACCAGCGATGCAATCAGAACCAGTGGCACAGCGGACAGGCTCAGGCGCACGCCGCCGCGCGCGACCAGCCAGCCAACCACGACCACCTGCACAAACAGAGCCAACAAATTGACTGCAAGATCTATCTGCGCGAAAAGGCCGGCACGCGATTCTATCGAAACGTAATGTTCCGCAACGTAACGCGCCTGCTCCTGGTACATGAAGGCGCCCAATACCTGGCCAGCCACGATCAGCCCGCCGATGGCCAGCAGATAGGGCGAATGTTCAAGCCGTTTCAGATCATCCAGGACACGGCCGCCAACGATGGTATCCGGCCGCGCCGCTGCCGACTCGGTCGCGCCGGCCCACACCTGGGCAAAATGGCCACAGAGAACAGCCACGAGCAGCATGCCGCAGGCCGCGAAGATCACATTCGAGGTGCCGACGGATTCAACGAACAACGCATTGAAGGACGGGCCGGCAATGGCGCCGGCACTTCCGCCAGCTGCAATGACGCCGAACAGCCGCTTGGCTGCACCGCTGCGCCACATATCGACCATGATGCTCCAGAACACCGACACCATGAAAAGATTCATCGATGTCACGGCGACAAAGAAGCATCCGGCGAGTATTTTTGAATCCGGCGTTTCTCGTAAGGCCATGCCTAACAGCAGGAACAAGACTGAAATTCCGGCGAGCACTCCCGCAAACAGGCGACTGCGCGTGACCCTGGCGACCAGCCACCAGTACACCGGCAGCACCACCAGCATCACCAGGAACGTCAGGTAAAACAGCACATCGATATTGTCACGCCCGACCTGCAGCGCGTAGGCTTCGCGCAGGCTGCGCAGCATGTAATAGCCACCTAACAGAAAAAAGTAGGCGGCGGCGGACGCGAGCAGCGGACGCCATTCGGAGGCCTGGATCCCGTAGCGGCCGCGCGGTGCCGCGCTGGCCGCGGTCATTGCAGCGGCCGCAGTGTGCCGGTCAGGTGCGGTTTCTTGCCTTCGTTGTCGCGCAGACAAAAGCCGGTGCCATCCCGCTGCTGCCACTGCTCGAACAGCAGCCACGCGGGCAGCAAGACCGGTAACTTGAAATTGACCGCCAGTTCGTAGGAATTGCGCAACGTGGCTGCGTCCAGATCCGAGGCGCACCGCGCCAGCGACCACATGCCGTGCGCGATTGCCGCCTTGTAGCCGAAAACGCGCGCACTCAGGTCGCTGAGATGAATCGGGTTCAGGTCGCCGCCCAGCAGGCCATAACTGCGTCCCAGCCCTACCGGTGCCTGGAAGCTGGTGGTCCGGATGCCGGTCGGCTGCTCCTCAGTCGCTGCGCCCGATTCGCTGTCCGCGCTGCGACTGCTGGCTGGCGCCCTGCGTTTGCGTCGCGCAAGAAAAATGCAGTCCTCTTCCCAGGTCAACTCACCGTTGGCGGTGCGCCATTCGGTGCGCAGCGTGAATTCCTGGCCACGATCCGTCTCCGCGTGCCCCTCGATTGCAACCCCGAGGGCGCCGCCCGCATCGGCGGCCTGCGCGCGATGCTGACGAATGACATTGCGCACATGCACCAGACCTAACAATTTGACCGGAAAATCGGCATGCGACAACACCGCCAGATGCAGGGCACTCGCGAGCACGTGCGGATAGGCAATGGGCAGCACGCTGCCATCCGCCGCACCACAGCATTCACGGTAGGCGCGCAGGTGGGACGCATCGATACGCACTGCCGGAAGTTCCGCTTCGATCCGCGGCACTGTCGCACCATCGCGCACCAGTGCCGGCTTGCGCGCGGCAATGACCCGGGGATAGAGCGACCACAGCGAAGGACTGCTGCGGAATTGCATCTTCATGCGAGCCCCCCCCCCTAACGAGCCGGTGTTATCTGATCAATGATGATGCTGACGCGCGCATCCTTACCGACAGCGTACCGAATCATGCCAAACGGATCACCCGCTGACGCGGTTGGAGCGCCATTACGGGAGAGTCTCGCCACCACCTCGACAGTATCGCCCGCGACCAGTTCGCGGCCCGGCAGCATCGCATCGGCGGCAGTTAGCTCTACCTCCTGCGGAAAACGCGCCGCCAGGCGCTTGACCGCCAGCGGCGGCCCTGGTTCGCTGGGATGACGGGCCAGCACAAAGAGCGGCGCTGACTCGAAATCGGCAGCCTTGAGACCCTTGCCAAGCTGTATGGTGACGCGCACTCGCGCGCCCGGGCTGGCGCTGGCCGATTCCGGCGCCGCGGCCTGGCGCGCTGCAGGCGCCGCACCTCCGATCAGGCCGTCCAACTGTGCAATCTGCGCTTCGATGGCGCCGCGCAAATCGGCCGGCGGTCCGGACGCCATGACCTGGACAAATCGCTCACGTGCCAGCGGCAGTTCGCCGCGCCGTTGTGCCGCAATGGCTGCAAACAGCTGCGCCTTGCCGGAGGCTGGATCCAGCGCCAGGGCGCGCTCGAACAGGCGCCCCGCCCGGCCTTCAATTTCCTTTTCATCGCTGCGAAACAGCGCCTCGGCCCAACCTAACACCGCAGTCGCATCCGTGCCGCCCGCCAGCCGATCGGCGCGCTCGTAGGCCCTCGCGGCCATCGGAAACTGCCCTAGCACCAGATACGATTGACCCAGCTGCAGCCAGCCAGGTTTGTCATCCGGCTCGCGCTCAAGCCGCCGCGCCAGGCGCGCCACCATGGCGGACGGGTTGTCGGCGACCGCGGGTTCCGCCCAGTCGTGATTGCTCCACACCTTGTACAACAGCGCCGCCGCCAGCGGTATCGCACAGACAAGCGCCAACGCCGCTACCGTCGCCCGTGGCGACGATCCCTTGCGCCATAGTGGCCAAACCACCAACGCCACCGCCACAACCGACATCAGGACTACGAGCGCTACAAACCCCGAACTCAAGCCGAATCCTCCGGAGTGTCGCTATCGAGCGGCTCAAGTGCGCGCCGCTGCCGCAGTACGCGCCAGCCGATCAGGCCGCCACCCAGCAACAGCACGCCCGGTAACAGCCACAACCACGCATTGCGCGCACTGAACTCGGGTCGAAACAGGATGAAAGCGCCATAGCGCTCGCGCATCCAGCCGCGAATCTCATCGTCGCTCTTGCCCTGCTGCAGCAGCTCGCGCACCTCACGCCGCAAGTCGCCGGCGAGGCCGACCGGCGAGTCGGCGATCGACTGGTTCTGGCATTGCATGCAACGCAGTTCGTGCGTCAGTGCGCGATAGCGCGTCTGCAGCGCGGGATCGGCCATTTCCTCGGGATCCACCGCTCCAACAGCAGCTGATCCCAGGGCTAACAGAACCAGCAGTAATGATCGCAATTTACTCATGGCGATGGCCGTGCTCCAGTGGGCTCGATTCGGGCCAGAAACTTTTGCGTCCAGACCTCATCGGTCATGGCGCCGACGTGCTTGTAGACAATGATGCCCTGCGGATCGACCAGGAAAGTTTCCGGCGCGCCGTAGACGCCGTAGTCGATGGCTATCCGCCCGTCGCGGTCCTCCGCCACGACATCGTAGGGATTGCCCAGCTGCTGCAACCATTGCAGCGCTTCCTGCGGCTGATCCTTCCAGTCGAGGCCGACGATCGGCGCCTTCCCGGTGGCCTTGATCTGCAACAGGGCTGCGTGCTCGTTGCGACATTCAGCGCACCACGTACCCCAGACATTGAGCAGATACCAGCGGCCGCGCATGGATTTTGCCTCGAAACGCGCGCCGTCCGGACTGCCAAGCACTGGCGCCACGAAATCCGGCGCTGGCTTGCCTAACAAAACCGACTGGATCACGGATTTTTCAGGCGCGCGCCGGACGCCAATTGCGAGCACCAGCACCAGCGCTGCGAATACCCCAAGCGGCAGCAGGAAACGGGTCATGACGACGCCAGCACCTCAGGCTCGGTGGACGCCGCGGCTTCGCGCCGCTGATAACGGCGGTCGCTGGCAGCGAGTCCACCACCGATTGCCATCAGGAACGCCGCCAGCCACACATAGCTGATGAACGGCCTGACCTGCGCACGAATGCTCCATTTGCCCTCGCCCAGATCCTCGCCGATGGCGGCAAAGATGTTGCGCGTGCCATCGTTGGAAATACCTGCCTCTGTCATGACCGACTTTTGCACCCAGTACTGGCGCTTTTCCGGATGCAGACGCGCCATTTCACGGCCGTCACGACTGACAACAACGACGCCGCGCACACCGTCGTAGTTGGGACCCTCCATCGGGCCCATCGATTCTAGGCGGTATTCAAACGAGCCGACGCGTGCGGACTCGCCGATCCGCAGAGCGACATCCCTTTCCACGGTGTAGGTTTCGACTGCCGTCACCGCGAGCACGAAGACACCGAGGCCGATATGCGCCAGTGACATGCCGAGCACCGAACGCGACAGGCTCAGTCCGCGGTACAGGCGCATCAGCGGCTCCACCAGCGAGGACAGAATGATCCATGCGCCGAGTGCCAGCGCCACCGGTGTCAACCAGGGCATGCCGCCTTCGACACCTAACACAATGGCGAGCGCAAAGGCGGCCGCTATCGCCGCGGTAGCCAGCAACATCCGGCGCTTTTCAGACAGCCTGCCCTTTTTCCAGCCGGCGTGCATGCCAACCGCAACCAACGCCAGCAGCGGGATCACCGGCAACAGGAACACCGGATTGAAATACTGCGCACCGACTGACAGCGTGCCGAGACCGGCGGCGTCAGAAATCAGTGGCGCGAGCGTCCCCGCAAAAACGGACGTGCAGGCAACCACCAGCAGGATGTTATTGAACAACAGGAACGCTTCGCGCGAGGTCAGCTCGAAGCCCGCGGATGACTTCAGCAGCGGCGCGCGCCACGCATACAGCGTCAGCGCACCGCCGATGGTGATGATCAGGAAGATCAGGATGAAGATACCGCGGCTCGGATCGGCCGCAAACGAATGCACTGACACCAGCACGCCCGAGCGCACCAGGAAGGTTCCTAACAAACTGAGGCTGAAGGTCAGAATGGCAAGCAGCAGCGTCCAACTCTTGAACAGGCCGCGTTTGTCGGTGACCGCCAGTGAATGGATCAGCGCCGTACCCATCAGCCAGGGCATGAACGAGGCGTTCTCGACCGGATCCCAGAACCAGTAACCGCCCCAGCCCAATTCGTAGTAGGCCCACCAGGAGCCGAGCGCAATGCCCACGGACAGGAAAGCCCAGGCCGCAGTCGTCCACGGCCGAGTCCAGCGCGCCCAGGTCTGATCGAGTTTGCCCTCGAGCATCGCCGCGCAGGCAAAGGCGAACGCAACGCTGAACCCGACATAGCCGATATAGAGCATTGGCGGGTGCGCCGCCAGCGCCGGATCCTGCAGCAGCGGATTGAGATCGCGGCCATCCGGCCAGGCGGGTGACAGCCGCTGGAACGGATTCGACGTCGCTAACAGAAACAGCAGGAACCCTGCGGAAACCAGGCCTAACACGCCGAGCACACGGGCCGCAAAGGTCGGAGGCAGGCCGCGCGACTTGAGCGCCACCGCCACGGTCCAGACGCCGAGGATGCATGTCCACAGCAGCATCGAGCCTTCATGCGCACCCCAGACTGCGGCGATGCGATAGACCAGCGGCAGCGCCGTGTTGGAATTCTCCGCGACGTAGCGCACCGAAAAATCGTGCTGGATGAAGGCATCGGCCAGCGCCAGCAACGCGAGCAGCGACAGCGCGGTCTGGCCCAGCGCCGCGGGCCGGGCTACGGCGCTCCAACGCTGCCTGCCAAGCGCCGGGCCGGCAATACCGAAAAAAGCCTGGGCCAGAGCCAGCAATAACGCCAGCACCAGCGCGAAAGTTCCTAGTTCGGGAATCATAGTTGACCCTTCGGTTGCACCGGCATGACGCCCTTGTGCTCTTTCTTGATCGCGGCCGCCACTTCCGGCGGCATGTAGTTCTCATCGTGCTTGGCAAGAATTTCATCAGCGACGAATTGCCCCTGCGATGTCAGCACGCCGTGAGCAACCACGCCCTGATTCTCGCGAAACAGGTCCGGCAGCACGCCCGAGTAGTGCAACGGCACGTCGTGCTTGAAATCGGTGACGATGAAATCGATGTCCAGCGAGCCTGGCTTGCGATGCACGCTTCCCGGCTTGACCATGCCACCGAGGCGAAATCGCTCCGCGACCGGCGCCTTGCCGGCCACGATGTCCGCCGGGGCAAAAAAGAACATCACGTTCTCGCGCAATGCCATCAGTGCGAGGCCGCCCGCGACCGCGACGCCCGCCAGCACGCCTAACACCAGGACCAGTCGCCGGCGCCGCGGGGTCATGCGTCCTCCGATCCGTCGACCACGGCGCGGCGCGCCTCAGCCAGCGCGGCGCGCAACACGCGCAGCGCAGACAACGTGGTCAGCGCAATCGCGCCCAGTGCAACCACATACGACGGCCACACAAACTGTGCGTAGCCGCCCATGGCGAAGAAAGCCGACATTGAATCAGGCATTGGCAACCATCTCCCGTACCCAGGCTGAGTGCTTTTCGCGCCGCAGAACCTCCGCGCGCAGGCGCACACTCAAGAACGCCAGAAAGAACACCGTAAACCCCGCCAGCATCAGCAGCAACGGCACCAGCATCGATGCCGGCATGGAAGCACGCGCCAGTTTCATCACGGACGGGGATTGGTGCAAAGAGTTCCACCACTCTACCGAGAATCGCACGATCGGCACGTTAACCATGCCGATAACAGCCAGCCAGGCACTGAGGCGATCCGCGCGCGAGGTGTCATCATACGAGGCCCGCAAGGCCATGTAGCCGAAAAACAGGAACAGCAGTATCAACTGTGCGGTGAGTCGCGGATCCCAGACCCAATATGTGCCCCACATCGGCTTGCCCCACAGCATGCCGGTTATGAGCGACACCGCGGTGAACGCCGCGCCCACGCCGGCGCAGCTGGCCGCCATTGCATGCGCAACTTTCATGCGCCAGATCAGGCCGACGGCCGCCGCGGTCGCCATGCAGGAATAGACCATCAGCGACAGCCATGCCGACGGCGCATGCACATAGATGATCCGGAAGCCATCGCCCTGCTGGTAATCCGGCGGTGCCAGCACCAGGCCGCCGTACAGACCGGCAGCAATGAGGATCGCAGCGCTCCAGCCAAACCAAGGCGACAGGCGCTCGCTCAGGCGATAAATGTACGGCGGTGAACCGAGCCGGTGAAACCACGTGAAATCCATGCCTTACTCCACAGCAATTCGCAAAACGGCCGCCGTCGCCAGCGGCGCCAGCGTCAGTGTCAGGACCGCGACCGCCGCTAACAGATAAAACGCGCCCGCCGCGCTCCCACCTTCGATCGTGAGCTTGGTGGCGCGCGCACCGAAGATCACCACCGGAACGGCGAGCGGCAATGTTAGCAGCGTCAGCAGAATCCCGCCACGGCGGGCACCCAGGGTCAGTGCCGCGGCTGCCGCGCCTAACAGACTGAGGCAGACGGTGCCAAGCACCAGCGCCATGATCACGCCGGGCATGGCCGCAACCGGCACGCCGAGGCCCGCGCCCAGCAGCGGCGCCAGCAGCGCCAGCGGCAGACCGGTCATGAGCCAGTGCGCCGCAACCTTGGCCAGCACCAGCGAAAGCAACGACTCGCTGCCGGCGACCAGCTGCTCGAGCGTGCCATCAGCGGCGTCATCGCGCAGCAGGTGATCCAGCGACAGCAACGCGGCTAACAAAGCGCCGACCCACAACACGCCGGGCGCGATCGCGCGCAGTTCCTCCAGCCGCGGCGACAACGCCAGCGGAAACAGCGCGGTGACCATCGCAAAGAAGCCGATCGGCAGCAGCGTCTGGCCTGGCCGGCGAACCGCGAGCCGCAGATCACGTGTCAGCAGCAGCCTGAAGTGCCTCATGCCGCCGCCAGTACCAGTTCCTGCTTGGCAGCAGGTGCCGGCGTCAGCGGCGCGTGCATCGCAGCGACGGCGATGCCGCCGCCGCGCAAGTGCTCCTCGACCAGCCCGGCAAACATTGCCTGGCCGTCGGCATCGAGTTGCGTGGTCGGTTCATCGAGCAGCCACAACCGCACCCGGGCTAACAAAAGCGCCGCCAGGGATACGCGCCGGCGCTGCCCTGCCGACAGCTGCCGCGTCGGACGCAGCTGCGCGGCGGCCGGCAAGCCCACTTTAGTCAGCGCCGCCTCGATTTCCTGGCGTTGCAACGGGCGGCGCAGTCCGATCCAGTAGTGCAGGTTTTCGATGGCCGAGAAATCGGCCTTCAGGGGCGCGTCGTGGCCCAGATAGATACTTTCGCTGCGGAACGCGGAGCGGTCGGTCGCCAGTGGCGCGCTGCGCCAGAAAACGCCACCCGCTTCGATCGGCAACAGCCCTGCGACCGCCCGCAACAGGGAGGTTTTACCCGAGCCATTGGCGCCACGCAGCTCCAGGTACTGGCCGGCGCCGAGCCACAAATTGATCTTTTTAAGGACCGTGCGCTCGCCACGCAAAACACGCAGATCGCGTACTTCCAGAACCACATCAAGCATCCCGATATTGTAGTCGGTATGCCCCAAATTGGCCGTCCTTTTGGCCAACCACCCGCTCAAGGCTGTGAACTGCTAACAAGTTCACATGTTCGGGTCGGCCAAGGCTTGAATTGACAGGGCCAGGGCCGCCGGTTGGCGTGATCGCAGCCTGCAATGCTAGGGTTAGTGCATGGCAACGGAAGCGGTCGGGCCGTTTACACAACTGTTCGGGGAGTATGTCCCCCGGGTCTGGGACACGCTGGCGGCCAATGTGCCGAAAGATCTGCATTGGAACTACCTGCTCCTGCTGCTGGCGATCGCGCTGCTGATCTTCGCGGCCCGCAAGGGCCGCGGGGCGAAAGGCGCGGACGGACGTGAGGGACCGCGCGGGTTGCTGGAGTACCTGCTGCCCCGGGACATCTACACGCATGTCTCAGCGCGCGTCGACGTCTGGCTCTGGGTGTTCGAGCGGGCACTGAAACCGGTGTGGGGGCTGCTGTTGCTTGGATCGCTTGGACCCTTCATCGAAAAGTCGATCATCGGCGCGCTGACTGCGGGCTTTGGCGCCGGCCCGTCCCTGGAGCCGAATCTCGCCTGGATGCTGCTGTACAGCCTGGTGCTTTTTCTCAGCTACGACTTCACGTTCTTCCTGCTGCACTACACCGAGCACAAGGTCCCCGCGCTCTGGGCGGTCCATAAGGTGCATCACTCCGCGGAAGTGCTAACGCCGCTGACCAGGTACCGCGAGCACGTACTCGAGGGACCGCTCTATTCGGCCGCGGCTGCCATCGGCTTCGCCGTCCCGGCAGGGGTCTTCGCCTGGCTGTTCGCCGGGAGCCTTGTGGCAATCACGGTCTTTAATGTCGGGCTGTTCGCGCTGCTGTTCGGGTTCAACGGTGCATTCCGCCACTACCACGTGCAGTTCCACTATCCACCCTGGCTGGCAAAGTGGCTACAGAGTCCCGCCATGCACCATACCCACCACAGCTATCTGCCGCAGCACTGGGACACGAACATGGGGCCCTTCACCAGCATCTGGGATCGCATGTTCGGGACACTCTACATTCCTGCCACTGATGAATACACGCCCTGGGGCCTGGGGCCGCAGGAGCAGGCCGAATACCGAAGCTTCTGGCAGAACGTCCGCGGACCGTTTCGCGACTGGTATCGCATGCTTCGCCAGCCGGCTAACAACGCGGCGCTGCAGGCAGCGACGCTGCGGGAAGTTGGTGCCCCGGGCCGGACTCGAACCGGCATGACCGATTAAGGTCTACGGATTTTAAGTCTCATTGGGGTAATTCTGGTTGCCTCGCTATGCCTCGGAATGCCCTGTTTTTAGGTGTTTTGTCACATGACGCCTATTGCAGGACTTCGCGATAACTCGTAGTTTTTCGCCTGCCTACC
>JANNVI010000010.1:0-6263 GCA_031414335.1 Gammaproteobacteria bacterium | reverse complement strand
ACAGGGCCGCTGCGTCGCGGCTGGCGTTTCGTGAACGGCGCCATCTGGGGCGTCGTCTGGAGCAGCATTCGCAGCCAGTGGGGCGAGGGTGTCGGCGCGCCGCGTTTTCATACGATCTTGCGTGGTGGCTCGATCTGCGATGGCAGCGGCGCAGAACCGTTTGTGGCCGACATCGGCATCGCGCGCGGGCGCATCGCCGCAATCGGCGATCTGTCGGACGACAAGGCGCGTGACGACATCGATGTACGTGGACTCACAGTCGCTCCGGGTTTCATCAATCCCCTGTCATGGGCAACGTCCTCGTTGTTGGTGGATTCGTCCGCCGAAAGCGATATCCGCCAGGGCGTGACGCTGGAAGTTTTCGGCGAAGGCGTATCGATGGGCCCGCTGACCGATGCGATGAAGCGCGACCTGGAAGCGCAGCAGCGCGACTACCGGTACGACATCGATTGGACCACGCTGGGCGAGTACCTGGAACTGGTCGAGCGACGCGGCGTGGCACCTAACATCGCGTCCTTTGTCGGTGCCACCACGGTTCGCAAACACGAGCTGGGATACGCCAGGCGCGCGCCGAACGAGGCTGAACTGGCGCGCATGTGTGAACTGGTCAGGGCGGCCATGCGTGAGGGCGCGCTGGGCCTTGGGTCAGCGCTGATCTATGCACCGGCTGCCTGGGCGGAGACGGCCGAGCTGCGCGCGCTGGCCGCGGCGGCAGCCGAATTCGGTGGCGCGTATTCGACCCACCTGCGCAGCGAATCGGATCGCCTGCTGGTGGCGCTGGCCGAGGCGCTCGACATCGCGCGCGGCAACCGCCAGCATCTCGAATTGCACCACCTGAAAGCGGCCGGTCGCGGCAACTGGCCGCTGCTGGCGCCGGCCCTGGAGATGATCGAAGCTGCGCGCGCGGACGGCTGCAGTGTCGCAGCTAACATGTATCCCTACGATACGGCGGCATCAGGACTGGACGCCGCGATGCCGCTGTGGTGCCAGGAAGATGGCCACCGCGAGTGGCTGGCGCGGCTGCGCCAGCCGCAGATCCGCGCACGAGTTGAACAGGAAATTCTCGCCGCCGGCGCCGACTGGGAGAATTTCTATGCCGCCGCCGGCTCCGCCGACCTGGTGCGGGTGCTGGGCCTGCGCAATCCGGCCTTGCGCCGCTACACCGGCTGGACCATCGCGGAAATCGCGCGTGCGCGTGGCCAGCGTCCCGAGGCGGCGATCGTCGACCTGGTTCTGGAGGACGACAGCCGGGTCGCGGCCGCCTATACCCTGATGTCGGAAGCTAACATCGAGCACCAGCTAACAAGGCCGTGGGTATCGATCTGCTCGGACGAAGAGGCGCTCGCGCCGCGCGGCATGTTCCTGTCGCATCACCCGCATCCGCGCGCCTACGGGTCGTTTGCGCGTTTTCTCGGCCGCTATGTCCGGGACAAGCAGCTGCTGCCACTGGCCGAGGCGGTGCGCCGCCTGACGTCCCTGCCGGCCGGCAACCTGAAATTGCCCGACCGTGGGCGACTCGTGCCCGATGCCTGGGCGGACCTGGTGGTGTTTGACCCGGCCCGCATTGCCGACCTCGCCAGCTTCGCAGAGCCGCAGCAGTTCGCGCGCGGCATGCAACAGGTGTTCGTCAACGGTGTCGCCGTGCTGCGCGATGGCGTGATGAGCGGCGCGCGCCCGGGCCGTGTTGTCCGCGGGCCTGGCTGGCAGCAACGGGGCATGGAGTTGCCGCGCGCCGCTGGTTGATTTTCCCGCTGCGGAGCACAATTGCGGCATGAACTCGCTCAAGGATTCCAGTCGTCACCTGCGCGCGCCACACGGCACTGAACTCAGCTGCCGCAGCTGGCAGACGGAGGCAGCGCTGCGCATGCTGCTCAACAATCTCGATCCGGAGGTCGCGGAAAATCCGGCTGAGCTCGTGGTCTATGGCGGCATAGGTCGAGCGGCACGCAGCTGGCGCGATTTCGACATCATCGTGGCGGCGCTGCGGCGCCTCGGCGACGATGAAACCTTGTTAGTCCAGTCGGGCCGCGCCGCAGGTATTTTCCGTACCCACAACGATGCGCCGCGGGTGCTGATCGCCAATTCCAACCTGGTCGGCCGCTGGGCCACCTGGGAGCATTTTCACGAGCTCGACCGGCGCGGACTCATGATGTACGGGCAGATGACCGCGGGTTCCTGGATCTACATCGGCAGCCAGGGCATCGTGCAGGGCACGTACGAGACCTTCGCCGAGATGGGCCGCCAGCATTTCGGCGGCGATCTGTCCCGGCGCTGGGTCTTCACGGCGGGCCTCGGCGGCATGGGCGGTGCGCAGCCGCTCGCGGCGGTCATGGCAGGCGCCTCGATGCTGGCGGTGGAATGCCGCGCGGATCGCATCGCCAAGCGGCTCGCAACCGGTTATCTCGACTGCCAGGCCGACAATCTCGAGCATGCGCTGCAACTGGTACAGGACGCCTGCGCCCGGGGCACGCCGAGATCCATTGGTTTGTTAGGCAATGTCGTCGACGTATTAACCGAACTGCGGCGGCGCGGCGTGCGGCCGGATGCCATGACCGACCAGACCTCGGCGCATGATCCGGTCAATGGCTACCTGCCATCGGGGTGGTCGGTGGAGCGCTGGGACCGCGAGCGCGTCAGCCAGCCAAGGCAGGTCGAGGCGGCGGCACGCGCTTCAATGGCCGAGCATGTGCGACTGCTGCTGCAATGGCATCGCGACGGCGTGGCGGTGTTCGACTACGGCAACAATCTGCGGCAGGTCGCGCTGGACGCGGGCGTCAGCGACGCCTTCGCATTTCCGGGATTCGTACCCGCCTACATCCGGCCGCTGTTCTGCCGCGGCATCGGACCGTTTCGCTGGGCGGCGCTCTCAGGCGACCCGGAGGATATCGCTAAGACCGACGCCAGGGTGCGCGAGCTGCTGCCAGCTAACAAGCATCTGCATCGCTGGCTCGATATGGCCCGCGACCGCATTCAATTTCAGGGGCTGCCGGCGCGGATCTGCTGGGTCGGGCTTGGCGATCGTCATCGCCTCGGGCTGGCGTTCAACGACATGGTGGCGAGCGGCGAACTGAAGGCGCCGATCGTCATCGGGCGCGATCACCTGGATTCCGGATCCGTGGCGAGTCCTAACAGGGAAACCGAAGCCATGCGCGACGGCTCCGATGCGGTTGCCGATTGGCCGCTGCTGAACGCGATGCTCAATATCGCCAGCGGGGCCACTTGGGTCTCCATGCATCATGGCGGCGGCGTCGGTATCGGTTACTCGCAGCACTCCGGCGTTGTGATCGTCTGCGACGGCACGCCGGCGGCGGCCCGCCGTATCGAGCGCGTGCTGTGGAACGATCCGGCGACCGGCGTCATGCGTCATGCCGATGCCGGCTACGACATCGCCCGCGACTGTGCGCGCGAGCACGGACTTGACCTGCCAGCGCTGACATGAAGTCCGCGCGCTCATGATCCCGTCCGCCGCGCCGCGCCAGCTGTGGCGCAACTGCACTTTGTTAGACGGGCGGATCGCCAGTGAACCGCTGGCGGACGCAGCCGTGCTTACGGAAGGCGCGGACATTGTCTGGGCTGGCACCGAAGCAGCCTGCCCCGGTAAAGCGGGCGACGGCTGGACGGTCAACGATCTCGCGGGCCGCTGGCTGTCGCCGGGGCTGATCGACTGCCACACGCATCTCGTATTTGGCGGCAATCGTGCCTCGGAACACGCGCTGCGCGCACGTGGCGCCACGTACCAGGAGATCGCCGCCCAGGGTGGCGGCATCCTGTCGACCGTCCGGGCGACGCGCGCGGCCGGCGATGCCCAGTTGCTGGCTGACGCGCGTGCGCGCATCGACGCGCTGCGTGCTGAAGGCGTCACCACGATTGAGATCAAGTCCGGGTACGGGCTCGACTTCAGTACCGAACAGCGTTTGCTACGCATCGCACGGCAGCTCGGTCGCGAAGCCGGCGTCACCGTGCATGCGACATTTCTCGGCGCGCACACGCTGGCTCCGGAGTTCGCGGGCCGCGCGGATGATTATCTGCAGGCGATCATTGCCGACTGGCTGCCGCCGCTCGCGCAGCAGGGCCTCATCGACTCGGTCGACATCTACTGCGAGACCCTGGCGTTCAGCGCCGCGCAGTCGGCCCGGCTGTTTGATGCGGCAAAAATGTTAGGCCTGCCGGTGCGCATGCATGCGGAACAGTTTTCCAACATCGGCGGCAGCCTGCTGGCAACAAGCCATGGTGCCTTGTCCTGCGACCATCTCGAATATGCGGGCGAGGCGGAAGCGCTGGCGATGGCGCGCTCCGGGACCGTTGCGGTATTGCTGCCGGTGGCCTGGCACGTGCTGCGTGAAACGCGCAAGCCGCCGGTAGCGGCGCTGCGCGCCGCGCGCGTCCCGATCGCCATTGCCAGCGACTGCAATCCAGGTTCGGCGCCCGGTGAATCGCTGCAACTGGCCCTGTCCCTGGCGGCGCGCGATTTCGGGCTGCAACCGGCCGAGTTGTTAGCCGCGGTGACCAGCAACGCCGCCCGCGCGCTGGGGATGCAGGGCGAGCGCGGCCAGATCGTCGCCGGGCAGCGCGCCGATTTTGCGGTCTGGGACATTTCCAGCCGTGATGAATTTGGTTATTGGCTTGGCCACAATCCCTGTGTGGGCACGGCCCGCAATGGCAGCGCCGATGCCCGGCTGGTCGCGACGCTGGCAAACAAGAGGACGACATGAGCGACTCATCGGTCTGGACCGGACGCGTGGATGCCGGTGGCGATGGCGACGCACGCCGCTGGCACCAGGTGGTGCGGCCCTGGCAACCGGGTTGCGGGCCGGGCATCGCGATTGCCGGTTTTGCCTGTGATGCGGGCGTGGTCCGCAATCACGGCCGGCCGGGCGCCGCCGCAGGTCCGATTGCGATACGACGCGTGCTGGCCAATCTGGCATGGCATGGTGGCACGCAGCCTGCGCTGTTTGACGCCGGCGACGTCCTTTGCCATGGCGACCAGCTTGAAGCCGCCCAGCAGGCACTGGCAGAGAAGGTCCGGGCCCTGTTAGCCGACGGGCAGCTGCCAGTGTTGTTAGGTGGCGGGCATGAAATCGCCTGGGGCAGTTACCAGGGGCTGGCCGCGCACTGCGCCGCAGCCAGGCAACGCATCGGGATCATCAATTTCGACGCCCACTTTGACCTGCGGCCCCTGCTGTCGGGCGACCGCGGCTCCTCCGGGACCCCGTTCCGCCAGATCGCGGGTGCGATGACGTCACGGGGTGATCCGGTCCGATACCTGTGTCTGGGGATCGCCCGCCCGGCCAACACCCGGGCGCTGTTCCAAACCGCCACCGAACTCGGAGTCCGCTGGATCGAGGATTTAGACTGTCAATCGGAGAATTTCGAAGCACATTTACCGATAATCGAGGAATTTGTCGCCTCGGTTGACCGGATTCAACTGTCCGTGTGCCTGGATGTCTTTCCGGCGGGTCTCGCGCCTGGGGTCAGCGCGCCGGCCGGGCTGGGCATCCCGCCAGCCTATGTTTTGGCTGCGATTCGTGCGATTGGCAGGATCACCGGGCACGGGTCGGCCAACAGCAAGCTGGGCCTGGCCGAAATCGCTGAACTTTGCCCGCAACACGATCCTGCGGGGGCGACAGCCCGATTGGCGGCCCGGATCGCCTTCGAGCTGGCGCACTCCTTATATATGGCCCCCTAGCAATATTCTTGCCAACGGCATTGACACCCCGGGGGGTCGAAATCAGAATACGCGGCTCGTTTTTCGCGGAGGGGTACCCAAGCGGCCAACGGGAGCAGACTGTAAATCTGCCGGCTTATGCCTTCGAAGGTTCGAATCCTTCCCCCTCCACCAGTGAGCGGGCGGCACTCGGATGCAAGGTAAAATTCGGCGGATGGCGGGCCAGAGTGCTTGCCCGCAAAGCTAACAGGTTGCGGGTGTAGTTCAATGGTAGAACCTCAGCCTTCCAAGCTGATGGCGTGGGTTCGATTCCCACCACCCGCTCCAAGGACAGCGTCGCTCACGTAGCTCAGTTGGTAGAGCACGTCCTTGGTAAGGACGAGGTCACCGGTTCGATCCCGGTCGTGAGCTCCAGACCGCGAAGGTTGTTGAGTGACATTTTTGTTAGGAGTCGATTGTGTCGAAAGAGAAATTTGAGCGCAAGAAGCCGCACGTCAACGTGGGGACGATTGGACACGTGGACCATGGCAAGACGACGCTGACGGCGGCGTTGACCAAGGTGATGGCCGAGACGTATGGCGGCACGTTCATGGCGTAC
>JANNVI010000009.1:0-196071 GCA_031414335.1 Gammaproteobacteria bacterium | reverse complement strand
CACAGTCTCTAATGGACCCACATGAAGTTACTTCGCGGGTTTCTTTGGCGGGTCCGGGACATCGAACCTGTGAAGTGGTACTTGCACAATCGGAGGATCGTGCAGTACTGTCTCGCGGTGAGAAAGATGATTGCTCTGGTGCTGGTCCTAAGCATGCTCGCGTCCGCGCAGGCGCGGGCCGTACATTGGTACGTGGATCACGCTGCTGACGCAAAATCGGGCGTGGCCGCCAAGGACGCGACGCCTGCGACGGACCTTGGCGATGGCCTGCTGCTATCGGATGACGATGGATCGGGTGCCACGCATTCGGCCGGCCATTGCGACGTATGTGGACACGCAGGCATGGTGGCCATTGCGGAACTGCCATCGCCCTTTCAGTTTTTTGTTGGGATTTATAATCACGTCGTAATCACGCGCGAATCCCGCGTCGGCGATCCGCCTGTCAGGCGCGCCGACAAACCGCCCCGCTAACAACCCACGGTCGAATCGGTCTCCGTTTTGGCGGAGCCTGTGACGTGATCGCCTGATTCGTCAGGCAGGGTTGTATCCATGTGTCGATTGAATTTCTGGCGAGCGGCGGGAGCCGGCGCCGTTGTGATGTTGCTAACGGCGGGCTGCAGTCATTTGACCAGCGCTTCTCAGGCAGCAGCACAGGCTCATCATTCGTATACCGAGTCGTTGGGTATCTGTCGTTTTTGGCACGGCGGTCCGATTGATCGAAAATTGCCCGCCACGCATCCCGTTATTGCCGGCTGTCTCGGGCGCCTCGGTTGGTCGCCGGATGGTTTGCCGGTCAACCTCCTTCGAGACCTGGAGTAAAGCCATGCGGTACAGGCAGCGATCTTTCGTAGCAGCTGTCGCACTGACAATCTTGTTAGGCGAAAGTGCCAGAGCGGAATCGGCAGGTATCGTCAAACTCACGGCCGCGCAGCGCGCGAACGCGCAGATTGAACTGTTGACGCTCGAGCGCACCGCTGCGTCGGCATCGAGCGGTCTCACGATCACGGGGCGCGTCGAACCCGGCTCCGGCGGGCGCCAGGTAGTGACGGCGCCAGCAGCGGGTCGGATCGTCGATCTCGCGGTATTTCCTGGGACCCGGGTTCGTCGCGATGCGGCGATTTTGACGTTGGCAGGTCCCGATATCGCCGCGCTGCAACGCGTGCTGCGTGAGGCACGCGCCGCCGCCACGGCTGCGCGACAGCGGGTGGTCCGTGACCGGGCGCTTCTGAAAGAGGGAATTATTGCGCCGAGTCGTGTGGAACAGTCAGAAGCGGCCGCAGCCGTCGCCGACGCGCAGCTCCGGCAAGGCTCCAATGCCTTGCCGAGTCTCGCGTCAGGAGCGCGCGATGGGGAGGTCGTGGTGCGGGCGCCGCGGGATGGAGTCCTTGCGGGGCCGCGACTCGTGGTCGGCGAGCGCGTGGAGTTGGGCGACACGCTCGCCATTATTGGCGCGCCGACACGGCTGCGCGTGGCGTTGTCGGCCAGTGCTAACGTCGCGCGATCGGTGCGCCCTGGAGATCGCGCGACTCTTCGCAGTCGCGGCTGCGAAGCCGGTGCCATCGTGGAATCGGTCGGCGTGGTTGTGGAAGCCAATCAGACGGTGCCCATGGATGCGCGGATCCTGGGCGATGAGTCCTGTCTCCTGCCCGGTGAATCCGTAACGGCCACGGTGTCGCCGCGCGTCGCGGCAAAGGGGTCCTGGGCCTTGCCCGCGCGCGCCTTCGTGCGTCGCGGCGCCGACGTCTTTGTGTTTGTGGAGCGCCCAGCAGGTTTCGAGGCCGTGCAGGTGGATGGCGGTGCGGCGACGGCGGGGTTCGCGCGGGCCGCGTCGCTGCGCCAGGGCGATCGCGTCGCCATCACGGGATCGGCTTTGCTGAAGGGTGCCTGGATCGGCATCGCCGAGGACGAGTAAATGATCTCCCGGCTCATCGCGTTCGGTCTCACGCAACGACTCCTGATCCTGTTGGCCGCCGTGGGCCTGACTGTAGGTGGCTTGTTGGCGGTACGAAGTCTGCCGATCGACGCCTTTCCGGATATTTCTACGCCGCAGGTCAAGATCATCCTGAAAGCGCCGGGCATGACGCCCGAGGAGGTCGAGACACGCATCGTGACGCCAATCGAGCAGGAACTGTTAGGCATTCCAAACCAGACCTTACTGCGATCGATGTCGAAGTACGGAATCGCCGACATCACACTGGAATTCCTCGACTCGACCGACGTGTACTGGGCGCGTCAGCAGGTCAGCGAGCGGCTCGCCGGCTTGCTGCCCGATTTGCCGGCGTCGGTGACCGGTGGTCTCGCACCGATCGCGACACCCTTGAGCGACGTGTACATGTTTACGCTGGAGGGTGATGCATCGTTGGAGGAACGACGAGCGCTGCTCGACTGGGTGATTCGGCCACGACTGCGGACCCTGGAGGGCGTGGCCGACATCAATGCGCTGGGAGGGCTGGTGCGCACCTACGAAGTTGCGCCGGATGTGGCCTCGCTGGCGGCACACGGACTCAGTATCGACGACCTGCGCGCCGCCATTGACAACAACAATCGCGGCGATGGCGCCGGGCGCGTCGCCGCAGGCGAAGAGTCGTTGCCGATCCGGGTCGACAGCACCGTCAAGTCGCTCGACGACATCGCCGCCATTGCGCTGGTCAGCGACCGACAGGGCGTGGTCCGGGTCGGTGACGTGGCGGACGTGCGCTTCGGCACGCTCACGCGTTACGGCGCGGTGACGCGCAACGGCGTCGGCGAGACGACCCAAGGCATCGTGGTCGCGTTGCGCGGGGCCAATGCGCGCGAGGTCGTTAGCAAAGTCCGCGCCGAACTCGATCTGATAGCCAAAACGCTGCCCCCCAAGGTTCGGATCGTGCCGTTCTACGACCGCGGCGTGCTGGTTGATCGCGCCATCGGCACGGTCGCGAAAGCACTGCTGGAGTCGGGTTTGCTGATTGTCGTGCTGCTGGTGCTGTTCCTCGGCAATATCCGCGCCGCGCTGGTGGTGACGCTGGTGTTGCCGCTGTCGGCGCTGGCCACGTTCGTGGTCATGCAGCGCGTCGGTCTGTCCGCCAACCTGATGTCGTTAGGAGGTCTCGCCATCGCCATCGGCATGCTGGTCGACGCGGCGGTCGTGGTGGTCGAAAATGTCGTCGCGCGGGTGGGCGACACGCAGCGTGGCGCGCGACTTCCGCTGCTACATATCGTTTACCGCGCCACCAACGAGGTGGCGGTGCCGGTCATCGGCGGCATCACGATCATTGCCGTGGTTTTCCTGCCGTTGCTTACCCTGCAAGGACTCGAGGGTAAGTTGTTTGGTCCGGTGGCGCTCACGATCGTCATCGCGCTCAGCGCGTCACTGCTGCTGTCGTTTACCGCGATTCCCGTCCTGTCGTCATTTTTGTTGGGCGCCGCCGCGCACGATGAACCCTGGCTCATGCGCAAACTGGCGCCACCGTTCATGCGCTTGCTCAAGCTTGCGGCCGCAAATGAAAAAGCGGTGCAGGTCGGTGCCGTAGTGGCGGTTCTCGCTGCGTTGGGTCTGTTCCCATTCCTGGGCAAGTCTTTTATCCCCACGTTGGATGAGGGCGATGTGCTGTTGCAGGTCACCAAACTGCCCTCGATCAGTTTGGAAGATTCCGCGCGGATTGATCTCGACATCCAACGGGAGCTGATGAAATCGACGCCCGAAGTGAAGAACATCATCGCGCGGCTGGGGTCCGATGAACTCGGACTCGATCCGATGTCCTTGAACGATACCGACACGTTCCTTGAACTGCGGCCGACCTCCGAGTGGCGCGGAGGCAAGGAACAAATCATCGAGTCCCTGCGTCATGCAGCCGAGCGCTTTCCCGGTATCGCCGTTGGATTCACCCAGCCCATCGAAATGCGGGTGTCCGAGATGCTGACCGGCACGCGCGGTGACGTGGCCGTAAAAATCTTTGGCGGCGACATTACTGAACTGAACCGGGTCGCTCTCGCGGTGCAGGAGTCGCTGGCGAAAATACCGGGCGCCGAGGACGTGCTCTACGTCGCTAACGACAGCATGCAATACCTGAAGGTCGATCTTGACCCAACCGCGCTGGGCGCGATCGGTCGCGACGCAGAACATGTACAGAGTGAACTACGCGCCCTGGTCGAGGGCGATCGTCTGGGGTCCGTTATCGAAAACGGCCGACGAATTCCATTGGTGATCCGGGGCGACCGCAGTTACCGCACCAATATCAGCACGGTGGCAGCCGTACCGATTGCGACCTCGGGGCGTGTCGCGACACCCCTGGAATCGGGCGCGCAATTCTCGGTTACGCAGGGACCGGTCAAAGTCGAGCGCGAGAATTCTTCACGGTTCGCCGTCGTGACGGCCAACGTCAAGGATCGCGATCTGGTGGGCTTTGTCGAGGAGGCGCGCGCCGCCGTCGAGCGCAGCGTGACATTGCCAACCGGTTATCACCTGAACTGGGGCGGCGAATTTGAGAATCAGCAACGGGCCGCTGCGCGCCTCACCATCGTGGTGCCGGTGGCGCTGGGTCTGGTCTTTCTGCTGCTGTTCGCGACGCTCGGCAACCTGCGCCAGTCGGTGCTGGTACTCGCCAACATTCCATTTGCGCTGGTGGGCGGGTTGGTCGCATTGGCCGTGACACGCGAATACCTGTCCGTGCCCGCATCCATCGGGTTCATCGCCCTGATGGGCATCGCGGTACTCAACGGCCTGGTACTTGTTAGCTATTTCAACCAGCTGTTGGCGCGTGGCCTGCCGTTGGCGGACGCCATTGCGACCGGAGTCCGTCGTCGCTTGCGGCCGGTGCTGATGACAGCGTCCATTACGGCATTTGGCCTCGTGCCGCTGTTGTTCGCCAGTGGCCCGGGCTCGGAAATTCAGCGCCCCCTGGCGGTGGTGGTGACCGGAGGGCTCGTGTCCTCGACGCTGCTCACGCTCATCGTGTTGCCTGTCTTGTTTCGCCGTTACGGAGTTGCGCGCCCATGAATCCGATCGAGACACCCAGCTTACCCGGCATCCCGCCGCTGGTCGCATTGCATCTGGCATTTCCGGCAGCGATTGAAGAGGACGTGGTGGATTTCTGCCACGAACACAGTTCACTGCTGCCGGGCTTCAGCATGTTCGCGGCCGAGGGGTTCGGCGCCTCGGGGCGATTGCTAACAGCGGTGGAAACCGTCAGGGGTCGCTCCCGGGGACGGGTGCTGTTTTCGATACTCGCGGCTGCCGATGTCGACGCCGTCCTCGTCGCACTGCGCCGCGCGATCCCATCCGCGGACGTCTCCTACTGGACGACCCCGGTCACGCAATTCGGGCGGCTCGCATGAAGAGTTCACGTTATCACCTACGCACAGCGTCGGGCATGGTCGCTGCGCTGGCCTTGTCGGGTGGATGTCTTTTGTCGCTGACTGTTAGCTTTGCCATGCCGCCATTGCCGCAAGACGCGACGATGCAGCGCGCAGTCGAGTCAGCGGCAGTTGTGCAGCTGGCGCGGGCACGCCTGGCCGAGGCACAACAGGAAGCAGCCCTGGACTCGCTCGGTCCGTACGAATGGACCGTCAGCGGCGCGAGTGCCCGCCGCCGGGTGGATGGCGAGGGGTCGTTTCAGGACTGGGACACTGCACTCGAGCGGACCGTGCGGCTGCCCGGCAAGGCGCAATTGGATCGCAAGATCGGTCAGCTGCGGATTGAGCAGGCGACCGCGGAGCTGGCGGTCGCTCAACGTTCAATCCACGCAGCTATCCTGCAGGTGTGGTTTAACTGCCTGGACGCCCGCGAACGAGCAAGACTGTTGGAACAGGACCTGCAGGTGCTGCAA
This sequence comes from Gammaproteobacteria bacterium, assembly GCA_031414335.1. GTDB lineage: Bacteria > Pseudomonadota > Gammaproteobacteria > Steroidobacterales > Steroidobacteraceae > UBA964. The sequence continues at coordinate 190,267 of JANNVI010000009.1, read as the reverse complement.
ACGATGACCGACACGGTCAGCAAGCGGCGTCGTGCCGGAGACCTGGCGGAGCTTGATGAGGCGCTGGCGACCGCCGAACTGGCGTCGGTCCGTGCCGATGTCACGGCGCGACGCGCGGACGCGGTCACCGCGGCGCGTTTGTTAGCAACCTGGCAGGATGTGCCCGCGTGCGATCTCGATGTCTGGGACGCGCCGCCGGCTGGCGAAGGCACTCAGACCACGGTGCTGGCCGCGGATCGCGCACGCGGCGACCCCGGCACGTTGGCGAGCCAGTCCGCCGCGGAGCGTGCGGCGGCCACGGCCACACGCGTGCAGCGGGACCGCTGGCCCGATCCCACACTCGGGGTCACCTTCAGCCAGGAACGTGATGGCGCCGAACGAATCGGCGGCCTGAGGCTCAGCATCCCGATCGGTGTTCGTCGACGACATGCAGAAGCGGCGCGGGCCGCGGCCGCAGCGACCGCGGCGACCGCAGAGCACCTGGCGACTCGCCAGGACAACGAACGGCACTGGATCCAGATCGACACCGACGTGCGACGCGCACATCAAACCTGGTCAGCGCTCGCCGAGGCAGAGCGGCAGCATCGGCGTGCGGCTGACTTGAGTCAGCGTGCGTTTGAACTGGGCGAGGCGTCGCTGGCCGACGCGTTGCTGGCCCGCCGTGCTGCCTTGCAGGCCGCGCTGGTGGAGCGGGCGGCGGCGCTGGACTCGTGGCGCGCGCGGGCAGTTTACGATGCGTTCGTCGCGTCGCTGTCGGGGCCCTGATGCTCCATGTGGGTCCGTGAATTCTGGGGTCGGCGTGACCCAGAGGAATTTCGTTGCTGTCACAGATCCCAGGCACTTGGCGGAAACATTGCATGCCGTGACGGAGCACGGTCGCTACGTGTTTCCGAGCCCGCAGGCCATGTTGAAGCCGCTCAGCGACAACACCCTGGTCGCCGCGCTACGTCGACTGGGTATCAGTAAGGATGAGCAGACCGCGCACGGCGTGCGTGCGGCTGCGAGTACGTTGCTCAACGAGCAGGGTTGGAATCCGGACCTGATCGAGTTGCAGTTGGCGCATGTGCCGAAAGATCAGATTCGAGCGGCCTACAATCGCAGTGTTAGGGTCGATGAGCGACGCAAGATGCTACAGCATTGGGCGGACTATCTGGACAGGCTGCGCGAAGGGCCTGTCAGTCCGGCGACGACGGCCACGCGCCGAAATGTCGCGCCGCCCAAACTGAGGCTGGTCAAGTGATGCGGAGTGGTGATGATGGATAAAAAGTTTTTCAAGCGCTTGGTCGACAGCATGACTCAGATGAACGAAATTGTTCGTGGTGAGCGGGCGCCGTCACGGATGTTTACGGTCAAGGCGTCGACCGTCAGAGATATTCGCGCGATTACAGGATTGAGCCAGCCGCAGTTCGCGAAACTACTCCAGGTTGATGTCGGCACGCTGCGCAATTGGGAACAGGGTCGGCGTGAGCCAACGGGACCTGCGAAGGCCTTGCTGCGCGCCATCAAGTCCGATCCCAAGGCCGTGCTGAAGGCCTTGGCGGCGTGAGAGCATTGGGTGTTGGTCGAATGTTGGCAGCCGTTATCGTCGCTAAGCGGACGGTCGCTGCGCTGAAACCGCCGTCCTGAAGCAGCCGTTCAAGGGCGGCCCGCCCGTTGCTGGCTTTGGCCGCGTTTGTGGACGTTAGGGAATGCCAAACGGCCGCGGGCAGGGTCCCGCTGACTCAATGGTTGGATGGATTGCGAGATCCGGCAAGCTGTGCGCGTATTGTGGCCAGGCTGGATCGGTTGCAGGCAGGCTGTTTGGCGATTGGAAGTCGATAGGCGGCGGCGACAAGCACACGCAAACAAAGGATGTTCGAAATGCCAAGGCGTACTGGAAAGACTACCAAGCCCGCAAGCCGAAGCCGCCCGTTCAACGCGGCGCAACACCTGCGAAACGAGGTCGAAGTCGCCGCGTACATTGAGGCGATGTTAGAAGATGGTGATGTTCGGGCAGTGCCTGTGGCCTTGCGCACTGTCACTGAAGCGGTAGGCGGGATGGCAGGTGATTGAGCCTACGGTCGTCTGCGAAATCTAGAGCACGTCGCGGAGAGTCGCGGGTCGCGCAAGTTTGACCCGGCACGGCATATTGTTAGGCGAGCGATTCGATGCCTTTGCGCTCAATCACATCCAGGAGCTTCAGCGAAGGACCGCTGGGGCGTTTCTCGCCGATTTCCCATTTTTGTACTGTGGACACGCTGGTATTGAGTAGCGCGGCAAACAGCGCCTGACTCATTCGCGCACGCGAGCGGATCGCTCGGATCTGTTTTGCTGAGAGCTCGCGAACGGGCGGTATTGCTAACGCGTCGAGTTCCCGCACACTGAGCTTGTCCATCGCGCCAATGCGGGACAGACCGCGCGCAGTCTCCTGCATTTCATTGAACAGTCGGCTTTTCTTCATCTGAAATCTCCGTGAGCTCGCCTTCAACGACGGCACGCTCCAAACCCTTGTCATTCATATCTAACAACGCCTTCGCAACAGCCTGCAACGCAGCGAGTTCTCTGGCATCTATATTGGCGCGTTCATTTTTCTGGAAGCCGAACAAAAAGAACCACCGATCACCAAGATTCGTTCCCAAAATAGTTCTTGCGCCACCGCTTTTGCCACGACCCGGAAGGGCAACCCGCTTCTTGTAAACACGACCGCCCAGGTCCGCATCGACGAGGCCTTCGGTCATCTCCGTTACCGCAACGCGCAGCTGATCGCCTTTGACCCCAGCTTTGCGGCTCCAACGTGCGAATGTTCGGGTCTTGAATATTCGCCGCATCTTTGTACTATAGCACCTAGTGATATAGCGATGCAAACTGACGCGTACCTGTAAGGACTCCGTTGCGAAAATGCCCGCAATGGCTCAGCCAATGCATGAACCTGGAACTGTGGACATGCATCGAATATTGACCACATGGGGGGGGGCTCGCAGTCGACAAAGATCAACGACCTGCAAAGCCGATCGGCGTCCAATTGCTGCGCCCGTCCACAGAGCGAGCGCTATTCGGTCCGTTCGATGTTCTTCAGTCGCTTTTCGCGAGCGTGATACCTGACCTGAGCTAACACGAGTTGCATCAGCTTTTCAGGCAAGTACCCATAAACGTATTCGCCCGATGCGGTGGGTCTGATGTCAGGACCGGGCCAGGCAAATTGATTGAGTTCTGTGGTGATGATCCAGGATCGTTCGGTATCGAGTCCGAGACGAATTTTGGTCGCGCGCGGAATTTCTATACCGTACTCGTCCTTCAGTGGCGGCGTGTGTGTAATCGGCAGGACATAGGCGATCGCCTGGCCTGCCTTATCGATGCGCGTCAGGATGACGCCGCAGGGTCGATCTTTGCTTCCATCCTCGCGGCCGAGGCGCGCCTCATTCCACCAAAGGTAGGCATAACGAATGACCTGGCCCGGCTGCGGAAGGGTAGGCGCCATTCGTTAGCAGTCACGTCATCTCGTGATTGTAGCGAGCGGCTTCGTCAGAAATTTTCACCTCATCCAGCGCCGCGAGTTCCTGATCTGTGAGTGCGGAAACGTGCATCGCGCGACGGTCCAGGCTGCGCAGGCGTTGGTATTCCTCGGCCGAGAGCAGCACGACATCGTCGCGCCCATGGCTGGTCACGATCACCGCTTCGCGATGCGCGACCCCTCGCAAGCGGCCGAACTCGCGCTGGAATTCACTGGCGGGCACTCGCGTCATGGTGGATCCTCGCTGGCGAAACAGAATTAGTGGATTATACGTAATTTACAAAATATACGCAATACCGTCGGTTCCCCCCGATTTCGGGTCATGTTTACAGCGGCAGAAAAGGATCCCGCTTGCCTTAAGTTAAACGAGCTCCGTGCCGCAAGCCTACCGGCGCTCGCTCTGCTCGAGCGTTTCGCGCTTGATCTGTGCGAAGGCGATGCGGACGGCACCGAAATGTCGCGCCGCCCAAACTGAGGCTGGTCAAGTGATGCGGGCCTGCATCATTTATTTTCAAGACGAGCCGGATTGCGCTTCGTGCAGTGCGTCAATGACGTACTATACGTCATTGGCGTAGTATCTTGAATGTCATTCATTGAATCGCCAATATTCTCGGAAGATGGTCGACGCCGGGACGGGGCAAGAGGGGCGGTACACGTGTCATTTATTACCACGCGGTTGCGCAGGATCAGATTCGAATGATTCTGATCTACCGCAAAGGGATCAAGGACGACCTGACGCCCAAAGAAAAAAAATACTGCAGCGAATTAATGCGGAGTGGTGACGATGGATAAGAAATTGTTCAAACGCCTGGTCGAAAGCATGACTCAGATGAACGAAATTGTCCGTGGTGCGCGGGCGCCTTCACGGAAGTTCTTGGTCAAGGCTTCGACTGTCAAAGAAATTCGTGCAATTACAGGACTAAGTCAGCCGCAGTTCGCGCAACTAATTCAGGTTGATGTCGGCACGCTGCGCAATTGGGAACAAGGGCGGCGTGAGCCAACGGGTCCCGCGAAGGCTTTGCTGCGGGCCATCAAGTCCGATCCCAAGGCAGTGCTGAAGGCCTTGGCGGCGTGAGCGCATTGGGTGTTGGTCCGTGTTACCAAATGAGCCTTAACAGCGCGCTGTTTTGCCCAGTTTGATTCTGGTCGAATGTTGGCGGCCGCTATCGTCGCTAAGCGGACGGTCGCTGCGCTGAAACCGCCGTCCTGAAGCAGCCGTTCAAGGGCAGCCCGCCCGTTGCTGGCTTTGGCCGCATTGTCTTGCTGTAGCCTTTAGGCGACAACATTATTTGTGGAAATCAGGGAATGCCAAACGTCCGCGGGCAGGGTCCCGCTGACTCACTGGTTGGATGGATTGCGAGATCCGGTAAGCCGTGCCCGTATTGTGGCCAGGCTGGATCGATTGAAAGCGGGACTGCTTGGCGATTGGAAGTCGATAGGCGGTGGCGACAAATGCACGCAAACAAAGGTTATTGAACATGCCAAAACGTACTAAAAAGACTACCAAGCGCGCAAACCGAAGCCGCCCGTTCAACGCGGCGCAACACCTGCGAAACGAGGTCGAAGTCGCCGCGTACATTGAGGCGATGCTCGAAGACGGTGACCCACGCGCTGTGCCCATTGCGCTGCGCACGGTTGCTGAAGCGGTCGGTGGCATGGCGGCCCTTGCCGACAAGACCAAGCTGTCCCGCGAGACTCTCTATCGCACGCTCTCGGAGCGCGACAATCCGCGCCTCGATACGCTCACCGCAATTTTGGCGGCCTACGGCATGCGCTTGAGTGTGCGTTCGACCGTGAAATCACGCGCGTGACGTGGAGAGCCAAGGGTCGCGCATGCTTGAACCGAGAAATATCGGGCGGTGACAGTCGGCAACCGGTCTTGCAGGCCGCAGCGGGTCAACATCGGCAGTTCGATGCTAACGGCGGCTCCCCGGAAGGCACCCTCGAACCCGCACAAACAAGAACCCCGGCGCGAGGCCGGGGTTCGTTTGACGTCAGCGCCGGTACGCGGCCCTCGCTACTTTTTTGGCGCCTCCGGTGTCGTCGAGGTTGCAATAACCTTCCACTGGCCGCCCTCGCGCGACCACACGTGCAGGCTGTAGTGCGCGTCAACGCCCTTCGTCCCGTGCGTCATGATCGCGGTGTTCTTGTCGAGAAACATGACCTTGTAGTCGGTTGGCTCGTACGTCGCGCCCGCGGGCGCGGCTTCCCCCGACAACTCGCCCTTTTTGTCCGTGACACCGTCTTTGCTGACCGACAGCAGTTTGTCGGAAAGCAGTTTCGCCACGGCGTCCCGATCACCCTTTGAACCCGCCGCGCCCCATACCTTGTCGCGCGCAATCAGATCGGTCTTATCGTCCGCGCTGGCCGTCGCACCGAACGTGGCCAGAATCACGCAGGTCAGAACCATCGTTGAAATTCGCATTTTTAGCCCCTGATTTTGAGTGGATTTAGCGGATCGGGGGGGCAACGATCATCATCACCGACGTCGTCCGCGGTTGTTGTTCGTATCCCTCCGGTCTGAACCCACCTTATCCGCCGCCGCGATGGCGAGTCAAATTTTTCGGTTACGACTGTCAACCGGCGTCCAAGACTGTCCAAACACGGGTCAGAATTCCCCGCCCGTTAGGAAGGAAACGCCATGGAATGTCGGAGCGGGGCCGACAAAGCGGCTACCTCCGCTAGAAGGGTCAGCTCGCAGTCGGCGAAGATCAACGACTTGCAAAGCCGATAGGCGTCCAATTGCTGCGCCTGTCCACAGCTTGTGCTATATTTGTGCTATCACGAGGATGAAGGAGCCCGACCATGGCAGCAACGACTACCATCCGATTACCCCCGAAATTACGGGCCCGACTCGGTTCACTGGCCAAGCAGACCGGGCGTTCAGCCCATAGCCTGATCGTGGAAGCGGTCGAGCGGCATGCCGACTACGAGGAACAAATGCGCAGTCTCGTCAAAGAGGCGCTCGCGGCAGACGCGGACATCGAGAAAACGGGCGAGGTCTATCGTGCGGCGGACGTTCATGCCTGGATGAAACGCCTTGCGACTGACGAATCCGCAGCGCGGCCCAAACCGTGGCGCAGGTAGTCTATTCAGCGCGGTCGCTCGACCACATAGCGCGCGCGTTCCAGTTCCTGCGGGAGAAAAACCCTGACGCGGCATTGGATGCGGTTGCAGCCATCCAGTCGGCCGTTGATAACCTCAGGGCGCATCCATTGGTCGGTCGGCGAATCGAAGGTGAGCTGCGCGAGTTGGTCATTTCCTATGGACAAACAGGGTACCTCGCCTTGTATCGGTTCGTGGTTTCGCAGGATGAAGTGCGCGTCCTGGCCATTCGGCACCAGCGTGAGCTGGGCTTTCTGCCGTGACGACATGTGATCACGCGCGCGCCTTTGGCCACGCGTCGACCTCTCCGCCAAAAGACAAGCCTGCATAGCGCGATTACGCTGTCGAGGCTATCGAAGTCGTCGAAGTGTAACTACAGTAGGGCGCTCAGGAATTCCGCTCCCCATGAATCGACACCCTGGCAACGAGAATCTGGCCGATCCACGGCTGTCAAAACTGATGGGCGAGATGGGCCTGTGCTCGCGCCGCGAAGCCGAAGAGTGGATCGTGAAAGGTTGGGTGAAAGTTGACGGCAAGGTCATCGACACGCTCGGCGTCAGGGTCTCGCGACAGGCGCACATCGAAATCGATCGCGCGGCGCAGGCGCACCAGAGTGAGCAGGTGACGATTCTGCTTCACAAGCCGATCGGCTACGTTTCAGGTCAGCCCGAGGACGGTTACGAACCTGCGGTGGTGTTAGTTCGGCCGGAGAATCGCTGGACCGAAGATCGATCGCCGCTGCAGTTCCAGCACGCACACTTGCGCGGACTGGCGCCCGCCGGACGATTGGACATCGACTCGACTGGGCTGCTGGTATTCACGCAGGACGGACGAGTTGCCAAGCAGTTGATCGGCCAGCACTCCGTGGTCGAGAAGGAGTACCTGGTGCGTGTCGAGGGAACGCTGTCGGACGACGGCTTGCGACGGTTGCGGCACGGTCTCATGCTGGATGGTGTCGCGCTCAAGCCAGCGCAAGTGTCGTGGCAGAACGAGAATCAGTTGCGTTTCGTGTTGCGCGAAGGCCGCAAGCGCCAGATTCGCCGCATGTGTGAATTGGCAGGCCTCGCGGTGACCGGCTTGAAGCGTGTCCGCAGCGGCGGCGTGCCGCTCGGAGGTCTGCCGTTAGGTCAGTGGCGCTATCTGCGCCGCGACGAAAAGTTCTGAGCCCGGCGCATGTGGCGCGCGGCCATGCCTGACAAACCGGTTGTTCATTGGATTGAGAAAGGTGGTGCGCGTGAAGCGCGCTGGCACTCCGAGCGCGGGGCGCCGCCGCCGAAGCGCGTGATGATTGCCGATGACCGCATGACTGCCGATGAGGCCTACGGGCACGCATGCCAGGGCGTTGCGCTGCTGTGGCGCGGCGATTTTCACAACGCGCGGCAAATGCTGATTGCACTCACGAACCGCGCTGACCGCAGTCAGCGTCGCTCCGGGAAAACGCTGGCGCCGCTCGGATCGGCGGCCATCGCCGCAGCCTTCAATCTCGAGCGCCAGGCTCGCGCGCAGCGCGCGCGGACGCTCGCGATGCTGCTGATGGAGTTGCGTGAGGACCTCAGCATCGATTTGCAGCGTGCGCCAGACATTCGGTTGGCCGTCAGTGAGGCGCTCGGCTCGGGAGATGGGCCTGGGCTCATCTCGGTGCGAGCATTGTTAGGTATGATCGGCGCGCATGAGTGGAGCATCAAGGGCATCGATATTCCCGCGGTTGGCGGGCGGATCCACCCGCACTATGGCGTATTCGCCCCGATCCGCGGTGAATATGTAGAACTGGTTGCGAAGGCTCCGCTGCCCGAGGTTTTGGCGTCCTGCGATCTCGCGTTCGATATCGGCACCGGCACGGGTGTGCTGGCAGCAGTCCTCGCGCGCCGCGGCGTCGGTCGTGTGTTAGCCACCGACCAGGACCCCAGAGCACTGGCCTGCGCGCGCGAGAACCTTGATCGACTTGGTGTGTTAGCTGGTGTTGATGTGCAGCAGGCAGATCTGTTTCCTGAAGGCCGCGCGGCGCTCATTGTGTGCAACCCGCCATGGCTGCCGGCGCGCCCGAGCTCGCCGCTCGAACAGGCGATTTACGATCCGGAAAGCCGCATGCTGCATGGGTTCCTGCACGGCCTTGCCACGCATATGGTGCCGGGCGGCGAGGGATGGCTGATTCTGTCGGATCTGGCGGAGCACCTGGGCCTGCGCTCGAGGTCGTCACTGCTTGCCGCGTTCGAGGCGGCTGGGCTCAACGTGGTGGACCGCATCGACGCGCTGCCGACTCATCCGCGCGCATCCGATCCGACCGATCCGCTTTACGCTGCTCGCAAGGCCGAAGTGACGTCCCTCTGGCGGCTGCGCCAAGGCGCCTAACGCAGGGTATCGCCTGACAACGAGCGCATCAAAGTGTTGCATCATGACTCTGACTTGCATTACGAAACCGAGTTGCGCACTCTACCAGCATGACAACGGGGGATTGCATGACGGTTGGCGGGCTGCAGGCTAAGAAGCTCGGGCCCGGCAATTGACCTGGCCGTCGCCGGCGCGCGGCTGGGCGCTTGTGCTGCTGCTGCTCGCCGCCTATGCCCTCGCGTTCATTGACCGGCAGATCCTCGCGCTGCTGGTCGAGCCTGTGCGCCGTGATCTTGCCATCTCCGACACTGAATTCAGCCTGCTCGCCGGCGTCGCCTTTACGGTGTTTTACTCGATCATGGGCATTCCCTGCGCCTGGCTCGCTGACCGCGGGTCGCGCCGCAACCTGGTCGCCGCGAGCTTGACGATGTGGAGCGCGATGACGGCGGCCTGTGGGTTTGCTGTTAGCTTCCCGGCGCTGTTCCTCGCGCGCGTCGGCGTGGGAGTGGGCGAAGCCGGACTGTCTCCAGCCGCTTACTCGATGATTTCTGACAGCTTTCCGCCTGCCAAGCGCGCTCGCCCGCTGGGCGTGTACTCCATCGGCGCCATCGCCGGCGTTGGGCTCGCGTTCATTGTGGGAGGCGCCGTCGCCCAATGGGCTGCGACGGCGCCTCCCATCGACCTGCCGGTGGCGGGCACACTGGCCGGTTGGCAACTCGCCTTCCTGATTGTCAGCGTCCCGGGTCCGCTGCTGGCGCTGGTGCTGCTGGCGTTTCGCGAACCGGCGCGTCACGAGGATTTGTCGGTCGAAGGCTCGCCAGCGCCGCCGTTTCGCCACTTCCTTCGCGAGCGCGGCAAGCTCTTCGCGTTGCTCGCGGCCGGCTACTCGCTGATCGGCGTCTCACTCGCCGCCTACCTGATGTGGACTCCGGCCTTCATGGTCCGCCGCCATGGCTGGGATATCGCCCAGGTGGGCGTGGCCTACGGAACAATTCTTCTCGTCTGCAGCACGTCCGGAATCCTGTTAGGTGGCTGGTGGGCCGATCGCCTCCTCGCGCGCGGCGTGCCCAACGCGTTCCTGCGCGTCGCCATCGTCGGTTCACTCAGCTCGCTGCCATTCGCAGTTGCGGCGCCTTTTGCACCGACTGGCGGCTGGGCCATGGCGAGCCTGGCTGCGATGTCGCTGTTTTTCGGTTTGACACAGGGCATGCCGGCCGCAAGCCTGCAGGCGATCGCACCTAACAGGCTGCGGGCACGCGTCATGGCACTTTACCTGCTGGTCGGTAACCTCGTAGCCTTCACGCTCGGCCCGACCGGCGTCGCATTGATCAGCGACTATCTGCTGCGAGACGCCGCGAAGATTGGTATCGCGATCGGTGCGCTGTCGGCACTGGTCGTGCCACTCGGCGCGCTCGCTCTGTTGTTCGCGCGGCCCGCGTACCAGGCGGCGACCAGCCGTTAGCTGAAGCGCAAGTCCCGCGGGCCGGCACTGAAACCGGGCCAGGCTACCGGCGCTCGCTCTGCTCGAGCGTTTCGCGCTTGATCTGCGCGAAGGCGACGCGGACGCAGTCCGGGTCGAACACCGTGAACGTCCCGATCGGGCCTTTGCCGCGGCTGTTGTCATAGGTGTGCGGCTCGTTGACGAACGGCACGGCCGCGGCCTTGAGTCGGCGGTAAAGGGCGTCGAGGTCGTTGGTCAGCAGCAGGATCGCGACGGCACCGCCCGCGGCGTTTTCCTTGCATTGGCCACCGCGTTTCATGCCGGGCGTGTTGAAGAGTCCAATCGAACCACCCATTTTCTCGCCGCTACGCAACGCGATGGCCCGTCCTTTCGTAGCCAAGGGAAAGAATGCCGCCAGCTGGCCGGGCTCGGTGGCCACGACGTCGTACTCGACCGTGAACCCGAGCAGGTCACGATAGAAACGCAACGAGGCTTCCGGATCGCCGCTCGCGATCGTCGTTCGGCGTACCGGCGACAACTGCACATCCTGCGCGAAGACTGCGGGCGATGCTGTGGCAAAGCCAAACGCGCACGCGGTTAACAGGATGGCTCTCGCAAATCGGCGCAGGCGCGGCGCGTCCGGCGATTGCCCGCAATGGATCGAGGTGCTTGTCATTTGCCAGAACCTACTCGTCCCAGATGATCAAGTCAAAAATGGGCAGACTGGCGTCGTGCGCAGTGATATTCGGACCAGCAGCCGCGTCGCGCGCGCGCCCGCTCGTTGCACTGAGTCATGATGCGGCTACCTGGCCCAGTCCCAGCCGCTCAATGGCTTCGGTTTTCAATCGCCGCTTGGCGATTTTGTAGGATGCGATGCGAGGCAGCGGTTCAAATTGCTGGTGGATGTAATGGGGGATTTCGAACTGGGCCAGCTTGTTAGCCAGGAACTCATGCAGCTCACTCTCCGCCAGCGTGTGGGTGACATATAAAGTTGCTGCGACCACTTCTCCGAAACGCGGGTCGGGCACCGCATAGACACAGGCCTCAACGACATCCGGATGTTCAGCCAAGGCCGCTTCAACCAAACCACAACCAATGTTTTCACCGCCGCGGATGACCAGATCCTTGATACGGTCAACGATGTACAAATAACCCTCGTCGTCGATGAGGGCTGCGTCTCCGGTGCTGAACCAATCACCGTCAAACGCCGCGGCATTGGCGTCAGGCGATCTCCAGTAAGCCCGAAACATGGAGGTGCCCCGCACTTGCAACTCCCCGCGCTCGCCGGCGGGCACCTCGTTGCCGTGTTCGTCCACAACCCGCAGATCCAGAACGGCCGAACACTGGCCAGAGCTCGTGGGGCGCTGCAGATAACAATCTCCGGCGACGGTAGTGCCAATGACATTGGTTTCGGTCATCCCCCAACCCGTGACTGGAAAAACCGCTGCCGACAGTCGACCGATACTGCGTACCTGTTCGGGTGCGCGCGCCGCGCCGCCACCGCCCACCAGCAGCAGACTCGATAAATCGCGTTTCGTCGACGCCGCCGCTTGTACCAAGTCGCCGGTGATGGTGGAGGGTGCGTTCAGCAGGGTCAGGCGCTCGCGTTCGATTAACTCCATGCCCAGTTGCACGTCCCACCGGTACATGCAGACCAGTTTGCGTTGCGACCTGAGAGCAGCCAGCATCCCCGTGTGAGAGCCCATGACATGAAACAGCGGTACGGCCAACAGCATGCCGTGCTGGTGTGCAGGCACGGGCAGCGATTTCAGCCCCCTGCGTTGGCGTATCGCCAAATCCAGCTCCAGGGACAGCAGCGCGTGGATGATATTGCGGTGACTGGAAACCGCTCCCTTGGGGTGCCCGGCCGAGCCCGATGTGTAAAGAATCGTCGCATCGTCATCGGGACTGATGCTTGCCTGCGGCATCTCGGCACCGGCGTGCGCACTCAATACCTGGTTCCATTCATCGGATGCGATGCGGGCATTCTGTTGCGCGCGTACACGGATGATTCTGAGGCCTGATGGGACGACGCGATCGGCCAGGCGATCCAGCCGGTCCTGATCGACTACGATCAGGCGGGGCTCGCAGTTCAGCAAGCTGTTAGACAGTTCATCCGCCGTCCACAGCGCGTTGATCGAAACTGCGATGGCGCCGATGGACGTCACGGCAAAGAAAGTCACGACCCACTCAGGATAGTTCCGCATGGCTATGGCCACACGGTCGCCGTGCCGGATCCCGTAGTCCTCCAGCAGCGCTTTCGCCAGCGCACTGGCGCGACGAAAAACCTGGTCGAAACTCATGCGCTCATCGTCATAGATCAGGAAATCCAGATCACTTCGGGTGCCCGCGTAAAGGTCGCGAAGGGTCGGCGGCGCATTGGCGAATACCCGGCATTTCCGGCCACGGATGTCGGTGAGCTGCAACTCATACGGCTGGCCCGGGGCGCACAGCTCCTGGATCGCCTGTTGGCGGGTCATGATCGATTCAATCAATGGCCGCTCCCGTGGTCGCTCTGAAAGAAAGCGCTATAGCAATATGCTACGTTTGCGCAAATGACAAGCAAACCCTGTTCTCCGCGGCACCTTTCCCCGAGATGCGAATGATGCAGAATTTGACGGCATTCCGGCAGGGAACCCGCGCCTGGCTGGAAGACAACTGCCCACGCTCCATGCGCACCCCCATGTCCGAACAGGACCGCTGCTGGGGTGGTCGCAAATTCACTTTTCAAAGTGCAGACCAGAAATTGTGGCTGCAGCGGATGGCAGCCCGGGGATGGACCACGCCCACCTGGCCGAAAGAATACGGTGGCGGCGGGTTAAGCAAAGACGAGGCAAAGGTGTTACAGGAGGAAATGGCCGCCATGACGGCCAGAGCTCCGTTGCAGAGTTTTGGTATCTGGATGATCGGGCCGGCCATTCTGCAGTTCGGATCCGAGGCACTGAAACAAGAGCACCTGCCGCCGATCGTTCGCGGCGAGATTCGATGGTGCCAGGGGTACAGCGAACCTAACGCAGGTTCAGACCTGGCGGGACTGCAAACCCGGGCCGAAGATCGCGGCGACCATTTCATGGTCAACGGCCAAAAGGTCTGGACAACCTATGCCGACCGCGCTGACTGGATGTTCTGCCTGGTGAGAACCGGTACCGAGGCTAACAAACACTCCGGAATCAGCCTGGTGCTGTTCGACATGGAAACGCCGGGCGTGATGGCTCGGCCCATCCGGCTTATTTCCGGCAGTTCGCAATTCTGTGAAACCTTCCTGGAAAATGTCCGTGTCGAAAAACACCAGGTCGTTGGCGAGATCAACAACGGCTGGACCATCGCCAAGTACCTGCTGACTCACGAGCGGGAGATGATTGGCAGCATTGGCAGCGCTCCAGGGGAGAAGTCGCTGGCAGACGAAGCGATTGCAGCGGTCGGTCTGCAGTCCGGACGCCTTGCGGACGAGTTGCTGCGCGCGGAGGTCGCGCAATGGGAGATCGATTTCAGCAGCCAGCAGCTGACCATGGAGCGGGTCAGGGCCGAGATAGCCACCTTTGGCGTGGGCAATACGTCCGCGATGCTCAAGTATTACGGCACTGAGCTCAACATACGACGACACGAGTTGTTGATCGCTCTGCAAGGGAGCGCGGCCCTGAGCTGGCGTGAGGATTCCGAAGCGCGTCTGTGGTTGCGGTCCAAGGGTAATTCGATCGAGGGCGGCACTTCCGAGGTGCAACTCAACATCATCGCCAAGCGAATTCTGGGGCTCGGCTGATCATGCAGCTGGTACTCAACGAAGACGAACAAATGGTCCGCAAGTCGGCCGCAGAATTGCTGGCTGATCTGGCCGGGCCGGGCGTGCTGCGCAAGCTGCGTGACAACGATAACCCGCAGGGCTACTCGGCCGAGCTTTGGCAACAAATGATTGCACTGGGCTGGCCCGGCGTTCTGATATCGGAACAACGGGGAGGGCTCGGTCTGGGCCACGTCGCCATGGGCCAGATCAGCGAGCAGGTGGGTTGCGCCCTGGCAAGCTCACCGCTGTTTGCCACAGCCATCGTCGGCGCCTCGGCACTCACATTGGCGGGCACCGAGCAACAGAAAGCCGAATTGCTGCCGGCGGTCGCACTCGGCAAGCTCACCCTGGCTCTCGCCCTGGACGAAACACCGCGCCACGATCCGACGCGGATCGCAGCCACCGCCAAGCCGTCAGACGGGGTCTACCAGTTGAACGGGTTCAAGAGCTTTGTCGTGGACGGTGATATCGCGGACCAGCTGATCGTCGCGGCGCGGACCTCGGGAGAGCCAGGAGCCAATCACGGCATCACGCTGTTCCTGGTGCCCCGCAAAGCCAAAGGTGTGGAGGTCAGTCGCACGCCGATGGTGGACAGCCGCAGCGCCGCCGACATTCGGTTTGCTAACGTGACAGTCGCGGCAGACCAGATCCTGGGCACGGTAGATCAGGGGTTTGCGACCCTGGATGCAGTGCTCAATATTGCCAATGCCCATCTGGCGGCAGAACTATTGGGGATCGCCAGTGAAAGTTTCCGGCGAACACTCGAGTACCTGAAGGACCGAAAACAGTTCGGCGTCCCGATCGGATCATTCCAGGCCCTGCAGCACCGTGCCGCAATCCTGTGGACTGAGATCGAGTTGTGCAAATCACTGGTCATCAGGGCACTGCGCGGACTGGATGATTCCCCGGAGAAAGCCGGCGTGCTGACCAGCATGGCCAAAGCGAAGCTGTGTAAAGTCGCTGAGCTGGCTACCAACGAAGGTATCCAGATGCATGGCGGAATCGGCATGACGGACCAGTTCGACATGGGATTCTTTTTGAAGCGGGCTCGTGTGGCGCAAGCGCTATTCGGCGACCAGCGTTTTCATTTGAACCGGTTCGCAAGACTTTCCGGCTATTGATGTCCTGACAAATTGACCAGTTCCCTGCTCAGGGGTTTGTCAGTACCAGCTTACCTCGCACCTGCCGGCTGCCCATGCGTGCAAAGGCTTGCAGCAACTGGTTCATCGGCAATCTCTGCTCGATCACGGGCTTGATCTTGCCTTGCGCATACCAGCGCATCAGTTCGCCGAGCCCTTGCGCATTCGCCTTGGGTTCGCGCCGGGCAAACTCGCCCCAGATCACCCCCACGATGGAGGCGCCTTTGAGCAAGGGAAGATTCAGCCGCAACGCAGGAATGCCGCCTTGCGCAAAGCCCACTACCAGATAGCGGCCACGCCAGGCGATGGAGCGAAACGCGGGTTCGGAAAAATCACCGCCGACCGGGTCATAGACCACGTCAGGCCCGTTGCCGTCGGTGAGCGACTTCAATTGTTCGCGCAGATCGGCACTGCTGTAGTTGATCGTCGCATCGGCGCCAATTTCTTTGCACAGCGCGCGCTTCTCGTCGCTGGATGCGGCGGCGATCACCCGGGCGCCCATCGCTTTGGCGATCTGGATTGCCGCCGTTCCCACGCCGCCGGCCGCACCTAACACCAGCACGGTCTCGCCCGCTTGCAGCGCCGCGCGGTCAACCAGTGCGTGGTGCGAGGTTGCATATGTGAGTACGAAAGCCGCCGCATCGTCGAACGGGAACCCGGATGGCAGCGGCATCGCCTGCGAGGCCTTGACGCAGGCGTGCGTGGCGAAGGCGCCGGTTCCGGCGCACACCGCCACGGCGTCGCCTGGCTTGAACGCCGTCACGCCCGCACCCACGGCTTCGATCAGGCCGGCAAACTCGGAGCCCGGCACGAAGGGCAATGGCGGCTTCATCTGATATTTGTTCTGCACGATCAGCAAGTCTGGAAAGTTCAGGCTGGCGGCACGGATGGCGATGCGCACTTCGCCCGCCTGCGGTTCGGGCGTGGGCAGTTCCTGCCAGCGCAGCGCTTCAGTACCAATCGGGTTGTCGCAGATCCACGCATGCATAGAGGTGTCTCCTGTCAGTTAATCTTAGACCTAACGCGCGACCCGCGTCGGCGAGCGCGGAAATGTGGATCGCGCCTCATTCGGTATAGTGCGGGCAAACACGGTACGATGCGCGCTGATGCACGAACACGCGTGGACCTGATCTGTGGACAACGAGCCGGAAATTACCGCGGTGCGAGCCGAGCACGCGCTCGACATGAATCGACTGACAGCCTACCTTGGAGCTCATCTTGGCGGCTTTGGAGGCGACCTCGCTGTTAGGCAGTTCGAAGGCGGGCAGTCCAACCCGACCTACCTGCTGGAGTCCGCAGGAAAACGCTGGGTGCTGCGCAAGAAACCGCCCGGAAAACTGCTGCAGTCGGCGCACGCGGTCGAGCGCGAATACGCGGTCATGAACGCGCTGCAGAAAACGGCTGTCCCGGTCCCGCGCATGGAACTCTTTTGCGACGACGAATCGGTCATCGGCACGCAGTTTTTTGTCATGGAGTGGGTGCAGGGGCGCATCCTCAATAAACCGATGGAATCGGGCATTGCGCCCGACGACATGGGCGCCATCTATCGCGACTACATGCGCGTGCTGGGATGTCTTCACCGCGTCGACTATTCGGCCGTGGGGCTGGCGGGCTTCGGCAAGCCCGGCAATTATTACGCCCGGCAGATTGGCCGCTGGACGCAACAGTATCGGGCGTCTGAAACCGACCCGATCGCGGCGATGGATCGACTGATCGGGTGGCTGCCGGGGCATATCCCCGAGGATGACGCTGTTTCGATAGTTCACGGCGATTTCTCGATTCGTAACATGGTGGTCCATCCCCGCGAACCGCGAATCCGCGCCGTGCTGGATTGGGAGCTCAGCACCATCGGTCACCCCCTGGGCGACCTGGCCTATGCCTGCATTTTCTACCACCATGCCGGCTGGTCCCGTGAACAGATCCGGGCTCGCGGAATTCCTGATGAACAAGAACTGATCGACATCTACTGCCAACAGACCGGCAGGGGCGGAGTTTCCAACTGGCCGTTCTACATTGCCTTCTGCAAGTTTCGCCTGTGCGCCATTGCGCAGGGCGTCTACAAGCGTGGCCTGGAGGGCAACGCATCGTCAAAATCCTCACTGGAGTACCACCAGCATGCCAGGCAAGTCGCGCAAGCAGGCTGGGCGGTCGTCGAAGCCGGCTGAGGCCCGGCGGTATCACCCCTTGCTGTCGCGCGTTAGCTTTTCCTGATGTCGCGCAGTTTTCCGCCTTCGGCCACCAGTCGTTCGAGCAATGGTGACGGCCGCCAATAGCGCTCACCGTGCCGATCCGCAAATTCGCGAATCCGGTCCAGTACGCGTGTCAGGCCAACGGCATTTTCAGCCCAGTACATCGGGCCGCCGCGCCAGGCGGGAAAGCCATAGCCGTTGATATAGACGATGTCGATATCGGACGCTCGGTAGGCCATACCCTCGTTGAGTACATCGCAGCCAATGTTGAACATCGAGAAAAAGCAGCGCTCGATGATTTCCTCATCGGTGATCGCACGTTGTTTGATGCCGAATTTCTCGGCCGCCTCGGCGATGAGCTTCGCGGTCACCGGCGAAGGAATGGGTGTGCGGTCGCCGGCCTTGTAGTCGTAGGTGCCAGCACCGGTCTTTTGACCCAGTCGGCCCATTTCCACCAGCCGGTCTGATACGTAGGAGGTGCGAACGTCATAGACGCTCTGGTCGAGCTGCTGGCGCAGTCGATAACCGATGTCTATCCCGGCCAGATCGGCCATGGCGATCACGCCCATCGGCATGCCGAATTCGTACAGCGCGCGATCGACCTGTTCCGGCCTGGCGCCCTCGAGCACCAGCATGTGGGCTTCGTGCCCGTAGCCGGACAACATCCGGTTACCGATAAAGCCGTGGCACACACCGGCCACGGCGCCGGTTTTCCGGATGGTCCTGGCCAGCTTGAGCACCGTGGCCAGTACTTCCGGCCTGGTCTTTGCAGCGCGCACAATTTCCAGCAGCGGCATCACGTTAGCTGGCGAGAAAAAATGCATACCCAGCACGCGCCCTGGATTGTCAACGACCGTCGCGATCTCGTTGATGTTCAAGTAAGAAGTATTGGTCGCGAGAATGGCGTCAGCCCTGACGGTCTTGTTGAGGGTCGAGAAGACGGTTTTCTTGATCTCCATATTCTCGAACACCGCCTCGATCACCAGGTCAGCGTTAGCCAGATCAGCATAGCTGTTGGTGCCGCTGAGCAGGCCCATGCGTTCTTTCACCTGGGCGTCGCTGATGCTGCCCTTGCGCGCACTGGCCTCGTAGTTTCTGCGAATGACGCCCAGGCCCTTGTCGAGCGCTTCCTGATTCATTTCCAGCAGGGTGACGGGAATGCCGACGTTAGCAAAGTTCATCGAAATGCCGCCGCCCATCGTGCCGGCACCGATGATGGCGACCGAACGGATGGGCTTGAGCTCAACGTCGGGCGCCAGTCCGGGGACCTTGGTCGCCGCACGCTCGGCAAAAAAGACATGTTGCAGCGCCTTGGACTGGGGATCGTTATGGCACTCAAGAGACAATTCCCGTTCGCGCCGGACGCCTTCTGCGAACGGCAGATTAACCGCCGCCTGGACTGCCAGGAGGCTGCGCTCGGGGGCATGCATGCCGCGGATCTGGCGGGCGATGGACTTGCGAAAGGCGGCGAAATACTGATCATCGTACTTGCTGGCATCCAGCTTGATCGCGTGGGATTTTTTCAATGGCGCTTTCGTCGCGAGCAGTGCTTCGGCAAAACGCACCGCGGCTGCGACGATGTCGCCGTCTTCGATCCGGTCAATCGCGCCGGCTTCGAGCGCCACTGCGGCCGACACCGGCGCACCGGATGCGATCAGTTTCAGGGCAAAGTCGACACCCGCCACGCGCGGTAATCGTTGCGTACCCTGCGCCCCGGGAATAATGCCCAGCTTGACTTCCGGAAGCCCGATTTTTGTCGACGGCGAAGCGATGCGGTAGTTGCATCCCAGCGCGACCTCCAGGCCACCTCCGAAGGCGGTACCGAACAACGCGGCGACGATCAACTTTGGACTTTCGCTGAGCGCGTCGATCACGGCGCCAAGCCCCGGCGGTTTTGGTCCGCCGCCAAACTCGGTAATGTCGGCGCCGGCCATGAAGGTACGGCCACGGCAGGCGAGCACCAGCGCCTGAATATCATTATCCGCCGCTGCGGATCCCAGCGCGGCGAGCAGGCCTTGGCGCACCGCCTGGGAAATGGCATTGACCGGCGGATGATCGACCCAGAGGATCCCGATTGGTCCGCGCTTTTCGATCGAAACTTGCATAGGTCGTGAGTCTCCTGAGGTCAGGCGCCGGCTTGACGGCTCGCCGGGCTAACGCGCTTACGTCGCGAACGTAACACCACCGTCCAGCGCCAGCGTGATACCGATCAGGTAATCGCCCGCCCGCGAGGACATGTAGACGGCGGTGCCGGCAATGTCTGCCGCGTCGCCGATGCGCCGCGCCGGGATCCGGGCGGACACCACATCAGGTTGGTCCCTGGCCCAAACGTTCATGTCGCTGGCAAAGGCGCCCGGCGCGATGGCATTGACATGGATGTGTTCACCCGCCAGGCGCTTGGCCAGCCGGCGTGTCAGGTGAATCAGTCCCGCCTTGCTGGCGACGTAGGCGTAGGTTTCGATTTCGGGGTTCCTGAGGCCATCGATTGATGCAATGTTGATAACCTTGGCCGGTCGTTCGGCGCTCGCGCCGGCGCGTAGCAGGGGCGCCATTTTCTGGGTAACAAAGAACACCGATTTCAGATTGAGGTCCATGACCTTGTCCCAGCCGTTTTCCGGAAACTCATCGAACGGAGCGCCCCACGCAGCTCCCGCATTATTGACCAGGATATTGATCTGGCTTTCACGCTGTTTGAGCTGGTCGACGAAAGCGCCGATGCCCTCCAGAGTCGACAGGTCCTGCGGCAGGGCGATGCACTCGCCGTGCTGCGACAGTTCCCTGGCAGTGTCGATGCAGGGCCTGGCCTTGCGGGCCGTGATGTAAGTGCGCACGCCGCGGCGAACAAATTCCCCGGCGATCATTTTGCCGATGCCGCGCGAACCGCCCGTCACGACAGCGACCTTTCCGCTCAGGTCAAACAGGTCTTGCATGATGATTCCACCGATTTCGGATTCCTGTCCTGAAGATATAGGATCGCAGCCAATTAAGGAGAGCCAGCATGAATGATTTTCACCCAGAACTGTTCGACCTGAAAATGTCAGTCGAGGCGCAACCGCTGCTGGCCGCTGTGCAACGACATATTGCCGAGAACGTCGAGCCGATTACCGACGAGTTTTATGCGCTGGACGAACAAAAGAAAGATCGCTGGAGCCATCATCCGCGGCAATTAGAGTTGCTTGAGGGCGCCAAGGCCAAGGCCAGGAAGGCCGGCCTGTGGAACTTTTTCCTGCCCAATGCCGAATCCGGCGTGGGGCTGAAGAACCTGGACTACGCCTACATCGCAGTCGAACTGGGCAAGAATCCGCTCGCCTCCGAGACCTTGAACTGCAGCGCTCCCGACACCGGCAACATGGAGGTGCTCGAACGCGTCGGCACGCCGGCGCAAAAGGAGAAGTGGCTGAAGCCGCTGCTGGCGGGCGAAATCCGCTCGGCCTATGCCATGACGGAACCTTCGGTGGCTTCGTCGGACGCCACCAACATCTGCACCTCGGCAGTACTCGATGGCGATCAGTGGGTCATCAATGGCGAGAAATATTACATCTCGGGCGCGGGTGACCCGCGTTGCAAAATATTGATCACCATGGTCAAGACCAGCCCGAACGCCAAACCGTTTTATCAGCAGTCACAGATCCTGGTCCCGATGGACACCCCTGGCGTCGAGGTGGTCGGACCCATGCATTCCTTCGGCGACGACTCGGCCCCGCACGGCCACATGCACATCCGTTTCAAAAACGTTCGCGTGCCAAAGGACAACATGCTGCTGGGCGAAGGGCGCGGATTCGAAATCTCACAGCTGCGTCTGGGCCCGGGTCGCATTCACCACTGCATGCGCTCGATCGGCCAGGCGGAAAAAGCACTGGAGCTGATGGTTAAACGCGCCAGCACGCGCATCGCCTTTGGCAAACCGATCGTCAAACTTGGCAAAAATCTGGAAGTGATCTCCCGCGCACGTATTGAAATTGACGCCTGCCGGCTGATGGTGCTGCAGGCAGCCAAGGCCATGGACGTGTTAGGCAACAAGCAAGCGCGCATCTATGTCAGCGCGGTCAAGGCGATGGTGCCGGAAAAAGTCTGCAAAATTATCGACGACGCCATCCAGATGCACGGCGCCACCGGAATCTCAAACTGGACCCCGCTGGCCAGGATGTACACCTCGCAGCGTACCCTGCGCTTTGCCGACGGACCGGATGAGGTCCATCACATGGTGGTCGGACGCAACGAAGTCAACAAGTATGGACTGTGGTAAGTCAGGCTGAATTGCACGTCATCGCGACACGCCGGGTGATCGCCCTCGATCCAGGCGCGCCACGATCAAATGGCCGGCGCGACGAATCCCCCGAACTCCCGTTCAAGGAACCGCGCCACGGCGAGCACGACGTGTTCCTGGAACGGCTTGCCGACGATCTGCACGCCAATCGGCAGCCCTTCCTCCGACGTGCCCACCCGGAGCACGACCACCGGCCAGCCCGCGATGCTGAAAGGCGCCGTGTACGACAACATCGTTGCTTCCAGCGACTTCATGGCAGCATCGTGCCTTGGTGCCGGTATCGCAGAGGCCGGACACAGCATGACATCGTAATCGACGAAGAAACGTGTCATGCGGCTCTTGAAGTCGTGCCACCTGACAAAGAAGTCGGCGAACATCTTGTTAGATAATACCGGCTTATCGAATCGCGCCGGATCGCCCAGCGCGCCGGCGAGGTAGGGCGCGACTTGCGACGTCCCGGATTCGGTGAGTATGCGCTGGATTGCATAACCGCCGTCGCCCCCGAGGATCGTCCATAGCAGGTCCAATGCCTGTTCCATCCCGGGTGGCCGTCGTTCCGCAACCCGCGCGCCGGCAGTCGCGCATCGTTTTGCGGATTGTCGCACTGCGCTGTCGATCGACGCGACCGGCGTGGCAGTCCCGTTGTCGACATAGAACGCGACCGACAGCTGCGCCACGTTGATGGATCGCGAGTCGCCGACAGGGAGGTCGTAGGCGAACGGATCGATGCCGTCGCTGCCGGCAATGATGGGCAGGATGGTCTCGAGGTCCTCGACATACCGAGCGAGCGGCCCGAGGGTGGTCAGCGCCTGATCGAAGGTGTCATAAGAAATAATGTGGCCGGTTCTCGCAATCCGCCCGGCTGTGGGTATCAGTCCACAGACGCCGTTGACGTGCGCCGGGATGCGAACGCTGCCGCCAGTATCCGAGCCGATGTCGAAGGCCGAGCCGCCGGCAGCCACGATCGCGCCGGCTCCGCCACTGCTGCCCATCGGGCTGCGACTCAGATCGTAAGGGTTGTTAGTACGTTCGTAGATCAGGTTCTCGGTAAAGCCATGCAGTGTCAGCTCGGGCGTGTTGGACTTGCCGAGGACGATGGCGCCGGCGGCCTTCAGGCGCGCCACGACGGCTGCATCCCGCGCCGGCACGAACTGCGCGCGGCCCTGGGTGCCGGCGGTCGAAATGATCCCCGCGGTGTCGAGCGAGTCCTTGATCGTCATCGGCACGCCGTGCAGCGGACCAAGCGCTTCACCGCGCATCAAGCGCGCGTCGGCCTTGCGGGCCTCTCCGATCGCAGCCTCCCACTGCACCTGCACCACAGCATGAATCTTCGGATTGACCGCGCGGATCCGCGCCAGAAACGCACGGGTCACTTCTTCGGAGCTCAGGCGCTTGGTACGAATGGCCCGGGCGAGTGCGGTGGCGGACGAGAAATGCAGTGGCGTTGTCAGCTCGCGCACCTCGCCGCGCGGTGAACGGTCCTTCGCGACATTGGTCGCAGCCACCGGCGGGATCGCAGCCCCGGCCGTGGACACGGCGAGCGCTTTGAGCAGGGTTCTGCGGGTCACCTCATCCATCTAACGTGCTCCTCGGTCAAAGGGCCGGATGTTGCAAGTGCCACTGGGTCGCCTGCTGGTACGCGTGACCGATGCGGCACAGCACCGATTCGCTCAACCGGCGACCCACGAACTGCACGCTCAACGGCAAGCCGTCCGCTGAGAACCCGCAGGGCACCGACAGGGTGGGGCTGCCGCTGAAGTTGAACGGCTGCGTGTGAATGTCATTCCTGACCTGGCGGCTCCACGATTCATCGGTCTCTGGGTCGAACGGATTCGTCTCCTTCAGGCGCGCACTGTTAGCCATCGACGGACACGCCAGGCAATCGACGCTGTTCAGCATCGCCTCGATGGCCACAGACACATCTGATCGTAGCTTCGAGGCGGCTGCCAGCGCTGCGGGAGTGACTTGCTGACCCGCCTCGAGCGCAGCGCGCAACCCCGGTCCGTACTCGCTGGCCCGGCTCGGAAACGTCTTCGCATGGGCGGCAAGGGCCTCGACACCACACAAGTCGAGCCAGGCACTGCCGACCTTGCTGACGTCGGGCATCGTGACGCTCACGACGGTCGCGCCCAGCCGGGTCAAGTCCGCGAGAACGTTATCCATCGCCTTGGCGACATCGGCGTCGACGTTGTCGGTGGCATAGCGACGGTCAAAACCGATGCGCAGGCCCGCGATTCCTCGCGCGAGTTCAGCGCGCACTGCGGGTACCGCGTCCCTAAGCGAAGTCGAGTCGTTAGTATCGCGACCAGCCATTGCTTCGAACAGAATAGCGGCGTCTTCCACCGTGCGAGTCATCGGCCCAACGTGATCCATCGAGGCTGCCAGCGCGAACACGCCGTAGCGGCTGACGCGGCCGTAGGTGGGTTTGAGTCCGACACAACCGTTTGCGGCCGATGGATACCGGATCGAGCCGCCGGTGTCGGTGCCCACCGATGCAAAGCACAAGCCCGCGGCCGTCGCCACGCCCGAGCCACTCGATGACACGCCGCTCCAGCGTGTGGCATCCCACGGATTCAGCGGCACCTGCAGGCCGGGAACGTACGGACCGAACGCGCCTTCGCACAGCACGAGCTTGCCGAGGATGACTGCACCCGCAGCCTCCAGCCGGGCGACGACAGTCGCGTTGAAGTCGGGCACGAAGTCGGCGAAGACCTTCGTGCCCGCCATGGTGCGAACGCCACGCGTATAGCAAAGGTCTTTCACCGCGATGGGCACGCCATGCAGAGGACCGCGGTACCGGCCGGCCTTGATCTCGGCGTCCGCGCGTTGTGCGCTCGCGATCGCCCGGTCGGTCATGACGGTAACGTAGCTCTGCAGGCGCCCGTCCAGCGCGGCGATGCGGTCGAGTAGTTGTCGCGTTAGGTCTGTCGACCGGATCTGCCGCGCCGCGATGAGCCTGGCCACGTTAGCCAGACTCAGGTAGTGCAGTGGGCCCTTGACTTGCGCCACTGCGGCGGCCGGCAATACTGCGGCACCGGCCAGGAGTGACAGAAAATCACGGCGCGCCAACCCGGGTTCAATCATGGTGCAGCAATAGTAGCGCAGCCTACGGAAGGCCGTTTGCACCGCCCGATAGCTGACGTTTGCAACGATCTGCTTCCGGGCAAAATTGTCCGCTCGCGCTAGCGATCGGCGAATGACCGGTTTTGGGAAACGAATTGGGCGGCTGTCGGCCCATAGCAGCAGTTCGCCGCTTCGAATTTCCAGCCAGAAAGCGGACGTTCGTAATTACGAACACATGAAACAAGCCGACGCAGCGCTGCGCCGCGGCGTCGGCTTGAATGAATTATTATACGGCGGCTTGGAACGCTTTGCCGCAGACCTAATCAACGACTCTGGCAACTCGGAATCCAACACCGGCGCTTCTGTAGTTTTGGAGTGGAGATCCAGGCGGAGGGGCAAAACTTCTGGCTGCGGAGCGAATCAACGCCGGAGGGTCGCCCCAATCTCCGCCGCGAAGCATGTGATGCGCACACGAAGACGAGCCATTCATGACCGCCAAATCACCGGACAATTTAAGCGCGATTGCGTCCTTGTACGCAGATCCATCTGTTGGCATTCCCGTGTAGGAAAAAGAGGGCGCGAAGCAATCCTGCACCCATTGCATGACATTGCCGTTCATGTCATGTAGACCGAACTGATTTGCTGGAAACGCGCCTACCCGAGAAGTTCCTATCCATTTGTCCGTGCCCGACGCTGCACCAGAGCAGCAGGAGTCTGCACCATAGTTTGCGTGCTCGTGGCTGGCACTGGTCCCCCATGGGTAAGGAGTATCCGTTCCTGCGCGAGCGGCATATTCCCATTCCGCTTCTGTGAGCAAGCGGTATCGATGACCGGTAAGTCCACTTAACCACCGCACATAGTCCTGCGCGTCGTCCCATGTAACACAAACCACAGGATGC
Organism: Gammaproteobacteria bacterium; assembly: GCA_031414335.1. GTDB lineage: Bacteria > Pseudomonadota > Gammaproteobacteria > Steroidobacterales > Steroidobacteraceae > UBA964. The sequence goes on along the minus strand of JANNVI010000009.1, from coordinate 164,565 downwards.
GCATCATCTTGTGCGAAGCCAAGCGTCTTCCATGTGGCTTTTAGATTGGGCTCCATTGCGTTTGCACCGGGCAGGCCGCTCCATGTGCATCCGCCACTTGCCTCGCGATTAGTTGCCGATGCAAACGCAGCCCATTCGCCGCGAGTGACATCAAATTTTCCCACGGCCAGCCGATTGATATGAACACGTCGTTGCGGCCCTTCCTCGTCATAGCGACCGGACTCGGTCGCGGGTGATCCCATCATGAAGTTGCCTGCCGGGATAACTACGAGCGCTGGGCAATGCTGGCAGTCGCGAATCGACTCTTCATGGGTCCCGCCACCCGCCGCAATTTCAGTCGCTTTTCTTGAATGTGGAGAAGGAGCACAACTTGCGGTGAAAATAACCCCGAGAATTATGAGTGCCTGCCGTGCTTTCATCGGAAGCTCCTTCTCGGCGAGCGGAGAGCCATCAACGCCGTATAACGCCCTGCTGACCGCTCGCCCCCAAGATGGGGCCGCGCAAACCGAAGGCACCTTATCTCAACAGGTTGCTCGGCCATACGTGAAACCATGTCGCTCGGGGCGTGAGCGGTCAAGCAGATTGTTAGCTGACTTTTCTAAGCGGCGATGCGTTGAACGCGCAAAGACTTGCGACGTTTCTCCGCCACCCAAAGGTCGTACTGCACTTGCTGATTTAACCAACTTTCCGCGGTTGTTCCGAAGGCAATCGACAGGCGCACCGCCATTTCCGGACTAATACCACTACGACCATTGAGAATGGCGGAAAGACTCTTGCGACTGATGCCCAGAGACTTAGCCGCATCTGTAACAGACACACCTAGCGGCTCCAGGCAGAGACTCCGCAAAATCTCTCCTGGGTGCGGGGGGTTATGCATGTTTGTAGCCATAACTAATGGTAGTCCTCATAGTCGACAAGGACGGCGTCCTTGCCCTGAAATGTGAACGTCACACGCCAATTGCCGCTGACAGTTACCGACCAGCGGTCCTTTAGGCTGCCTTTTAGGCGGTGCAATCGTAACCCAGGCAGGTTCATGTCGGAGGGAGCCACCGCAGCGTGCAACCTGCCTAAGACCAACCGAAGCCTTTGCGCCTGTTCCGGACGAATGCCCGACTTAGAGCCCGTTTCGAAGAAGCGCTGCAGGCCACGGTGCCGAAAGCTGACTATCACTCGCGAAGTGTAACGTAACGGGTTACGAAGTCAAGTCGGCTAACAGTTAGTGAACGAATAGAGATTGGCGCCTACAAGTCTGATCACACGGCAATTCAGTCCAAGGGAGCTACCCGAAAGCTGCCCTTGACGAAGGGCAGCAAAGGGTCAAACCCAGCGGTTGCTACTCTATAGGCCGACGCAGCCCCACGTTAGGCTCGATTGAGCCGAATATCGACCTCTCGGTCGACAAATTTCCATTCGCGAGTTTCCCGCAATCGCTTCACCAGCTCCTCGAACGCATCCGAATGCTGCGGCGCGTACTCAAACCACGTTAGGAAATCGAACGGCTCACCAAGTTCGCGACAATGATGCAGGCGCCGAGCGATCGGTGGCAGATATTCCATTCCAATCGCGATGTGCTGCGACTGCTCTTCGAAGATGGCCCGGCGTTCATCTTGCGCGAGTGACCACCAAGCTTCCGACTTTCTGATTGGAATCAGTGCCGCTAGTGTTGACTGCGGTCTTTGCAAGCCTTGTTGTCGAGCGGTGAGCGCCGTCACTTCGTCATGCTTGGTATAGCGAGTGTTGCTCGTCGTGCCGCGGAGCGTCCACGAAGACCCTGAGATATCGGGCGCGACGGAACCTTCATGCACGGCAATACGATGCGCTACAGGTACGGTCTCACCAACCACGGGCGAAATACGTTCGATTCGCCAAGGGCCGTTTGCGCCCGCAATAAATGCCACGTGTAATGGGGACGGCATAGGTTTTTAGTATGACATTGCTGTCAAGCCCCCTATCCGAAGCGGACGTTTGTGACAGTCGCCTAAGGGTCAACGGCTGTCACACCGGGGAGTACCCGATTTCACGCTGGTGACGCAGCGCAAGAACCAGCACGACATCTTGCCGCTGCTCATAGCTATAAAGCGCGACATATCCGCTCTTGCCATAGGAAATCAGGATCTCGCGTAGTCCTTGCTCGCATGGGCGGCCGACCAACGGGTGTCGCTCGAGAATCTCGATCCCGTCGCGAATTACGTCGATAGCTGCAGCAGCGGCTTCAGGGGCATCCTTGGCTAGAAAGTCCGCCACACGCACCAGGTCGGAAAACGCTTGTCGGGAGTAAACTACTTCTGCCACGTCAGCGCTTTCGGTCGGGTCGCCCGACTGCCGCGGACTCGCGCCGCCATGTAGCGATGAACATCGGCTGCCGCGTAACCCTGGCCGCTCCTGAGTGCCTCGGCACGCGAAGCCACGGCATCGGCGACGAATCCGCGGCGCTGTTCGTCCAACCTGGTCTGGCGCTCAATTGCGTCCAGCATGAATGCATGAGGCGACTGGTCAGCCGCTTTGGCCGCAGCCACGACCCGTCGCTTGAGGTCGGGCGCAATTTTCAACGTGGTCGCTACAGGGCTGGACATAATTTGCTCCGGGCATCAGGTGTTACTAAAGTAACACCGCCGCAATTGCTGTTCAAGTGGATCGGCGCGAGGCGCGGCAAGCCCGTGCAGTAGCTCCCGATTCCGGTCACTGGCGACCGACGGCTCCGGGTCAAATCCGGAAGTCAAACAGCGACAAACGTGGCAAGCCTTATCGCCTTGGTGTCAAACGATGCGGTAGCGCTGCAACCTAGACGCGTATTGTGGGCTCCAATCAAGCAGTCCGCGAATTCCGCCGCTGAGTCCTGCCACGTGTAAAGGGCCGTTTCGACGCTTGGCTCATCTTCGAACGTTACTTCGTCCGTTTCCAGCAACGCAGACAACGCGCCGACGATTTGCGCTTTGGGAAGTTCGTAACGGCTTCGCAGTACCCATTCAGTTTCCATTAGCACAAGCAGGCTTACCAGAACGGGCTCACCAGACACGGCTGCACGGCGAATGAGCCTGCGGGCCTTTGCAAACTGAGACGGCGCATCGTTGACCAAATATCGAACTAGCACATTAGTGTCGAGGCCTAACATCAGCGCGACAAAAGCTCAATAGGCACAGCTTTTCTGCCTTTTTTGTGAAGCAATCCGGCAAGCTCTGCCACGCGCCTGTTCTTGACTCGCATGAGAACAACACCGTCTGGCATTAAAGTAAATGTCATTCGGTCGCCGGCTTTCATATCGAGGCTGTCCCGAATGGGCTTGGGAATAGTCGTCTGCCCTTTGCTCGTTAGCGTGGCATCGGATTCCATTGGCATCTCCTGTTTCCTTACCAATCCTATAATAGTAAGGAATGTCTGAAATTGCAACTGTGAAAAAGTTGGACTGAAAATCGCGCTATCCGAAAGCGGTCGCTCGACAAAGGCTGCTGCGGGTCATCAGCCGCCAAGCAGACGTCGCGCTAACAGAGTTTGCATATCACGCCGCCGCACGATCGACCAGGAGCTTCATTTCTTGTACGACGCGACCGCGACATCATCCAATCCCACGCGGTTCAGCAGGACCGAAAAGTGCGGATGCTGCCGGATGGGCTCCAGCCGCGGATCGTTGCGTAGAAAAATGAGACAGTTCGATCGCTTGGCGACAGCCTCGTCGAGCAGGGTTATCGCACGTTCCTTGTCGCCGATACTGAGATACGCGGCGGCCGACTCATATGGGCATGTATAAGTACCCGCGCTAACAGCCTTCTCCAGCAGCGGGAGCACCTTCTCCTTCTGCCCCGCGTACCCATAGGACTGAGCCAGCATGATCAGTGCGACGGCTGACCCGTCCAGTTCGGCGCCCCGTTCCGCAAGCTTCACGGCCCGTTCAAAATCACCGGCAATGTAAGCGCCGACACCGGCGCCAGAAGACACCAGCCCGACGTCCGGGTGCTGCTGCATCTTTCGATCGACCCAGTCGCGCGCCGCTTTGCTTTCGCCCACCATGAACAGCGCCCAGTTCCCCCAGTCCGCCATTTCCGTATTGAGTGGATCGAGGCGGTCGGCGTCGGCCAGCGCGCGCTTGACCTTGTCCGCTTCGCCGAGCGCGGAGTAGTAGAGTGCAAAGCCCAGTTCCGTCTGCGCAAGCCGCGTGTCGCCGCGCTTCGCCTTGTTCAAGGCGATCCACGCATCCTTCCAGCGCCAGGCCATCACATACGTCAGGCCGAGAGAAGACCATGCCTCGGCGGAATCGGGCCGCAACGCCTGCGCTTCGGAGATTGAATCGACCACCTTCTGCAGCATGTTGATCGGCGGCTCAAAGTAAGCGAACAACTGTCGGTAGGCATCACTCCTGGCGATGTAAGCGTCGAAGAACTTCGGATCGAGCGCGATCGCCTGGTCGAACAGCTTGATTGCCTGCGGCAGGGATGCGTGGCTAACGAGGTCCAGCTGATAACGCCCCGCCACATAGGCCTCGTAGGCCTTGAGATTGGAAGTGGGAAACTCATCCAGCGCCCGCTGCTCCTCCGCGAGGATCGCCACCTTCAGCGACTGCGACACCGCAGCGGCGATGCCGGACTGCATCGCGAACAGATTCGTGTCGTCGGCCCGGCCCGCGTAGGCCTTGCTCCACACGACAAGGCCCTTGCTCAGATCTTCGAGTTCCGCGGTGATACGCAGAGTCTGGTCCGCGGAAATGCTGACCACGCCGTCGAGCACATACTGCACGTCGGGCAGCTGGCGCCGGATGTGATCGCGCGTCTTGTCGTCCCTGAAGGTGAACGCTGATGGCGCCGGCACGACCCGCAGGCCGGAGATCTTTCTCAGGTTGCGGATCAGTTCCCGCGTGACCTGATCCGCGAACGGCCGCCAGGCCGCGGGCGCATCGGCGGACACATCGAAGGGCACGACGACGACATAAGGCGCGTCGGCGCCGGGCGAGTCCGCGCCCGGGCGTGTCTGCACTGATACGAAGGCGCGCCAGCCAAGGAACGCGACGATCAGCACGCCGATCGTCACCAGTGGCCATTGCCAAAGCCGGTTGGAGACGCGCGGCAATGCCGGCGCGGGTGACCCGTCTTTCTCTGAATCGCCCGCGCCCTCGGGGATCACCGTCACCGGCGCGATGAACTGATAGCCGCGGCCGCGGATCGTCAGGATGGTCTTCTGCAGCTCGCCGCTGTCACCGAGGATCTTGCGCGCGCTCTTGACGTGATTGCTCAGCGTCGCATCCGAGACCTCGCGCCCGTCCCAGACTTCCCGGAACAGCTCTTCGCGGGAGAGGACCCGGTCGCGGTGCCCGATGAGGTACACCAGCAGATCGAACACCTTGGGTTCCGCCGCGATGGCGGAATCCCCGCTGCTGATCCGGTAGCGGGCCGTGTCGATGACGTATTCGGCGATCTGGTATTTCAAGTTATCGAATCATTACCCAAAGATTATGCAGGCCTCATGCAGCACCGTGGCCGACTCGCCATGGTGGCACCCGCTCGAACCACTACCACCTGAGGAGAACTCAAATGCCGACGCCACTGCAAATCCTGCTGGACCCCGTCTCTTTGACCGTACTGGGATTGTACGGAGCCCTGATACTTCTGGAAGCGCTGTTTCCCGCCCGCCCGCTGCCGCAGGTGAAGGGCTGGAGGACCCGCGCCCTGATCGTTTTCGTCTGCTATTTCTACCTGTCGTCGTACCTGCCCCTGCTCTGGGGTGACACGCTGCTCCAGTACCAGCTCTTCGATCTGGCTGCGCTCAACCCCTTCGTGGGGGCCGCCATCGGTGTACTTATTTATGAGCTGCTCGTCTATGTGTGGCACCGGGCCATGCACCGCGTCCACTGGCTCTGGCGCTCCTTCCACCAGATGCACCACAGCGCCGAACGCGTGGACAGTTATGGTGCGTTCTACTTCAGCCCCCTGGACATGGTCGGGTTTACGTTTCTCACCAGCCTCAGCATGACCGTGGTGGTGGGCTTGAGCGCGCAGGCCGTCACCTATTTCCTTTATGCGACGATGTTCCTGGCCGTCTTCCAGCACATCAACGTGCGCACGCCGCAGTGGCTGGGATACATCGTGCAACGGCCCGAGAGCCACAGCGTCCATCATGGCCGCGGCGTTCATCACTACAACTATTCCGACCTGCCGTTGTTCGACATCCTGTTCGGCACTTTCCGCAACCCCAGGGAGTTCGTAGCCGAATGTGGCTTCTACGACGGCGCTTCCGCGAAGCTCCCGCAGATACTCGTCTTCAAGGACATTGCCGGCAGCGAATTCGACCCCGCGATGAGACTCCGGTAGGCCGATCGCGGCATTGCGCGTCACCACTCACATTGCTGAAAGGAAAAATACTATCGATGCAGCGCCCGGCTCCTTTGTTAGCACAACGAGATCGCACGCCACCTGCGAGTCCCGCGGCTGGCCGAAGTTGACCCTGGTCGAATGATGGCGAACGGCTGGGTCGGAGCGGTCACTTGGGCCGCTCTCGGCCCAGTGTCGACATTGCCCCACGGAGAGTGCTTGTCCGAAAGCCGCCGTTCCCAAGGCGTTGGAATCGTGAGTGGAGATTATTGCGGCGCAGGATGCCGCGTGTGGACATTTGTACATACATGCGCTATTATCAGTGTATGACCGCGATGTTTTCCGGATTCGATTGGGATGACGGAAACCGCAATAAGTGCCGTAAACATGGCGTTACGGTCGAGGAGATCGAAAGCGTATTCCGAGGAGGAACGCTGCGCGTGTTTCCAGATCCTGCCCACTCGGCGAACGAGACGCGTTTCCTGGGCATCGGTCTGAGTTCCACTGGTCGGCACGTACTTGTGGCTTATACCTGCCGCGAAATTGAGAGACAACGGTTCATCCGACCAATCAGTGCCCGTTTTATGCATGCGAAGGAGATTAAACACTATGAAGCGCAAAACCAGGACCCTGGCGAAACTGCCGCGACTCAAGACTGATCTTGAGGCCGAGCAATTTGTCGCCGACAGCGAACTCACGCGTTACAAGCTTTCCGCCCTGAAGGCGACACAGTTTGAATTTGCGGCAAAAGAGGCGCGAATCAATATGCGCCTACCCGGTGAACTGCTGAGCGCGGTCAAGCGTACGGCACGTCAGCGTGGTGTGCCGTACCAGCGATTCATTCGCCAGACGCTCGAACGCGCGATCAAATAGCGATCGTTCCAACTGGATTTGATCGCCGATTGACCTCAGGTCCAAATTCGTGCTTGAGGAGAGGGGCCCGCTGGAATCACGCGCCATCGCAATATGTCGGAACAACAATCGTTCACGAATACGACGAGCGAACAAAACGATTTTTGCCTGAAAGCAGAACCCGCTGCATGCCGCCAGGAAAGTCAATCCAAATTGTAAGTCGCTCAAACGTGGGCACTCCCACAATCGCCGCTTCTCGTTAGCTGCCGTTCGCGAACGTCAACTGTGGGTCAACTCCGGCGGTTGCCCGTTGCAGCCTTCTGACCCAATTTGTCCGCAAGCCATAGTTTGATCAATGACTGCCGCGTGACACCCATGCGGCGTGCCTCCCGATCCAGGGAATCCACCATCCAGCCTGGGAAATCCACGTTCACCCTCTTTGGTTCCGTGCCAATACGCCGTGCTTTGGACAGGTCCAGGTGATCCACGATCTTCTCGGCGGAATCAAACTTGCGATCAAAAATCTTGGCTTTCATAAATTTCCACTTCCTCGTCGCGCGACCGGCGTACGGAAATAATTCTCACGTTTTCATCGCGCCTTGTAATCACGGCAGACCAGTGTTTCTCGACCATCTTCCCGATCACCACCCAACGCGGCTCGTCGCTCACGCGCGCAGGGATTTCCAGCAACGCTGGATCAGCCCAAAGTGCCTGAGCCTCTTCGAAATCGACACCATGTTTGCGCTTGTTCTCGGCGCTCTTTTCGGGGTCGTACTCAAAGCCCATAGCGTTCTTGTATCACATCACGTATGTATAATAAAGGTATAATTACTATACTGAAGGTTTGTGAAATACGGTCGAAATAATGACCCCGCAGCGGACATTCGCTATCGACCGCTTCGGGTCAGGTTTCCCCATTGCCGCTGTGAGTTACGTTCACCTGCCAAATCCGACGGAACGGCGGGTTCAGACCGGCGAATCAGGCAAGTCCCGGCCCTTACCAGTCCATTCGCGCAGCGAAACTGCGGCCCCAAAGCGGCCATTGGAAGCTTGGAGCGGAAGGTCAGTCCGGGCTCGTCCGGCCTACGACGATGGGGGAGGCCAACAGGCAACGGCTGGGCTTTTGGCGTGCGTAACGACGTCGAATCGATTGTCGTGTGATTCCGCCAAAGAACTGCCAAGCCACACTGCCGGACTTTGCCCGCCCGCACATTTAGTGTGTCTAGTGTGTCGCCGCCAACTCGCTCTTCAACTTCTGCGCAGCCATCATCGCTGGCAGATCCGGGTCAGCATCCCGCCACCGCGTTAGCAATCCGTCCAAGGTCTGGCGCGCCTCTGGAATCTTCCCGTTATCACGATATAGTCGAGCAAGTTCCAGATGCGCGAGCAACCAGGCTTCTTGCGCTTCCCAACCCATCCACTGGCCTTTAATGTCCACCAATTCCCGATAGGCCGCGATTGCTCGTGCGGGATCGCCTGCGGCGATTGCGGCCTTGCCGAGACTCTCAAGCGCCAGAGGCGAATCAATTCCCGGTGAACCATGGACGGCTGCCTCCAGCAGCGAAAGTGCCTTGGACCCATGGCCGCGCGCCATCTCCATTTCGCCGGCAAGTTGCTGGACTGACGCTCGATCGCGCGGACTGTTGGCGTCGGCCTCGGACACAACGCGTCGCTCCTGCAAAGCGGCGGCATTCAAATCGCCCAGGCGAGCAAAACTCCTGGCAATACGTGCGCGAAATTCAATGCCCGCGCGTCCGTGCTTATTGAGCGCAATGACGGCAAGACGCAACTGCTCGAGCGCACCACGCTGATCGCCTTGCGCGGCGAGCGTGGCGGCCAGAAAGCTGTAATTGCGAGATCGGCTCAGTTCTGGCTGAGCATTCCCAATGGGTGCGCCAGCCGCTCGCGCAAAATGTGCTGCTGCCGCGCCATAGCGACCATTGTATTGTTCGACGAGTCCAAGCGCCCGCTGCGATTGATAGCCTTGCTCTGGGTTGTCGGCCGTCGGCAGGAACCATTCTCGCGCCTTCTGCGTTTCGCCCGCACCTAACAAAATAATTCCATAATTGTAGCTAAAGTTGAAGCGCTCGAGCACCGACTTGTCGAGATCGACCGCGCGCTGCAAATGAACGAGCGCCTCGCGAAATTCGCCCAGATTGGCGAGCGCTGCGGCGAGGCTATTAAGTAGATTGACGTTCGCGGGGTCGATTTTAAGAGCCGCACGGTAGCTGTCTGCCGCTGCTGAAAATTGCCCGGCGTTCTCATATAGGCCACCGAGCCGTGAATGAATACCGAGATCACCCGGGTAGGCAGTCAGGTAGGCGCGATACAGACTCAACGCCTCAGCGGTATGGCGGCGGTTCATTGCGAAGTCGGCGACGATCAACATCCGCTCCCGCTCGGTGACTCGCGACGACAGCGCGATGGCGCGTTGAAAATACTCCGCGCCCAAATCTGGCCGGTTGAAGGCAGGGCTATATTGGATGCGACCGAGTGCCGCGTTTGCCATCGCAAATTCAGGATCGGCCGCGATCGCGGCCTCGAAGCGCTGCACCGACTCGCCGAACTTCGCCTGTTGCGACAGCTGGACTCCTTCACTGTACTGTTGCAACGCGACTAACACCGGCGTCGTGACCTGCGCCATTGGTCGGTTGTTCGCGCTGATAGCCGCGACCGACTCGCCCAGGTCGCGACGCAGACGGGACGCCGTTTCCTGAACCGCGTTAAGAATGGCATTTTCGTCCTTCGCACCAATCAGGTAGGACTTCACCGCATTGCCAGTCACGGGATCCACGAGGCGCGCAGCCAGCGCGTATTCGCGACCCGACCGGGTCACGGTCGGTGTTACCAGCGCCCGGATGTTTTCGCGAGCACAGATCTCGCGCGCGATCGCTTCGTCGATGCGTGACTGCGGCGGCTTGCGCATCCGTTGGAGCGTCGTCGCGACCCGCGCACGCGAAAAGACGTTGACGAATTTAGACTGTTCCAGACTGACCGTAAAAGCCGTTAGCAATGCCTGGTCGAAGCGCGGGTCGCCGGTTTGATTCTCGAAGTCCGTGACCAGCAACCAATCGCGTGCGGCGTAGGGCAACACGGGATCGACAGGGCGCAGCCACCAGTATCCCGCCAGCGCTAATGCGCACACGCCCATCACTGTCGCGACTCCGTTGAGACTTCTAGAACGCGCTGGCACCTTGGTCGGACTCGCGGCTATCTCTGCGGAGGGCGGCGCTGGCGAAGCGGGTGACTGCCCCGATCCAGGGGGAGCGGCTGCAAGGACGGTCGCCGTAAAACGATAGCCGCGTTTCGGGACGGTCTCGATATACGACAACGATTCGTCGCCCTCGGACAATTTCTGGCGCAGCGAGAACACCTGCCAGTTGAGCGTGCCCTCTTCGACGATGGTTTTGCCCCAAACCGCTTGCATCAGATCGTCTTTCGAGACGATGCGGCCCGCGTTGCCGATCAGCACGGCGAGAACGTCGAAAGCACGCGGCGTCAGCGCTACGGGACTGCCATTGCGGAACAGCACCCGCTGCACCAGGTCGTTTCGGTAGGGCCCGAACCTCAATTCCGTGTCGGCTGCCGTGCTCACACCACTCCCCAATAACAATCCAATGCCTTTCTAAGCTATCTCCAAGGACTTTGGCTAGCGCCGCGTGGAGCCTAGAGCGCGCCATGAAGCCGAACTCACCAGTCCACACCCTGACCACGTTGCTGGCGTGCAGCCTGGTGGCGTGTTCGCCACAGCCTGACTCATTGGCAGCAAACGCCCATGTTGCCTTGATTGGACCCCGCGGCGGTGAAATACAAGGCCCAAACGGGTCCGTGCTGTCGGTGCCGGCAGGGGTGTTTCCTGCGCCGACTCCCGTTGCGATCGTACTGCCGCCGGTCGGATCGACACCGGCGTTGCCGGCCCACATGAGCGCTGTTGGCGCGACGTATGACGTTCTGCCTCACGAAACGCAGTTCGCATCGTTCGCGACGGTGTCGATTCCGTTCGATCCGAATCAGGTACCGACCGCTTTGGCGCCGCTGCTGCTGAGGGCCAGTGACGGGCCTAACGCCGAATGGCAACCGGTCACCGCAGCCCAGGCCATCAGCGGCGCGCGCATGCAGGCACCGCTGCGCAGCGCGGGCGCTTTTGTCGTTGTCGTTCCATCGATTCCACCAACCCAGGGAGATTGACATGAATCAGACCGCTCGCACGCTAATCATCGCGCTGTTCGTCGTCACCCCACCTGTTAGCCATGCCCAGTCCCTGCCGATTGGCACGCCGGGCTTACCCTACAACCTAGCCCCGCCAAACTATCAGCAGCGTGGCACCTTGACGGGCTCCGCACCGTTCGATACCGACTTCACGTGGCGTAGCAGGGTCGGCTCGTTGTTGTATCCGTTTCCCACACACTTCGCGATCTGCCTGCACCCCGCGCCTCCGACCGGTCCGGCGTCCTGCGACTGGATTTCCAAGCGCTGGTCGGCAATGGCAACTGGCGGCGGCGGTCTGACGCGCACAGCGTACTCCGCGCCGGGCACGGTGCTCGCACTCGCCTATGACTATCGATTCGATCCGCCAACGCAACTTGAAGAGCTGGCGCAGGATCAGCCGCTGGTGTGGACCGTGGCGGCCTGCATTGCGCGAACCGGCGCCCCCGGCGGTTTCGCTTGCAACGCCGCAGCGTTTCAATCGGCGTATTTTGTTGCCAGCAACCTAACAGCGACAGCGCCGGCTTACAGCCGCCCGAACGGCTCCTATCTTGATATCGATATCCGAGCGACCACGATCGGCTCGCGCGCCGTCGATCATTCCCGCTTCGATGTCCGTATCGATGTCTGGGAGGCGTTGACGGTCGCGGTTCCCCCTAACAATGTTCTGCAATGCCGCGTCGACTATCTGGCGGCCGACATACAAGCGAATCCGACGGCATTCGCTGTTATCCGGACCAACGGCGCCGTCAGTTATGCCAATCAAGTGCCCGCCGGAACGCCGCCAGATCAAATAGCCGGCATTTTCACTTTCGGTAGCTGGGCAGGATCCGCGACGTCCAACATCATGACCGATCCGTCGCAGTCCATTCCCGCAGACCGCAGCAATCCATTCGGCGTCTACAGCAAGCAAATAACGCCCATGACCAGCGGCCGGGGATTCGTCGTTCGGGGCACGGTCGACACCGGCAATCGCCTGGTTGAGTTCGATGAAACCGACAACGCATATGCGCGCTGCAAGGCGTTTTGATCATGACTCGGAAACCATCAAGCGGATGGAATAGTCAGGCCGTCGCGGCACCGATGATTCTCGGTGCCGCGGCGCTGGCGCTAGGCGCCGTTTACTACGCCGCTGTCCGACCGATGGCTATGGCTGCAGGGCTCGCGTCGATCGACGACCAGAGATTTCCGGCTCTCGCCCTCGCGCTGGGATCGTTGCCGACATTGATCCATGTCCTGGCGTTTTCATTGCTAACAAGCGCTGTTGGTACGACCAGCGCTGCGGGCAGGGCGTGGACTTGTGCCGCCTGGGTCGCCATCAATGCCCTATTCGAGCTTGGCCAACGCGAGACAGTGGCCCGCGTGTTAGCCACGCAACTCGATCAGTGGTGTGGCGCCATGGTCTCCTGCTCACGAACCGGCCAATACTTTGTTCGCGGCACGTTTGATTTCATGGATATCGCCGCCGGCGCGCTGGGCGGCCTGGTGGCATACACCATTCTGACCCATACAGTCTGTCATGCGGAGCGTGCGTCATGATCGTAAGAATTACGCTGAATATCCTGCTCTGGTTGCTGGGCGCTACTCTCATTTTGGCCTCGGGCGACGGGGTCGGTCTCGTGCCCGGTGACGAAGGCGGCGAAACACGCCGTTTTGATCAGTATCCTGTTCTGTTGGAAATAGCGGGCAACGGCGTTGTGGTCGCGGGTCAGCGAGGCGAAATGAATTTAGTAGCCGATGCGACGCAATTCCGGGCCAATTATAGGTTGAGTCTCAATCAGACCTATGGCGCGGACCTGAGTCTCGATGGCAGCACCGCAATAGAAATCTTCGACCCGCGCCCTGTGCTCATACACCGCACCGATGGTTCAGACTTCTATGATTCCAAAATAGACATCGCTGCGGCCGCTAACGTAGCTGTTGTGCAACGCATTGGGTTGCGCGCGTCCAATCCGCGATCGACAGTTTCACGCGTAATTTTCGTTGTACCCGCCGGACGCAACTACCTTGCATCGCTCATAGTGTCCCAACCTGTGTTGCAGTCGGGATCGGCCGCCGAAGCGCTGTTAACCCTGTCGCAACCGGCGCCGGCGAACGGCGCCCGTATCGATTTGCAGGTTAGCAGTCCGGTGCTAACAGTACCGGCCAGCGTTACCATTCCAGCCGGCGCGACCGAGACCCGATTTCAGGTCACTGGATCGATCGACAGTTTGCAGCGCTATGCGATTGTGACGGCGGCATATGACGGTGTCGAGCAGCAGGCGGGTATCTGGGTTCGGGCGACAGAGCCATTCTTGCTGGCTCTGGATATTCCCGAGCGCCTTACGGATGGCAACACCGATCCGGCTCGAATCCGAGTCAAGGCAGTGCTGTCCGCGCCCGCCGCCGCGGGGAAGTTGGCGTTGCGATTGCAGTCCAATAATTCTTTGGTGACCTTTCCCGATGCGTTGCCCGCACTCAACGGCGGATCGGCAATCGTAATCGGAGGTGGCAAAATTGAGGTACCGTTCGACCTGTTGGTCGCACCACTGTTCGAACTTGGCTCGGTCAGGATCACCGCCGAGCTGATTCGCGACACCGGGCAAGGCGGTGCTACCGTCAATGAATTGGTAGCTGATACATTTTTTGGTGCTTCACAAACGGCGGAACTGGAGTCCGTTAGTTTCCGTGATTTTCTGTCAAATGGATTTGGGTTGTTATCCACCAATTGTATTGATACGTACCGAGGCTCCTACTCGGAAGTGACGATCAAGCTCAGCCGGCCAGCCCCTCGCGATTATCAAATGGAGATGTACGCCAGCAATCCGTCGGTGCTGCGGTTGAACCGAGTATTCCCGATTCCGGAGGGACAGTCGGAAGTGACGTTTCGCATGGATCCTGTTGCCGGCGGTCCGCCGGAGACCTGCACACAAGTCGGCCCGTTTTGCACATCCATTGGAAATTACCCGCGGCCCGATGCCGACATGCGGCGCTTCACACGAATCATTGTGCGTGCACTCCGCACGGGAAAAACCATCAGTTTTGATCGTTGGGTATCGTTTCGTGCGTCTGCACCTGGGCCAGTGATTGATCCCTTCACTCTGGATGCCGCGACATTGCGCGGCGGCCAGACTATCACTGGGATTTTTGGAGTCGTTACGAACAACGACCGTGATGATCTACCCATTACGATTAGAGTTGCCAACGGCCCCTCATCGGAATACATCTGGCGCGCGCAATATCGCGCCAACGACCGGCTGCCGTTTGCACTAGCCACCCAGGCGACGGATACACCGACGCCAGCTACCGTCGTCGCGAGCGGACCGATTAACTGTCTCGGTGGCTCAAGTGACGATCCGGCCGTGCCGGCCCCGTCGGTACGCAGGACGGTCAATCTGTTGCCCGGCGGCTATTTGACCCGTCTATCGATGGGCAACCCAAATTTTTTCGGCGGCGAAACGGCGCAGCTAACGATCGAACTCAATCGCCCTGCGGGCGCCGGCGGCATTAATGTTGTGTTGAGCGATGATTTCCCCAACTCGCCGCTGCGATTTCCTGCCTCCGTGTTCGTGCCTGAGGGCAGCGATCGCGCAGTGGTGCCGGTCGGAAGTCTGGCGGTGACTGGTTTCACGGAAAGGATCCTCCGCGCGGCCGCTGAGGGCATCGAGAAGGCGATAACGGTGACACTCCTGCCCGAGCCATCATCGCTAATTCTAATTGTCTCGCCTGGAGCGGTCGTCGGCGGCCAGGTGGCTACTCTGCGCGTTATCGCCGATCGGGCTTACCCGGTGCCCTTGCCGGCCTCTTTGCTATCAACTTCGGCCGCCGCACCAGTTCCGGCAAGTGTTAGCCTCAATCCCATTGGATCTGGTCCGAGTGAGACCTCATACGCCATCACCACCCTGGCGGTCGCTGCTAGCACAACGGTCACCTTTACTGCGCAAGTGCGCGGCCAGTCCGCCTCAGCGCAACTTCGCATCGATCCTCCGAATCTCGGCAACACGTTGCGCAATCTGAGCGTTGGTTTTTCCCCAGGTAGCGCTGCGGGTATGGTGACCAGCAACCCAGGCTCCATCAATTGCGCGCCGACCGGCGGCGCCTGCACGGAAAATTTTCAAGATACGACCGCGGTCACGCTGACGGTGGTGCCAGCGGCGGGCGCGTCACTTACCAGCAACTCCGGATGTGACAGCTTTGTGCCAGCGTCCGGCGCGACGCCTGCACGGTGTCAGGTCCGCATGACCAACGACCGCATCGTAAGCTTTGGATTTACATCGACTCCACCTCCGGTGCCGTCCATCACCCAACAGCCACAGAATGTTACTGTCGCCGTCGGTGCAACGGCCACGTTCTCAATCATAGCCACGGGCGCTCTGCCGCTCAGTTATCGATGGCAGCGCGGCGGCGTCGACATACCTGGCGCCACAGCAGCGACCTACACGACGCCCGCGACCACGAATGCCGACGATGGCGCAATGTTCCGGGTGATCGTTAGCAACGCCGCAGGCAGCGTCACGAGCCAGGCGGCTGTGCTTACAGTGGGCCGCGGCTGGCGGCAAATCGGTGCGGCCGTTTCCGGCAACTCGTTTGCGCCGTCGCTGGCTTTGGATGGCAACGGCACGCGCTACGTTGCCCATATTTCGACTGTCAATGGCGTGCAACAGCTACTCGTGAGTCGGTTTGAGAACGGCGCATGGATGGCAGTCGGGGCCGGCGCCGTCAACGCTGGCAGTAATGAGGATCCCAATGACACGGCGCTGGTGATTGGTGGCGACGGTCTGCCGGTGGTTGCATGGCTCGAAAGCTCACGCGTTCGCGTCGCGCGATGGACCGGAGTGCAGTGGCAGCTGATTGCCGACAACCTGGTGGACGTTCCGTCAAATCTTGCTGCAAATGTGATCAGCCTGCAACTTGCGCGGTTGGGCAACGACCTGATCGTCGGTTGGGTGGAGCCGCTGGTTGTACCCGCCGCACAACGCCGTATCGCTGTGAAGCGCTACGGTGGGCTGGCAGTCGCCGGCAACTGGTCGGGCGGCTACATTCCAGCGGTGACCAATGCCCGAACCATTCGATTGGCGGTGGATACAGGCGGCTTCCCGGCTGTGGCCTACCTGCCGGAGCGGGCGGACCTGATGGGCACCGATGCGATTCGAGTGGTACGTCAGAGCGCATCGGGTTGGGAAGCGCTGGGCGGCAATGTCGGACCGGTTCCCTCAGTCGTTCTCGCCGGACAAATGACGGTGCTGGACTTCGACATCAAGATTGACGTAGCAAACACCCCGATCGTGATTGGAAACGTCGACAGCAGGACGATATTTGCCTACCGTTACATGGCTAACGCTTGGCAGCCTCTGACTGCACCTGATGGTGTTTTCGTATCGCTGAACGCAGCCACCGAGAATTCCGCCATGATGGCATTCACACGCGGCGGACCGGAAATCACCATGGCGTACGCGCGTCAGCAGCGCCAACCCAGCGGAGCGTTCCTGTACTTCTTCGATTTCCTGAACTGGAATGGTGCTGCTTGGTCACCCGTCGGCGAACCACTCAGTCGATCGTTGCCTTTCGGATCGCGATCGTTAGCCCTGGCAACGGCTGGCGGACCGACTTTCGTGACCAACAGCGGTTCCAGTGTCATCGTGATGCAGTACGTGCCGTAGCGCCATTTGCCGCAGCTTCGCCCTGGAGCCGACGTTCACGACCGACCGCAAGGGGTCAAGAGTTGCCTGTTGGTAGCCACAGCCATGCATTGTTATGATTGGATCGTTAGTATCAGGAGGGCTTTATGATTACCGTTACCATTTTGTATGCGGGTTTGCTCGGTTTGCTGTCGTTGGTGCTGTCGGCGGCATCGGGCATCATGCGTGCCAAGAAAAACATTGATGCTGGCGATGGCGGCGACCGCGAGCAGCTCTTGGCCATGCGCCGTCATGCAAATTTCGTCGAATATGTGCCGCTCGCGCTGATACTGATCGGCTTGCTCGAATTCAAAGGTGTGACGAGCAACTACATTCACTATCTAGGCGCGGCGCTGCTGGTGGGCCGTGTGCTTCACGCGGTGTTCTTCAAGCAAGGCGTGAAATCCGTGCCGCGCGGCATTGGCGCAGGCCTCACCGGACTTGTGGTCGCTGTATCGTCGATTTGGCTGCTGACGATCTACTTCTAGCGCATTGGTGATAGTTAGAGAGTGATCGCCACTTTCGAGACTCGATGGTGGTGTGCCGCGAAGCGATGGCGGCCAACCGCTGCCGGGACAGGCGCAAGGAAACTGCGCCCGTTAGCAGACGCTCGTGGGTGGCTGCAACGGGTCAAATGCGGCCCGATCCCGGCGGCAAGTTCATCGCAAACGCTGAACGTCGTCCAGCTTGGCGAAGTCGCGATCAAAGGTGGCAACTGGCAAGTGCCCGGCCTTTCTGGCGATTTCGAGCATGAGACAGTCGGAGAAGCCCACTGCAGACCGCGTGCGATACTGACCGAGAGCTGATGTAACTACATCAGCGTCCTGAAGCGTGAGGTCTCTGTGATTCAGCAGCATCTCGACCGCCAGCGCAATCTGCTCGCGTGAAAGCTCGAAGACGGAGTCAAGGACCCAAAGCGTCTCGGCCAGCACAAGGTGAGATACCCAAGCGCCCTTGGCGACGAACGCTTCGGCTGCGCGCACCTGGTCTGCATTGTCGCGCGCGACAAGCCGAACAAGGACGTTGGTATCAACCGCCAGCATGCCGCTTTTGGATGTATTTTCGAATGGCTGCCTTTACGTCACCAGCATTTTTGTCTTTCGGCGCCCCTGTTGGGAACAGCGTCTGATGGATATCCGAGGAACTAAAACGGCCCGCTCGGCGTACGACCATACCGCCATCCTGCTCATGCCACTCCAGCACGGAGCCCGGACCAATGCCGAGCTTCTTGCGAACTTCGACCGGGACGGAGATCTGGCCCTGTGCTGTAACCTTGGATTGTGCGATTGCCATGGGTGAAGATTACCCTGGTAATGCGAGTCTGTCAATTCGCCTTCGGGGTGCACGGACAGCTGCCCGAAAACAGCCATTCATCAGCGACAGCCTCGGTCAAACCCGGACGGTCATGACTGAGATTCCGTTGCGTGGCGTCACCTGCTACGGTATCCGTCATCAGATCGACGGATAGACCACTGGCGGAGCTCGAGGGGTACACGATGAACATACTGTTGTGGGTCCTGCAGGTCCTCGGCGCGCTCCTGTACGGATCGTCAGGCGTCATGAAGGTCTTCATGTTTGACAAGGTAAGCCAGGACGTCCAGTCCTTTGGCGCGCTGCCGCGGGAAGCCTGGATGACGCTGGGCATCCTGGAGCTTGTGTGTACGGTCGGGCTCATCGTCCCCGCCGCGTTCCAATGGCAGCCGCAACTGACAATCGTGGCTGCCGCGGTCTTGGCGGTCGAGAGCCTCGTGTTTATCGGAGTGCACATCAAGTACCGCGAGATTGCGCCCACAATCTTGAGCGGCGCGCTGGGTCTCCTCATGGCCTTCATCGCGTACGGCCGGATGTTTCTGCAGCCAATCTCCTGACCGGCGGCATCCCAAATGAGGCGGGCAGCAACCTAACAATTCATTGGAACGAATCGTGAAGGATAAAGCGCCCGGAGTTTGCAAGTCGAACTCTACAGAGCCGTAAGGCCGGCGTTGACCACCGCCGGCGGTGTGTCATTGCCCGTCGACGGCCTGGGATCGTCGGAGCCCCCGCCACCTGACAGTGGCGGGGACCCGACATGCGTGCAGTCGCGTCTAGTCTCGGTCGTTATCGTTATCGTTATCGTTATCGTTATCGTCATCGTCGTCGCGCTCGCGCAGCAGGCGCCGGCTCACCCAGCGGCCTACCTTCGTGCCCATCTCAGTACCGACCTCCGCTGAATTGCGATAGTGCATGCCGCCATAGACGCGGGCGTTTTGCACTTCCTGAATCAGATCGTTGGTGGACTGGAAGTTGTGCACGACCGGAGTCGGGCCGACGGCATTGCTGTCAAAAGAGAACTGCAGGTTGCTGGTGCCGAAAAACTCGCGCAGCACCTCCATGACCGAGCCAGTCGCGCAACCGTGCGCGGCAGGGTATTCGGGATGATTGGGTGTCGGCACGACCGGCAGCCAGGCGGGATCGGCGCTCGTCGCCGCATTGCCATCCTCGCCCGCACGGGGAATAGCGCTGCGCGGACGCCAGAATTTGTAGGTGTATTTGGCGTCAAAGCAGGCTGTCCCGGCATCGGCTTGCGCCATCCACAGCAGTGCAAACAATCGGGCGTTCTCGATCGGTTCGCGATCGTTGCTGGCAAACCGTGCGAGATTGCGCGGCCAGAACAACGGCGGTGGCTCGGTATGAAAGCGCGCGATTTCAGTCTGTAACGGCGTGCGGGTCGCGCTGCCCGCGGATGCGATCTCTTTGACTTCATTGAAGTCCCGGGCATACAACTCACTCGTCAGGCTCGGCGGCGGTCCGGGACGAAACTGATCGCCGCTGCGCAACGCAAAGGGTCGGATCAGACCATTGTTCGTGCCGACCAGAGGCGCTGGGGCCGGGTTTGGCACAAAAACACCGGGAATGCCGCTCCAGAAATAGCTCACCGGCGGCTCGCGCCCGTCGTTAGCTCGTAGCGCGACGATCGCCGCGGCTGCGGCCGCGCCTATCGTCTGACCTTTGACTTTCGCGACCGGATCGACGATGGCCGCCATGCGCGTGTCATAGGCACTCAGGTAAAGCCCCGAGCGGCTGGGATACAGCGCTAACAACACTTGATAGGCGGCTTCGTTGATAGCGGCATCGGCCGATGCGCCACGCACGCGGCCGTGGTGCCTGTAGACATAGGGCCGATACTCATGCTCGATCGCGTTGACGGCATCGAATATCGCGATGTGAACTGTCGCCAAATCGACCGCATAGATAGGGTTGCGTTCCGCTGGGGTCCCGCCCGCGGGTGTTCCCATGGGCGCAATGGTTGCGGCTGCCGTCAGCGACCAGTCGCCGACCAATTCCGCCCGGGCTGCAGGCGCCACGAGGGCGGCCAATATCATTGACACCGCATATACCCAGGACAGGGCGTATCGGTGTATCAGCATTATTTGCGTTTTCATGGATCTCTACTCCGTTTTGGCCTCGCGGCCGTTGCCAACACTCGCTCGGAAGCGAGCGAACTGCGCGGTGCGCAGTGGCGACAGAGTCAGAGATATGGGTCAGTCTTGCGTGATAGTCCGCTGAAGCTTTCGTGAAGAACCCTGAATCTCGCGGCGCGGCACCTGGCCACTGGCTCGCAAGGCGTCGAGCCGCTGGCGTTCGCGGCTTTGCAGCGCATGCATTCTGGCCGTCAAACTGACAAAGCGTGGGTCGTTGCGCAAATCCTTGTAGGCGGGGTCCCATTCCAAATCGAACAGGCACTCAAGGCCAAACTTGCAATATTCGTCCAGCTCGCGCCAGCTGGCATCGACATTGCCGGTCAACGCGTCCGCCATCCCCCGCGCGCGCAGCTGCCAGCGCTTGCGGGGCCCGAGTGTCTTGTTTTCAACATCCATTTCGCGCCGCGCCTCTGCGATCAAGGCTTGGCCCGCCGCCTTGTCGCCACTATCAATAAGGACGTCCGCGAGACCGATGACGTCTGCCCACGCGCCAGGCGCGACACCAATCAGCGGCCGGCCGTTCTTGTCCCAGCCGATGTCGGCCAGTGACTCAAGCGCCGCGCGGGTTTCGCTCTTGCGGCCGGTTTGCCGCAGGCTGACTCGTAAAGCACCCACTATCAATGCGTCATCCTCGCCCGCGGAACTTCGTTCTGCGACCGCTACAAAGCCGATGTCCGCCGCTCTTTGCCATTGTCGATCCAGGTACTCGCCATAAAGACGATCAAGATCGAGCCTGTTAGATCCCTGCACCAGCGACCAGACTGCCGCGCGATCACCCAACAGAAGGTATGCGTCCATCAGCATGCGCCGCACCCATTTGTTGTCGGGGTCGGCTGCCAACGCCTGTTCGAGATACACAATGCCTTCGGCCGTGCGCTCTGTGCTCAATGCCATGGTTACACCGAGACGTGCCAGGGCCGGAACGTAATCGGGATCGCGTTCCAGTACTGACTGCAGTAAACGTAATGACCCATCGACATCGCCAGGCCCATTGAGGAGATATACCGCTTTGGTGACGTCATACTCCGGCTCCAACGGGTCCAACTGCCGCGCACGATCCAGGTACGCCGCGGATTCTGCCCGTCGCGCGCGATTCTGCCACAGCACCCCTGCCAACTCGTGATAGCCGCGGGAATCGCTGGGTGTTAGCTCAAGGCCTCGTTGGTAGTCCTTGATGGCCGCCGTCGGGTCCTTGTATCCGGTCAGCCGCGCGCGCTCAAAATAGGCCTCGCCCAGGTTGGGATCGAGCGACAGGGCCTTGGCAACTAACGGAAACGCGTCCTTGACGGCCTGCTCGAAACGTTGTTGCCGATCCGCTGATTGCTCAAACTCCGTGAGCCGCACGCGCGCGCGGGCCAATTGCACGTAGGATTTTGCGAAATTTGGATCGAGGCGAATTGCATTGGCGAACTGTCGCTCGGCTTTCCTGGCGTCCTCCACGTGCCAGGTCGACATTTCCTGGCCACCATTGATATAAGCGAGATACGCTTCGACATTGCTGGTGCCCTGGCCGGTCATGCGCTGACGGCCGCTGTCATCCACACTCACGTCCAGCGCCTCGGCGACGCGCCGCGCGATTTCGTCTTCTACCGCAAACACGTCTTTGGGCGAACGGTTGAACTGCAGCGACCACAGATGTTGTCCGGTCTTGGCGTCGATCAGCTGCGAGGTGATGCGCAGGCGCTCGCCGTCATGTTGCACGCTGCCCTCCAGCACATAACCGACATTCAATTCCTTGCCGATCGCACGCACATCCATGTCGTGCGATTTGACTGCGAAAGATGAAGTTCTTGCGATGACCGACAGTCGATTCAAATTGGCGAGCTGATGCAATACCGACTCGGCGATCCCAAAAGCTAACAAACCACTGTCGGGCGTGGTGCTGAGATTTTCGAACGGCAACACTGCGATCGAAGGGTGTTCGGGTTTTTTCGGCGCGGCGGGTGTGCGATCGCCAAAAAACTGCCAGCCGATTGCCCCGACAGCCGCCAACGCCAGGCATGCAGCGGCCGCGATCCGCACGTACCGGGTGATTCTTGGCGCTGGGGCTGCCGTGATCGGTTCGCTGGTCGCAACAGGTTCGTTTTGCACGATCGTTGCGACCGGTGCGACGCATTGGTAGCCTCGACCACGCACCACCGTGAGGTAGCGGGGTTGCTTCGAATCATCGCCGAGTGCGTCGCGCAGTAGTTTCACGCGCTGGCTCAGGGTCTCAGGACCGACCACCAGTCCAGGCCAGACCTGGTCCATGATTTCTTCGGTTGTTAGTACCTTCGGTGCCGCGCGGACCAGGGCTGCGAGCAGATCAAAGGACAGACGCGGCAACGGGATCGC
The DNA here is from genome assembly GCA_031414335.1 of Gammaproteobacteria bacterium. Lineage (GTDB taxonomy): Bacteria > Pseudomonadota > Gammaproteobacteria > Steroidobacterales > Steroidobacteraceae > UBA964. The sequence goes on along the minus strand of JANNVI010000009.1, from coordinate 141,759 downwards.
CTCGGAACCGCGCAGCACCGTGTAGCGCTCAAAATCGACCCGTAAATCGCCGACTCGATATTGTTGCACCGCGGCACGGTCGCCGTTGTTGTTGGTGTCCATGGCGACGCCTATACTGCACTTCGGGTATTCACAAGGGGGCGTTTACACCATGAAAAACCCACTTTTGGCCTTAGGTGCGGCATTTATCCTGACCTTGCCGCAGGCCGCGGAAAGCTGCGGCGACAAGCTGGTCGCGATTGGTGGCGGCGTGCGGATCGAACGCATTTACCACAGCCAGCACCCCGGCGCTGTCGTGGTCGTCGCCATGAACGACGCTGCCGGCTGGAGCAATAACAGTACCGAGCGCCTAACAGACGCGTTGCGTGCGGCTGGACATGAGGTGCGCGTGGTCAGAACGCCAGCCGAATTGGACAATACGGTCCGCGCCCGGGCGCCGAATGTGATTCTGGCCGAGGCGGGTCAGGTACAGCAGCTGCGAGCCCGTCTGGCAGCTGCGCCAGCGTCGGGCACCGTTTTGCCGGTGCTGTTTCGGCCGACCCGTGCTGCACTCACGGCGGCCAAGCTAGGCAATTCCTGCGTCACTTCGTTCTCGGACTGGGGTGTCGGACCGTTGTTGCGAGTGGTTGACGGTGTTAGGAGCCAGCAGATCGCCGGCCAAACAGTCAACTGTGTCGGTTCGGGCGTAGCCCGGACCTAGATGTATGCGCCGCGCCACAGCCCGGGCCGGCCTGTCGGTGGCACGGCTGGTGCTGGTGGGACTGCTGTTGTGGTCGCAAACCGCGCGCGCCCAAGCCTGGCTGCCAACGCGCGGCACATTTGATACCAGCGTTATTTACACCAGTGTATTAAACAAGAAGCATTACGACTACACCGGTACCCAAGACGACCGTGGTCACACACGCGTCCAGACTGCCGCCTTGAAATTTTCCTACGGCCTGACTGATCGCCTGACCCTGACAGGCGGTATTCCATTTGTCAGAGCCAGATACTCCGGGGCATTCCGCCATCCCACCGACGTCGACGATGGCGACAGTCACAGCTCCTTCACCGACTGGCGCCTGGGCCTGCATTTCCAGGTGAGCGACGGGCCGATCGCGTTCGCGCCGTTTGTGCAATACGGTTCGCCCATTGTCAACTATGAGACCCTGGGCCATGCGGCCCACGGCGCTGGACTCGATGAATTGACGTTAGGTTTCTTTGCCGGCAAGAATCTGGATGCAGTAGCGCCAGGCACCTATGTGCAGCTGCGTTACGCCTATTCATTCGTGGAAAAAGTGGTTGGAATTTCCCATGATCGCAGCAACATCGATGCGGAAATCGGTTACTACCTAACACCTCGACTCAGCGTGCGCGCGCTGGTGGCCTGGCAGGAAACCTACGGAGGTGTGCCGTTGCCAGTACCGCGTGCCGATCCCCTGTATCCGCATCACGATCAGTTGGGCGCCGCGGGATTTGTGACGGTCGGCTTCGGTAGCGCATTTTCGATGACGCCCGCGACCGATGTCTTTGTCGCCTATGTGCAAAGCGTCAAGGGCGTGAATAGCCATAAAGTCGACCAGAGCGTGAGTTTCGGCTGGAATCATCGATTCGGCCAGTGATGCGATGGCCGCGACAGCTGCGGAGCGCCTATCGATAGTAATAAAGCGCCGCACACAGGGCTGCGCCCACCGCGTAAAGTGCCCCGGTGTTCGGCACTAGGTAGGGGTAGAACATCAGAGCGACACCCAGCCATTGGGTGACCGGCCGGCCCATCGATTTGCCATAGCGCCACGCGACAAACCCCACTGCGCTGAAAATAACAGCGCCGAACAGGTAGGCCCCGCTAGGCAGCGTGAACATGGGCGCTCAATTCATACTCATCGAGAACGGGTGCATCAGAAATGAGAGCACTAATTCGATCCGCCTGGCTGGTGTATTGCGGCGCCGCCAACGGGTTGCTCGAGAAACTCGCGTATCGCAAGATTCACAAGTTCCGGCCGTTGCTGCATGGTTCCGTGACCGGTCGCCGGCAAAATGATGAGTTGCCCTTTCGGCAAGCCCCGGTAGATCTCGGCTGTCTCTTCGATTGACGTGAAATCGTTATCGCCAGCCATGACCAGTACTGGCGCGGAAATTCTCTTCAGGTCGGCGGGTTCGATCACCACGGGCTGCATCCACATCTGATAGGATTTTGCTAACAGTTTGATCCAGTGATCGGGACCGTCCGGGCTGACCTTCGCGTATTCGGTGCGGAACGCTGGCGGCAGGGAGGAGTCGACCGTACGGAGCTTCTCCGCGAGCTGCTCCGGCGACCACTGGCTGCGACGCTGCACTTCCTCGGCGGACAGCCCGGATCGAAGGTTCGCCCCCGAAATGACCAGGCGACCGACCAGTTCGGGATGATCCCGTGCGAGCAGCAGGCCTACATTGGCGCCGTCGCTGTGTCCCACGACATCCACGCGGCCGAAACCGAGCTGCTCGATGAGCGCCGCCGTGTCGTCGGCCATCAGTTTGTAGGAAAGAGTCCACGGGCCGTCGGGACTGTGACCATGCCCCCGCTGGTCGACACCGATAACGGTGCGATAGGCCGCGAAGTATTTCCGCTGCATCGCAAAATTGATGTCGAAGAAATTCATCCCGCCGTGAAGAAACAGCAGCGGCGGTCCATGGCCGAGCGTCTCGACGTGCAACTTCGCACCTCGCACTTCGTACATGCGCTGCGTGCCGCCGGGATCCTGAGCGTGCGCGGCCACCCACGTCAGCGTGCCGAGCGCCGCGAACAATACGCCTGTTAGCTTGTTCAATATGTTTCCCCTGGTGGCCTGGCGGCCATCACTGCCCACGCCACACCGGAGCGCGCTTCTCGATGAATGCCTCGATGCCTTCCTGCGCATCGCGCTTGGCGAGGTTGCTCACCATCACTTCGGCGGCGTACGTATAGGCCTCGGCGAGGGGGAGTTCCGCCTGACGATAAAAGGCCTCTTTGCCGATTGCCAGAGTCAGCGGCGACTTGGCCGCGATTTTCGCGGCGAGCGCCGCGGTCCGCTGCGCCAGTTCGGCCTCGGGCGACACATCATTGATCAGCCCGAAACGGATCGCCGCGTCCGCATTGATCAGCTCGCCCGTGAGCAGCATATGCATGGCGGCCTTGCGGCCGACATTACGCGATAAGGCCACCATGGGCGTGGAGCAAAAGAGCCCGATGTTGACGCCCGGCGTGGCAAAACGAGCGCTGTCCGCAGCTACGGCGAGGTCGCAACTCGCGACCAGTTGGCAGCCGGCTGCCGTCGCGACGCCGTGTACCTGGGCGATGACCGGTTTGGGGAGGCTAACAATGGACAGCATCACTGCCGCGCATTCGGCGAACAACTTCTCGGTATAGAGATGGCTGAAGTTCTCGGCGTGCATCTCCTTCAGATCATGGCCGGCGCAAAAAGCCGGTCCTGCGCCGGCCAAGACCACGACACGCACCGTCGGATTAGCCGCGGCGTTTCGCAGCTCGGCCGACAGGGCGAGCAGCATGCCGAGTGACAGTGCGTTTCTAGACTCCGGACGGTTCAAGGTCAGGGTCAAAACGCCGCCGGTGCTGGAACGTAATATGAATGCAGTCTCTGCCATGGTCATGCCCGCCTCAATCAATAAATAGTACGACCCGCGGAATGTGTTACGTCTGAACCAGAATATCAAGCCAGTCTGGCTGCACGTAGTGTGTGCCACGGAGCTTCGGCGTCAATGACCGAGCTGCTCCAGGCGTGCGATTTCCGCTTCGTGCGTTCCCAGTACGTAATCGCGATCTTCCATGAGAGCAACGATAGGCGTACAAAGGCGCCTGTACCAGCATATTTTTGCACTGGATCACTTGGCGCAGTGCCATGGCTCGGGTGCATACAGGAGAAGCATGATGCGCATCCTTGGCGTTTTGATTGCGGCCGCTCTGTTAGGTGCGATGCCTGCGATGACGGCGCCGGTCGCCACCGTGAATCTTTCGCCCGAGCGGCATCGGGCAGTGCACGACATGTTCGAACACCTGGTCAATATTCCGACCGTGTTTGGTCGCGGCCAGGTACCGACCTTGGCGAATTATCTTGCCGATCAGTACCGGGCGGCTGGTTTTCCGGCTGACGAAATAAGGGTGCTTCCCTACGACAGCACCGACCCTGTCGCTCAAGTCACCGACAAAACCGCCGCGCTGATCGTCCGTTGGCGCGCGCCCGGCAAGCCGAAGGGCAAGCCGATCATGCTGATGGGGCACATGGATGTCGTGGAAGCCAAACGCGAGGATTGGAGCACCGATCCTTTTGTTCTGATCGAGCGCGATGGTTACTACTATGGACGCGGCACCATCGACATGAAGGATGGCGTCACCGGCATCACGCAGGCGATCTTTGACCTCAGGACCGCGGGTTTCAAACCGACCCGCGATATTGTGGTGTTCTTCAGTGGCGACGAGGAAACCAACGGCATCGGTGCGGACAAGGGCGCGACCGAGTGGAAGCAGTACCTCGATGTCGAATATGGCCTGAATGCCGACGGTATCGGCGGTGGATTCTTTCCTGACGGGCGGCCCGTCAGCTTCCTGCTGGGTACGGCAGAAAAGACCTTTGCCGGATATACATTGACCGTTCGCAACCGCGGCGGGCATTCGTCAAGGCCGCGCAAGGACAACGCGATCTACAGTCTCGCCCATGCGTTGCAGAAGATCGAGCTGCACCGCTTTGAACCCATGCTGAGTGAAACCACGCGGGCCTATTTAAACGTGCGGCAGAAGCAGGAGCCGGGTGCGTTAGGTGATGCGATGCGGGCCTGGCTGGCGAATCCGGCGGACGGCGCCGCTGCCGACGTCATCGAGGCCGATGAAAGCGAAGTGGGCCTGACCCGGACGCGCTGCGTGCCGACCCGGTTATTCGCCGGCCATGCCGACAATGCTTTGCCGCAACTGGCGACGGCGATGATCAATTGCCGCATCTTCCCCGGTGTCGATCCTAATGATGTACAGAAGGACCTGACTGCCATCGTGGCCGACCCCGAGGTCATTGTGTCGCGCAATGACAATTACGGTGCGGCGCTCTCCTCGCCCCTGCGTGCCGATGTGACTGCCGCTCATGCCAAGGCGGTCCACACGTTGCATCCGGGCGCGCCGGTCTCACCCAAAATGGCGACCGGGGCGAGCGACGCAAGGCCATTCCGGATCGCAGGGATCCCTGTCTATGGGGCCAACGGTTCATGGGCCGTGTTGCCGGCCGATTTGCGCGCCCACGGCAAAGACGAGCGGCTGCCGGTGAAGTCGTTAGATGACAATGTTGCCCACTGGAAGATTCTGCTAACGGAACTGGCCGGCAAATAGGCGGCAAAGGCGCGGGCAACGACGCGCTCGATCGCGAGTGGAGTCCACGCGTTCCCTGTATCCTTGCGACGCATGCGCCGGGTGACCCCATGACCGATACGCCGTTCGACGACGCGGACTTGCGCGCCTGTTTGCGCGTGCTGAAAGCGATCGAGAATGACCGCGGTGTGCTGACGCGCCTGACGCAGGCTGAACGTCGCGAGTTGCTGACGCTCGCAGGGCTCATCGCCAAGCCGGACGGCAAGGATCTGCGGCGCATGGCGAAGGCGTTTCGGCGCGCCGAACGCGGGCTCGAGCAACAGCAGGATCGACAGGCACTCGAACGTGCCGGGTTGCGCCAACAGCGCCGCAGTGAAACCTACGCGCCGCTGTGGTTGCCGCCGCCGGAATCGCAGGGGTCGGATGAACAACCGGGATTGAGCGCCGCGCGCGCCTGTTATGTGTGCAAGCAGCCGTATACAAACGTGCATCGCTACTACGATTCTATGTGCCAGGCGTGCGGCGATTTCAACTACGCGAAACGCGAGCAGAGCGCGAATCTCGACGGCCGGTATGCGCTCGTGACCGGGGCGCGCGTGAAGATTGGTTTTCAGGCGTCGCTCAAGCTGCTGCGTGCCGGTGCGTACGTGGTCGCAACCACGCGCTTTCCGGTGGATGCCGCGGAGCGTTACGCAAGGGAGCCCGACTACGCGGCGTTTTGCGAACGGCTGCAGATCCACGGCATCGATCTGCGCCATACGCCAAGCGTCGAGCTGTTCGCGCGCTGGCTGGGCGAGCGCTTGCCGCGGCTCGATTTCATTTTGAACAACGCCTGTCAGACGGTGCGCCGGCCCGCCGGGTTTTTTCGTCATTTGTTAGCCCGGGAAGCCGAGGGTGCGACCGCACTGCCGGCTGCCATGCAAGGGCCGCTCGCGCAGCATGCCGCGCTCTGTCAGAACTTGCTCGCATTGCCCGAGCGATCCGATCGCGCTGTGCTGGCGACCGCGACGCGCGGCTACCCGGAGGGACTGGTGCACAGCGCCGCGCTCTCGCAGCGCCACTACCTCGATGAAGATTACCTAGAAGGCGAGGCGCTCTTTCCACAAGGCCGCTTCGACGAAGACCGCCAGCAAGTGGATCTGCGCGAGATGAACAGTTGGCGATTGCGATTGCATGAAGTGCAGACGCCGGAGCTGCTCGAAGTGCAGCTCGTCAACGCCATCGCACCTTACATTCTCAATGCGCGACTGAAGCCGCTGATGATGAAGAGCGGTCGCCGCGACCTGCATATCGTCAATGTGAGCGCCATGGAAGGGCAGTTTTACCGCACTACGAAGACCGACAAGCATCCGCACACCAACATGGCGAAAGCGGCGCTCAACATGATGACGCGCACCAGTGCGTCGGACTACGTGCGCGATGGCATCCACATGAATGCCGTGGACACGGGTTGGGTGACCGACGAAGACCCGGCGGTGCACGCGGCGCGCAAGGCGCAGCAGGGCTTCGCGCCGCCGCTCGATATCATCGATGGTGCTGCGCGGATCGTCGATTCCATTTTCTCCGGTATCAGTAGCGGCACCCACCTGTGGGGCCAGTTCCTGAAAGACTACAAGCCGGCGCCTTGGTAGCTCGCCGGCCGCGCGTCTAATGTGACGACAACTGCGCCAAAGGCAACTCGGTCACTATCGACAGGCCGCCACCGGGCCGGTTCACGGCCCGGATGCGGCCGCCGTGAATCTCGAAGACGCGCCGCGCGATTGCGAGACCCAATCCGGAACCGCCGGGGTCGTTCGGTCTGTTAGGGACCCGGGTCCATTGTTCCAGGATCCGCTCGAGGTATTCGGGCGGCACGCCCGGGCCGTGATCGTCGACCCGGACTTCGAGCCAGTCGCCATGCCGGCGCGCGACGATTTCAACCGCGGTAGCCGCATGCGTGTAGCGAATGGCGTTGCGCAGCAGATTCTCAAAGGCGCTCTGCAGCAATTCCGGGTCGCCGACGACGGTCAGCTGCGGATCGCAGCTCAACACGAGTTGCACCTGGCGTGCGTTCGCTTCGATTTCCTCATCCTGCACCAGGATTGCGAGCAATTCGTCGATCGGCACCAGCTTCTTCACCATGTCCGGCGCCGCATCGAGTCGCGACAGGCGCAGGAGATCGCCAATGACCCGGTCCAGTCGCGCGACTTCCAGTTCGGCGCGCTGCTGCGGATTGGGCAAGGCCAATGCGGCCTGCAGGCGCGCCAGCGGCGAGCGCAAGGCGTGCGACAGCTCACCCATGAGTTGCTGCCGTCCCGCTAACAGGCGCGAGGTCTGGTCCGCCATGGTGTTGAAGTCCAACGCGAGTGCGCCAATTTCATCGCGGCGCGTCGCGATGCCCGCGGGCACGCGCGCGTCCAGCTGACCCGAGGCAAATTCGCGCACCACGCGCTGCAGCTCGCCGATGGGGCGCGTGACCGCGCGCGAGATCAGCCACGCGACGCTGCCAATCACGAGCAGCGCCACCAGGATCAATCCGAGCGTCGTTGCCCAGTTCCCCAGCACGCCAATGCGCCGGGGAAGCACCAGGAACGAGTACGCCTCGCCGTCAGGCCCGATCAACTGGGGCGCGAGGCGCACCGGCTGATAGTTGCTGCCGCGCGGCTCCGGCGAACCGACCACCGACCTTCGCACGAAATTCGCGTACAGCTCGGGGAGCTCGCGCCCGAGCAGGTCCTTGCCGGTGCTGTCAAAGACGTAAATCGAGACATCGGGCGGCACCTGGACTTCGCTGCGCAGCCACTGCTCGAGTGCCGGCCGTCCCCCCACTGCGAGAACATTCGCGGCCTCGCGGCCGAGCGTGCCGTGGCGGGCCGACACATAGCCGGCGAGTTCATTGGAAGCCACCAGCGCCAGACTCGCGATGCCGAGTACCACGAACGCGGCGAGCGCCGCACTGATGTAGATCGTGGTGCGCCAGAAAAATCGCGTCGGTCGCTTCATCGCGGCGCATCCAGCCTGGCGCGCGACACGTCAAGCACATAGCCCTGTCCACGCAGCCCGCCAATGCACTGGCCGTCCAGTCCGGCGGATTCCAGTTTGCGTCGCAGCTTGCTGATCAGCGTATCGATGCTCCGGTCGTAGGCTTCGATCGGCCGGTCAAGCGCCAACTGGGTCAGCCGGGCCCGCGTCAGCACTTCGCCCGGCCGCAGCATCAGCTGCTCCAGCACCCGCATTTCTGCGGCTGTTAGCACAACCACGTTATTACCGGCGCGAACCTCACGGCGCTTGCTGTCGAAGCGCAGGTCGCCCGCTTCGAGAACGGCGGCGCCAGCCTCGGGTGCAGTGCGGGCGCGTTTCAGCACGGTGCGGATGCGCACCGCCAGTTCGAGGGGATTACAGGGCTTGGCGAGGTAGTCGTCGGCGCCTTCCATGAGTCCGACGATGCGCTCCGATTCGGCGCCGCGGGCTGTTAGCATGATCACCGGCAGGTCGTGATGCTCGCGCAGCCGGCGCAGTGCCTCGATGCCGCTGATACCCGGCAGCATGACATCGAGCACCATGATGTCCGGCCGGTTCGTCGCGATGCGGGCCAGGGCTGCCTCGGCATCGTGCAGCACGGTCACGCGCATGCCCTGCAGCTCCAGGAACTCGCGCAGCAACCCGGCCAGCGCCAGATCGTCATCGACCAGCAAAACATCAGGGATCGGTGCTGTCATGGTGCCAATATACCTGCGAGGCGACCCAATCGGGCCTGCCGGGCCTAACGATTGCCTCCGGTTGTGCTCTGTTGACCTGCCGTTGACACACAAGCCCGGTGCGCCTGTCTACAATTTCGCCAGTCCCTCTGGAGAAGAACGCACCATGACAAGCACTGCGATCCCGGTTCCCGAGAGCCGTCTCAAGCAAATGCTGTATCGCCCGCCCTGGGTGGGTTTGCTGGCGTTCGGCATTGTGTTTGTCGTGCAGGCACTCGGGCACACGGTGATGATCCTGATGGAGGACATCTTCGGTCACCAGTATGTCTACGAAATCGCCTTCGCGGTTGGCGTCGCCGGCGCGGTACTGCTGTTCTTCGGCATGAAGAGCCGCAACGAGGTGGCTGCCACCTGGCTCGGTTTCTGGGCCGGCACCCTGCTGTGGACCGGCTGGGTCGAGTTCGCATTTGTCTGGTCGGCGAATTATCTGGGTGTGCCTGATCTCATGGACAAGCATCTGGCCGGCGAGATCGCGACCAAGGCGGAATACCTGGTGATGATGTCGTCGATCGGCGTGCTGGGTTCGACCTTGATTTACTTCCTGTTGAACAAGGAAACCAAGTGCAACATGTTCCTGTGGGTGCAGCGCAAGCTGCACCTGAAGACCGGCAAACCCAACCCGGGCCATGAACGCAATTTCGCATCCATCACGGCGCTGGAAACCATTTACGTGATCTGGTTTTGTTACCTGCTGCTGTTATTCATTTATGACGACAAGATTCTGGGCGATCGCCATCCGGTGACCTATGTCCTGTTCTTCCTGAATGTCATTTGGGCGGTCTACCTGTTCCTGCGCCTGATCAAGTTCTGGAAGGTCACGACCGCGATTCGCTACGGCATCCCCACGGCCATCATTGCCTGGAATGCGCTCGAGATCGCGGGACGCTGGAACCTGTTCACGTCGTTCTGGGAAAAGCCCTGGGACTACGGCCTGGAGATGGGAATCATCGCGTTAGGTGTCGCGGTCGCGGGATTCCTGGCAGTGCGCACGCCGGCTAACAAGAAAGCCGAGTTGTCGCGGGCGAAACTCGCGGCCGATGGCCCGGCCGCCTGAAGGAGTTGCCTTCGCGGCGGCTGGCATTTCCCCGCGCTACCTCAGATCGAACCGGTCCAGATTCATCACCTTGGTCCAGGCGCGCGCAAATTCCGCCACGAACTTCGCCTGGTTGCCATCGCTGGCATAGACCTCGGCGAGCGCACGCAGCTCGGAGTTCGAGCCGAATACCAGGTCGGCGCGCGTGCCGGTCCACTTGACCTGTCCGGTCGAACGATCGCGACCCTCATAAAGGCCTGCGCTTGCGGCAGGCCGCCACTCGGTGCGCATGTCGAGCAGATTCACGAAGAAGTCTGGGCTCAATGTTCCCGGCGCGCGGGTTAGGATGCCGTGCCGCGATGGCCCCGCGTTGGCACCCAGCGCCCGCAGGCCGCCGACCAGCACGGTCATCTCGGGCGCGGTCAGGGTCAGCAATTGCGCGCGGTCAAGCAGCAGTTCTTCCGCCGGAGTCTGGTCCCCCGCGCGCTGGTAATTGCGAAAACCATCGGCGACGGGTTCCAGAACCGCAAACGACTCGACGTCGGTCTGTGCCTGCGATGCATCGGTGCGTCCCGGGGAGAACGGCACCTTGACGTCGTGCCCGGCTTGCTTCGCGGCCTGTTCGACCGCTGCGTCGCCGGCTAACACGATCAGGTCTGCTAACGAAATACGCGTCTTGCCCGATTGTGCAGTGTTGAAATTCTTCTGGATGGCCTCCAGCGTCTGCAGCACGCGCGCCAGGTCCGCCGGCTGGTTGACTTCCCAGTGTTTCTGCGGCGCGAGACGAATGCGCGCGCCATTGGCGCCGCCGCGTTTGTCGGAGCCGCGAAATGTCGACGCGGAGGCCCAGGCGGTACTAACAAGTTGCGGGATCGTCAGTCCGCTGGCCAGCACCTTGGCTTTCAGTGCCGCGGCGTCCTGCTCGTTCACGAGCGCGTGATCGACGGCCGGTACCGGGTCCTGCCAGATCAGCACTTCAGCGGGCGCCTCGGGACCGAGGTAACGGGCACGCGGACCCATGTCGCGGTGTGTCAGTTTGAACCAGGCGCGCGCGAACGCCTCCGCGAACTTCTGCGGGTTGCGGTGGAAGTCACGCGCGATTTTTTCGTAGGCCGGGTCGAAGCGCAGCGACAGGTCGGCCGTCGTCATCATCGGCGGATGCTTCTTCGACGCATCGTGCGCATCGGGAATCAGATGTTCCGGCTTCACGTTCTTCGCAACCCACTGGTGCGCACCGGCGGGGCTCTTGGTCAGTTCCCAGTCGTAGCCAAACAACATGTCGAAGTAGCCGTTGTCCCACTTCGTCGGATTCGGCTTCCAGGCGCCTTCGATGCCGCTGGTGATCGCGTGCGCGCCTTTGCCCGTGCCGAACGCGTTCTTCCAGCCGAGACCCATCTCTTCGATCGATGCGCCTTCGGGCTCGCGCCCCACCAGCGCCGCATCGCCCGCACCATGCGCTTTGCCGAAAGTGTGTCCGCCGGCGACCAGTGCCACGGTTTCTTCGTCGTTCATCGCCATGCGCGCGAAGGTCTCGCGCACATCCCGACCCGAGCCCACCGGATCGGGCTTGCCGTTAGGTCCTTGCGGGTTCACATAGATGAGGCCCATCTGCACGGCGCCGAGCGGCTGCTCGAGCTGACGGTCACCGGTGTAACGCTCATCGCCAAGCCAACTGGCTTCGCGGCCCCAATAGATGTCGTCCTGCGGTTCCCAGATGTCAGGGCGACCGCCACCGAAGCCGAAGGTCTTGAAGCCCATCGACTCAAGCGCGCAATTGCCCGCGAGTATCATCAGATCGGCCCAGGAAATGCGGTTGCCGTACTTTTTCTTGATCGGCCACAAGAGGCGGCGCGCCTTGTCGAGATTGCCGTTGTCGGGCCAGCTGTTGAGCGGCGCGAAGCGCTGATCGCCCGTGCCGGCGCCGCCACGACCGTCGGAAATCCGATAGGTGCCCGCGCTGTGCCAGGCCATGCGGACAAACAGCCCGCCGTAGTGACCCCAGTCCGCCGGCCACCAGTCCTGCGAATCCTGCATCAAGGCGTAGAGATCTTTCTTGAGCGCTGCGTAGTCGAGCTTCTGGAACTCCGCCGAATAGTCGAATGCCTCGCCCAGCGGGTTCGATTTCGCGGAATGCTGGTGAAGAATCCGCAGGTTCAGCCGCTTCGGCCACCAATGGTTGTTCGACTGTGCGCCGCCGCTGGTTCGGGCACCGTGCGCCGAAAATGGGCATTTGGCTTCGCTGGTCATGGGCTGGCTCCGTTTCGAATTGTCAGATGCAGTATGGGAGCTAATGGTGCGGGGCAGACCGGCATTGATCCAATGCGTACTTTGGATCAGATCGATAGGTAGCGCCTATGGCGCGGTGAGCGACGAGTCGTGGCGGCACACCGTCCCGATGTTCACGAATTGGCCACCGCAGCGCGCCCGCGCGCACCCGGGCGAGGCATGGCGATACACTGGCCCCTGTCACCAGCCCTGGATGGCTGGTTGGTAGGAGACGTCGATGAATCTGTCCATGCTGCTGTGGGGCATACCGCAGGCGATGCGAGCGGCTGCGAAGCTCTATCCCGACTACGCGGCGCGTCTCAAGGAGAAAAATCTCATCGCGCAGTTCCAGCTGCGGGACCAGCCCGAGGGTCGCTGGATCCAGCTCGAGAACGGCAAGATCAAATCGCGCAAGGGCATTCACCCGAAGCCCGACCTGACGCTCTTTTTCAAGAACAAGGCGATCGCGGAGAGCTTCCTGACGCCGCCGTTCGACATGCTGGAGCGCATCGACGCAGCGAAGAACTTCAAGGTCGGCATTGGCGGCTCGGATGAACTCGCCGTGTGGTTCATGGCCACGCTGGCGCGTCTCGAAACGGTGAGCTGGAAGTCCGGCACCGACATGGGCAATGGCGTCACGCGCTACACCAACGGTACCAACGGCGGACCGATCTTCGTCTACGTCAAGGACGGCAAGATCATCCGCACCACGCCGATCGACTTCACAGACGAGGACGCGCCATCCTGGTCGATCCATGCGCGCGGTCAGACGTTCACGCCGCCGCGCCGCACCTCGCTGGCCCCGCACGGCATGTGCCAGAAGTCCATGGTGTACTCGAAGAACCGGATCCTCTACCCGATGAAGCGGGTGGATTTCGATCCGGATGGCAATCGCAATATCCAGAATCGCGGCAAGTCGGAATTCGTGCGCATCAGCTGGGACGAGGCGCTCGAGATTGTCAGCAAGGAGATCAAGCGCGCCAAGGCCGTGGGCCCGGGCGCCGTTGCAGTGGCTAACGGCTCGCACCACCAGTGGGGCAATCTCGGTCACTACCTCAGCGCCTTCAACCGTTTCTGGAACCTGATCGGCGTCACCAAACTGGTGCACAACCCCGACAGCTGGGAAGGCTGGTACTGGGGCGCGATGCATCACTGGGGCAACAGCATGCGGCTCGGCTGTCCGGAGTTCTACGGCACGGTCGAGGACTGTCTCAAGGAAGCCGAGATGATCGTGTTCTGGTCCAGCGATCCGGATGCGACCTACGGTTTCGAGGGCACCGAGCGGCGTGCCTGGGCCCAGAAACTGGGCATCAAGATGGTGCACATCGATCCGCACCTGAATCACACCGCGGCGCATCTCGGCGGCAAGTGGATCTCGCCCAAGCCGGGCACGGATCCCGCGTTAGCCCAGGCGCTGTGCCATGTCTGGATTACCGAGGATCTCTACGACAAGGAATTCGTCGCAAAGCGCTCGACCGGCTTCGATGAATGGAAGAGCTACATCCTCGGCAACACCGACGGCGTGGCGAAGACGCCCGAGTGGCAGGAATCGGAGACCGGAGTTCCAGCCCGCGACGTGCGTGCGCTCGCGCGCGAGTGGGGCACGAAGAAAACCTATCTCGGCGTTGGCGGCTGGGGCGTCGGTCTCGGCGGCGCGAACCGCGGACCGATGGGCGTGCAGTGGGCCCGCATGATGACCATCCTCGGCGCGATGCAGGGCTACGGTCGTCCGGGCTACAACTTCGGCAACCTGCAATTCGGCGCGCCACTCGACTTCAATTTCTATTTCCCCGGCTACTCCGAGGGCAGCTTCTCCGGCGATCTGGCGTACAGCGCCAATTCGGCTAACAACTACCAGCGCATGCCGCATATCGTGACCATGAGTTCGGTGCGCCAGTCGATCCCGCGCATGTGGTTTCCCGAGGCGATCACGCAGGGCAAGGCGATGGGCTACCTCACCGATGTCTCCTCGGTGACCGGCCAGTTTTTTCCCTTCGGTTATCCCTCACCCGGCCACGTGCGGGTCGAGATGCTCTACAAGTACGGCAGCGCAAATTTTGGCACCATGGTCGATGGCAATCGCTGGGTGAAGATGTACCAGCACGAGAACCTCAAGTTCGTCGTCAACCAGTCGGTCTGGTGGGAAGGCGAGACGCCGTATGCCGACGTGATCCTGCCCGCCTGCACGGTGTTCGAGCGCTGGGACATCAGCGAGTGGTACAACGTCGGCGCCGGCTACGTGCATCACATGTACTCGATGAACAACCACCGCGTGATCTCGATGCAGCACAAGGCGATCGAGCCGCGCGGCGAATCCAAGTCCGACTACGATATTTTTCTGGCGATCGCGGAAAAACTGGATCTCGGCGCGGTCTACTCGGAAGGCGGTAGCACCGAGCTCGACTGGTGCAAGCGCGCGTTCGATTCCTCGGATCTCGCCAAGCTGATCTCCTGGCGGCAGTTCCTGAAGAAGGGTTACTACGTCGTGCCGCCGGACCCCGAGCAGGCGCGCGCGCCCACCGCCAACCGCTGGTTCTATGAAGGCCGCAAGAAAGATGTGCCCGAACCGTATCCGCTGCCGTCCGACTACGTCAATGGTTACGGCCAGGGGCTGCAGACACCGTCGGGCAAGTTCGAATTCATCGCGCAGACCTTGAAGCGCATCGAGGATCCGGACCGGCCGCCGCTCAACGCCTATATGCCGGCCTACGAGGATAAACAGCGCGACCCGGAACTCGCCGCGTTCCCGCTGCAGCTGTTGTCGTCGCACTCGCGCTACCCGTTTCACGTGATGGGCGACGATGAGGGCAGCAGCCTCGGCGAAATCCGTGAGCACCGCGTCTTCAAGGACGGCCACTTCTACCTCGTGGCGCGCATCAACCGGCAGGACGCAGAGGCGCGCGGCATCCAGGACGATGACCTGATCCGGCTGTGGAACCTGCGCGGCTCGATTGTCTGCGCGGCACAGGTGACGGATCGCCTGCGGCCGGGCGTGGTCAGCGCGTCGACCGGCTCGGCCCAATACCGGCCGGCCGGCCAGCGCGGCAGGTCGACCGACCTCGGTGGCTGCGTCAACCTGCTGACGCCCAGCAAGCCGATCACGAAGAAATCGCACGGCATCAAACCTAACAGCACCCTGATCCAGATCGAGAAGTGGAGCGGTGTCGATACCTGGCAACCGATGACGGAGACGGCGTGATGGCGAAAAAGTGGAACCTGATCGTCGACGTCGCGCGTTGCGATAACTGCCGCGTGTGTTTCCTTGCAGTCAAGGACGAGTACGTCGGCAACAATTTCCCGGGCTATTCGGCCGCACAGCCCGCGCACGGTCACAACTGGCTCGACATCGAGCGCAAGGAGCGCGGCGTCTATCCGCTGGTCGAGGCGCACTTCATGCCGGTGATGTGCAATCACTGCGACGATGCGCCGTGCATCAAGGCGGCGAAGAATGGCGCGGTCACGAAGCGCGCCGACGGCATCGTGATCATCGATCCCGAGAAGTCGAAAGGCCAGAAGCAGATCGTCGCTGCCTGCCCCTATGGCGCGATCCACTGGAACGAGCAGCTGCAGATTCCGCAGGCCTGGACCTTCGATGCCCATTTGTTAGATCAGGGCTGGACGCGAACCCGCGGTGAGCAGGCCTGCCCGACCCACGTGTTCCAGACGGTCAAGGTCGAAGATGCCGACATGCAGCGCCTGCAGGCCGAGCAGGGACTCGAGGTTCTGAAGCCGGAGCTCGGCACGCGGCCGCGCGTTTACTACCAGAACCTGCACCTGATGACCCAGTGCTTCGTCGGCGGCACCGTGGTGATGATGCGCAGCGGCGTCGAGGAATGCGCCGCCGGCGCCGAAGTCGTGCTCAGCAAGGACGGCCGCGAGGTCGGGCGGGCGAGCACCGATACCTTTGGCGAATTCAAGATCGACCGGCTCGCGCCTAACAGCGGGTCATATGGCCTCGAGGCCGCGGGCGCGGCGGGACGCTGCGCGCTGCAGTTTGATCTCGCTGGCGAGAGCCGCTATCTCGGCGTGCTGAAGCTCGCCGCCGGCTAGTTCAGCGCCTGCCGGCCTGTGCGTACAGGTCCTGGTAGAGATTCCGCGCGGGCGTCGTGTTGCGACCGAATTGTTTCCGCGCCGCGTCGATTTTTGCAAGGTCGATGTCCGCGGTTGCGCTGCCTTCGTCGCGCCCGCCGCGGGACGCGAGCACGCTGCCATCCGGCCCGACGACAGTCGCGGCGCCGCCTGACCAGTCCGCTGCCGGTTTGTCGGATTGCATGAAGCGCGAGGTCGTGCCGGTTACGAGATAGACGTGACATTGAAATCCGATCGCCTGCTTGAGGGCGAGCCACGGAATGTCATCGCTTTCCAGGCTGGTGTGCAGGATGACCTGCGCGCCCTTGGACGCGAGCAGTCGCGACGCTTCCAGGACTTCGGCTTCGGCCTCGACCAGGCAGGCCAGGCGGCCAATCGGTGTGTTAGCCACCGGCATGATGGCGTCCGGGCCGAAGATGCGGCGATAGTCGGCGGCAATGTCGCGCAGATAGGAGACTTCCGGCGCGCTCTGCGCCTGTGACTTGGGCGAACGCAGCACCAGGCCCTCAGGCCCGACAATAAATCCGGTGTGAAACCACAGGCCCGGCAATTGCAAGATTTTTTCCTGCGTGCTGGTCGCGACATAACAATCGTGGCGCCGGCAGGCAGCAACGACCGGCGCAAAAATCGTTTTCTGCAGCGGCTCGGAAATGAGGTCGACCGCGACGGCGGACATCGGCACACCGGAGACCGAGCGTCGCGAAGAGGTGTACTGCAGCACCGGAAATACCAGCAGTCGCGGCTTCGGCCCCGGGCCTGCCATGGCCTCATCGATGGCCGCGGTCATAGCGACCGCGTTGCGCTGGCGTGTGGCTTCCAGCGCGGCTGCGCTCACCGGCACTTCGATCGGCAGGCGCAGCGCCACGGCGCGATAGGCGGGCGCGATGGGTCCGGCTGCGGGTGACACCGGAGTGCGATCACTGGCCGGCGTTGCGCGCGGGATGGCGGCGATGGCCGCTGCCATCACGATGTCGCGTCGTGTCAGGGAATTCCTGGTCATGGTTGCTACGCCTCTGTCGCCGCCTAACAAGATGCACAAAATAGCCGCAGCCGCCGGCAGGCTTCGACGATCAATGACTCGTCCGTGGCGAAGCACAGGCGGACGAACCCCGCGGTTTCCTCGCCGAAAGCGCGGCCGTCCATCGCCGAGATGCGCTGCTGCCGGTAGAGCTCGGTGACGAACTGATCGCTCGACCGGCCGGTGTCCCGCACGTCGACCAGCATGAACATGCCGGCCTGCGGCATATGCATGCGGATGCCGCGGATCCCCTGCAGTTCCTGCGCCATCAGGCGCGCGCGCGACGCGCAGTACTCGCGCACCCGTTGCTCGGACTGCGCCGCGATGCCTAACGCCGTAACCGCCGCTTCCTGGATGAAGCCCGGCAGTCCGAACAGCATGGACATTGCCACGTCTTCGGCATGCTGCACCATCGAGGCGGGCGCAACCATCCAGCCGGCGCGCCAGCCCGGCATCGAATGCGTCTTGGAGAGACTGCCGATCGTCACCACCTGCTCCGGCAGGCTCGCGGCCAGGCTCGGCACGCGGCCCTCTGGCGCCAGGCCCGCGTACACCTCATCGGCGACGATCCACAGCTCGTGGCGGCGCGCAATCTCGCCGATACCGGCCAGTTCGCCGGCGGTGAGGATGACGCCACTGGGATTGCCAGGCGATGCGAAAAAAAGCGCGCGCGTGCGCGCCGTGATCGCCGCACTCAAGGCGTCCAGGTCCGGCCGAAAACCGCGCGCCGCGGGTTGCCGGACGCGTACCATGCGGGCACCCGAGACTTCGATGGTCGCCGGGTAGGTCGGATACATCGGGTCGAACGCCAGCACTTCATCGCCGGGTCCGGCCAGGCACAAAGAGGCTACAAACAAAGCATTTTGCGCGCCGCTCAGCACAATGACATGGTCCGCGTCCACGGCTTGCCCGCAGCGGCTGGCATGCATCGTGGCGATGGCTTCGCGCAGCGCGAGCCGGCCGCGCGCCGGCGTGTAACGCGAATCGCCGGCGCGCAGCCGCTCGACCGCGCGTTCGACCACGGGCGCTGGCGTCGCCAGATCCGGATCGCCGACGCTCAGGACGATGACATCCTCGCCCCGATCGCGCGCGGCGACCGCCGCGTAGTGAGTGCGCCAGGCGTCGGCGCCGTGACCTGCGACGCGATTGACCAGAGACGAGAATTTCATTTAGGGTGCCCTTGAAACCAACATTATGAGCCTAACAGCCAGACCCATTGGATGCTATGTCGCCGAGCTGCTCGCGGCCAACGGCATCGACACCGTGTTCGGCATTCCGGGCGTGCATACGCTGGAGCTGTATCGCGGGCTGGCGCGCGAACCCCGCCTGCGCCACATCCTGACGCGGCACGAGCAGGGCGCCGGATTTGCCGCCGATGGGTATGCGCGCGCGAGTGGCCGTCCGTCTGCAGCCTTCGTGATTTCCGGCCCCGGACTCACCAATATCCTGACGTCGGTTGCGCAGGCGTTCTCGGATTCGGTGCCGATGCTGGTGGTGGCGAGCACGCCGGTGCGCGCCTCGCTGGGCCGCCGCTGGGGCGTGCTGCACGAACTCGCGGATCAACAGGGCGTCGTTGGCAACGTGCTGGATCTGGCTTGCACCGCCGCCAGCGCCGAGGAGATACGGGACCACCTGCAGGCCGTGTTCCAGGAGTTTCGATCGGGCAGACCGCGTCCGGCCTATCTCGGCATCCCGCTCGATCTGCTGGCAGAACCCACGACCCTGGTGGCGGAGGCATTCCAACTGGCGGAAAGTCCAGCGCACACTTTCGCGGCCGGGATCGAACAGGCCGCGACCCTGCTGTCGGCGGCGCAGCGGCCCCTCATCATCGCGGGCGGCGGCGCACGGGCAGCCGCCGGCGAATTGCGTCAGTTGGTTGAAATACTCGATGGCTACCTGGTGACGACCGCGGCCGGCAAGGGCGTGCTGCCCGAGGCGCATCGCTGCCATCTGGGGTGCTCGCTGCCATTTGCCGAAACTCAGCGACTGTTGGCCGAGGCTGACGTCGTGCTGGCCGTCGGCACGGAGATGGCGGAGACCGATATCTACACCGCGCTCAAGCTAACAATCCCGGGCCAGCTGATCCGCATCGACATTGGCGCAGAGCGGAATGAGCAATATCCCGCAGCCGTCCGCGTCCGCGGCGACGCGCGCGTAGCAGTCGCGGCGCTCCTCGGGCGCGTCGCGGGCCGGGCACGCTGGTGTTCGCGGTCGGGCGGCGCCGCGCCGCATCGGGCACGCATCGATGCAACGTTGGATGCGGCTGCCGTGATCCGGCGCCAGGTGTTAGCTGCGATCCGAGCCGCGCTGCCGGCGGATGGCGCTGTCTTCAGTGACATGACGCAGATCGCCTATCTCGGCAACTATGCGTATGCCGCCGATGTCCCCGGTGTCTGGCACCATCCATCGGGTTACGGCACGCTGGGCTACGCGCTGCCGGCGGCGTTAGGCGCCAAGCTGGCGATGCAAGGCAGGGCGGTGGTCGCACTGGCGGGCGATTTCGGCGTGCAATTCACGATCGCAGACCTGACGACCGCGGTGGAGCTCGGGCTCAGCCTGCCGCTGGTGGTGTGGAATAACGCCGCGCTCGGACAAATTCGCGACGACATGGCAGCCACCGACATTCCGCCCATCGGCGTGGCCGCGCGTAATCCCGATTTCGTTGCGCTGGCGCAGGCCTGCGGCGCGCAGGGCTTGCGCGTGCGGCGCAGTAGCGAACTGACCGCCGCGCTGGTGGCCGCCCTGCAGCGGCGCGGGCCCACGCTGATCGAAGTGAATGAAGCCGAATTTACGCCCGGCTGAAGTGCGCAGGCAGTACCATCGCATCACCTAACATTGCCGGGGAACGATCCATGACAGTCACGCCGGCACGTCCGCTGCAGCGGATTCTCGGACTCGGATTCGGCTTGGCGCTGGTCGTCGGCACCATGGTTGGTGTCGGCATCCTGCGCCTGCCGGGCACCGTGGCGGCGGCACTCGGCGATCCGACGCTGGTGATGCTCGCCTGGGCCATCGGTGGCGTCTATGCGCTGATGGGTGCGGTGGCCGTGGCCGAGCTCGCGGCGATGATTCCCGAGTCCGGCGGCTTTCGAGTCTATGCACGCCGCGCCTACGGCGAGGGTGTGGGATTCGCCGTCGGCTGGATCGACTGGCTGACGAATGTGTCTGCGGTTGCCTATGCGGCTATCACAGCGAGCGTATTTCTGGGGGCGCTGTGGCAGCCTGCGACCGCGTACCCGCGTGCAACTGCCATTGTCATTCTTGCCATTTTTACGGTGGGCCATTGGATCGGCCTGCGGGTTGGCAGCTCCGTCACCAAGGCCATCAGCGTGACGATCGCCTTGGCCTTGTTAGTCATTGTGGTTGGGTGCTTTCTGACCGAGCCGGTCGCGGCGTCCACCATGGCGCCACCGGCGAACACGGCCGCATCCCTGCCGCCGATGTCACTGGCAATGATGTTCGCAGTGGTGCCAGCGCTGCGGGCCGTGCTGACCGCGTACGACGGCTGGTATATGCCCATCTACATAGCAGAGGAAAGCACCAACCCGACGCGCACCTTGCCGCGCGCACTCATCGGCGGCACGCTGCTGGTCGTGGGCCTGTACCTGCTGATCAACGCCGCATTCCTGCACGTATTGCCGCTGCCGGTGCTGGCCGCGTCGCAACTGCCGGCGGCGGACGCGGCGCGCGCCGTGCTGCCGCGCGGTGGTGCCGAGCTGGTGACCGTCGTATCGTTGCTGACCGTATTGAGCATCACCACCAATAGCCTGCTGTCAGCGCCGCGCATCCTGTTCGCCATCGGTCGCGACGGACTGTTCAGCGCCAGCACGGCGCTCGTCAGCGAGAGCGGCACGCCACGAATCGCGCTGGCCGTGACCAGCATCGTCGTCGTGGTCCTGATCCTCAGCGGCACTTTTGAGCAGATCATCGCCCTCGGTGCGGTGCTGTTTCTCATCTACTACACCTCGGCGTTTTTGGCCGTGTTCGTGCTGCGGCTCAAATCACCGGACCTGCCGCGGCCGTACAAGGCTTTCGGTTATCCGTTCTCGACGGCGATCGTGTTGTTAGGTTCGGTCGCGTTTCTGATCCTGGCAGTGGCCGAAGATCCGCGCTCCGGACTGATCGCGGCAGCTTTCCTCGCCTGCTGCGCCCCCGCATATCTGTGGATGGCGCGCGCCCGCCGGCGCCGCCTGGCGTCCACCTGACATAAGCACGGGCTGCGGTGTCAACCGGCGCCGGCGCGCTGCGTTGTGCTCTCCAGTTACACACCGCAGGAGGAGTTCTTATGTCGAAATTCACATTCAGGAAGGTCGCAGCCATGTTGGCGCTTGCCGCGGTGATGGTCACCGCCAGCATCGATGCCATCGCCGCCGGTCCGCAACGCGGCCAGGGGATGCAACGTCCGCGCCCGGCCGGCGTGGTCACGCGCGAAACGACTCGCACCCGCACCGACAACGGCTTCACGTCGCATACCACGGCCACCAATTCGCAGGGCCAGACGGCGACGCGCGATGCCAGCGTGGTGCGCGATGCCAATGCCGGCACCGTCACGCGCAGGAGCGAGTCGACGGGCTTCGATGGGCGCAGCCGCTCGGCGGAGTCGGTCACGACGCGCACGGATGATGGCTTCACGCGTTCGGGCAGCATCACCAATGGCAACGGCCAGACCGTGACCCGCGACGTCGTGCATACGCGCACCGACAACGGCTCGGTCACCAGCAGCACGACCACCGAGCCTAACGGCAACACCGCTGAGCGCACGGTTACGCGTAACTGCGACAAGGCCGCCAAGACCTGCACGACCACCGTGGACAACGAACGCCACTAGCTCGAGTCTCAGCCGCTGACGGCAGGTGGTGCAGTCGCCTTCGGGCGCTGCACCACCTTTTTTTAAGGCCAATCGCTGTCTAACGTCGCGTCGATTCCGGCAATCGGGACTTGTACCTAGTGCTCGCAGGCGACAGAAGGCGCCGTGTCGTTTGCAAATATAGAGCGCGGCCAGCTACGATAGCCCTGCACGCCCTTGCGCTGACACAAGCCCGCCTGTCCGGGTATACATTGCTAACAAAGAAAGCCTGACCCGCCACTTGACACCCCCCAACCCGATAGCCCACGCGGATCAACTTGCGGTCCGGCATCACCCGCAGATCCCGGCCTATTTGCAGCAGGCGTACTGGTGGGCCTATGTGCACCCGCGCGCGGTGCACGTGTTCGAGCGCGACTGGCTGGTCAACCTGATCCTGTTCGGCAATTACAACCGCCTGCGCGACTCGGCGCTGGCCGCGCTCGGCCGGCCGCTGCACGGCCGTACCCTGCAGATCGCCTGTGTCTATGGCAATCTGACCCTGCAAATGGCCGCGGCGCTCGCGCCCGATGCGCATCTCGACATTGTCGACGTATTGCCGATACAGCTGCGTAACCTGAGTGCGAAGCTGTCATCCGACCCGCGCATCACCATGTGGCACGCGAATTCCGAATCGCTGCCGACGGCGGATGCCAGCGTCGATCAGGTGCTGCTGTTTTTTCTGTTGCACGAGCAGCCCGAAGCGACCCGGCGCCGGACGCTCGCCGAAGCGCTGCGGGTGGTCAGGCCCGGCGGCAGGATTGTCATCGTCGACTACCACCGCCCGGCGCGCTGGAATCCCCTGCGGCCGCTGATGTACGCGGTGTTCCGCGCACTGGAGCCGTACGCGCACGAACTGTGGCGCCACGAGCTTGCGGAATTCCTGCCGGCGGACCTGCAACCCGCGGCCATCGACAAGCAGACCTTTTTCGGCGGCCTGTACCAGCGCCTGATCCTGACTCGTTAGGTGGCGCACGCTCCAGGTCGCGCAGCGACGTCCTCCTCCAGGTCGCCATGACCCTCATCAGCCTGCGGGCCGCCGAGCTCGCGTTCGGGCTGACGCCCCTGCTGGATCGCGCCTCGATCTCGATTGAAGAGGGCGATCGGGTCGGCCTGATCGGCCGCAACGGCACCGGCAAATCCTCGTTGTTAGGCGTACTGGCGGGCCGTATCGCACTGGACGATGGTGAGGTGCAACGCAAGCCGGGCCTCGCGATCGCCTACGTGGAGCAGGAACCAGAACTGCCGGAAGCGGCGACCTTGCGCGCCAGTCTCGAGATCCGTGGCAATCTGGACGCCCTGGCGGATGAGCGGGATCGCAGCCGCGTCGATGTGCGCCTGACACAGTTCCTGCACCGCTTCGACATCGACGGCGACGCCAGCCCGCTGACCGCGTCGGGCGGCGAGCGCAAACGCGCCGCACTGGCGCTGGCGCTGGCGCTGCAGCCCGAATTGCTGTTGCTGGACGAGCCGACCAACCACCTGGACGTCAGCGGCATCGAGATGCTCGAGGAGCTGCTGACGCAGGGGTTGACCTGCATCGTGATCACGCATGACCGCTTCTTTCTGGATCGAATTGCGACCCGCATCGCCGAGCTCGACCGCGGCTACCTGCGGACGTTCCCCGGCAATTACTCCACCTACGAGAAGCGCAAGGCGGAGCAGATTGCGGCCGAGGAGCTGGCGAATCGCCGCTTCGACAAGTTCTGGGCGCAGGAAGAGGTCTGGATCCGCAAGGGGGTCGAGGCGCGCCGCACCCGCAACGAGGGTCGCGTCAAGCGCCTGGAACGCCTGCGCGTGGACCGGGCCGAGCGGCGCGAGCGTCTGGGCGCGCTGCGACTCAATGTCGATGCGAGCGAACGTTCCGGCAAGCTGGTCGCCGAACTGGAGCACGTCAGCAAGCAGTTCGGCCCGAAAAGCATCGTCCAGGACCTGGATCTGCGCGTCATGCGCGGCGACAAGCTCGGTTTGTTAGGTCCCAATGGCGCCGGCAAGACCACGCTGATCCGGTTGATTGTCGGCGAGCTCGAGCCGGACGCGGGCCGGGTGCGGCGCGGCACCAACCTGCAGGTCGCGTACTTCGACCAGCTGCGCGCGCAGCTCGATCCCGAGCGCACGCTGGCAGACACCATCAGCCCGGGATCGGACTGGGTGCAGGTCGGTGAGGAACGCAAGCACATCAGCAGCTACCTGGGCGATTTCCTGTTCAGCGCCCAGCGTGCCAATGCGCCGGTGAAAATGCTGTCGGGCGGCGAGCGCAACCGTCTGCTGCTGGCGCGCTTGTTTGCCAGGCCAGCCAATGTGCTGGTGCTGGACGAACCCACCAACGATCTTGACATCGAATCGCTCGAACTGCTGGAAGCGCTGTTGCAGGAATACGCCGGCACGATTTTGTTAGTCAGCCATGATCGCGCATTCATGGATAACGTCGTGACCCAGACCGTGGCCGCGGAGGGCGACGGGCGCTGGCGCGAGTACGTCGGTGGCTACAGCGATTGGCTGCGGCAAAGACCGGCGCCGGCGATGCGCGCCGTTTCCGGCAAAGCGGCCGCCGCGGCGAGTGCGCCGGCCCCGGCCGCCGCGCCGCGCAAAATGAGCTACAAGGACCAGCGCGCACTCGATGCGCTGCCGCAGGAAATCGAAACGCTGGAAGCCGAACAGCGGCATCTGACCGAGCGCATGAGTGGCGCCGACTATCATCGCGTCGCGCCCGAACAGATGCGCGCGGACGGCCTGCGCGCCGCGGAACTCGAAACCCTGCTCGCGCAGAAGATCGCACGCTGGGATCAGCTGGAAACACTTGCGGCGTCGATCCGATCGCGCAACGCCTGAGCTGGCGTTATCCGCGTCGTAAACGCGACCAACTAAAGTCGCCGCCGATAGGTACTTCTACTCAGGAATCAGGCCATCGCGCGTGTGACAGTTATGCCTCCAGTTTGTGGGGAGGCGCGCATGTACATCAATTTCTGGTATCCGATGATTCGCAGCGAAGACCTGGGTCCCGGCAAGCCGGAGAAGGTCAAGGTTTTGGGGCTCAATTTCGCGGTGTTCCGCAATGCGGCCGGCGAGGCCATCACCCTGAGCGACACCTGCGTGCACCGCGGCGGCTCGCTGTCAGGGCCCTGGGAACTCGGCCAGCAGCCGCGCATCGTCAAGGACTGCATCGTCTGCCCGTATCACGGCTGGGAATTCAACGCCGAGGGCGCCTGCGTCAGCATTCCCTCGATCGGCTACGACACCAAGGTGCCGGGCCGCGCCAAGGTTGATGCCTACCCGACGGTCGAAAAGTACGGCATCGTGTTTGCGTTCCTCGGCGACCTGCCGGAGACCGAGCGGCCGCCGATGCTCGAGATTCCGGAATGGGAAAAACCGGGCTGGCGTGCTAACACCGTCATTACGCTGGATCTGAATTACTACTACGAACGCTCGATCGAGAACGGGATGGATCCGGCGCATAATGAATTCGTACACCCGACCCACGGATTCAAGGGCATCAATCGCGAAACCTATCGCGTGCGCGACTACGACGTGCACGACTACGAGCAGGGCTGGGGCATGTGGTTCCTGCACCGGTTTGATTCACCGGGGCTCAAGGACAAGACCTGGACCGAAGCCGAAACCAAGGCAGGCGGCATGTATGCCGGCAGCGGCACCCACGGTCCCGCCGCGATGATCACCGAGATCAATGTCGGTGATGGCCAGACGTTCAAGCAGTATTTCATCGAGCAGCCGATCGACGATCAACGCACCCGCGTGTTCTTCGTCAACATGCGCAACTTCATGCTCGATCCGAAGCACGACGGCCCGATCCATGCGCGCAACAAGGTGATCGCGCAGCAGGACATCGACATTCTTGAAAACGTTTATCCGCGGCGCACGCCGATCAGCAACAGCAAGGAAATGCTGATGCCCGCGGACAAGGCGGTGGTGGCCTACCGGCAATGGCTGGCGAAATTCGACGACAAGGGCTGGCGCATCGACTGGGATGAGTTCACCCGGCGCAACAACAAGACCACGGCGTTCGCGATTCCATCGCCGCGCCGGCGCGAGGGCGGAAATTTCGTCATTGAAGCGGTGCCGCTGATCGGCAGTCGCGAGGCGCGCAAAGCGGCGCGGACCGGATAGGGTTGCGGGTGATGCGAAACGCCTGACAGCGCGGCTGGCACTGAGCCGCGCGCCAGGCTTATGGCCTGGGTTGCACCGGGGGCGGCGCAATGACTACCGTGTCGCCGCTTGTATCGGCCGGCGTGTCGACCGGAGCGTCGGTCTTGGGCGTGCGGCGCTCAAGTTTCTCGCTCTGGCGATCCTTGCGCTTGCGCTCACGCTGCAGCTTTTGCTGCCGGTAATTAACCTTCGCCAATGAGACCAACTTTCGGTTCGGGCATGCCCACGCGCCGTGCGGCGCGCAGTTGTTGTTCGTTCTCGACTTCAGCGAGCGTCAGCCCGGTGTTAGCCGCGATGGTGCGCAGCATCTGGTGTCCAGAAACACGCGGCATGCTCAGCTGGTAGGCGCGCTCCCAGTAGTGGATGCGTGCGGAGGCTGAGTTGCTGGGCGAAGCAATTTCGACCATTTCGCGTTCGCGACTCAGGCGGCGTTCGTCTTCGTGGTGCTGTAGCCGTTCACGATACTCCTGGGAGGTTTCACCAGGCAGATGGGTCGGCGCAAACGAGGGACCGGGCAGGCGCACGGCGCTAACCGTGACCGCGGGGGGAAAGTGACGTCATTCAAGGGACTCCGGATCCGGGACTAACGGGTCCGTCACACGCTATCACAAGCGCCTGCTCAACGCCGAGGTGAATCGCGTAAAGCCAGGCAGACCGGTGTTCTCGGGCTCAGGCCGCCGCCCGGGGCTGGTTGTTAGCCCGACTGCTTCTTGAAAACTGTGTTATAGGCGCTCGCCAGCGCTTCCGCATACAGCGACGGCACGCCGGTATCGGGCTGCACTTCGCTCGCGTTGCGGAAGTACTCGGTGTAGAGCTCCCAGTGGTTGGGTTTGGCGCCCGGCGCACCGCGTTTGGCGGCCGTTGCAAAGCGTTCTTCCAGTTCAGCCGGCGCCAGCTGGCGCATGAATTTGAGGCACGCGTCGCGGGCCCCTGCGGCCAGGGCGTCCTGGTGGAAGGCCTGCTGGTCATAACAGGCACGCAGCCACTGGCCGGCGTCGATCCGGCGGCTGCCGTGGCTCACAAACAGCGCGGTCAGCAGTTCGTCGGTGGTCCCTGTCAACTGGAAGGGCTGCCGGTCGTTGTCGCGAACCGGCGGCAGGCGGAACTGCCGGCGGAAATCGGCCTGCCTGGCGTCGAGAATCTTCAGGCTGATCAGCGCTTCGCGCAGCAGGCGGCCGGCAATCTGCAACATCGGGCCCGGGTTGCCTTCCGGCAAATTGGCCGGATCGATGCCGGCCCCGCGACAGAATTCTTCCAGGCCGGCGCGCGCGTTGCCTGGAGTTTGCGGAGGATCGCGATCGCGAACCGCACGGGTCAGCCGCTCGAGCCGGCGCGCGGCCACGATATTGGAGTCGTCGCCGGCCTTTGCTGCCGCTGTCGCCGGACCGTTGGTCCGTCTCGCGCCAGACCCTTCCAGCAACGCCGATTGACTGTAAACCGATGACGCCCTCGGTGCCTCTTCGAGGACCGCATTGCCGGTTTCGAACAGCTTGTTGGGATCGAAGGACACATCCAGCGAGCCGGCGATTTGCTGGGCATAGCCCGAGCCTTCTTCGAGGGTGCTGTCCAGGTTGACCATCGCGCCACCACGACCCGCACCGGAATCACTGTCGGGGTCGAGCGCCACGGTGACGTGATATTCGCCCAGCCGCAGCATGTCGCCGTTTTTCAGCTCATGCGGCGCCGATTTGGTCATCGGCTGGTCCGAGTCGTTGACGTAGGTGCCGTTGGTGCTGGTATCTTCCAGAAAGTAGCGGCCGCCATCGAACTTGACGCGGGCATGACGGCCCGACACAAATCGTGATGGGTCGGGCAGAACCCAGTCATTGTCCGCTGACCGGCCAATATTGCCGCCAGCGACGCCAAAGACGACCGACGCGCGCTTACCGAGAGCGCGGCGATGATCGCTGACAATACGTAATCGAAGCGCCATATGAACCGGTTCGGCACCCTCCAAGGCGCCACGCGCCTATAATATGCAACAAGTTAGCAATGCCCACCCGAGCGCCGATGGCAACCAGTCACATTTTTAAGGTTATGTTCGTGAATCAAGGCAAGGTTTACGAGGTTTACGCCCGTAAAGTGAGCCATGGATCGCTTTTCGGCTTCATCGAGGTCGAAGAACTGGTGTTTGGCGAGCGTTCCAGCGTCGTGGTGGACCCCGCCGAGGAGCGCATCAAAAGCGAGTTCCAGGGCGTCAAGCGCAGCTTTCTGCCGATGCATTCGGTGCTGCGGATCGACGAAGTCCGCAAGCAGGGTGTTAGCAAAATCTCCGCGCTCGAGGGCGGCAACGTATCCCAGTTCCCGATGCCGATGTTCACGCCGCCGGCCGGCGATTCGGGCAAGAACTAGACTCGATGCTGGAACTCACAGGCGGGGCAGCGCTGTCGGAGTTCCGGCTCGCGAAATTGCTCGGGCGTTTGCGTGCGATCTGGCCCGCGCTACGCTCACTCGAGACCCGGCAGGTGTATTTTGTCGATGCGTCGGGCGCGCTGGCCGCCAGCGCACTGCGCCAGCTGGCGGAATTGCTGCAGGCAGCAGCGGCGCCAGCTGACAACCGGGTTGGCGCGCAGGCGGTGCTGGTGCTGCCGCGGTTCGGCACCATCTCTCCCTGGTCGAGCAAAGCCACCGACATCGCGCAGGTCTGCGGTCTGAAGACGGTGCGACGCATCGAGGCCGGCATCGAATACCACCTGGCGTCGGATCCGGCGCCGGATGCCGCCGCGCTGGCGGCGCTGGCGGCGCTGCTGCACGACCGCATGACCGAGACCGTTTTGTTAGATCGGCAGGCGCTGCCACGGCTGTTTGCCCACGACCCGGCGCGGCGGCTGCGGCACCTGGCGATCGCGCAGGACCAGGCTGCGCTCGCCGCTGCCAACCGTGATCTCGGGCTGGCGCTGTCGGCGGTCGAAATGCAGTATCTGCAGCAGGCGTTTCAGGCGCTGGGCCGCGACGCCACGGATGCGGAACTGATGATGTTTGCGCAGGCCAACTCCGAGCACTGCCGTCACAAGATATTCAACGCCGACTGGCGGATCGATGCTGCGCCGCGCGCCAAGTCGCTGTTTGCGATGATCCGCAACACCCACGAGCGCCACCCGGCGGGTGTGCTGTCGGCCTACAAGGACAACGCGGCAGTGCTGGCGGGCCCGGTCGGATTTCGCTGGTTTGCCGATCCGGTGAGCCATGTGTACCGCGCGGTCGAAGAGCCCATCGATATTGTCATCAAGGTCGAGACGCACAATCACCCGACCGCGATCTCGCCGTTTCCGGGCGCGGCGACCGGCTCGGGCGGCGAAATCCGTGACGAAGGCGCGGTCGGCTGCGGCGCCAAGCCCAAAGCGGGGCTGGTCGGCTATTCGGTCTCGCACCTGCGTATTCCCGGCGCGCTGCAACCCTGGGAACAAAGCATCGGCCGGCCGGACCGCATCGCCTCGGCGCTCGAGATCATGCTCGAGGCGCCGATCGGCGCGGCCGCGTTCAACAACGAATTCGGCCGCCCGGGCATCGGCGGCTATTTCCGCACCTTCGAGCTAACAACGCCGGATCAGCCGGCGGGCGAGGCCTGGGGGTACCACAAGCCGATCATGATCGCCGGCGGACTCGGCAACATCCGGCGCGAGCATGTGGAAAAACTCGCGACACCTCCGGGTTCGCGGGTTGTCGTGTTAGGCGGGCCGGCGATGCTGATCGGGCTCGGTGGTGGTGCGGCCTCCTCGGTGACCTCCGGCAGCTCCGCCGCCGCCCTCGATTTCGCCTCGGTGCAGCGCGGCAATCCGGAAATGCAGCGCCGCGCCCAGGAAGTGATCGACGCCTGCTGGGCGCAGGGCGCCGCCAACCCGATCCTGCTGATTCATGACGTCGGTGCGGGTGGCCTGGCGAACGCGGTCCCGGAAGCGGCCGCGCACAACCATTGTGGCGCACGCATCAACCTGCGCGCGATACCTAACGACGAAGCATCGATGTCGCCGATGGAAATCTGGTGCAACGAATCGCAGGAACGTTATGTGCTGGTGATCGCCGCGGCGCGACTCGAGTCATTCCTGGCGCTGGCGGCGCGTGAACGCTGCCCGGCGGCGGTGATCGGCGAACTGACCGACGATGGCGTACTGCGGGTCGAGGATGGCCCGGGCGGCGAGGCCATCGTCGACATGCCGCTCAGCGTGCTGCTCGGCAAGCTGCCGCGCATGCAGCGCGACGCGCGCAGCGAGCCGGTGCCGCGTACCCCGCTGCTGTTAGCTCCCGGACTGGCCCGCGATGCCTTGTACCGCGTGCTGCGCCTGCCGGCCGTGGCCGACAAATCGTTCCTGATCACGATCGGTGACCGCTCGGTCGGGGGTCTCATTCATCGCGATCCGATGGTGGGTCCGTGGCAGGTGCCGGTCGGCGATGTCGCGGTGACCGCCGCGGACCTGTTCGGCCATGCCGGCGAAGCCATGGCCATGGGTGAGCGCACGCCGGTCGCGGTGCTCGATGCGCCCGCGTCCGGCCGGCTCGCCGTTGCCGAGGCGATTACCAACATCCTGGCGGCAGACATCCGCGCGCTGGGTGACATCAAGCTGTCCGCCAACTGGATGGCCGCCTGCGGCGAGCCCGGGCAGGACGCAGCGCTGTATGCGACCGTGCATGCGCTCGGCGAGGAGCTGTGCCCGGCGTTAGGGATCGCGATCCCGGTCGGCAAGGATTCGCTGTCGATGAAAACCGCCTGGGACGAGTCGGGCCGCAAACACGTGGTGCGCGCGCCGGTGTCGGTCATCATCTCGGCATTCGCGCCGGTGACCGATGTGCGCCGCACGCTGACTCCGGTGCTGCGGCTGGATGCGGGCGCGACGCGGCTGCTGCTGGTGGATTTTTCCGCGGGCCGGAACCGGCTCGGTGGCTCGGCACTGGCGCAGGTGCATGGCGTGCTCGGCGAGCTGCCGCCCGATCTCGATCGGGCGGATGACCTGAAGAGCTTCGCCAGCGCGCTCGCGGCACTGCGAGCCAACAAACAGGTGCTCGCATACCATGATCGTTCCGACGGCGGCACGATTGTGAGCCTGATTGAAATGGCGTTTGCCGGCCACTGCGGTCTCGATGTTAGCCTGCCGGCGGGCGCCGGCGGCGAACTGGGCGCGTTATTCGCCGAGGAACCGGGCGTCATCCTGCAGGTCGCCGCCGATCAGCTGGCCAGCGTGCGTGCGGTCCTGGCGCAGCAGGGACTGGCCGCCATGTGCCACGATATCGGCGCGCCCAGCGCCGGTCTGCGCGTGCGGGTGCGCGCGGGCGGCTGCAGCATCGATGAATCCTGGGAAGAGCTGCGCCGCGCCTGGAGCGAGACCTCCTGGCGCCTCAAGCGCCTGCGCGACAACCCGGAATGCGCCGACCAGGAATACGCGGCGCAATGCGCGCCGGCGACGCCGCCGCTGCAGGAGGATCTCAGCTTTGATCCGGCCGATGACATCGTCGCGCCGCTGATCGCAACCGGCGCGCGCCCGAAGGTCGCGGTGCTGCGCGAGCAGGGCGTCAACAGCCAGGTCGAGATGGCGGCGGTGCTGCACCGCGCCGGCTTCGAGGCGCACGACGTGCACATGACCGATCTGCTCGATGGGCGTGTCTCGTTAGCCTCGTTCCAGATGCTGATCGCCTGCGGCGGATTTTCCTACGGCGATGTGTTAGGCGCGGGCGTGGGCTGGGCGGGCTCGATTCTTTACCACGAGGCCCTGCGCGCCCAGTTCACGGAATTTTTCGCGCGCCGCGACAGCCTCACGCTCGGCATCTGCAACGGCTGCCAGATGCTCGCGGCGCTGTCGTCGTTGATACCGGGCGCTGCGGACTGGCCGCGCTTCCGGCGCAATCGCAGCGAACAGTTTGAAGGCCGCGCGACGCTGGTGGAAGTCCTGGCGTCGCCGTCGCTGTGGCTCGATGGCATGGCCGGCTCGCTGTTGCCGGTTGCAGTCGCGCATGGCGAAGGTCGTGCGGTCTTCGCGGATGCCGAAGCGCAGCAGCGCTTCGAAAAAAGCCAACTGGCAGGGTTCCGATTTGCGCTGGCGCGCGGACTGGCCGCCGAGACCTATCCTGCGAATCCCAACGGTTCACCGGCGGGTATTGCCGCTATCGGTACGCCGGATGGCCGGGTGCTGGCGGCAATGCCGCATCCGGAGCGGGTCTACCGCCGCATCCAGAATTCCTGGCTGCCTGAGCGTCGCGGCGAGGATTCGGGCTGGATGCGCCTGTTTCGCAATGCGCGCCGCGCGTTAGCCTGAGGCAGGCTGTTCCGTGCCCAGGAACTCGCGCATCTTGAGCGCGCGTTGCAGTCGTGCCTTGCGCACGTAGATCTGGCTCAGCAGATCCTTCATCACCTCGAGCAACACGCCGCATTCCGTGGCCGCCATCCTGAGCGCAGCAGACCCGGGCTGCGGCTCCTGGCCGAACAACAGGTCCTTGAACCGGTTGAAAATCTCGTTAGGCAGGGTCGCCAGCTCGCGGATGTCGTCCAGCTCTTCGAAAACCCGCAGGCGACCCGAGGGGCCGAGATCCGCAAACATCGCCAGCGCGATCTGGCGGCTGAGCAGCGTGAATCCCGCATAGGCGCCGGCGGCATAACAATCGAGCGCGGCGCGGAACAGCGATTCGATGTGCCGCGGCAGGTAGGCGAACGCAAATTTCTCGCGCGGGTGCTCGACTTCGATGAATTGCGGCGCGAGCTCGATGCGCTCGACGCCATGCGCGCGCACCGGATGACGCAGGAATACCGGGTATTCGCAGGCATCGCAGCGATAGACGACGCCGACATGGCCACTGCGGTGTTTGCTCAGCTCCTCGTGGGTCGGCGCCGCGATCGGCGTCAGGTGCGACTGGGTGGCGCAGCCGGGGCACACCAGCGACACGCGCGTGTCGCCGAGCTGCAGTCCGAGATGGGCGTCAATGTACATGCGCAGCCAGGCCTAATTCGCGAAGTCGTTGCTGCGCAGGAGGCGCGCCGCCGCCGCGATGTCCCGATCGAGACGGTGATCCTGCGGTTTGAACGGCGCAACCGCGCGCAATTTGGCGTGCAGCGATTCGATCGCCGGCGAGCTGCGCAGCGGCCGCATCGCATCCAGCGCCTGCGCCGCGGCGAGATACTCGATCGCCAGCACCTGCTCGCAGCGCTCGGCGATCAGCAGCAGTTTTTCGCCGGCCCAGGGCGCCATGCTGACATGGTCCTCCTGGCCCGCCGACGTCGGTATCGAATCCACCGAGGCCGGATGCGCCAGGGTCTTGAGGCTCGAGGTGAGCGCGGCGGCTGTGACCTGCGCGATCATGTAACCGGACTCGAGCCCGGGCTCATGCGTCAGGAACATGGTCAGGGCGGGGTTCACCTTACGAGCTAACAAATCGGTGCGCCGCTCGGAGATCGAGGCGTTGTCGGCCAGTGCAATGGCGAGAAAGTCCGCCACCAGTCCGAGCGGTGCGGCGTGGAAATTGCCGCCGGAGAGGATATCGTCGCCAAACACCAGCGGGTTGTCGGTGGCGCCGTTGATCTCGCGGCCCAGTACGCCGGCCGCATGCGCGATGGTGTCGGCGAGCCCGCCCAATACCTGCGGCATGCAACGCACCGAATAGGGATCCTGCACCCGGTCGCAATCCACATGGCTGTGGTGGAGCTCACTCTCCTGCAGCAGGGCGCGAAACCGGCGCGCGACTTCGATCTGGCCCGCCTGGCCGCGGGCGGCGTGAATGCGTTCGTCGAAAGGCGTATGGCTGCCCTTCAGTGCCTCGACCGTCAGCGCGCCTATCGCGATACTGGCAGCTAACAGGCGCTCGGCGGCAAACAGGCCCTCGATGGCCAGCGCGGTCGACAACTGCGTGCCGTTCAGCACTGCGAGGCCCTCCTTGGGGCCCAGCACCAGCGGCTTGAGGCCCGCGGCCTGCATCGGCGCCGCGCCTTCCAGCCGCTTGCCTGCATGCAGCGCCTCGCCCTCGCCGATCAGCACCAGTGCCAGGTGCGCCAGTGGCGCGAGGTCGCCGGACGCGCCGACCGAGCCGCGAATCGGAATCAGCGGCATGACCCCGGCATTCGCCAGGGCTAACAAAGCGTTCACGACCTCGACCCGCACGCCGGAAAATCCGGTGGCGAGCGAATTGGCCTTGAGCAGCAGCATGCGCCGCACGATGCCCGGTGCCAGCGGCTCGCCCACGCCGCAGGCGTGGCTGCGCACCAGGTTGAGCTGCAGTTCGGCCGTGCGCTGCGGCGCGATGCGCTGTGTCGCGAACGCGCCGAAGCCGGTGTTGACGCCGTAAACCGCGGCGTCGCCGGCCGCGGCGCGCGTTACCGCCGCGTTGCTGGCCGCGAGACGCGCCAGCGCCGCGTCATCCAGCAACAGCTGCGCCGGCGAGCCGGCGTCGCTGCGCAGCTGCGCGAGGGTCAGTGAGCGTCCGTCGATGCGCAGCGTGCTTGGCATGGATGTCCGGTGGCTAACGGGTAAGGGCTAACGGGTGAGCGGCTTGTAACGGATGCGATGGGGTTGCGACGCGTCTTCACCCTTGCGACGCTTGTGATCCTCGACGTAATCCTGATAGTTACCCTCGAACCATACCACCTCGGAGTTTCCTTCGAAGGCGAGAATGTGCGTCGCGATGCGATCGAGAAACCAGCGATCGTGCGAGATGACGACCGCGCAGCCCGGAAATGCTAACAAGCCTTCCTCGAGCGCGCGCAGCGTTTCAATATCGAGATCGTTGGTGGGCTCGTCGAGCAGCAGCACGTTACCACCGGACTTCAGCACCTTGGCGAGGTGCAAGCGATTGCGCTCGCCGCCCGACAGCTCGCCGATCAGCTGCTGTTGCTGTACGCCCTTGAAATTGAAGCGTCCGACGTAGCCGCGCGACGGGGTTTCGTAGTTGCCGACCTTGATCAGGTCGAGGCCGCCGGATATTTCCTGCCACACCGAGTTCTTGTCATTGAGCGACTGGCGCGACTGGTCGACATAGGACAGCTTGACCGTGGGTCCGATGCGGATCGTGCCGCCGTCCGGTTTTTCCACGCCCGTCAGCATGCGAAACAGCGTGGTCTTGCCGGCACCGTTAGGTCCGATGATGCCGACGATGCCACCCGGCGGCAGGCTGAAGCTGAAGTTATCGATCAGCAATCGGTCGCCATAGCCCTTGCGCAGGCCGTCTACCTGGATCACCACATCGCCGAGCCGCTCGCCCGGCGGAATATAGATTTCGTTGGTTTCGTTGCGTTCCTGGAACTCGCGCGACGCGAGCTCGTCATAACGCTGCATGCGCGCCTTGCTCTTGGCCTGCCGCGCCTTGGGGTTCTGGCGCACCCATTCAAGTTCGCGTGCCAGGGTCTTGCGCAGCGCGTCGCGTTCCTTGTCTTCCTGCGCAAGGCGTTTTTCCTTCTGCTCCAGCCAGGACGAATAATTGCCCTGCCAGGGAATGCCGTGGCCGCGATCCAGCTCGAGAATCCAGCCGGCCACGTTGTCGAGGAAGTAACGATCATGCGTCACCGCGATCACGGTGCTCGGATACTCGAGCAGATAGCGTTCGAGCCAGGCCACCGATTCCGCATCCAGGTGGTTGGTCGGCTCATCTAACAAAAGCATGTCGGGCGAGGACAGCAGCAACTGGCACAGCGCCACCCGGCGTTTCTCGCCGCCCGAGAGCTTGTCGATTTTCGCGTCCCAGGCCGGCAGGCGCAGCGCATCGGCCGCGATCTCGAGCTTGCGATCCAGCTCCCAACCGTTGCCGGCATCGATCTGGTCCTGCAATTTGGCCTGCTCTTCCAGCAGCTGGTTCATTTCATCGTCGGCCAGCGCTTCGCCGAAGCGATCGGAAATCGCGTTGTAGCGCGCAACCTTCGCGTACAGGCCGCCGATGCCCTGGATGACTTCATCGCGTACGCTCAGGGCCGGATCGAGCTGCGGCTCCTGCGGCAAATAGCCGACGCGGATACCCGGTTGCGGCCGCGCCTCGCCTTCGATGTTAGGGTCGAGACCCGCCATGATCTTGAGCAGCGTGGATTTGCCCGAACCATTGAGTCCCAGCACGCCGATCTTGGCGCCCGGAAAAAACGACAGGCTGATGTCACGCAGGATGTGACGCTTGGGGGGCACGACCTTGCCCACCCGGTTCATGGTGTAAATGTATTGCGCCATAGGGGCTGTGAATTATACGTGCTAGGCTTTAGGGCGGTGGCGCAAGCAACAGCAAATACCGTTCTGGTGGTTGCCGGCGAACGTCTGGCGCGCTATGGATTTGGCGCCGGCCATCCGTTCGGAACCGACCGGCACGACGCATTCTGGCGCGAATTCAATCGCCGCGGCCTGCAGCTGCGCACGCTGGTCGAGGAGCCGCGTGCCGCCACGCCGGACGAACTGCTGCGCTTTCACTCGGCCGAGTATGTCGCGGAGGTCCGGCAGAAATCCCGGGACGGTCAGGGCTGGCTGGACAGCGGCGACACGCCGGCGTACCCGGGAGTTTTCGAAGACGCCTCCACGGTGGTCGGCGCGGCGCTCGGCGCCAGCGAGGCCCTGATGAGCGGCCGGGCGCGGCGTGCCTTCGTCCCGATTGCCGGCCTGCACCATGCGGCGCGGCACCGGGCGGCGGGATTCTGCGTCTTTAACGACATCGGCGTGGTCATCGAGATCCTGCTGCGCGAGGGCGGACTGCAGCGGGTGGGCTATGTGGACATCGATGCCCATCACGGGGACGGCGTTTTTTACGGCTTTGAGACCGATCCGCGGGTGATCTTTGCCGACCTGCATGAAGACGGGCGTCACCTGTATCCGGGAACAGGCGCCGAGGCCGAAACCGGACGCGGCCCGGCGATCGGCACCAAGCTCAATATTCCGCTGCCGGCCGGCGCTGATGACGCGGTATTTGCAGAGCACTGGCCGCGGGTGCTGGCCCACCTGCGCTCGTTTGCGCCGGAATTCATCATTCTGCAATGCGGCGCCGACAGCGTGGCGGGCGACCCGATCACCCATCTGGCCTGGAGCGCCGAGTCCCATCGGCGCGCCGCGCGGGACCTGGGCGTATTGGCCGATGAACTCGGGCACGGCCGCCTGCTGGCGTTGGGTGGCGGGGGTTACAACCGCGGCAATCTGGCGACCGCCTGGAACAACGTGGTCGAGGCGCTGATTGACGGCTGAGCGGTGTCCGATCGGCTAAAATGAGCGGCTTCCCACCGCGTTGTTACCAGCCGTAAGGATTGCCGATGTTCCGGTCCCCGTTGTCGATTGCGCAATTTGATCCCGCCCTGGACGCCGCCATGCGTGGCGAGGCCCAGCGCCAGGAAGATCATATCGAACTCATTGCCTCCGAGAACTACGCCAGCAAACGCGTGCTGGCGGCCCAGGGTTCGGTGCTGACTAACAAATACGCCGAGGGCTACCCCGGCAAGCGCTATTACGGCGGCTGCGAGTTCGTTGACGTCGCCGAGCAACTCGCGATCGATCGCGCCAAACAATTGTTCGGCGCCGACTACGCCAACGTGCAGCCGCATTCGGGTTCGCAGGCTAACGCCGCGGTCTATCTGGCGCTGGTGAAGCCGGGCGCGACGATACTGGGCATGAGCCTCGACCATGGCGGCCACCTGACGCATGGCGCCAAGGTGAATTTCTCCGGCAAGCTTTTCAACGCCGTGCAATACGGGATTCGTCCCGACAATGGCGAGATCGATTACGCCAATGTCGAGGCGCTGGCGCTCGCGCACCAGCCGAAAATGATCGTCGCGGGTTTTTCCGCGTATTCGCGCGTCATCGACTGGGCACGCTTCCGCGCGATCGCCGACCAGGTGGGCGCGTATCTGTTTGTGGACATGGCGCATGTCGCCGGCCTGGTGGCCGCCGGTGTGTATCCGAACCCACTGCCGCACGCGCACGTGGTCACGACCACGACTCACAAGACGCTGCGCGGTCCGCGCGGCGGGCTGATACTCGCCAAAGCTAACGACGAGATCACCAAGAAACTCAATTCGCTGGTGTTCCCGGGCACCCAGGGCGGCCCGCTGATGCATGTCATTGCCGCCAAGGCGGTCGCGTTCCTCGAAGCGCTGCAGCCGGATTTCATCGACTACCAGAAGCAGGTGGTCGCGAACGCACAGGCGATGGCCACGCGGCTGCAGGCGCGTGGTTTTCGTATCGTCTCGGGCGGCACCGACAATCATTTGTTTCTGCTCGACCTGTCCGACAAGGCCGTGACCGGCAAGGATGCGGACGCGGCGTTAGGGCGCGCGCATATCACGGTCAACAAGAACGCCGTGCCCAACGATCCGCGCCCGCCGGCGGTCACCAGCGGCCTGCGTATCGGCACGCCTGCCTCGACCACCCGCGGCTTCGGTGTTGCGGAAGTCGTTCAGGTTTCGGACTGGATCGCCGACGTCGTTGATGCCAATCTGAGTGAGGCGGCGATCGGCCGGGTGCGTGAGCAGGTGACAGCACTGTGCCGGCGGTTTCCGGTCTACGGCACGTGAGCCCCCGCGCCGTCACTGGCACGGTTTGTTATGCACTGCCCATTTTGCGCGCATGTTGAAACCAAGGTGAACGACTCGCGTCTGGCCGCGGACGGTCGGCAGATTCGCCGGCGGCGCGAATGCCTGGCATGCGGGGAGCGCTTCACGACCTTCGAGACGCCGGAACTGGTGATGCCGCAGATCATCAAGAAGGATCGCACTCGCGAGCCCTTCGACGAGCACAAGCTGCGTGGCAGCTTCATCAAGGCGCTGGAGAAGCGCCCGGTGTCGCAGGAGGCCATCGAGGAAGCAGTGGCCCGCATCGATCACCGGCTGCGCGCGTTAGGTGAACGGGAAGTGGAGTCGCGCCTGATCGGTGACCTGGTGATGGAGGAATTGCGGCACCTGGACGAAGTGGCGTACGTGCGCTACGCGTCCGTGTACCGGCACTTCCAGGACATCGATGCATTCCGCGAAGAAGTGGACAAGTTGAAACAGCGCAAGAAGCGCGAACCCGTGGCGGGGCAGCTGTCGCTGCTGCCGGGCGAGTTGCCGCCGCCGGGTCCGCGCCGCAAGAATTAGTTTTTTTGTTAGTAGAAGTTCAATATGGATCAGGAAGTCTTTACCGAGCAGGACCAGCAGTACATGCGGCGGGCGCTGGAGCTTGCGGCGTTAGGTCTGACGACCACGCACCCGAATCCGCGGGTTGGCTGCGTGCTGGTGCAGAGCGGGGTGGTGGTCGGCGAGGGCTGGCATCGCGCCGCGGGCGAGCCGCATGCCGAGGCGCTGGCGCTCGCTGCCGCGGGTGAGTCCGCGCGTGGCGCCACTGTCTATGTGACGCTGGAGCCCTGTGCGCACCACGGCAGGACACCGCCGTGCGCCGATGCCCTGATCGCCGCCGGCGTCAGCCAGGTCATCTATGCCAGCGCGGATCCGGATCCGCGTGTCGGCGGCGCCGGCGTGGCCGGGCTGCGCGCCGCCGGCATCCGGGTGCGCGGCGGTTTGTTAGCGGCGGCGGCCGATGAGCTGAATGCGGGTTTTATCTCGAGGCTGCGGCGCGGCCGGCCCTTCGTGCGCCTCAAGATCGCCGCCAGTCTCGACGGACGCACGGCGCTCGCGAACGGCGCGAGCCAGTGGATCAGTTCCGAGGCGGCGCGCGCCGATGTGCATCGCTGGCGCGCGCGCTCCGATGCGATCCTGACCGGCATCGGCACGGTGCTGGCCGACGATCCGCAGCTGACGGTGCGGCTCGGGGATGCGGCCCAGCGCCAGCCGTTGCGCGCGGTGCTCGATAGCCGCCTGCGCCTGCCACGCTCGGCGAAAGTGCTGAATTCGCAGGGCAAGGCGCTGATATTCTCGCGCCGCGATGCCGTGGGCGCGGAGCTGGCGGTGGCCGCGCAGGCGGCCATGCAGGCCGATGGCATTGGGCTCGAATGGCTCGAGTCGGATGGCAACGGGCTGGACCTGGCGGCGGCGCTGCGGCACCTCGCCGGTACGCTGCAAATCAACGAACTGCTGGTCGAGGCCGGCGCCACCCTGAGTGGCGCCCTGTTGCGCCTCGGGCTCGTGGATGAGCTCCTGATCTACCAGGCGCCGATGTTGTTAGGACAGGAGGCGCGCGCGCTGGCGCAATTGCCCGCGTTGTCGCTGCTGGCCGATGCGCCACGATTCCAGTTCAGCGAACTTGCGGTGGTCGGTGGCGACCTGCGCATGCGGCTGCGGCCGGCCTGATGTTCACTGGCATCGTGTCCGGCATCGGGGTCCTGCTGACACGCGAGAGTCGCGGCGCAGACCTGCGCTGCCGCTTCGAGCTGGCCGGGTTGGCGGCGCGCGCGCCGGCGCTCGGCGACAGCATCGCGATCAATGGCTGCTGCCTGACGGTAACCGCAGCGACCGACGACAGCTTCGACGCCGACGTCTCGGCGGAGACGCTGCGGCTGACCAATCTTGGCAACCTGCACAGCGGCGATCAGGTGAACTGGGAGCTGGCGCTGCGTGCCGGCGATGCGCTCGGCGGTCATTGGGTCACCGGCCATGTCGATGGCCAGGCCGGGGTCGTGGGCGTTGAGCCGCGCGCCGATTCGCTCTGGGTGCGCTTCGAGGTGCCGTTCGACCTGGCACGCTATGTCGCCCGCAAGGGCTCCGTGGCGCTCGATGGTGTTAGTCTGACGGTGAACGATGTGTCTGGCATGGAGTTCGCGGTCAACCTGATTCCGCATACACGCCAGGTGACGACCCTGGGGGCGCTGCGCGTCGGGCGGAAAGTCAATTTTGAGGTCGACCTGGTGGCTCGTTATCTCGATCGGTTGCTGGAGGCGCGTGGTGAAGGCGCGGCACTATGAACAGCATTGATGAAGTGTTAGCCGATCTCGCTGCCGGGCGCATGGTCGTCATCATGGACGATGAGCAGCGCGAGAACGAAGGCGATCTGCTGATGGCCGCCGATCTGGTGCGCCCGGAAGATGTCAATTTCATGGCGCGCTTCGGCCGCGGCCTCATTTGCCTGACCCTGACGCGCGAGCACTGCCAGCAGCTGCGCCTGCCGCTCATGGTGAGCGAAACCGACACCAGTCACCGCACCAACTTCACGGTCTCGATCGAGGCGGCGGAGGGCGTTACGACCGGCATCTCGGCGCATGATCGTGCGCACACCATTCGCACCGCGGTGGCCGCGAACGCGCGACCCGAAGACCTGCGCCAGCCCGGGCACATTTTCCCGATCATGGCCCAGCCGGGCGGCGTGCTGACCCGCGCCGGCCACACGGAAGCCGGATGCGATCTCGCCCGGCTCGCAGGCCTGACACCCGCGGCCGTGATCGTCGAGATCATGTCGGACGACGGCACCATGGCGCGGCGGCCGGAGCTCGAGGCGTTTGCCGCGCGGCACCAGCTCAAGATCGGCACGATCGCGGATCTCATCCGTTATCGCCTGCGCAACGAGCGCTCAGTGGAGCGCGTCTCGAGCCGCACGGTGCAGACCGAGTTCGGTGAATTTCAGTTGCACGCCTACGAGGATCATGTGCACCGCGACGTGCATCTGGCGCTGGTGCGCGGCGATCCCACCAAGGTCAGTCCCGCGCCGCTGGTGCGCGTGCACCTGGTCGATACGCTGCGCGATTTGTTAGGTATTCAACCTGACTTCCGAACCTGGAGCCTGCGCGCGGCGTTGCGTGCGGTGGCGGCGGCCGAGAACGGCGTGGTGGTCATGCTGCGCCAGGCCGAGTCGCCACGCATGCTGGCCGATGCGGTCGCCGGGCGCCATGCGACGGCCGATGGCCGCTTTGGCACCGAGCACCAGGATCCCGCGGCGCCGGTGCTGCGCACCTACGGCGTCGGCGCGCAGATCCTCAAGGACCTGGGAGTCAGCCGCATGCGGGTATTGTCGGCGCCCAAACAGCTGCACGGCATTTCCGCGTTTGGCCTGGAGATCGAGAGTTATGTCGACGCCGACACCTGACGCGCGCGGTCTGCGGGTCGCGCTGGTCGCGTCACGCTTCAACGATTTCATCGTCGCCAGCCTGGTGCAGGGCGCGCGCGCGGCTTGGGAGCGCCATGGCGGCGCCGCTGCCGACCTGACGCTGGTCAACGTTCCCGGCGCGTTCGAATTGCCGCTCGCCAGCAAGGCGCTCGCCGCGAGCGGCGATTACGCCGCGGTCGTGGCGTTAGGTTGCGTGATTCGCGGCGATACGCCGCATTTCGATTTCGTGGCGCGCGAAGCCGCCGCCGGCCTGATGCGCGCGGGGCTGGATACCGGCGTGCCCGTGATCTTTGGCGTGCTGACCACGGACAATGTCGAACAGGCGCTGGAGCGCGCCGCGCTGGCGCGCGCCGACAAGGGTGGCGAGGCACTGGTGACGGCGCTGGAGATGATCCGGGTGCTGCGTCTGGCGGCACAGGCGTGAGCGGCGGGCGGCGATTTGATCCGCAGCATGCGGCCCGCAGTGTCGCGCGCAAGCTGGCGACGCAGGCCCTGTACCGCTGGCAATTGAACGCTGCGCCGTGGCAGGACCTGGCGCAGGAATTCGACCTGGAGCCCGACATGGCGAAGGCGGATCGCGGCTATTTCCTCGGCCTGATCGAGGACATCGCCCGGGAGCGGCAAGTGCTGGACGAATTGTTAGCAGGCTGGCAGGACCGCAGCGCGGCGGCCCTCGATCCGGTCGAACACGCCATTTTGTGGATTGGCGTCCTTGAACTGCGCAACCGCCCGGAGACGCCGTGGCGCGTCGCGATCAACGAGGCGGTGGCGCTCGCCAAGCGCTTCGGCGCGACCGATGGCCACAAGTTCGTCAACGCGGTGCTCGACAAGGCGGCGCATGCATTGCGCGGCGCGGAGATCGCGGGCGCCGATGGGTGAGTTTGACCTGATCCAGCGTTGGTTCAGCGCGCTCGGGGCCCGGCGCGAGGATGTCGTGTTAGGTGTCGGTGACGATGCCGCGGTGCTCGAACTGCCGCCGGGCCGGCAGCTGGTCGCCGCCGCCGACACGCTGGTTGCCGGACGGCATTTTCCGCCCGGCTCGCCGCCGCGCTCGGTCGGACATCGCGCACTGGCCGTGAATCTCAGCGATCTCGCCGCCATGGGCGCGGAACCGCGCTACGCCTTGCTCGCGCTCACGCTGCCGCAGGCCGATGACGCGTGGCTGCAGGAATTCGCCGGCGGTTTCGACGCCCTGGCACAACAGTACGGCGTGGCGCTGATCGGTGGCGATACCACCTCCGGTCCGTTGACTATTTCAGTGACCGTGTTAGGCACGGTGCTGCCGGGGCGGGCGCTGAGGCGCAGCGGCGCGCAGCCCGGTGACCTGGTGTTCGTCTCGGGCACGCCGGGCGATGCTGCCGCCGGCCTGCCGCTCGCGGATCGGCCGGCGCCGCCGGCGGCGCTGCGCGCAAGATTCGAGTATCCGACGCCGCGCGTCACGCTGGGCCGGGCGCTCGCGGGGATTGCCAGCGCCTGCATCGACGTGTCGGACGGGCTCGCGGGCGATTTGGGCAAGCTCGGCGCCGCCAGCGGCTGTGCGATCGAAATAGAACCTGCGCTGTTGCCATTGTCCGATGCCTTGCGGGCGCTGCATGCGCTGCCGCGGGCGCAGGAACTCGCGCTGACCGGCGGCGATGACTACGAACTGGCCTTCACCGTGCCCGCGGCGGCGGCGGATCTTGCGGAAATCGCCCGGGCTGCGCAGACCCGCATCACGAGGATTGGCCGGGTCGTGCCCGGGGCGGGCGTTTGGCGGCGCGACGGCGCGCTTGTGACTCAGGTCGCGCATCGCGGCTTCGATCATTTCGGACCCTGAACGGACCCTGCAACCGGAACTGCGTCACAGCCGGCGAATTTCAGGCTACGTATTCTGGCCTCCTTGTCCAGGTGAGGCTGATGGCCGTAGAACCCAGAAAT
Organism: Gammaproteobacteria bacterium; assembly: GCA_031414335.1. GTDB lineage: Bacteria > Pseudomonadota > Gammaproteobacteria > Steroidobacterales > Steroidobacteraceae > UBA964. Next base: position 97,489 of record JANNVI010000009.1, on the reverse strand, counting down.
TCGAAATCCAATGCCCGGCCACCGGAACGCATTGGTAAATACGAGATCGTCAACGAGGTCGGGCATGGCAGCACCGGCACGGTGTACCTGTCTCACGATCCCTATTACGGCCGCGATGTAGCCATCAAGGTCTACAACATGGCAGCGGTGCAGGACGAGGAAAAAGCCAAGATTGCGCGCAAGATGTTCATGTCGGAAGCACACATGGTCGGGATGCTGCAGCACCCTAACATCCTGCCGATCTACGATGCCGGTGAAGAGGGCAGCCACTGTTACATCGTCACCGAGTTCGTGCACGGCGCACGCACCCTGAGCGCCTACTGCAAGCCTGACAACCTGCTGCGCATCGACGATGTGGTCGAGATCGTCTACAAGTGCGCCAAGGCCCTGCACTACGCGCATTCGCGCGGCGTCATCCACCGCGACATCAAGCCCTCCAACATCATGCTGACCCAGGACAACGATGTCCGCATCATCGATTTCGGCATCGCGTTGGTGGCGGATTCGGAAATTTCCCGCATCGAGGGCATTGCCGGCAGCCCGTCGTACATGTCGCCGGAACAGGTGCAGAGCTTCGACCTGACGCCGTGTTCGGACATCTATTCGTTAGGCGCCTGCATGTACGAGCTGCTGACCGGCGCCCGGCCGTTCAAGGCTTCGAATCTGGCGCGGCTGCTGCACCAGATCGTGTACGCAACCGCCGCCCCGATTCACACGCTGCGCACCGACGTTCCGGAAGAACTGGAAAACGTCGTCGCGACCGCGATGATGAAACACACCGAGAACCGCTACGCGAGCGGCCTCGACTTCGCCGCCGACCTGACGCGCGTGCACCAGAAGCTGCGCGCGGCCTATAACAAGCTCGACCAGCAGGAACAGTTCGGCGTGCTGCGGCGCCTGCGGTTTTTCCACGAGTTCTCGCATGCCGAAATCTGGGAGGTCATGCGTGCATCCGGCTGGACCGATTTCACGCCGGGCGAGGAGATCGTCAAGGAAGGCGAGATCGATGACCGCTTCTACATCCTGGTCTCGGGTGAATGCGCGGTCGAACGCAACAACATCAAGGTCGGCCGCATCGAGGCGGGCGACTGTTTCGGCGAAACCAGCTACGTCAAGGGCGCGCGGCGTACCGCGACCATCCGGGCGTTAGGTGGCGTGACCGCGCTCAAGGTGAGCGCGACACTGCTGGAGCAGAGCTCATCGGCCTGCCAGCTGCATTTCAACAAGGCGTTTCTGAAAACGCTGATCGCACGCCTGCAGTCGGCCGATCAACTGGCGGCCGCGGGACTCAGCGCCGCCGCAGCCGAACTGGGCGCAGCCGTCGCCTGAGCCGGTCGTGGCTCAGTCCGCGACGCGCTTGTCGCGCTCGATCAGTGCGTAGGCCGAATGATTGTGGATCGACTCGAAGTTCTCGGCCGACACGCTGTAGGCTGAAATCCGCGGATCGGCATTGAGTCGCGCCGCGACATCCCGCACCAGGTCCTCGACAAACTTCGGATTGTCATAGGCCTTTTCGGTGACGAATTTTTCGTCGGGCCGTTTCAGGATTCCAAACAACTCGCAGGAGGCCTCGGACTCCGCAATCTCGATCAGTTCCTCGATCCACAGATGCTCACGTGGTTGCACCGTGATCGTCAGGTGCGAGCGCTGGTTGTGTGCGCCATAGGCGGAAATCTTCTTCGAGCAGGGGCACAGGCTGGTGACCGGCACGACCACGCGAATCGTGATGGTGTTGTCGCCGTTGCGGCGCTCGCCAATCAGCGTGGCGGCGTAATCCATCAGGCTTTCGACACCCGACACCGGCGCCTTCTTGGTCATGAAAAACGGAAAACTCATTTCGATGTGGCCGGCCTCGGCTTCCAGCCGCGTGGTCATCTCCGCCAGCATCGACGGAAAATTCTCGACCGAAATCTCGCGCTCCAGGTGCAGGATTTCCACGAAGCGTGACATGTGCGTGCCCTTGAAATGGTGCGGCAGATTGACGTACATGTTGAAGGTCGCGACCGTATGTTGCTCGCCGGCGGAGCGGTCGCGCAGCTTTACTGGATGGCGGATGTCCTTGATGCCGACCCGATCGATGGGGATGCGACGGCTGTCGCGCCGGCCTTGCACGTCTTCCACCGCGTCGTGGCCCGGGGCACCGCCGCGGGCCTGTTTGTCAGCGTCCTTGTCCATGGATTTTCCTGAGTTCACCGCAGTCCACGCAGCGTGGCCTGCGCGGGTGCGTGGCGTTGCCACCAGCGCTCGATCGCGGAGTGCATCGACGCGCTATCGAGTTCCGCGGCGCGCAGGCAGTCATCCCGCGACCCATGTTCCACGAATCGATCCGGAATGCCGATCTGCAGCACCGGGGTGCTGAGTTCCGCGGCGGCCAGCGCTTCGATGACCGCGGAGCCGGCGCCGCCGGCGACCGCATTTTCCTCGATGGTCACCAGCGCCAGGTGCTCGCGCGCCAGCTGCAGTATCAGGGCCTCATCCAGCGGCTTCACGAAGCGCATGTTGACGACCGTGGCGCCCAGTTCCGCGCCAATCTCGCGCCCGCTGGCTAACAAGGTACCGAAGCACAGAATCGCAAGGCCCGCATGGCCGCGCTGCACGATCTCGCCCTTACCGAGCGGCAGCGCCGTCATCTCGGCGACCACCGCTGCGCCAGGTCCGCTGCCGCGCGGATAGCGTACTGCGCTGGGATGCTGCAGGGTCGTGGCGGTATACAGCATCTGCCGGCATTCGTTCTCGTCGCTCGGCGCCATCAGCACCATGTTAGGTATGCAGCGCAGGAACGAGATGTCGTAGGCGCCCTGGTGCGTGGCGCCATCGCCGCCCACCAGACCGGCGCGATCGAGCGCAAACACCACCGGCAGGTTCTGCAGCGCGACATCGTGAATCAGCTGATCGTAGCCGCGCTGCAGGAAGGTCGAATAAATCGCAACGATGGGCTTCTGACCCTCGCAGGCGAGACCCGCGGCAAAGGTCACCGCATGCTGCTCGGCGATGGCGACGTCAAAATACCGGTCCGGGAAGCGCTTGGAGAATTCCACCAGCCCCGAGCCTTCGCGCATCGCCGGCGTGATGGCGATGATGGCGGGGTCGCGCTCGGCCATGTCACAGAGCCACTGGCCGAAAATCTGCGAAAACGTCGGGCCGGCGGCCTTCTCCTTGAAGATCGTGCCACTGGCGGGATCGAACGGGCCGGGGCCATGCCACGTGATCGGATCCGCCTCGGCCGGCGCGTAGCCTTTGCCTTTGCGGGTGACGACGTGCAGAAACTGCGGCCCCTTGAGTGCTCGCAGGTTGCTCAGGGTCTTGACCAGCGCCCCGACATCATGGCCATCGATCGGGCCGATGTAGTTGAATCCCAGCTCCTCGAACAGCGTGCCGGGCAACACCATGCCTTTGATATGCTCCTCGGAGCGGCGCGCGAGTTCCCACACGGTCGGCATCTGCCGCAGCACTTTCTTGCCGCCCTCGCGCAACGTCGCGTAGCTGCGCCCCGACAGTACGCGCGCAAAATAATTCGACATCGCGCCGACGTTTTCCGAAATCGACATGTCATTGTCGTTCAGGATGACCAGCAGATTGGCGGTGAGTGAGCCGGCGTGATTCAGTGCCTCGAACGCCATGCCCGCTGTCATGGCGCCGTCGCCAATGATCGCGACGATGCGCCGGCCGGCGCCGCTGCGCTGCGCCGCGACCGCCATGCCTAACGCCGCGCTGATCGAAGTGCTGGAGTGCCCGACGCCGAACGTGTCGTAGGGGCTTTCGGTGCGGCTCGGGAACGGCGCCAGTCCGCCGCCCTGCTTGATCGACCCTAACAAATTGCGCCGGCCGGTGAGCACCTTGTGCGGATAGGCTTGGTGCCCCACGTCCCAGACCAGGCGATCCTCGGGCGTGTCATAGACAAAATGCAGCGCCACCGTGAGTTCCACGGTGCCGAGGCCGGCGGCGAAATGGCCGCCGCGCGTGGCCACGGTGTGAATCAGAAAACGGCGCAGGTCATCGCAGACCCGTGGCAGGGACTTGGCCGGGATGCGCCGCAAATCCGCGGGCGTCGCGGCCTGGTCGAGCCAGGGGTATTTTTCAGGGTCATCGGTCACGTGACTCACAGTTTACCTGCAGGCGCCCGGAACTGCGGCGCTGCGAGCAGAGCTGGCTAGTGACTTCGATCGACGACAAACCGGGCAATGGCCTGCAACTGCTGCAATTGCGAGCTGTCGAGCGGCAGCTGGCCGAGCTGCGTCAGCGCGCTCTGGCGCAGCTGATCGGCCGCGGCGCGGGCCGCTGCGAGGCCATGAATGCTGGGCCAGGTCGGTTTGGCACGGCGTGCGTCCGCACCGGCCGCCTTACCCATCTTTTCCGCCACGCCGTCCACGTCGAGGATGTCGTCCTGGATCTGGAAGGCCAGGCCGATGTCGCGACCGAATCGCTGCAGACCCTCGAACACCGGTCCGTCCAGCACGCCGGCAGCGGTCGCGCCCAGCAGCACGCTGGCCTCGATCAGTGCGCCGGTCTTGCGGGCGTGCATGTCGGCCAGCAACTCGCCGGAAATGCGCTGTCCGACCGCCCCGAGATCGATCGCCTGGCCGCCCGCCATGCCGCGCGTGCCGATCCGTTCGGCTAACAACCCGATCATGCGGACCGCCTGGGCAGGTGCGATCGGGGCGCCGAGTGCCGGCCGGCCGCCTAACACCCCGAAGGCCAGCGCCTGTAGCGCATCGCCCGCCAGGATCGCGGTCGCCTCATCGAAGGCACGGTGACAGCTTGGGCGGCCGCGGCGCAGGTCATCGTCGTCCATGGCGGGCAGGTCGTCGTGAATCAGGCTGTAGACATGAATCAACTCGACCGCGGCGGCCGCGGGATCCAGCGTGCCGAGGTCCGCACCCAGCGCCTGACCCGTGCCGTAGACGAGGCAGGGGCGCAGTCGCTTGCCACCCCCCAGGGCGCTATAGCGCATGGCCTCGATGAGTCTGGCAGCCGAGGAGTCGTCGGCGGCGAGCAGCTGCTCAAGAACCGCCTCGATGCGCTCGCGATAGCCGCGCAATGCCTGCTGGTCGGTCACGAGCGCCCCTCAGGCAGGCTCGTCGCCGTCGGACTCAAAATCAACCAGTTCTTCGCCTGCCGGAGTCACGGTGAGCTGGCTGACCTTGGCCTGGGCCGCTGTCAGGGCTTTCTGGCAGTCCCGGGTCAACTGGACGCCGCGCTCGAACAGCCGCAGCGATTCCTCCAGCGGCAGGTCGCCCCGTTCAAGTTTTTCCACCAATTTCTCAAGTTCCGAGAGGGCGACTTCAAAATCGGGGCTGCGTTTTTTGGCGGTCATGGAAATGGCGTTTGCGGCAACTGCAGTTGACGCTCCGGTGGCCAGGAACTAGAGTCGCATTGTATCCTTAGAATGATTCTAAGGGACCTGGAACGAATCCACTCACTAATTTCATGGAGACACCCTGTGCACTTAAAGGGCAGCAAGACCGAAGGAAATTTGAAGGCCGCATTTGCCGGCGAATCGCAGGCCAATCGTCGTTACCTTTATTTCGCAGCCAAGGCCGATGTCGAAGGCTTCAATGACGTATCCGCCGTGTTCCGTTCGACCGCCGAGGGCGAGACCGGCCACGCGCATGGCCACCTCGAGCATCTCGAGGCGGTGGGCGATCCGGCGACCGGACTGCCGATCGGCGAGACCAAGCTGAATCTCAAGGCGGCGATCGCCGGCGAGACCCACGAATACACGGACATGTATCCGGGTATGGCCAAGACCGCGCGCGATGAAGGCTTTGGCGAGATTGCCGATTGGTTCGAAACGCTGGCGAAAGCCGAGCGCTCACATGCCAACCGCTTCCAGAAGGCGCTCGATTCCATCTAGGGAATTGCCTTCGGTTGTTAGCTAACGAACAAGGCGCCGGCCGCTGAGCTCTGGCGCCTTGTTTTTTTTCGCGCAGGACTGTTGAGGTTTTTATGAATGAAGCAGGAGCGGGCGGCCGCGAAGGTGCAGGGGCCCGCGAGGGCTCGCTGGCCGCGCCGACGCGGCACGCGCTCAACTGGCGCGACCCGTCCTTTTACGACGAGGCGGCGCTGGAAAAAGAACTGGAGCGCGTGTTCGACATCTGTCACGGCTGCCGGCGCTGTTTCTCGCTGTGCAATTCCTTCCCGACCCTGTTCGATGCGGTCGATGCCAGTCCCACGAACGAACTCGATGGCGTCGACAAGCAGGTTTACTGGGACGTCGTCGATCACTGTTATCTCTGCGACATGTGTTTCATGACCAAGTGTCCGTACGTGCCGCCGCACGAGTTCAATCTCGATTTCCCGCACCTGATGCTGCGCGCCAAGGCCATCAAGCTGAAGAAAGGCGAGGTGCGGGTGCGCGACAAGGTGCTGTCCGCCACCGATATCGTGGGTCGCATCGCCGGTATCCCGGTGGTCTCGGGAATCGTCAACGCGGTGAACAAGTCCGCCGCCGGCCGCAAGCTGCTGGCTGCTGCGTTAGGTGTCGCGACCGATGCACCGATCCCCGAGTACCACTCGCGCAGCGCCCGCCAGCAGCTCAAGGGCCGCGAGCTGAGGACCGAGGCGCAGGCGACGCCGCAGACGCGCGGTAAAGTGGTGCTGTTCACGACTTGTTATGGCAATCGCAACGAACCCGACCTGAACCTGGATCTGGTCCGGGTGTTCGAGCACAACGGCATTCCGGTCAGGATTGTCAGCCAGGAAAAATGCTGCGGCATGCCGAAGCTCGAGCTGGGCGATCTCGAGACGGTGGCCAAACACAAGGAAACCAACATTCCGGCGCTGAAAGCCGCGATTGATGACGGTTACGACATCGTCGCGCCGATCCCGTCCTGCGTGCTGATGTTCAAGCAGGAGCTGCCGCTGATGTTTCCGGAGGATTCGGATGTGCAGGCGGTCAAGGCGCGCATCTTCGATCCGTTTGAATACCTGATGCTGCGCCACAAGGCCGGCCTGCTGAAAACCGAGTTCAAGGCGTCGCTGGGCAAGGTCAGCTACCACGTGCCCTGTCACCTGCGCGTGCAGAACATCGGCCTCAAGACCCGGGATGTCCTGCGGCTGGTGCCCGGCACGACGGTCGATGTCATCGAACGCTGCTCCGGCCACAACGGCACCTATGCGGTGAAGAAGGAATTCCGCCCCGCATCGCTCAAGATTGGTCGCCCGGTGGTCGGCAAGGTGGCAGCGGGCGGCGCCGATCATTACAGCAGCGATTGCCCGATGGCGGGACATCAGATCGAGTCTGGCTTCGCCGCCGCGAGCGCGATGATCGGGCGCCACCCCGAGCACCCGCTCAAGCTGCTGCGCCACGCCTACGGAATCTGACCCATGCAACTATTGACCCGTTCCGACCTGCTGTCGCTGGAGCAGTATGCGCGCGAACGCGACGTGTTTCGCGCCCGGGTGCTCGCGCACAAGAAGCCGCGCACGATCGCGCTGGGACCTAACATGACCTTGCTGTTCGAGGACCGGCTCAGCGTGCAATACCAGGTGCAGGAAATGCTGCGCACCGAGCGGATCTTTGAGGCTGAAGGCATCGTCGAGGAACTCAATGCCTACAATCCGCTGATCCCGGACGGCGCCAACTGGAAAGCCACGATGCTGATCGAGTTTCCGGATCCGGAGATCCGGCAGCAGCGCCTCGCGGCACTCAAGGGCGTGGAACATCATTGCTGGGCCGGGATCGCCGGCACGCCGCGCTGTGTCGCGATCGCCGATGAAGACCTGGATCGTTCCAACGACGAGAAGACCTCGGCGGTGCATTTCCTGCGTTTTGAACTGGGCGCGGAGCGCGTGGCAGCCTTGCGCGCCGGCGCCGCGCTGCAACTCGGTGTCGAGCATCCGCAGTACCCGCACCTTGTCACCGTGAATGAACAATCACGGCTCGCGCTCATCAAGGACCTGTCATGAAACCGTACCGCTCGCCATGGATGGATGATGATCTGGAAGTTTATCGGGACTCCGTCTCCCGGTTTGTGGAAGCGGAAATGTTGCCGCACGATGCCAAATGGCGGCAGCAGAAAAATGTCGGCCACGACATCTGGCGCGCGGTGGGCGCGCAGGGATTCCTGTTGCCTGATGTGCCGGCAGAATATGGCGGCGGCGGCGGCGATTTCCGCCACGAGACGATTTTTCACGAAGAGCTGGCGCGGCGCGGTATTTCCGGCTTCGGAGTCGGCGTACACAGTATCGCCGCTCACTATGTGCTCAATCACGGCAACGAGGAGCAGAAACAGCGCTGGCTGCCGCGCATGGCGCGCGGCGAACTGGTGGGCGCCATCGCCATGTCCGAGCCCAGCGCCGGTTCCGATCTCAAGGGCATCCGCACCCGTGCCGAACTGGATGGCGATCATTACGTCGTCAACGGTTCGAAGATCTTCATCACCAACGGTTCGCTGGCCGAGATCCTGATGCTGGTGGTGCGCACCGATTTCACGGTCACGCGCGGCGGCCTGTCGCTGCTGATGGTCGAGACCCGCGACCTGCCGGGATTTCGCGTCAGTCGCGTGCTCGACAAGATGGGCCTGCATGCGCAGGACACCTCGGAGTTGTTTTTCGAGAATGTGCGCGTGCATCGCAGCTGCCTGTTAGGACAGGAGGGCCAGGGCATGCACCAGATGATGGCCGACCTGCCATACGAGCGCATGATGGTGGCGATCGCCGGCGTTGCGGCCATGGAAGGCGGTCTTGCAGCCACGCTGGCCTACGTCAAGGAGCGCAAGGCCTTTGGCCAGACCATCGGTTCGATGCAGACCGTGCGTCACAAGCTCGCCGAACTTGCCACCGTGACGCGCATCGCGCGGGTGTTCCTCGACGACTGCATCGCGCGCCAGACCGCGGGCACGCTCGATACCGAAACCGCCTCGATGGCCAAGTACTGGATCAGCGACCATCAGCAGCAGGTGCTGGACGAGTGCGTGCAGCTGCATGGCGGCTATGGCTACATGATGGAATACCTGGTGTGCCGGATGTTCATTGATTCGCGCGTGCAGCGCATCTATGCCGGCACTAACGAAATCATGAAAGAGCTCATCTCGCGCTCGCTCTGATGTCGCCGCGGCGGTGCGCTGCTCGCAGCGTACCCTGAGCTCTGTTATGATTTTGCCAGCCGCGTGTCTGACAGCACGTGTTCTGCCCCAGCTTGCGCAATCTCTGACCTATGGCGAAAGACTATAACGCCGCCTCCATTGAGGTGCTTTCCGGCTTGGACCCGGTACGTCGTCGTCCCGGCATGTATACCGACACGACGCGGCCCAACCATCTTGCGCATGAGGTGGTGGACAACAGCGTCGATGAGGCCCTGGCGGGTCACGCGCAGGAAATCTCGGTCACGCTGTTCAAGGACGGATCGCTCGAGGTAATCGACGACGGCCGCGGCATGCCGGTCGACATCCATCCGAAGGAAAAAGTCAGTGGCGTCGAATTGATCCTGACCCGCCTGCACGCCGGCGGCAAATTCACCGACGAGAACTACAAGTTTGCCGGCGGCCTGCACGGCGTCGGCGTGTCGGTGGTCAACGCGCTGTCCAAGCAGCTCGATTGCTGGATCCGCCGCGGCGGCAAGGAATACAACATCGGTTTCAAGAACGGCAAGGTCGTCTCGAAACTCGAAGTCGTCGGCACGGTGGGGCAGCGCAACACCGGCACCACGGTGCGTTTCTGGCCGGACCCGCAGTTCTTTGATACCGACAAGTTCTCGCTGCCGCAGCTGCGCCATGTGCTCAAGGCCAAGGCGGTGCTGTGTCCCGGGCTGCGCATCAAGTTCTTCAACGAAGCCGGCGGCGAGCGCGACGAATGGTTCTTCTCGGGCGATCTCGGCGAATATCTCAGCAGCGAACTGGAGAAAGGCCTGCGCCTGCCGGATGAACCGATCACCGGCCACCGCGAGCAGGACAAGGACGTCGTCGATTACGCCTTGTGCTGGACGCCGGATGCGGAGCGGGTTTTTGCCGAGTCGTACGTCAACCTGGTGCCGACGGTCGAAGGCGGCACCCACGTCAACGGCCTGCGCGGCGGCGTCGCGGCCGCGGTGCGCGAGTTCTGCGAGTTTCGCAACCTGGTGCCGCGCGGCATCAAGCTAACGCCGGAAGACACCTGGGACAAAGTCAGCTATGTGCTGTCGCTGAAGCTGCGCGAGGCGCAGTTCGCCGGCCAGACCAAGGCGCGGCTGGCGTCGCGCGATGCGGCGCAATTGGTGGAAAGCTTCGCCAAGGACGCGGTCGCCTTGTGGCTCAATCAGCATCCCGAGGCTGGCGAGAAGATCGCGCAATTCGCGATCGAGAATGCGCAGGAGCGACTAAAGGCCGCGCAGAAGGTGCAGCGCAAGCGGATCGCGAGCGGCCCGGCCTTGCCGGGCAAGCTGGCGGACTGCGCCGGCGATGATCCGGCGCGATCCGAGTTGTTCCTGGTCGAAGGCGATTCAGCCGGCGGTTCCGCCAAGCAGGCGCGCAACAAGGACTTCCAGGCGATCATGCCGCTGCGCGGCAAGATCCTGAATACCTGGGAGGTCGACACGGCCGGCGTGCTCGCATCCCAGGAGGTGCACGACATCACGGTTGCGATCGGCGTGGAGCCGGCGAGTCCCGACCTGTCGCGACTGCGTTACCACCGCATCTGCATCCTGGCGGACGCGGATTCCGACGGCCTGCATATTGCAACCTTGTTATGCGCCTTGTTCTTGCGCCACTTCCGGCCGCTGGTCGCTAACGGCCACGTCTATGTCGCGATGCCGCCGCTGTATCGGATCGATGCCGGCAAGCAGGTGTACTACGCCCTCGACGACGCCGAGCGCGACACCATCGTGCAGCGGCTCGATGCCGAGAAAGTTCGCGCCAAGCTGGTGGTGACCCGCTTCAAGGGCCTGGGCGAGATGAATCCCGACCAGTTGCGCGACACGACCATGGACCCGCGCACCCGGCGGCTGGTGCAGCTGACGATCGCGGCCAAGGACGATACCGATCAGTTGATGGACATGCTGCTCGCCAAGAAGCGTGCGGGCGACCGGCGGGAGTGGCTCGAGACCAAGGGCAATCTGGCGAGGGTCACGGTTTGAAGATTTATTGCGGCCTTCGCCCCACTTTTGCAGGGCCGATTGCGTCGCTCCCCGTTACTCGCTTTGGCAATCGGCCCTGCAAAATTGTGTCAAAGGCCGTCTTAAAGAGTCTCAGCCTGCGGCCTCGCAGATTGCGTCCATTCGACCCTAACAGGGGAACGCGCGCAGCGGTGGCGGCCCAGTTTGCGATCTTCCGTTCGCGATCGTCCATGAATGTGGGGTCACCCGTATTTCCGAGCGTCGGCCGGCGTGGCGGAAAAAGTCGCCGCGCCAAAGCGAGTAACGGGGAGCGACGCGCGGCGAGCTTTTTCCGGCGGGACGGCCGGCGCCCGGAACCATGGGATCGTCAACATCCATGAAAGACCAGGAACTGAATTTCGAGGGCATCGAAAAACTGCCGCTGCGCGAGTTCACCGAGCGCGCGTACCTCGATTACTCGATGTACGTGATCCTGGACCGCGCCCTGCCGGCGATCGGCGATGGCCTGAAACCGGTGCAGCGCCGCATCGTCTATGCGATGAGCGAGCTCGGCTTGTCGGCGGTTTCCAAGCACAAAAAATCGGCGCGCACGGTCGGCGACGTGTTAGGCAAGTTCCATCCGCACGGCGACTCGGCCTGTTATGAAGCCATGGTGCTGATGGCGCAGCCCTTCGCGTACCGCTATCCGCTGGTCGACGGCCAGGGTAACTGGGGCTCGCAGGACGATCCCAAGTCGTTCGCCGCCATGCGCTACACCGAATCGAAGCTGACCCGCTATGCCGACACGCTGCTGCGTGAGCTCGGCGAGGGCACGGTGGACTGGGGTCCGAACTTTGACGGCACGATGGACGAGCCGCTGGTGCTGCCGGCGCGGTTGCCGAACCTGCTGCTGAATGGCACCACCGGTATCGCGGTCGGCATGGCCACCGATATCCCGCCGCACAACCTGCGCGAAGTCGCCGCGGCCTGCATCCATTTGTTAGATGAGCCCGACGCCTCGACGCGCGCGCTGCTGAAGTTCATCAAGGGCCCGGACCTGCCGACGGGCGGCGAGATCGTCTCGCCGCGCTCCGACCTGGTCGAGATCTACGACAAAGGCGTAGGCAGTTTCAAGGCCCGCGGCACTTACACGGTCGAGGACGATTGCATCATCATCGATGCCTTGCCCTGGCAGACCTCGGGCGCGAAGCTGCAGGAGCAGATCGCCGAGCAGATGCGCGCCAAGAAGCTGCCGCTGGTCGAGGACATACGCGACGAGTCCGACCAGGAACATCCGACGCGCATCGTCATCGTGCCCAAGGGCCGCAAGGTCGATGCCGAACAGCTGATGGCACATTTGTTTGCGACCACCGACCTGGAGCGCAGTTATCGCGTCAACCTCAACATCATCGGGCTCGACGGCCGGCCGCGGGTGATGCCGCTGCGCGAGCTGCTGACCGAGTGGCTGCAGTTCCGTACCTCGACCGTGACACGCCGGCTGCAATGGCGGCTCGACCGGGTCAACAAACGCCTGCATATCCTCGATGGCCTGCTGGTCGCCTACCTCAACCTCGATGAGGTCATTCGCATCATCCGGCGCGAGGAAGAGCCGAAGCCGGTGCTGATGAAGCGCTTCAAGCTGTCGGACGAGCAGGCGGAGGCGATCCTCGAAACCAAGCTGCGCAATCTCGCCAAGCTCGAGGAGATGAAGATCCGCGAGGAGCAGAAGGCCCTCAAGGACGAGCGCGAAGAGCTCGAAGGCCTGCTCAAGAGCAAGGCGCGACTGAAGAAAATGATCGCCACGGAAATCACCGCCGACGCCGAAAAATTCGGCGATGCGCGCCGCTCGAAGCTCATCGAACGCGAAGCGGCCCAGGCAATCTCCGAGACCGACCTGATTGCTAACGAGCCGGTGTCGGTGGTGCTCTCGACCGGCGGATGGGTGCGCGCGGCCAAGGGCCACGAAATCGACCCGCTCAGCCTGCAGTACAAGACCGGCGACGCTTACCAGCACATGGCGCGCGGCCAGAGCCTGCAGTTGGCAGTATTTGTCGATTCCACCGGCCGCAGCTACGCGGTACCCGCGCATGCCTTGCCGTCAGCACGCGGCCTGGGCGAGCCACTGTCAGGGCGCCTCAACCCGCCGGACGGCGCCAGATTTGCCGGCGTCGCGATGGGTGATCCGGAATCGCTCTGGTTGTTAGCCTCCGATGCGGGTTACGGCTTCACCGTGCGCCTCAAGGAGCTGATCACGGACCGGCGCGCCGGCAAGACCGTATTGAATGTGCCCGCAGGCGCGCTGGTATTGCCGCCAGCGCCGGTGCCGGGTCCGGATGCGCTGGTCGCCGTTGCCGCCAAGGGCGATGACAGCGGCCGGTTGCTGGTCTTCAAGGTTGCCGACGTGCCTGAATTGCCGAAGGGCAAGGGCAACAAGCTGTTCAACATACCGGCGAAAAAGGCCGAGGATCGCAGCGAAGTGCTGGCTGGCGCGGTCGTCGTACCTAACGGCGGTAAACTGATCGTGGTGGCCGGGGACCGGCGCATGACGCTCGAATGGGCGGATCTCAAGGGCTATCGTGGCGAGCGCGCGCAGCGTGGCGCCATGCTGCCGCGCGGCTGGCGCGGCGTGACTTCGCTCGAGGCAGGCTGACGGCTCAGCCCTGTTTGCTGTCCATGACCACTTCTTCGGGCTGATTGATGAAATAGCCCTGGATATATTGCACGCCCAGCTGCCACAGCACCGCCATGGTATTCGCGTCTTCGACGCGTTCGGCAATGGTCTGAATCTTTTGCTTGGTGGCCGCAGTGACCAGGGCGCGCACCGTTTCCTGCAGGTCGAAATTGCCGGACAGGCCCTGCACCAGCGCGCCGTCGATCTTGATGAAATCGAGCGGCAGGCGGTTGATCAGTGCGATGGAGTTGTCGCCCGAACCGAAACGCTCCAGCGCAAATCTCAGGCCGTGTTGTTTCAGTGACCTGGCGAGCCGCAGCACTTCGCCTTCGCGTTCCTGGGCCAGTTTCTCGATCACCTGGAAGCACACGCGATCCGGCTGTGCCTTGCTGGAGCGCAGCTGCAATTCCAGCCAGTCGGGCAGCGACGGATCGAGGACCGTATCGCGCGACAATCTGACAAAGAGGCACCCCGGGCGTTTCTGCGCCGCGACGTTCAGGGCTGCGCCGATGACCCAGCGATCGATATTGCGCAGCAGGTCGTTGCGTTCGGCGGCCGGCATGAAATCGGACGGCAGCACTTCCTTGCCGGACTGGTCGAGCATGCGCACCATGACGTCGAACATCTTGGGATCATCGCCCTGCAGGCTTGCCACCGGCTGCTGCACCAGCTTGAAACGATTCTCGATCAGCGCCGACTTGATGTGTTTCACCCAGATCGTGTCGTAAGCTAACACGCGCGAATCGGCATCCGCGCGATCGATGTGCGCAATCTGCGCGTTGCCGCGGGTACGCGCCTTGCGCACCGCCTCGACCGCATCGAAAATGGCGGCATCGACATCCGGTTTGCTGTGCGGGACGTTGCTGAGGCCGACGCTGCAGCTGATATGCACGGGCTTGTTGCTGGTATTGATGGCGATCTTGCTGACCTGCCCGACCAGCCGTTCGGTCCAGGCGTCGAGATCGCTGCTGTTGCCGCGTTCGATCAGCGCCAGGAACGACGGCCCGCTGAAACGACCCGCCAGATCGTGCGCGGACAAATGCGATTTCAGCAGCGTTGCGAATTCGCTCAGCACGTGTTCGCTGGATTCGACACCGATTTCCTTCTCGAGCGCGGAAAACCGGTCGAGACGGATGCAGGCGATCGAGCGCAGGCCACCGGGCGCGGGCTGCGACAGGCGGTCGCGGATCGCGTCGATCAGCGGCCGGCGCTGCAGCAGTCCGGTCGCGGAGTCGCGCCGCATCGCCTCGGCGAGTTCGGCGGCGAGATCCTTGCCGTCCGAGGTGCGTTTGCGGGCCGGCACGATCAGCCGCACGCTCGGGTCGCCGTCGAAGTTGCCGGTTGTCAGCGTCACATCGATGGCCAGCGTGCTTCCGTCCGCGACGCGTGCCAGTGCGCTCAGGCTGTGGTCCTGCCAGCGGCCCTGCAAGGCTGAGCTCAGGGCGCCTTTCAATCCCGCGTGCGCCACCGGTTCAAAGAAATCCATCAGTGGCTGGCCGAGAAAGATACTGGCGTCGACATGACCGAACAATTCCAGCCATGATTCGTTAGCTTCGACAACGATGCCTTCCTGCACCTGCGCGATCGCATCGTGGGAACTGGCGAGCACGCTTTCGAGCTGCTTGCGGTAGTCGCGCGCGGTTTGCAGCGTGGTATTCAAAGCCCGTTCGAGCCGGTAGGTGCGCAGCTCGCGCAGCATCACCGCTTCCAGGCGCGCCGGCTGTTGCAGGGACACCAGGTCCCGCGCGCCCATGCGCATCAACTCGGCGGCAAACAATTCACTGAAATCATCGCTGATGGCTAACAGCGGAACTTCCGGCGCCACCTGCTCACGGACCCGGGCGGCGTCCAGGGTCATCTGCAAATCATTGCCAACCACCAGCAGCAATTCGGGGTTGATCTGCGGCAGCGCATCGGCCAGATCCGGCAGCCCCGGAATCCAGGTGCAATGGGACGGCTGGCCGGCGCGACGCAAAATGCTGTTGATCGACTCGACGGGATCCCGTGAAGCCGACAGAACAATGACCGGTACCGCCGAATTGTCGCTCAATTGTGCCCCGCACTCAAACTGTGGCGCTGTGGTCTTTCCAGCAATTGAACTTTATCCGGCGGCCGGGTCCCCCCCTGTGAGCCAGCGCACAGCTTGACGGTCAGGTTGGGCCGAGACCCGCCGAAATGACGGTTTTCGCGGCGCGCCTGGGTATTTCCCTGACCAGTCGCGGCAACAGGTAGCCGGGCAGTGTGTGCGCCAGCTCAGTCATCAGTCCGCGTGCCAGGACCTCGTCGACCTCGAAATGGGCCGCGCCGCGGACCGGATCGAGCAGGTGCAGGTAGTAGGGCAGGACGTCGCAGTCGAACAGGCGGCGCGACAGTGCAGCTAACACCTGCGCATTGTCATTCACGCCGGCTAACAAAACCGACTGGTTGAGCAGGGTCACGCCGGCGGCGCGCAGGCGCGCACAGGCAGCGGCGACCTCCGCATCGATTTCGTTAGGGTGGTTGCAGTGCAGGACGATGGCCGTCTTCCACGGCAAGGACCCGAGCCAGGCGATGAAGCCGGGATCCACGCGCGCCGGCAGCACGATCGGCTGGCGGGTGTGAATGCGCAGCCGCCTGAGGTGCGGTATCGATTGCAGGCGTGCGCTGAGGCCGGCCAGGCGGGCGTCGCTGAGGGTCAGCGGATCGCCGCCACTCAGTATCAGTTCCTCCAGCGAATCATCGGCGGCGATGACGTCGATTGCACTCTGCCAGCGCGCCGCATCGTCGAGCTGCCCGGCGTAGGGAAACGCACGCCGGAAACAATAGCGGCAGTGCACCGCACAGGCGCCGGTGGTGATCAGCAGCGCGCGGCCCGCGTATTTCTGCAGCAGGCCGGGGGCGCGCTGCGCCGGCGACTCCGCCACCGGATCATCGACAAAGCCGTCCCGATTGCCGCTTTCCTGCGCCAGCGGCAGGACCTGCCGCAGCAGCGGATCGTTAGCATCGCCATGGCGCATGCGGCGCACAAAACTGCGCGGCACCCGCAGCGGAAACTCCCGCAACATCTGTGCGTCGGCCAGGCGCGGGCCGAGTTCGTCGGCCAGCCCCAGGTCGGCCAGTAATTCCAGCGGACGCCGATAGCCGGCGGCCTGTTGCTGCTGCCAGTTTGCGGAAGTTTGGCGTCTCTCGGTGCTTGCCGGTATCATGCGCGGCCTTTGTGGCCCGGGATCCGGGCCGCGTATTGTGCTGATTCAGGAAACGCCATGTCGAGCTATAACACCAACGAATTCAAGTCGGGCCTGAAGATCCTGATCGACGGCGACCCGTATTCGATCGTCGAAAACGAAATGGTCAAGCCGGGCAAGGGCCAGGCTTTCAACCGCGTCCGCGTCCGCAACCTGCGCACCGGCCGCACGGTCGAGAAAACCTGGAAATCCGGCGATTCGGTCGAGGCCGCCGATGTCGTCGACATGGACATGCAGTACCTCTACAAGGACGGCGATTTCTATTACTTCATGGTGCCGGAGTCGTTCGAGCAGCACACCGCGGGCGCCACGGCGGTCGGCGATACCGCGAAGTGGCTCAAGGATGGCATTAGCTGCGTCGTGACGCTGTGGAATGGCGAGCCCTTGCAGGTGGTCCCGCCGGCGCACATTGAGCTAACAATTATCGAAACCGATCCGGGCCTGCGCGGCGATACCGCCACCGGCGGCACCAAGCCGGCGAAGGTCGAGACCGGCGCCGTCGTGCGCGTGCCGTTGTTCATCAACCAGGGCGAAGTGATTCGCATCGATACCCGCACCGGCGATTACATCTCGCGCGCCAAGGGCTAGCACTCGCTGGCCGCCAGCCAGATGGCAGCCAGTGCTTCGATCCCGCGCTGATCCTCGACCTTGAAGCGGCCGTGCCGCGGGCTGTCGATGTCCAGCACGCCAAGCAATCTCCCGTCGGCAGCGATCAGCGGCACCACCAGTTCCGAGTTCGAGGCACTGTCGCAGGCGATATGCCCGGGGAACGCATGCACGTCGTCGATGCGCTGGGTGCTGCGGGTGGCCGCAGCGGTGCCACACACGCCCTGGCCCATCGCGATCCGCACACAGGCGGGCTTGCCCTGAAACGGACCCAGCACGAGTGTGTCGCCGCGCAGGAAATAGAACCCCAGCCAGTTCAGCTCCGGCAGCGCCTGGTACAGCAGCGCACTGCAATTGGCGGCATTGGCGATCGGGTCAGGCTCGCCCTGCAGCAAAGCGGCCAGGTCGCGTGCTAACAAACGGTACGCGCTTTCCGGGTCCGTGGCGAACGGGTAGTCAGTGGTGGTGGCAGCCGATTCCATGCTCAGGCCCGATCCAGGGTAAAGCTGATCACCGCGCCGAGCTCCTGGGCGCCCAGAGCTAACATGACGAGACGGTCAAAGCCCAGCGCCACGCCGGCGCAGGGCGGTAACCCATGCGCCAGCGCCGCGAGGAAGCGCTCATCGGGCGGATGCACGCGCCGTCCGAGGCGCGCGCGCGCGGCGCGGTCCGCTTCGAAACGCCGCGCCTGTTCGACCGGGTCCACCAGCTCTTCAAAGCCATTCGCCAGTTCTATGCCCTGCCAGTAGAGCTCAAAGCGCAGCGCGTAGCGCGGATCATCGGCGTCCAGTCGCGCCAGCGCGGCCTGGCTGGCCGGGTAGTGCGTGAGGAACTCCGGCCCCTCGGTGCCGAGCTGCGGACCCACAACCACCGCCATCAGGAAATCCAGGAGCTCGTCGCGGCTCGCGCGGCGCGCACTTTCGGCTGCCAGACCCGCGGCAATGCAACGCTCGACTAACAAGTCCGGTGAAACGCTGTCGACATCGACTTGCGCAAACTGGCGCAGCGCGACGTCATAGCGCAGGCGCGCAGCGGTGGTTAGCTTGCGCGGCGCGAGCAACTGCTGCAGCAGCGCATCCACTTCGCCCATCAGGCCCTGCATCGACATGCCGACCCGGTACCACTCCAGCATCGTGAACTCGGCATTGTGCTGCGCACCGCGCTCGGCGCCGCGGAACACCTTGCACAGCTGGTAGATATCGCCGCTGCCGGCGGCCAGCAGCCGCTTCATCGCATACTCGGGCGAGGTGTGCAGAAACAAACGCGTGCTGACGCCGGGCAATTCGACTTCTGCCGAGTAAAGCTGGGTATCGGTTACCGCGCGCTGTACCAGCGCGGGGGTCTCGACCTCGAGGACCTTGCGTGCCGCCATGAATTCGCGGGTCCGGCTGAGCAGCACCGCCCGCTGGCGCAGTGCAGCGAGGCTGGCAGTCGGCTGCCAGGCGAGGCTCACGGGCAGGTCTCGCGGGCCGGTCGCATGGCTCAACTCAGCCGCTCGGCTAACGCTTCGCCCATTCGGACCGTGCTGCCGGGCTTGAGATCCGCGCGCCAGCGGCAGGCCCCTGGCGCGAACAACAGGATGATCGTCGAGCCCATGTTGAATCGTCCCAGTTCAGCGCCCGCCCGGGCCGAGAGCGGTGCTAACAGGCCGGTATCCGCCAGCCGCTGCACATGGCGCGGCCGGCGTGGCGCGACGTTGCCGTGCCACACCGTGTCCATGCTGCCGACGTTCAGTGCGCCGACCAGCACGACCGCAAAAGGCGACTACGGCTGCTCGAACAGGCAAACCACGCGCTCATTGCGCGCAAACAGCCGCGGCACGCTGTCGGCCGTGGCGCGATTGACACTGAACAGGCGGCCCGGCACGTACCAGGTCTCGGCCAGCTCCCCGTCTGCGGGCATGTGGATGCGGTGATAGTTGTACGGTGCGAGGTAAATCGTCGCGAATGCGCCGCCGGTGAACCGCGCCGCCCACGGCGCGTTGCCTGCTAACAAATCGCCGACCGTGTAGTGATGTCCCTTGGCCTGCAGCACGCGATCCTGCTCGATGGCCCCGAGTTCGCTGACCGTGCCATCCACGGGGCACAGGATCGTGCGGGTACTGTCGGCCAGCGGGCGCGCGTTCGGGCGCAGCGCGCGGGTGAAGAATTCATTGAAGCTGCCAAAACTTTGCGGGTCCGGCTGCAGTGCATCGCGCATGTCCGGTTGATAGCCGCGCACGAACCAGCGAATCGCCAGGTTCTTGAACCAGCGCACGCGTACCCGGCAAACCGCGCCCACCAGTCGCGACAGGCCGTGCTGCGGCAGGATGTATTGAAGCAGGGTGAACATCGGTTTGTTAGCCCAGGCGATCCTGCAGTGTGTCCAGGTCCTGGCGCATTTTCTCCAGCGACAGCGGCGGCGTGAACACCGCGACCAGGCGACCCTGCCGGTCCAGCAGGTAGACGGTCGCGGAATGATCCATGGTGTAGTCGCCGCCCGGCAGCGGCTCGCGCTGCGCGACTCCTGAGAATGCCTTTGTCAGCGCTTCGATCGCCGCCGGCGCGCCAGTCAGGCCGATGAACGACGGATCGAAACCGCTGAGGTAACGCTGCAGTTGCAGCGGCGTGTCGCGCTCCGGGTCGATGCTGGCCATGACCACCTGCAGGGACTTGAGCGCGGTCGACTTGCGGACGCTGGCGAGCAGCGCCAGCGTCGTCGGGCACACGTCGGGGCAGTTACTGAAACCAAAAAACAGCAGCGTGGCCCGGCCCTGCAACAGCTGCTCACTGGCCGCGCGGCCCCGCTGGTCGGTCAGGGAAAACGGCACCGTGGCGCGCGCCGCCGGCAACCAGGTGCCACTCTGCAGTTGCGGTGCGCCGGGCGCCGTCCACCTCGCAACCTGCACGCCGGCGGTTGCTGCGATAATCGCGATAACGACCGCCAGAGCGACCTTGGTACCGATTTGCATGCCGAAATTATCCCACACCGCCCGCAGTCTGATCGTCTCGACGGCGCGTCAGCTGCGTCGTGCCAAGCTGCATTTCGGTCACGGCACCGACAATGCCGCTGACGAGGCCGCGGCGCTGGTGTTTCACGCCCTCGATCTGCCCTGGGACGGCGGCGCGGCGGTCTACCGCCGGCGACCCAGTGTCGCTGAATACCGTTACCTGCAGTCGCTGCTCAGGCGCCGCATCCGCGAACGCATCCCGGCGGTCTACCTAACAGGCGAGAGCTTCTTTGCCGGCCTGCGGCTGCAGGTGGATGAGCGCGCGCTCATTCCGCGTTCGCCGTTCGCGGAATTGATCAGTCAGGGGTTCGAGCCATTCGTGGACATGACCCAGGTCCGGCGGGTGCTCGATATCGGCACCGGCGGCGGCTGCATCGCCATCGCCGTGGCCCGTTATTTTCCGGATACCCGTGTCGATGCGGTCGATATTTCCGCGCCCGCCCTGTCGCTGGCGCGCCACAACCGCCGGATGCACGGCCTCACAAAACGCGTGCGACTGGTCAAATCTGACGCCTACAGCGCGCTGCGAGGCCGCCGCTACGATATGATCCTCGCCAACCCGCCCTATGTCGGCGCGCGCGAAATGGCGCGTTTGCCCGCGGAATACGCGCACGAGCCGCGCCTGGCGCTGGCGTCGGGCCGCGATGGCCTGGACATTGTTAGGCGAATCCTGGCGGGAGCCGGCCGGCATTTGCGGCCGGCTGGCGTCTTGATAGTCGAGGTCGGCAACAGCGAGCGCGCGGTCAGGCGTGCGTGGCCGCAGCTGCCGTTTACGTGGCTGGAATTCGAGCGCGGCGGTGGCGGCGTGTTTTTACTGACGGCGGAGCAATGTCGGGCAATTCGTTAGGCAAGTTGTTCACGGTAACGACCTTTGGCGAGAGTCATGGGCCGGCGCTCGGCTGCATCATCGATGGCTGTCCGCCGGGCCTGGAGCTGTCCGCCGCCGACATCCAGCCCGATGTCGATCGCCGCCGTACCGGCACCTCCAAGTTTGTCAGCCAGCGGCGCGAAGGCGACGAGGTGCGCATCCTGTCGGGCGTTTTCGAGGGCCGTACCACCGGCGCACCGATCGGCATCCTGATCGAGAACACCGACGCGCGCTCGCGCGACTACGACAAGATCAAGGATCTGTTCCGGCCCGGTCATGCGGACTACACCTATCAGCAGAAATATGGGTTTCGCGATTACCGCGGCGGCGGGCGCTCATCGGCCCGTGAGACCGTCATGCGCGTCGCGGCCGGTGCGGTCGCGCGCAAGTACCTCGCCACCCGCGCCGGCATCCGGATTTCGGGCTACCTGTCGCAGATCGGTACGCTCTGCATCGAGCCCGTGCAGCCCGAGTTCGCGTACCAGAATCCGTTTTTCTGTCCCGATCCGGCGCGTATCGCCGAACTCGAAGCGCTGTTGTGGCAATTGCGCGAGGACGGTGATTCGTTAGGCGCCAAGCTGGTCGTGAAGGCGAGCGGCGTGCCGCCGGGCCTGGGCGAACCGGTGTTTGACCGCCTGGATGCCGACATCGCCCACGCGATGATGGGCATCAATGCCGTGAAGGCGGTCGAGATCGGCGCTGGCGTGCGCGCCGCCAGCCAGCGCGGCAGCGAGCACCGCGACCTCATGACGCCACAGGGTTTCAAGAGCAATAATGCCGGCGGCGTGCTAGGCGGGATTTCCACCGGGCAGGAGATCCTGGTCGAGATCACGCTGAAGCCGACCTCGAGCATCACCATCCCCGGCGACACCATCGATGTTGAGGGCCGCCCGGCGCAGGTCGTGACCACCGGCCGCCACGACCCGTGCGTGGGCCTGCGCGCCACGCCGATCGCCGAGGCGATGCTGGCATTGACCGTCATGGATCACTGGCTGCGCCATCGCGCGCAGAATGCCGATGTGCAGTCGCGCACGCCGGTCATCACCCGTTAGTTTTTTTGTTAGCAATCAGCACAGGTCAGGACTAGACAGATGGCAGAGGAGCAGAAGGCCAGGGCCTGGCGCGTTGCGGTTCTCGGCGCAACCGGCCTGGTAGGCGACATGATGATGAAGGTGCTCGAAGAGCGGGATTTCCCGGTCAGCGAGTTCTATCCGCTGGCCTCGACGCGCTCGGCCGGCAAACGCGTCACGTTCCGTGGCAAGAGCTATGCGGTCATCGACGTCGACAAGTTCGATTTCAGCAAAGCGGACATCGGCCTTTTTTCCGCCGGTGGCGACGTGTCCCGCCAGCACGCGCCGCGCGCGGCCGCCGCCGGCTGCGTGGTGATCGACAACACCTCGGAGTTTCGCTACCAAGATGACATCCCGTTGGTCGTCCCCGAGGTGAACCCGCAGGCGATCGGTGACTACAAGGCCCGCGGCATCATTGCCAATCCCAACTGCTCGACCATCCAGATGGTCGTGGCGCTCAAGCCCATTTATGACGCCGTCGGCATCGAGCGCATCAATGTCGCGACCTATCAGTCCGTCTCCGGCGCCGGCAAGGAGGCCGTGGACGAGCTGGCGTCGCAGTCAGCGCAATTGCTGAGCGGCCGGGGCCCGGTTGAGGCCAAGATCGTCGCCAAGCAGATCGCGTTCAATTGCGTGCCGCAGATCGACAAGTTCCAGGACAACGGCTACACCAAGGAAGAGATGAAGATGGTCTGGGAAACGCGGAAAATCCTCGGCGACAACCAGATTCGCGTCAACGCGACCGCGGTGCGCGTGCCGGTCTTTTACGGGCATTCCGAGGCAGTGAATATCGAGACCCGGCGCAAGATCAGCGCGGCCGAGGCGCTGCGGCTGCTGGCCGCCGCGCCGGGCGTCACGGTGCTGGATGAGCACAAACCGGGCGGTTATCCGACCGCCGCTACCGAAGCTGCGAATTGCGACACAGTTTTCGTGGGCCGCGTTCGTGAGGATATTTCCCACGATCGCGGACTTAATCTGTGGATCGTGTCAGATAACATCCGTAAGGGTGCTGCCACCAATAGTGTCCAGATCGCAGAGATTTTGGTGCGGGACTATTTATAAGTTATATTGCACCTCGACGTAGACTACAGCGCGTGTGTGGCGCTCAAGTCTCTGTTTTGCTTCGAGAACCGCATGCTTGCGCGGGGAGTCGAGATGGTCGCTAAACGAATTTTCTGGGCCGTGTGCGTGGCTTTGGTCGCGCCGTCGCTGGCTCATGCCCTGGGTTTGGGAGACATTCGGTTGTCTTCCGCCCTCAATCAGCCGCTCGATGCCGAGATCGACTTGCTCAATGCAACGCCGGAAGAACTCGCCGGGCTCCAGGCTAACCTGGCATCGCGCGAGACTTTTGCGCGTTATGGCCTTGATTATCCGAACTTTCTCAGCTCTGTCGCCCTAACACGCGGCAAGTCCGCCAGCGGCCGGGATGTGTTGAAAATCACCTCCGCTGAAACCATGACCGAGCCGTTCGTCAGCCTGCTGGTCGAGGTGAATTGGGGCCGCGGCCGGCTGGTGCGCGAGTACACCGTGCTGCTGGATCCGCCGGTTTTCGCACCTAACACGCCGCGGGTCGCGGACGCGGCCGCGCCGGTCACCACCAGTCCCAGCGCCGGCAGCATCGTGCGGCCCGCACCTGCGGAACAGGCGCCCGAGCCAGCCGCAGCGCAAGCTTCCGGCTCCCAGGACACCTATGCAGTGCGCCGCGGCGACAGCCTGAGTGGCATTGCACAGCGTCTGGCCGGTTCGCAGAACACCAACCAGCTGATGCTCGGCATCTATCGGACCAACCCGGAGGCTTTCGAGGGCAGCATGAATGTGCTGCGCGCCGGGTCGGTCCTGCGCATTCCCGACAGCACCAGCGTCCAGGCGATCCCGGGTGGCGAAGCGGCGGCCGAAGTGCGCCGCCAGTTTGCCAGCTGGCGCGGTCAGTCTGGCGGCACGACGGGCAGCGACGCGGGCCGGTTGCGCCTGGTCGCACCGAGCGAGGCGGGCGCCGGCGGCGGTGGCGCGACTGCGGCTGAAGTCAAGAGTCTGCGCGACCAGTTGACCCGCTTGGAAGGCGATCTGGCGCAGTCCAAGCGCCTGCTGGAGCTTCGTAACGCCGAGTTGGCCGCCCTGCAGAAGCAGCTTGCCGTCGCGCAAGCGGCGGCCGGCACGCGTGTGACGGCACCGGCACCTGCGCCTGCGGTCTCTGTGCGAGCGCCAGCGGCCGTACCGGCACCCGTACAGGCGCCACCGACGGCAGCCGCCGCCACCGAAACACCCCCACCGGCGCAAACCACGCCGGCTCCGGCCGAGACGGCGCCGCCCACGGCGGCCGCCACGACCGAAACGCCACCGCCCGCAGAAGCTGCGCCGGTCGAGGCTCCGCCGGTCGAACAACCGATGCGCGCCCGCGTCCGTGACGCTGAAACTGCGGGATCGTCCGGTCCGTCGCTGCTCGACACCGTGACCCAGCTGCTGAGCGAGTACTGGTATTTACTGGCCGGTTTGTTAGCTCTGTTAGTTGGCCTGTTCGGCTATCGTAAATTTGCCGAGCGGCGTAGCGCCAGCGACCTCGGCGATCAGTTCGCGGAACCGGAGATGTCGCAGGAAATGCCGCCGCCACGAGCGGTGGAGTTGGCGACCCGCAGAGGCGCTGCCGCCGCGGAGAGCCGCATGGTGGTCGAGGAGTCCTCCGACCGCGAGCATTCTCCGTCCGCGCGCTACTCGGAAGATGGCGCCAGCCAGACAGCGACGCTACCGGGCGCGGACTCGCTGGACATGGATCCCGGTGCGACGCTGAGCGGTGATACCGGCGCCAATCTCGATAACGCTGATCCGCTGGCCGAAGCGGATTTCCACATGGCTTACGGCCTCTACGATCAGGCGGCAGACCTGGTGCGCGGCGCGACCGTGCGTGAGCCGCAGCGACTCGACCTCAAACTCAAGCTGGTCGAGGTGTTTTTTGTCTGGGGCAATCGCAACGAATTCGTACGACTCGCCAAGCAGATTCATGATTCCGGTGAAGCCAAGGGTACCGGCGACTGGGAAAAAATTGTCATCATGGGCCGGCAGATCGCGCCGGAAGAGTCCATGTTCAGCCAGAGCACGGATTCGCCGGGAATCGCCGCCGCAGGTGTGGATCTCGATCTCGCGGGTGGTAGCGACAACCGCATCGATTTCGATGTCGAGGGCGGCCCGCAGGAAGAGGTCGTCGATCTTGATCTGGGCGCGGCGTCGCACGCGGCTGAGCAGGCACTGGGCGACGATGAATTGACCCAGAAAGCCACGGTTAATTTCGATATTCAGCCCATGCGCGATAGCTTGCGCGACAGCCAGGGCAACACGACCCGGCAGATGGCGCCGGAATTCGATCTGCCGGGGTCGGACACCGTCAACCGCTCAATCATGGACGATGGCGATGCGCCGACGGTCGAGCAGCCCGCGCTGCGCACCGGCAGCCCGACCATTCGCGAGAAGATCGATGCCGCCAAGCGCTTCGCGCCGGTGGTGGACGATCAGTCCTCAACGACAGCTGAAGTCGCGATCGATGATCTGGGCCTGGAAATCGGCGACATCGAAGGCCTGGATCTGCCAGATGACGGCGGCGAAACGGCCCCTGACGCTCCGACCCTGATCGCGGGCGTTGATTCCGAGTCCCGCCGCATGATGGCGGATGCTGCCGAGCGTCACGAGACCGGTGCGACTGCGACACTGGCGGCACTCGATGGCGCGTCCGCGATGAACCTGGATTTTGAAGTGGGTGAAAAGACGGTTGAGACACCGGCCATGTCCGGCAACGGTGGCCGCGCTCCGTCCGTCGATCACGGCTTCGACCTCGACAGCGAAACGGCGATCACCAAGGGTCCTGCGATCGGCGACACCATGATCGGGAATACCATGGTGGTCGCGGATGACCTGACCCTGCCGCCGCTGGAACCGGTGACGATGAGCGAGGTCGGCACCAAGCTCGACCTGGCGCGCGCCTACGTGGACATGGGTGATCCCGATGGCGCCCGCAACATTCTGCAGGAAGTGCTGCAGGAAGGCTCGATGTCGCAGAAGCAGGAAGCCCAGCGCCTGCTCGATTCGATTCCCGGCTGACCTCGCTGTTAGCTCATCGATAAGCGCCAATGCCACGGGTTGCCGTCGGGCTTGAGTACGACGGCAGCGCGTATCGCGGCTGGCAGGTGCAGTCCGCGGCGCCGTCAGTGGCCGCAGTTGTCAGCCGTGCGTTCGCCCGGGTTGCCGACCATCCGCTCGAGCTGATTTGCGCCGGGCGTACCGACTCCGGCGTGCATGCGCTCGGGCAGGTGGTGCATTTCGACACACCGGCACGGCGTACGCAGCGCGCCTGGGTGTTAGGCGCGAACAGCGAGCTGCCGGCCGATGTCCGGGTGCAGTGGGCGCGCGAAGTACCGGAACATTTTCATGCGCGTTTCAGCGCGCTGTGGCGCGAGTATCACTACCGGATTCTCAATCGGCCGATCGCGAGCGCCCTGCAACGCGATCGGGCTGCCTGGATTCGCGAGCCGCTGGCGCTCGCACCGATGGCGGCGGCGGCGCAACTGTTTCTCGGCGAGCATGATTTCGCGTCCTTTCGCGCCACGGAATGCCAGTCCCGTACCAGCGTGCGCAACCTGCAGATTTTTGAAGTCCAGCAGGCTGGCACCATCCTGACGTTGCGGGTCCGGGCCAATGCCTTTCTGCATCACATGGTGCGCAACCTGGCCGGCTGGTTGATTGCCGTCGGCAAGGGCGAGCGCCAGGTCAGCGAAACCCTGGCGGTGCTGAAGGCCAGGGACCGGCGGCTGGCCGCCACGACCGCAGCCGCCACCGGCCTCTATTTCTACCAGGTCGGCTACTCGGCTGCGTTCGGCCTGCCGGGGCCGGTGGAAGCGCCGCCCTAATCCGCTATTATCCGGGCCATGTCGTGGTTCGAGAAAATCATGCCCTCGCGCATCAAGACCGAGCGCCGCACGCGCTCAGTCCCCGAAGGCCTGTGGATCAAGTGCGCCGCCTGCGATTCGGTGCTGTATCGCGCGGAGCTGGAACGCAACCTGAATGTCTGTCCGAAATGCAGCCATCACATGCGCATCGGTGCGCGCGAGCGCCTCGTGACCTTCCTGGATCCGGAATCGCCCATGGAGCTTGCCACCGAGATCTGGCCCAAGGATCCGCTCAGGTTCCGCGACAGCAAGAAATACAGCGACCGGCTGCTGCAGGCGCAGAAAAACACCGGTGAGAAAGATGCCCTGGTCGTCATGCACGGCCAGCTGCAGGGCCTGCCGGTCGTCGCGGTCGCGTTTGAATTCAGTTTCCTGGGCGGATCCATGGGCTCGGTGGTCGGCGAGCGATTCTGCCGCGCCGTTCAATACGGGATCGAAAATCACTGTCCGCTCATCTGTTTTTCCGCCAGTGGCGGCGCGCGCATGCAGGAGGCGCTGTTTTCATTGCTGCAGATGGCCAAGACGTCCGCGGCGCTGGCGAAGCTCGCGCAGGCTCATGTGCCGTTTGTGTCGGTGCTGACCGATCCAACCACCGGCGGCGTTTCCGCCAGCCTCGCGATGTTAGGTGACATGAATATCGGCGAGCCGCGCGCGCTGATCGGTTTTGCCGGTCCGCGTGTCATCGAACAAACCGTACGCGAGACCCTGCCGGAAGGGTTCCAGCGCAGCGAATTTCTGCTGGAGCACGGCGCGCTCGACATGATCGTCGACCGGCGTGACATGCGCGATCGGGTCGGCGGCGCGCTGCGCATGCTGCTCAAGCAACCGCCTGCGCCGCGGGAGTGAGCGGTTTATCGCTGGCTGACTGGCTGTCGCGCCAGGAGCACAGCCACCCGAACGCGATTGATCTGGGCCTGCCGCGCGTCACTGAGGTCGCCCGGCGACTGGACCTGCTGCCCTGGCCGACGCGCTCGATCCTGGTCGGCGGCACTAATGGCAAGGGCTCCACGGCAACGATGATCGCGCGCCTGGCGCAGGCCGCGGGCGTGCGCACCGGGCTTTTTACCTCACCGCATCTGCGGCGCTACCAGGAACGCATTGCGATCGATGGCATGCCGGTCGATGACGCCTCGCTGTTAGCGGCGTTTGCGGCCATCGAAGCGGCGCGCGGCGCGGTCACGCTGACTTTCTTTGAGTGGAACACGCTGGCGGCCTTGTGGGTGCTGCGCCGCCATCAGGTCGAGCTGGCGGTGCTGGAAGTGGGGCTGGGCGGGCGCCTCGATGCGACCAACATCATCGATGCCGATGTCAGCGTGCTGTGCTCGGTCGGCATTGATCACACCGAGTGGCTCGGCCCGGACGTCGAGTCCATCGGCCGTGAAAAGGCCGGCATTTTTCGGGCCGGCCGGCCGGCGATATTCGCGGCGCCGGATCCGCCGCATTCGGTCCTCGAAGTCGCGCAGCGCCTCGGTGCCGAGTTTTACCAAGGCGGCGCGGACTATCAGTTTGCGGTTGAGGCCAGTGGCCGCTGGCGATTCCAGTTCCAGGACGTGTTGTTAGGTGACCTGCCGCAACCCGGGATCAGGGGCCCGCGGCAGGTGCAGAACGCGGCGGCGGCGCTGTGCGCATTGGCCCTGCTGGCGCGCGTCGACAACGGCCGCGCATATTGCCCCGATCCGGCCACGCTCGCGCGCGCGCTGAGCGGCCTGGAATTGGCGGGGCGGCTGCAAACAGTGCCCGGCAGCCCGCCGTGGCTGCTCGATGTCGCACACAACCCGGATGCGGCGCAGGTGTTAGCCGAGCAACTGCGCGCGATGCCGTGCCGCGGGCGCAAGCTGCTGCTGCTCGGCATGCTGGCGGACAAGGACGTCGCGGCCGTCGCGGCGCAGCTCGCGCCCGCGGTCGATGGCTGGGTGCTGTGCGGGATTACCGGGACCGCGCGCGGCCTGTCGCAGGCGCAGTTGTCGGCGCGCATGGCGCCAGGCTTGCCGATTCTCGGCACGGCCGATTCGGTGCTCGCGGGCTGCGATCGATTGCGAGCGCTGGCGTCGCCAGACGACCTGTTGATCGTGTGCGGTTCATTTCACACGGTGGGTCCGGCTCTCGACTGGCTTGGCTTATAATTCAACGACGTGGATTCCTCTCTCAAGCAACGGCTGGTAGGCGCAGGCATTCTGGTGGCGCTGATCGTCATCGTGGTGCCGGAATTCCTGCGTGGCAAGGCGCCGCCACCGGGCGACCCGACGCTGCTGCCGCGCGCCTCGAAAGAGGCCGCGGCCGGCGCCGATGCTAACGCCCCGCTGCGCTCGGTCACCGTTGACATGCGTGAGCCCGCAGGCGCGCCGATGCAGCCGAACGGCCCGGCGTCGGCCGCGAGTGCGACACCGGTGCCTGCTGCGGCGCCTGAGGGGGCGCCAGCGCCTGAGAGCCCGATGGCAGCCCCAGCAGCACCCGCGGTAGTCCCGGCGCCTGCAGCGACTCCAGCGTCGGCCCCAGCGTCGAGCAAGCTGCCCAAACCGGTGGCCAACGGTCCGTGGGTGGTCCAGCTCGGCAGCTTCGCCTTGAAAGTCAGCGCGGAGCGCCTGGCGCGCGAACTCAAGGCGGACGGCTATCCCTCTTATGTCTCTCCGGTGCAGCGCGGCGCGCGCGAGCTGTTTCGGGTGCGCGTCGGTCCGCTGGCCGACCGGCAGGCTGCCTCGGTCTATTTCACAGCGCTGCGAGCAGCTGGCAAAGATGTGGCCATTGTCCCGAATCAATGAGGCCAGTTTGAGTACAATTCGCGTCGTTTCTGAGGCAGGACTCCCGGGAGCAAGCGTCAAATGACCCCGATTGACTACGCCATCATCGGTATTGTCGTGCTATCCGCCTTGTTGGGTGTGTTTCGCGGACTGTGGCGCGAAGTATTGACGCTGCTGACCCTGTTGATCGCGCTGTGGGCGGCCTGGCGTTTCGCCGATGCGCTGGTGCCGTACCTGGGAACAGGCGCGCTCTCCAAGCCGCCGCTGCAGCTGTGGGCGGCGCGCGGCCTGATGTTTCTCGGCGTGATGCTGATCGGCACCGTGATCACCGCGGTGGTCGGGCAGATGGTACGCACCTCCATGTTCAGCGGCCTCGACCGCTTTCTGGGCTTCATGTTCGGCGCGCTGCGCGGGGTTCTGATCGTCGGGGTGCTGGTGCTGCTGGCGCAGCGCTCGGGCCTTGACGGCGAGGCCTGGTGGGGCAAGTCGAAATTGATTCCCACGGCACAAAGTGTCGCGTCGTTTGTGGGCGGCCTGGTGGGCGAACGCCTGCCGCGCGCGGCCAGATAGCTAACAGACAGCAGGAACTGCACTATGTGTGGAATCGTTGGCATGGTCGGCACGAGTCCCGTCAATCAACGCATCTACGATGCGCTGCTGGGCCTGCAGCATCGCGGCCAGGATGCGGCTGGCATGATGACCTCGCAGGATGGCGAGCTGTACCAGCACAAGGGCGCGGGCCTGGTGCGCGATGTCTTCAGCCAGGATGCGATGCTGGAACTGCGCGGCAATGTCGGCATCGGCCACGTGCGCTACCCGACCGCGGGCTTCGACTCAGCCGCGGAGTCGCAACCGTTCTACGTGAACGCGCCGTATGGCATCTGCCTCGGGCATAACGGCAACCTGACCAACGCGCGTGAGCTCGCGGAAGTCATTACGCGCGAAGAGCGCCGCCATCTCAATACCAATTCGGATTCCGAGGTGCTGCTGAACGTGCTGGCCTCGGAGCTGCAGCGCATCGGCACGCCGCGCATCACGCCGGCGGACGTGTTTGCCGCGGTTACCGCGCTCAATCGTCGCTGCCGCGGCGGCTACGCCGTGGTGGCCATGGTCATCGGCCATGGCGTGTTAGGTTTTCGCGACCCCTTTGGGATCCGGCCGCTGGTGCTGGGCGCGCGTGAAACCAGCAAGGGCCGCGAATACATGCTCGCCTCCGAATCGGTGGCGCTCGACCTGCTGGGGTTCAAGCTGGAGCGCGACATTGCGCCCGGCGAGGCGGTATTCATCGATGAGCTCGGGCGGCTGTTTTCCGCGCAGACCGTGGCGACCGTGCGCCACACGCCCTGCGTATTCGAGTACGTCTACTTTGCGCGACCCGATTCGATCATCGACAACATCTCGGTGCAGCGCGCGCGCATGCGCATGGGCGACCGGCTCGCCGAGAAGATCCGCCGCGAGCGGCCGCAGCACAACATCGATGTCGTGATTCCGATCCCGGACACCAGCCGCACCGCGGCCTTGCAGCTGGCACAGTTGTTAGGTATCAAGTACCGCGAAGGCTTCATCAAGAACCGCTATATCGGCCGCACCTTCATCATGCCCGGGCAGGAGCAGCGCCAGAAATCGGTGCGCTCCAAGCTGAACGCCATTGACCTGGAATTCCGCGGCAAGAACGTGCTGCTGGTGGATGACTCGATCGTGCGCGGCACCACCTCGGCGCAGATCATTGAACTGGCGCGCGAGGCCGGTGCGCGCCAGGTGTTCTTCGCATCGGCGGCTCCGGCGGTGCGGTTTCCCAATGTCTATGGCATCGACATGCCGGCGGCCAGTGAACTGGTTGCCGCGGGCAAGACGCACGATCAGGTGTGTGCGGCGATCGGTGCGGACTGGCTGATCTACCAGGATCTCGAGGACCTGGTGCTGGCCTGCCAGCACGACAATGCCAAGATCAGCGAGTTCGACACGTCCTGCTTCTCGGGCGAATACGTGACCGGCGATGTCACCCCCGAGTACCTGCAGCGGCTGCAGGCAGAGCGCTCCGATGCCGCGAAAACGCGGCGCCGCGGCGTGAGTCTGCGGGTCGTGCCGCGCGGCGCCTCCTGATATGCGGCTGCTGGTGATCGACAACAACCCGCGCTTTCGCGCCCTGGTCCGTCACCATCTCAGCTGCGATATTCCCGACCTCGACATCGTGGCGCACAACCCGACGCAGCGCGGGCCGCTGCACATGGCGTTCCTGGCGCAGGGCTACAGCGCCGTGCTCCTCGATCACAGCTGGACCGGCGGCGACGGCCTCGAGTGGCTGAAGGAGTTCGGCCGGCGCGATGGCTTCGCGCCGGTCATTTTCATGGCGCCGGACGCGGGCGGACCGCTTGCGGCCAGCGCGCGCGCGGCGGGTGCCTTTGCCGTGGTCGCAGCGGACAAGATCAATCACGAGGTCCTGGTCAACCACGTACTCGCTGCGCACCACCAGCAGAACACGGCACAGGCCAATTGGCGCAGCGCGCCCGAGGCACGGGAAAACCAGACTTTCGGTGGCGCTTACGTCAAAGGCTACCGGCGTGTTCGCAAGATTGCCAGCGGCTCGGTATCCGATCTGTACCTGGCCGAGAGCCTGCAGGCCGGTACGCTGGTGGTGCTCAAGGTGTCACGCGATGCGCGGCGCGAGGACGGCGTCGATCAGTCATTTGCGCGCTTCATCCAGGAATACGAAATCGTCCGCAGCATCCGCCATCCCAACGTGGTGCATGTCCTGGATCTTGGCGTGGCGGATAATTTTGCCTATCTGGTGATGGAGTATTTTCCGCATGGTGACCTGCGCCGCCGCATGCGCAAGGGTCTGACGCTGCATCAGTCGCTGGACTACACGCAGGCCATCGCCAGCGCGTTAGGCGCCATCCATACCGCAGGCATTCTGCACCGCGACCTGAAACCGGGAAATATCCTGCTGCGCGATGATGATTCCATCGCGCTGATCGATTTCGGGCTGGCCAAGCACTCGGGCCTCGACATGGAGATTACCGACAAGGGATTGATCTTCGGAACGCCGCATTACATGAGCCCGGAGCAGGGCCATGGCAGGCCCATTGACCTGCGCACCGATCTGTACGCACTTGGTGTGATCCTGTATGAGTTACTGACCGGCACCAAGCCGTTTGATGCGGAAAATCCCATGGCCGTGATCTATAAACACGCCAAGGCGCCGATCCCGAAACTGCCGGAAGCCCTGTCCGACCTGCAGCACATCATCGATCGTCTGTTAGCCAAGGATCCGGCCGATCGCTACGCGAACGCGGAGCTGGTGGCCAATATTCTCGGCGATACCCGCGACGCTCTGCCCGATTGCGAGCTGGCTGCATGACCGACCTGCTGGCGGTGCCGACGCCGCCGCGCTGGTTTGAAATCGCGGCGCTGCACCTGGATGAGCTGCTGCTCGATCACGCCAATTGCGAAAAAAAAGCGGCCTCGACCGCGCTGGCATTGATGTTTGCCTACCCGGAAGATCACGCGGCCTGCACGGTGCTAGCGCGCCTGGCGCGCGAAGAACTGCGGCATTTCGAGCAGGTGGACCGGCTGCGGCGCACGCTCGGCCTGCCGTTCCGGCGGCTGCAACCGAGTCGTTACGGCGCGGGCCTGCGTCGGCTGGTGCGCGTCCCCGAGCCTGAGCGGCGTCTAGATCTTTTTTTGTTAGGCGCCTTCATCGAGGCGCGTTCCTGCGAACGCTTCCAGGGCCTGAAGCAGGTCCTGCCGGCGCCGGTCGCGGCGCTGTACGGGCAGTTGCAGGAAGCGGAAGCGCGTCATCAGGGCGTCTATCTGCATCTCGCCGAGCGCGCGGCGCAGGAGAGCGGTGCCGTATCCCTCGCGCAGCGGATTGCCGTGATC
Organism: Gammaproteobacteria bacterium; assembly: GCA_031414335.1. Classification (GTDB taxonomy): domain Bacteria; phylum Pseudomonadota; class Gammaproteobacteria; order Steroidobacterales; family Steroidobacteraceae; genus UBA964. The sequence goes on along the minus strand of JANNVI010000009.1, from coordinate 63,502 downwards.
GCCGCGGCGGAAGCTGAGCTGGTTACGGCGCCCGATGCGCAGTTCCGCTTTCACTCAGGTCTGCCAGCGGCCTGACGCCGCCGCCCATCCGCTGCTCTTCGATGCGGCCGCCAGCGACCCGGATGCATTGACCGCCCTCATACCAGGCGTCCAGCACCACCCGCGTGCGGGGCTTGCCCTCCACGAGGTGCTGGTGGATGCCCGGCCGGTGCGTATGCCCATGAATCATCAGGCGCGCGTTAGCTGCGCTGAAGACGCGCTCGACCGCTGCCGTATTGACATTCATGATGCTGGGGCGCGCCTGCGCCATGTGCTTGCGGCTGCCGGCCCGGGCAATGGCGGCAAGCGCATTGCGGGTGCTCGCGCTGAGCGCCAGCAAGCTGCGGCGCCAGCCGGGTTCATTGACCAGGCTGCGCAGCTGCTGGTAGTTACGATCATCGGTGCACAGCAGGTCGCCATGTGTTAGCAAGGTGGTGATCCCGTCGATCTCGAGCACCACCGGATCCGGCAACAGGCGCGCACCGGTCTGGGCGGCAAATTCCTGGTCGAGCAGAAAGTCGCGGTTGCCGCGCATCACAAAGATCGGCACGCCGCTGGCGCTGAGGGCGCGCAGGGCCTGGCAGACCCGCGCCCGCGGCGCATCGATCAGGTCATCGCCCAGCCAGGTTTCGAACAGGTCACCCAGCACGTAGAGCGCACGCGCGCTGCGGGCCTCGGCGCCCAGGAATTCGACGAATTGCTCGATGGCGCGCGGCTGTGAGCCATCCAGATGCAGGTCAGAAACGAATACGTAGGCCACGTTGATTTCCCGCAGGCGAGTTTAGCCTACCGGCCATGGGGCGACACCCGTAAAATGTCCTGATGCTCGCCGGTCCCCAGGTCACACGTTTTGCTCCCAGCCCGACCGGTGAGGTGCATCTGGGCAACGCGCGCACCGCCTTGTTCAATTTTCTGCTGGCGCGCCAGAGCGGCGGCCGGTTCCTGCTGCGCATCGAGGACACCGATCGCGAGCGCAGTAAGGAAGAATTCGTCGACGCCCTCAAGCGCGACCTCGAGTGGCTGGGACTCGGCTGGGATGGCGCGCCGCTGCGCCAGTCCCGGCGCGGCGCCGAATACCAGAGCGCGTTTGCCGAGCTCGCGAAACTCGGGCGTGTCTACCCCTGCTATTGCAGCGCGCAGGAACTGGAATTCTCGCGGCGCGCGCAGCTGGCGTCCGGACGGGCGCCGCGCTACGCCGGCACCTGCCGCGAGCTAACAGGCGAGCAGCGCGCGGGGCAGGAGCGTGCCGGCCGCATGGCGGGTTGGCGTTTCCGGGTCAACGCGGGCGAAAAGATTGAATTCGACGACCTGGTGCATGGCGCGCAGGTCTTCGCGAGCGATGACATCGGCGATTTCATCATCCGGCGCGCGGACGGCACCGCCGCGTTTTTCTTCTCGAACGCGGTCGACGATGCCGCGATGGGCATCACGCTGGTGCTGCGCGGCGAGGATCACCTGGCTAACACGCCGCGGCAGCTGATGTTGCTGTCCGCGCTCGGGCGGCCGGCGCCGCGCTACGCGCACGTCGCGCTGATCAACGGCATGGATGGCACGCCCCTGTCGAAACGCAACGGCGCGCGCAGCGTGGCGCAGCTGCGCGAGGAAGGGTATCTCGCGGCCGCGATCAACAATCTGTTGTTCCGGCTCGGGCACGCCAGCGCCGAAGGCGAGCTGCTGAGCCTCGAGGCCATGACGCAAAAGTTGGATGCCCGCCATTTCGGGCGCGCGCCGGCGCGCTTCGACGTCGCGCAGTTGCAGTCCTGGCAGAAGCAGGCCGCGCATGCGCTCTCCGCCGAGCGCTTCGCGCAGTGGCTCGGAGCGATCCGGCCCAGTCACTGCGATGCGCAGCAGCTGCAGCACTGGTTCCGCGCGGTGCAGGCCAACACCGTGCTGCCGGCGGATGCCGCAGCCTGGGCCCAGGTCATCGACGGCCCGCCCCCGGCGCTGGATGCGAGCGCCCTGGCGAAAGTGCAGGCGGCAGGTACCGGGTTTTTCGCGGCGGCCGCGGCAGCGGCACGCGAGCACGGCGCCAACTGGCAGGCGCTCTGCAAGGCCGCACAGGCCGCGAGCGGCGCCAAGGGCGCGAGTCTCTATCGCCCATTGCGCCTGGCGCTGACCGGCAATGAGCAGGGACCGGATCTCGGAACTTTTTTGTTAGCCATGCCGGCGGATGAAATCCAACGCCGACTGCAGAGATTTGCGACATGAGCGCTGCACTGCCGACTATTTCGATCTTCAACAGCCTGGCCGGCGCCGAGCAGCCGCTGGTGCCGTTGACGCCGGGGGTGGTGCGCATGTACGTCTGCGGCGACACGGTCTACGACTTCTGCCATATCGGCCATGCGCGCTCGAAAGTGGCGTTCGACGTCGTGCGTCGGCATCTGCTGTGGCGCGGCTACCGCGTGATCTTCGTGCGCAACATCACCGACATCGACGACAAGATTATTCAGCGGGCCGCCGAGCGTGGTGAAAGCATCGACACGCTGACCGCGCGCTACATCGACGCGATGCATACCGATTACGCCCGGCTCGGCCTGCTGCCGCCGGATCACGAGCCGCGCGCCACCGAGTATGTGCCGGGCATCATTGCGATGGTGCAACAGCTCATCGCGCGCGGCCACGCCTACGTCGCGGCCGATGGCGACGTGCTGTATTCGGTCGCCTCGTTTGCCGACTACGGCCGGCTCTCGGGCAAGAAGCTTGCCGATCTGCGCGCCGGCGCGCGCGTCGAGATCGACGCCGACAAGCGTGATCCGCTGGATTTCGTGCTGTGGAAGCGCGCCAAGCCGGGCGAGCCGTTCTGGGAGTCGCCCTGGGGAGCAGGGCGCCCCGGCTGGCACATCGAGTGCTCGGCGATGTCGACCGAATTGTTAGGTCCGCATTTCGACATCCATGGCGGCGGCATGGATCTCAAGTTCCCGCACCATGAAAACGAGATTGCGCAGTCCTGCGCCGCGACCGGCGATAAGTTTGCCAACCTCTGGATGCACAACGGCTTCGTCAACGTCGACAACGAAAAAATGTCGAAATCGCTCGGCAATTTTTTCACCATCCGCGAAGTGCTCGACTCACGCGATGAATCCGGCGCGCTGCGGGTGCGCCATCCCGAGGTGCTGCGCTACCTGCTGACCGCGAGCCACTACCGCGGCCCGATCAACTATTCGCTCGCGATGCTCGACCAGGCGGATGCCGCGCTCGGCCGCCTCTATAACGCGCTCCGGTCGGCGCCGCAGGACGCGGTTCTGGCGCCGGGCGAGGCGACCACGCGCTTTGCCGCCGTGATGGACAGCGACTTCAACACGCCCCAGGCGCTCGCAGTGTTGCAGGGACTGGCCACGGAAATCAACCTGTTGCGCACCGCTAATGATGCGGGCCGCGCCGGCGCGCTGGCGGCGGAATTGCGTTCGCTGGCGGCGGTGTTAGGCTTGCTGCAATTGCCGGTCGAGGAGTGGTTCCGGCTGCGCAAGGCGGGCGATGGCGCGACCGGCGCGGCGCTGGGCGCGGAGGAGATCGAGCGCCTGATCGTGGCGCGGCGCGACGCGCGCGCGGGCAAGGATTTTGCGGGCGCCGACCGGATTCGCCAGCAACTCACCGATGCCGGTGTGGTGCTGGAGGACAAGCCGGGCGGCGTGACGATCTGGCGTTACAAGTAATCCGAGGTTCACCCTATGCATCGCCGTCATTTGCTCCGTTCGACCGCTGCGCTGGCGCTGGCGGCCGCGTTTCCCAGAAAGTCATTCGCCGAAACGATCGCTGACTTGTCCGCCGTGCGCGGCGATGGCTCGCAGGTCACGATTCCGGCCAGCGTGCTCAAGGACCTGAAGGCGAGCCTGCGCGGCCGGTTATTGCTCGCGCAAGATCCAGGCTACGACCAGGCGCGCCAGGTGCAGAACCCGGTAATCGACCGCCGGCCCGCGCTCATCATCCAGCCGACCGGCGTCGCCGACGTGCGCACCGCCGTCAATTTTGCGCGCTCGTCGGGTTTACTGGTCGCCGTCAAGTGCGGCGGGCACAGCTTCTCCGGCCAGTCGACCTGCAACGGTGGCCTGCAGATTGATCTGTCGCCGATGCGCGGCGTGCGCGTTGATCCGCAGCTGCGCCGTGCCTGGGTGTCGGGTGGCACGTTGTTAGGCGCGGTCGATCACGAGGCCCTGGCCTTCGGCCTGGTAACGCCGTTAGGCACCGTGTCGCACACCGGCGTCGGTGGCCTGACCACGGGCGGCGGCTTCGGCCGCATGGCGCGCCGCTTCGGTCTCGCGCTCGACAACGTGACGGCCGTCGACATCGTGACCCCCGATGGCCTGTTGCGGCGTGCCAGCGCCAGGGACAACCCCGATCTGTACTGGGGCGTGCGCGGCGGTGGCGGCAATTTCGGCATCGTCACCAGCTTTGAATTTGCATTACACCCGGCGGATCGCCAGGTGATCGGCGGCGCGCTGGTGTTTCCGATCGAGCGAGCGCGTGACCTGCTGCAGCGCTATGCGGAATACACGCCGCAGGCGCCGGATGATCTGTACCTCGATGCCTGGATTGCCTGCCCGCCGGGCAAGCCGCAGGTTTGCGGCGTCAATGTCTGCTATTCAGGGGCGGCGCGCGATTTCGACAAGGTGATGGCGCCGATGCGCAAGATCGGGACGCCGATTGCCGACCGGATCGCTGCGATCGACTACGAACAGCTGCAACGCGCGACCGACGACACCGACGCGCGCGCCGAAGGCAATTACACCAAGAACGGTTTTGTCAGCGCGATCACCGAGGCTAACATCAACGACCTGCTGGCCGGCCTCAGCACCGATGCGCGGCGCTCCAGCATCCTGTATTTCCAGCACTGCGGCGGCGCTATCGGCCGCGTGCCGGCGCAGGCGACCGCGTTCCCGCATCGCCATGCGCTCGCTAACATGATGGTCATGACCGACTGGCCGGTCGGCACGGATGCACAGCCGCACATGCAGTGGGCGCGCGATTTCTGGAAAAAACTGGAACCGTACACGCGCGGCTTCTACGTCAATGAAGTGGAAGGCAACGAAGGCGCCAGCAAGATGAACGCCAACTACCTCGGCAATTACGCGCGGCTGGCGGCGCTCAAGCGCAAGTACGACCCGACCAACCTGTTCCGGCTCAACGCCAACATCACGCCGGCGTAGCGGCCACCTGGACCTAACGCGACTGGCGCCGCACGCTGGCTTCCAGCGTGTTGCGCATCAGCATGGCGACGGTCATCGGGCCGACGCCGCCCGGCACCGGGCTGATCCAGCTGGCGCGTTCCTTCGCGGTGTCAAATTCAACGTCGCCGCACAGCCGGCCATCGGCGAGGCGATTCATGCCGACATCGACCACGATCGCGCCGGGCTTGATCCATTCGCCCTTGACCAGGCCCGGCTTGCCGGCCGCGACGATCAGCACATCCGCCTGGCCGACATGACCCGCGAGTTCGGTGGTGAAGCGGTGGGTCACGGTGACCGTCGCGCCCATCAGCAGCAATTCGAGTGACATCGGCCGGCCGACGATGTTAGAGGCGCCGACCACGACACAGTGCTTGCCTAACAGCACCACGCCGACATGATCGAGCATGCGGATCACGCCATAGGGCGTGCAGGGGCGGATCAGCGGGTTACGCTCGGCGAGGCGCCCGATGTTATAGGGGTGGAAGCCATCGACGTCCTTGGCAGGATCGATGCGCTCGACGATTTCGGTCTGGCGAATCTGCTCCGGCGCCGGCAACTGCACCAGGATCCCGTCCACGGCCTTGTCTTCATTCAGTTCATCGATGATCGACAGTAGTTCGATTTCCGAGGTCGACTGCGGCAGGTCGCGCGAGAACGACTCGATGCCGCATTCGGCACAGGCCGCGCGCTTGTTGCGCACATAGACCGCCGAGGCCGGGTTGTCGCCGACCTTGACCACCGCCAGGCCCGGCCGGCGGCCGCCCCGGGCCACCAGCGCATCGACCGCGGTTTTGACCTCGCTTTTGACAATTTTCGCGATCTTCTTGCCGTCAATAATCTGGGCTGTCATGGCCGCTATTCTGGCATGGACGCGTCAAATTGACGTTGGTGGGAGTCCGCCCGTATGATGCGCCCCCCTTCGCCGGGATCCTCAGGGCGCTTGTCGACGGGGGCCGGTTCGGGGCATGGCGCAGTCTGGTAGCGCATCTGCTTTGGGAGCAGAGGGTCGCAGGTTCAAATCCTGCTGCCCCGACCATGTTGGGCATTTATTTGCGATAGGCTTTAGCCGCTCGAGCGCCCGTAGCTCAGTTGGATAGAGCAACGGCCTTCTAAGCCGTAGGTCGCAGGTTCGAGTCCTGCCGGGCGCGCCAAGCGAGTGCCAATGCGTGCGATGATGGAATTCGATGGTGGGCGTAGCTCAGCTGGTAGAGCCCCGGGTTGTGATCCCGGTTGTCGCGGGTTCGAGCCCCGTCGCTCACCCCATCGATTGTTAGAATCGATTGTTAGATAAGAATACGGGCCGTTAGCTCAGCTGGTAGAGCAGGAGACTCTTAATCTCTTGGTCGTAGGTTCGATCCCTACACGGCCCACCAATTACCCCTTCCGCCGCAGTTCGCTACAGTCCGTTCCGGACCTCGAAGTAGCGAAAAACCCCTGAAAAACAAGGCTTTTATCGTTCGCGGGCGTTCGGGCAGGCTCCTTGACCGCCGACCTCTGAATGGGGCATGGTGAGGGGCCTTTAGAGCATCTCTGAAAGTGGGGCCCCAATCATGGCACTTACCGATACTGTTGTTAGGAACGCAAAGGCTCGCGACAAAACGTACAAGTTGAGTGATTCAAGGGGCCTTTATCTGCAGGTTGAGACCAATAGCTCGAAGCTCTGGCGCCTGAAATATCGATTTCTTGGCAAGGAGAAAAAGTTATCCCTCGGCGCGTATCCGGAGATAGGCCTCGCGCAAGCCCGTGAACGACAGCTGGATGCGAGGCGCTTGCTCGCCAATGGCGTTGACCCCGGCGAGTACAAGAAGCAACAAAAACGGGCTGCGAAGGTGATGGCGGCGAATTCCTTTGAAGCCGTGGGCCGCGAATGGTTTGCCAAGTTCTCCCCGACCTGGGCGAAAAGTCACAGTGACAAAGTCCTGCTGCGCCTTGAGAACGACGTCTATCCATGGCTGGGCTCCCGGCCCATCGCGGCCATCGAAGCGGACGAGCTGCTCCAGGTTCTGAGACGCATCGAAGCGCGGGGTGCGCTCGATACCGCGCATCGCTGCCGTGGAACGTCCAGCCAGATCTTCCGCTACGCCATTGCGACCAGCCGCGCGAAGCGCGATCCGAGCGCGGATCTGCGAGGGGCGCTGCCGCCGGTTCAGGGCGAACACCTGGCGAGCATTACCGACCCGGCCGGTATCGGTGAGCTGCTGCGGACGATCGACGGCTACCAGGGGAACCTGCGCACCCGGTGTGCGTTAAGGCTGAACCCTTTGGTCTTCGTACGCCCGATCAACTTGCGCAAAGCCGAATGGAGTCACTTCCACCTGAACGACGCGCAGTGGCGCATTCCGGGCGAACTGCTGAAGATGCGCGAGGACCTGATTGTGCCGCTGTCGCGCCAGGCCATGGAAATCTTGCGTGAGATTCATCCGGTGACGAGATGACCGGGCACGGGTTTCGGGCCATGGCCCGCACGGTGCTCGATGAAGTGCTCAACTTCCGAGTGGAATGGATCGAGATGCAGCTGGCGCATGAAGTCAAAGACCTCAACGGGCGGGCCTATAACCGGACCACGTTTCTGGAGGGGCGGACCCAAATGATGCAGCGCTGGGCCGACTACCTGGATGAGCTGCGCGCGATGAAACCCAAGGTCGTTAGTATCCAGCAGCAGGCTGCGTGAGTATGTGGGTTCTGGGCGATGCCGTTGCAGCGGGGTCCGAAAGTGTGGACAGGCGTGAAACTTTGACCGCCAGACCACACACACAATGACGACAACGATGATCGAGCATTCGTTGACTACATCGAGCGCCGCCATTTTTTTCGCTACGCGGCCTCATCAAGTTCCTGACGGGGCTCTGTCAGCCGGGCTGCGTGCTTGATTCTTGCGGGCGTGAACGTCAACCGGTCGGCGCCGCGTGCCGACGCATTCTGGGAGCCCAAACCCGTCAGCTGCTCCAGCAACTGAATGCCGACGATCGCCGCCATCGCGGCAAAACTGAGAAAGATAATTTCCAAGGTCTTGACTCCGTACCTCTGTGAGGCCGGCAGTGTCGTATGGCTTCGTTACTGCCTGATGAAATCGCCGCGAAGACTCTGTAACATCCGCGAGCATTGCGACCTGCGTCACATTTGCGGCAATGGAGCCTCGTTGTTAGTCGCAGCCGCTCACGCACGTTCCATTCGTCCGTTAGCAGAACATCGTTAGGCGAACGGAGTTGTTAGGTCTGGAGGCGGCGGCTAATGAACAGTGACAGTAAGCGGTTGATTTAGAACGGATTCCGTTTTCATGGCGTCGCAGTTGCCCCCCGTAGTTGCCCTCAGCGATTTACGCCAATTTCTTATGCACTAGCGCACCTCAGAGCGTGATTTGGATGCGAGTTTACGAACAATTATCGATTGGTGCCCGGGGGAGGGCTCGAACTTCAGGAAAAGTATCGGAAAAAAGTCTTTGGTGAATGCAGTCAGCGATATACCCGCCAAATTTCCCGCTCAAAATTATTCGACCAAATAAGGTTTTCGCTGCGTCGGAAAATGCTCGAAAGCGCAGATTGTCGATCCGCTGATGGATGAGATATTTGTGGTGCATCCGGCGGTAACGACAACGCAACGATGTCCCAGCAACATTGCCTCAGCTCGCGGCGCGACGGACTACGAGTCAAGTTGGCATAATCAGAGCAATCGGTATTGCATGGCGCGCATCAGCGCGTGGTACGTTATGGTCTCGCTGGTTCAGGCTGATCAAGGATCCGGGTTGCATGCGCATTAAGAAGTCCATCAAGCTCAAGGACGTTGCCCGCGCGGCCGGGGTCGACGCGTCGACCGTGTCGCGGGTTTTGAACAATGAGACGGAGCAACGCGTCGGTGCGGAGACTCGCGACCGGATCGTCAGCGCAGCGCGCGAGCTGGGTTACAAGCCTAACGCGATGGCGCGTGGCCTGCGCACCGCGCGCACTTTCACGCTCGGTATCGCGGTCCCGCAGCTGGATAATCCGGTTTTCACGCAGATGATGATTGGTGCCACCCGCGCAGCGCATGCGCGTGGCTATGAGCTGTTGATCACGTTGATCGAGGACATGTCGGTTGATTCCGGCATTTATGAGCGCCTGGCCAGCGCACATCGCGTCGATGGCCTGCTGGTTTCTACGCTCGAGCCTGATGAGGTGCTCCGCAAGGTGCTCGAGCGTGTGTCAGTGCCGTACGTGGTCATGAATCGCAAGGCCCGCGGCATTGAAAACTGCGTGGCGCTCGATAACTTTGCCGCGGCCAAGCAGTCGACCGAGTATCTGCTGTCACTGGGGCATCGTCGCATCGGTCACCTCGCCGGTTTGCTGAATGATTACAACGGCACGCGTCGTCTTGCGGGCTACCGCGCCGCCCTCAAGGGAGCGGGAATTGATCCTGACCCGGCGCTCGTCTCGGAAGCTGGCTACACACTTGAAGGCGGCGATCGAGCCGCGCGCGCGCTGCTGCGCGTCAAACCGAGGCCGACCGCGATGCTCGCGGCAACCGTGATGTCCGCGGCCGGCGCACTGCGCGCGTTGCATGCCGAAAAGGTCCGCGTGCCCGCGGACATGTCGGTAATGAGCACCAATGATCTGCAGATTGCGGATACGTTTCATCCGCCACTGACAACGCTGCGCATGCCGTTGCTGGAGGTGGGCCAGGTTGCGGCGGACGGCTTACTCGACCTGCTTGAGTCCAAGACTTCCGCCGTCACCCACTTGCTGCAGCCGAAGGGCGTCGTGGTGCGCGATTCGACCGCCGCTCCCAGGGCGGGCTGACGTAGCTCAGCTTGACACCTCGCCAGCGCGCTGGCAGTCTGGAACCTCGTGAGCAAACGATTGTTCAAGACATTTTATCTGGCAACAGGGCGGATCGATCGTGGCTGATCCAGTCGACGTACTGATCATAGGCGCTGGCGCGTCCGGCGCAGCGCTCGCCTGGAGCCTGGCGGAAACCCGCATGCGCATCGTTTGCCTCGAACAGGGTGACTGGCAGTCCAATGCGAAATTTCCCAGTACCGGGCGCGACTGGGAAGAACGGCAATACCAGGATTTTTCGATCAGCCCGAATGTGCGTCGCGGGATTGGCGACTACCCAATCAACGACGATGACTCACCGATCAAGATTGCCAATTTCAATGGCGTGGGCGGCGGGACGATTCTGTACGCGGCGCATTTTCCGCGGCTGCATCCGTCGGATTTTCGTGTCCGCAGCCTCGATGGCGTCGCCGAGGACTGGCCGATCGATTACAAGACACTCGAGCCATTCTATGCCGAGAACGACCGGATCATGGGAGTCTCGGGTCTGGCGGGCGATCCGGCCTATCCGCCGAAAGAGCCGCCACTGCCGCCGATTCCGTTAGGTCGCACCGGCGAAACGGTCGGGCGCGGTTTCAACAAACTAGGCTGGCACTGGTGGCCCGCGGATGCGGCGATCGCGACCCGCGATTACGAAGGTCGGTCGCGCTGCATCAACCTCGGTCATTGCGGCGCCGGTTGTTCGCAGGGAGCAAAGGCCAGCACCGACATCACCTATTGGCCGCTGGCCATTCGGCAGCGCGTTGAGCTGCGGACCCGTTGCCGGGTGCGCGAAATCACGACTGGTGACGATGGCATGGCCAAAGGCGTCGTCTACTATGACAGTGAGGGGCGCGAGCAGTTTCAGGCTGCGGAGATCGTGATCGTGGCCTGCAACGGTATCGGGACACCGCGCTTGCTGCTGAACTCGGCCTCTGCCCGCTGCCCGCAGGGCCTCGCGAATTCGAGCGGGCTGGTGGGCAAGAACCTGATGTTTCATCCGTATGCGCGCATCCAGGGCACGTTCGCGCAGCCGCTCGATGGCTATCGCGGTCCGCACATCAGCATCTGGTCGCAGCAGTTTTACGAAACCGACCCGCAGCGCGGCTTTGTGCGCGGCTACACCTTTCAAACCGATCGCGGCGCCGGGCCCGTGACCACGGCGTTAGGCGGCATGCGCAACGGTACGATTCCGTGGGGCGCAGACCATCATCGCGCGTTTCGCGACTACTTCAACCACACTGCGGCATTTTCCGCGATTTGCGAGGATCTCCCCGAAGAGACCAATACGGTCACGCTGGATCCGGCGCTCAAGGACGCGCATGGCGTACCAGCGCCGCGCATCCACTATCGGCTGAGCGACAACAGTCGCAGCATGTTGAACCATGCGGTTGCCACGGGCACCGAAGCGATGCGGGCGGCAGGCGCTCTGGCAGTCCACGCCGAATATCCCACAGCGCATGGCGGCTGGCATCTGATGGGCACCGCTCGCATGGGACGGGACCCGGAGCGTTCAGTCGTCAATGAATGGGGCCGCAGCCATGATGTGCGCAATTTGTTTATCGTCGATGGCAGTGTGTTCGTGACCTCGGGTGGCGTAAACCCGACCTCGACGATCCAGGCGCTGGCTCTGTATGTCGCCGACAACATCAAGAACCGATTGAGCAACCTGTTTGACTGACGACACGCAACAATTGGCAATTTCGCCACGCGAGGCGCAGGAGCTGCGCAGTTATGCGGCCGCGATGATACCTGCGAGCGTGGAGTTTGCAGTGCCGGGGGCGGACGATGAACAGATCTTTGCCGCGATTCTCCACTCGGCGAATGCACGCGCGTCGAGCGTGGTCGCCGCGCTCGCGCGTCTCGCCGAATTGGGTGGCGGCTCGTTTGCCGGTCTCGACGGCGACAGCCAACAGCGCGTAGCCGGTTTTTTTCGGCGCGAGTCGCCCGCGCTGGCATGGCAGCTGTCGTTGCTGGTAGCCAGCCATTACTACCGCGACGATCGCGTCATGCGCGCCCTCGGCATGGAGACGCGCGCGCCGTTCCCCCAAGGATTCGAGGTTGAGCAGGGCGACTGGACGCTGCTGGAACCGGTGCGCTCCGGCCCGAAACGCTATCGCGATGTCAATGGTTAGGAGTGCAGCATGAATGCCCAGGTTGAATCCGGCCCGTCGGTAGTCGAGTCGGGGTATACGGAAGAGCTTTGCCTTTATATCGATGGGCAATTCGAGAAGGGTGGCGGCCGCAAGGAACAGGAGGTCATCAATCCGGCGACCGGCGCAATCGTCGCCCGGTTGCCGCATGCGACGCGCGACGATCTCGATCGCGCGCTGCAGTCCTCTCAACGTGCATTTGAATCCTGGCGCCACAGCTCGCCGGTGGAGCGTGCGCGCGTGCTGCGCGAGGTTGGGAGCCTGTCGCGGCTGCGCGCCCAGGCCATCGGTCGCAATATCACGCTCGAAATGGGCAAGCCGCTCGCGGATGCGGCTGGCGAAGTTACCTATTGCGCGGATCACTGCGACTGGCATGCGGAGGAGTGCCGCCGTATCTACGGCCGCGTGATTTCGCCCCGCCAGCCTAACGTGAGGCAATTGGTATTGCGCGAACCGGTGGGCGTCTGCGCGGCATTTACGCCGTGGAATTTTCCTTACAACCAGGCGATCCGCAAGATTTCGGCCGCGATCGGCGCCGGATGCACGATCATCATCAAGGGCCCGGAGGATGCGCCCAGCGCGATCGTTGCGATCGCACGCATGTTTCATGAGGCGGGGCTGCCGCCGGGCGTACTCAACGTGGTCTGGGGTGTGCCTGCGGAAGTTTCCAGGTACCTGATCGAATCGCCGATTGTTCGCAAGATATCGTTCACCGGATCCGTCACGGTCGGCAAGCAATTGGCGTCGTTGGCGGGCGCCCACATGAAGCGAGTCACGATGGAGCTGGGCGGGCATGCGCCGGTCGTTGTGTTTGATGACATTGATGTTGAACGCGCCGCTGACGCGTTAGCCGCCTTCAAGTTTCGCAATGCCGGCCAGGTTTGTGTGTCGCCAACGCGGCTCTATATCCAGCAGAATGCCTACGAGCGTTTTGTCGCGCGATTCATCGCCAAAACCCGAACCATCAAGGTGGGCGATGGCATGGGGCAGGGCGTAGAAATGGGGCCGCTCGCCCACGCGCGGCGCGTGCCGGCCTTGGAGCGATTTATCGACGATGCCAACCGGCGCGGTGCGCGGGTCGAAACGGGTGGCGCACGCATCAGCGGCCCGGGCAACTTTTTCGCGCCGACGGTGGTCACTGGAGCAGCTGACGATAGCCTGCTGATGACCGATGAGCCTTTCGGGCCGGTCGCCACCTGCGTCCCGTTTCGCGACCTGACAGAAGTGCTGCGGCGCGCCAACTCCTTGCCCTATGGCCTGGCGGCGTATGCGTTCACCGGGTCCACGAAGAATGCGTTGGCGATACAGAACGGTCTCGAAACCGGCATTCTTTGCATCAATCATTTCGGCCTCGGGCTCGCGGAAACGCCGTTCGGCGGGGTTAAGGATAGCGGTATCGGTAGCGAAGGCGGTCTTGAGACCTTCGACGGGTATCTCAACACCAAGTTCGTTACCGAGATGGACTGACCCGGTATTTGGTCGATTATTCTGGCCGTCAGCGTTGCCAGGCGACTCGAAACCAGCCAACGAACAAACGATTGCCCAAGACACAAAAGCCGTTCTTTTTGCTTGACACGCAATCCGGCCTGCTGTCACTATCGTAAAATGCTTGAGCAAACGATTGTTCAATACCTCCAAAATCCGCGACTATGCGCTGCGGCTCTCGAGCAAGGGGAATTTCATGAACATTAATTCTGTAATCCGGCGCGGGCTGCTGCCGCTGCCATTTGCACTGCTTGCGTTTGTTAGTCAGTCGGCGGTCGCGGCCGACGACGCGGCGCAGAATGAACTGCAGGAAGTCGTAGTCACAGGTTCCTATTTGCTGAAGCCTCAGGAAGCGGCCGCTTTGCCGATGCGCGTCGTGTCCGCGGAGGATCTGTTGAAACAGGGCAGCCCGACGCTGGTCGAGCTGTTTCGTTCGATGCCGGAGGCGGCAGGGTCCATTGGCAACTCGAATTCATCGCAGCCGGGCAAGGGCCAGGGCATCGAGGGCTCCGAGACCGTCAATCTGCGGGGCCTGGGTCCGGACCGTAACCTGGTGCTGCTGAACGGGCGCCGCATGCCACTGGTCAGCGGATTTACCGTCAATACGCGGCTCATGCCGCTGGCCGCCATCGAGCGGATTGAAGTGCTCAAGGACTCGGCGGCGACGACTTATGGCTCGGATGCGATCACGGGCGTCGTCAACTTCATCACGCGCCGTAATTTCAGCGGCCTGGAATTCGGCGCCAATTACACGGACATTCAGGACACGAATGGCGACACCAAGTTCGACGCGGTCTGGGGCAAGAGCGGCGACGCCTGGAACTTCATGCTGACAGGCGGCTATCAGAAAACTGCGCAGCTTCGCGTGCTGGACCGGCCCTGGTCGACGCCGGCTTTTTCAATTAATCCGGATGCCGGCTGGAACTTTTCGTCCAATCCAGCGCAGTTCACACCCGTCGGACCCATCGGCGCCGGCGGCGTCCTGGCGGCGACGGGCGCGCGCGTGGTCGATGTCGGTTGCTCGACGTTAGGGGGCATACAGCCGTTCGCCGGATTCTGTGTCAACAATGTGCAGAAATATCAGGATCTGGTGGCGCCGACGACAACGTTCGAGGTCTACAGCGAGTTCAATCGCGAGTTTGGCAACGGCATCGAGTTCCACGCCGATGCGACCTACGCCAAAATGCTGGCCACGGTCCACTATCCGCCGAGCTTCAACCAGCCGAAGCCCATCACCGAGACGGTGTTGCCCGGCAACATTAATCCCGCCAGCTTCCAGGTTGGCACCAGCCCAAGGCTGTTCGGCAACTGGTGGGTGCCGCTCGCCAACCCGGGCCTCGCGGCCTATGCCGCAGCCAATCCCACGCAGTTTCCGGCAGGCACCACCGGCGTTTTCATTCCGATCGGTCAATGGCGCCCCTGGTTGTTGGGTGGGAATCCTTTCTTCGGCGGGTTCGGCTCCGATGGATCGGCTTACCAACGGCGTGATCAGGAACAGTACCGTCTGTCGGTAGGGTTCAATGGCAGATTCGGCGATGGCGCCAACTGGAAAGCCGACCTGACCTGGGGTCAGAACCAGCACTATCTGTTAGGGTTTGACTCGACCGGCGTACAGATCGAGCTCGCGTTGCGTGGCCTGGGTGGGGCGAACTGCGCCTGGCAGACCGCTGCGCCGGGCAGTGCAGGTTGCCTGTGGCTGAACCCGACGTCGAACGCGATTCCCGGTGCGCCTGTCAATGGCATCGCCACGAATCCCAGCTATATTCCCGCATTGGCTAACAACAATCCGGACCTCTATAACTGGCTGATGATTCCGCAGGAACGATTCCTGATGAGTACGCAGACCGAGGCCAATTTCGTGCTGGACGGCGAATGGCAGCGGGTCAAGCTCGGCGGCGGCGCCATGCGCTGGGCGGCGGGATTGCAGTTCCGGCGCATCGGCTTTGCAGAGCACGATTCGAAATACGCGGACCGCACCCAGGTGCCGTGCCTCAATTCGCCGCTCAATATCCCGAATGCCAACGTCTGCACGCCGACTCCCTACACGCCGTTAGGTCTGGCGGTCGCGCTGACGCCCGTCAATATCACCTCGCAGATCTATTCGGCATTCACTGAGGCCGTGTTGCCGTTTTCTGAAGGCAGCAACATTACGATTGGTGCGCGCTTCGAGGACTACGGGTCGGATGGCGGCAGCAATTTCTCGCCGCAGCTGCGTGGCAAGTGGCAGGCGCTCGACTGGCTGGCCTTTCGCGCCTCGGTGAGTACCTCGTTCCGCGCGCCCCCGCAGACCTCGCTCGCGCCGAATCCAGCTGCCTCCATTCCGACCATTCTCGGGCAGCCGCGGGCCCTTGATCTGATCGGTAACCCGGATCTGCAACCAGAGGAGGCCACGGTATACAGCGTCGGGACCATGGTGCAGGCCGGGGGCTTCGACGCCGCGCTCGATTATTACCACTACGATCTCAAAGACATCCTGACGACCGAACCGCAGAACGCGATCGTCAACGCCGTATTCCCGAACGGTGCGGCGGGTGCTAACAATTGCGCCACGGCGGATCCGGCGTTCATTGCTGCGCACTTCGTGTTTACCGGCGCGTGCAGCGCGGCCAACCTGGCCAAGGTCAATCTGTTGCGCATCAACGGGCCCAAGGCGCAATTCAGCGGCCTTGACCTGCGTGCCAGCTATCGGTTCGTCGAGGCTCTCGGTGGCAAGCTGACGCTCGGCGCGGTCGCCAATCGCACGCTCAAGTACCAGTTTGATCCGTTCTCGGTCGCGGGGCTGGCGATAGCGGGCTTCGAGGCGGTCGGTTTCCTGAATGCGGGAACACTGGCGCACAGCCTGCCGAAGAACAAGGGCACGGCTTACGTGAATTACGAGAAAGGTCCCGTCAATGTACGCTGGTCGACTCGCTACAATTCGGCCTATGTTGACCAACGGCAGGCAGCAACGGCGATCGGGTTTAACATTCCGGCAACGACCCTGCACGACTTCGCGGCGGTGATTGATCTGCCACGAAATCTGTCGCTGACGCTTGCGGTCAGCAATATCTTCGACAAGGATCCGCCGCTGGCCCGGCTGGCTGAAGGCTACGATGCGCTGACCTCTGATCCGCTCGGCCGCAATTACCGGGTAGGCTTGCGCGTTAAGTTCGACTAACAAGGACGGCAACATCGTGACTGCCACTATTGCCGACATCACCACCCTGTCCTGCGGCGCGGGATGGCGCAATTATTCCTTCGTCAAGCTGACCACCAGCGACGGTATCGTCGGCTGGAGCGAGTTTGACGAGGGCTTCGGCAATCCGGGGATCAGCGCCATCATCGGCCAGCTGCGCGATCGCATCGTCGGCCGCCCCGTCATGCAGGTGGAAAAGTTGTATTGCGAGCTGCGCATGGCGATGCGTCCCGGCACCGGTGGCGTCGTTGGCATGGCCCTCGGCGCCATCGAAAACGCCCTGCTGGATGCCAAGGCGAAGACCCTGGGCGTGCCGTGTTACGAGTTGTTAGGAGGCAAGGTGCGTGACCGCATCCAGGTTTACTGGTCGCACTGCGGTACCTGGCGTATCAGTCGTCCGCCCTGGTACCAGCCGCAGGTGGAAACTCGCGATGGCGTGGTCGGCCTGGGGCGGGAAGTGCGGGAGCGCGGCTTCAAGGCGCTCAAGACCAATGTGTACCGCTATGAGGACAACAAGCCGGTCGGCTGGGCCCAGGGCTGGGGGATCCCGTTTTCTCCCGAGCTCAATGTCACGCGTAATGTTACCCGCGGCCTGCGCGATCATCTCGCCGCATTTCGGGAAGGCGCGGGCAAGGACGTCGAGATCCTGTTGGATCTCAATTTCAATGCGAAGACTGAAGGATATCTGGCCATCCTGCGTGCGGTTGCTGATCTTGAGCTGTTCTGGGTTGAGATCGACAGTTTCGATCCCAAGGCGCTCGCCTATATGCGCAGCCACAGCAAACACACGCTGGCGTCCGGCGAAACGCTGATGGGGCTGCAGGAATTCCTGCCGTATTTCGAACATCAGTCGCTGGATGTCGCGATCATCGACCTGGTCTGGAACGGCGCCTGGCAATCGATGAAGATTGCAGCCTGTGCCGATGCGCACGAGATCAACGTTGCGCCGCATAACTTTTACGGGCACCTTTGCACGATGATGAACGCGCATTTCGCGGCCGCCGTGCCGAACCTGAGGACTTTCGAGACCGACGTCGACCGGATTGCCTGGGATCACGAACTCTACACGCACCTGCCGCAGTTTGAGGATGGTCACCTGCTGGTGCCTGACCGGCCGGGCTGGGGTACCGAGCCTAACGAAACGGCGCTGCGTGCCCATCCGCCGAACGATCTGATAAATCCAATCGGCCTGACCAATTACAACCGCAGATCGTCATGACCGGGGCCAGGAAGGGCCGGCCACCTAACGATCCTGGGCAGGCGCGGCACGTCATTCTCGTGGTGTTCGATACGCTGCGGCGCGACGCGGTCGGTTGTTATGGATCGCCGCCGCCCTGGGGCGCGATCCGTACACCCAACCTCGACGCTTTCGCGCGCGAGTCGGTGAGGTTTACGCGCGCCTATCCGGAATCGCTGCCGACGCTCTGTGCCAGGCGTGCGATCTACACCGGGCAGCGGACCTATCCATTTCATAACGGTGACTTCCGCCGATTCAAGGGAGACTTCGTCGGTACCGCCGCGGGCTGGGGCCCGATCCCCGAAGAGCAGCACACGCTGGCGGAGATTTTCACGGCCGAGGGATTTCGCACCGGCCTGATTTCGGATCTCTATCACCAGTTCAAGCCATCGAAGAATTTCTGGCGCGGCTTCGACCAATGGACTTTCATTCGCGGCCAGGAAACGGATTCCGCTCGCAGTGGTCCGATGCCGACGCAGGCGGACGTCGACTACTGGATTCCGAAGCAGTTCCAGGAAATGCACGGCAAGCTGCTGGATGCGATGAAGAGTGGCTACAACCACCGCTGGTTCTCGCGCACGATTCTGCGCAACATGCACGATCGCGTGGCCGAGGAGCATTGGTTCAACGCACAGGTGATGCAGGAATCCGGCCGCTGGGTCGAGCAGAATCTCGACGCGGAACGGATGTTCCTGACAATCGAGTGTTTCGATCCGCACGAGCCCTGGTTCGTGCCCGAACATTACCGGCGCCGTTACGATCCCACGGACGGGCAGGAAACCGTGATTTCACCCTACGCCGAAGTGCCGGACCTGCCCGAGCAGCTCGTTCGTCGTACGCGCGGCAACTACGCGGGTCTGGTCGAGATGGTCGATCGCTGGTTCGGGCATTTGATCGAAACCCTGCGCACCACCGGCGTCTTAGATGATGCGTTGGTGATCGTGACCTCGGATCACGGTCATGGCCTGTGGGAGCGCGGCGGATGGATTGGCAAGCGCGGTTACCCATCGGATCCTGAGACCATCGATGTGCCGATGATTGTCAGGCATCCGAGTGGCTTGGGAGCCGGCACCGTGTGCGATGCATTCGTGCAGCACCACGACATTGCCGCGACGATTCTCGACGCTGCAGGCGTTGCGCCGCCAGAAGCGATCGACGGCCAGTCGTTTTATCGCACTGCATTTGCCGGCGCGCCTGCGGCCCGCGATCATGTCACCATCGGCTGGGGCTCGGCGGTCACCGTGATCGATGACAAGTGGTGGTTTAACGCCAAGGTCGACGGCCGCGGTGCGTTCCTGCATGATGATCCGCGACCCGCGGTAGGCGCAGCTAACGTCGCCGATCGGCACCCGGCAATCGCGCAGCGTTTGTTTGAAACCGCGATGGCCGACGCCAAAAACGGGATCCCGGAGTACCTGATGCTGTGGACCAAGTACTTTGCTGACGCCACCGGCTGCAGTCCGTTCGCGGCGCTCGGGCATCCTGAGTCGCCGCCGGGCGACGTGAAGCAATCGATTATCACCTGATGACGGACGGCGCACTGTCGCGACCTGCGCTGTCCTTCGGTGTCAAATTGGCCTACGGCGCCGGCCAGTTCGCTGAGGGTCTCAAGAACGGTGCGCTCGGCGCGTTTGTCATCTTTTATTACAGCCAGGTACTGGGCATGTCGGCCACGCTGGCGGGTATCGCCGTCGGTACTGCGCTGCTGATCGATGCGCTGACGGATCCGATTGCCGGGTCGCTGTCGGACCGATGGCGATCGAAGTGGGGTCGGCGGCACCCGTTCATGCTGGCATCGATGCTGCCGCTGGCTGTTAGCTTCTTTCTGTTGTTCGCGCCGCCGGTGCGCGGCGACTGGGCCTTGTTCGCCTGGCTGGTCTTGTGGGTAAACATCGTCCGCACGGCGATGACTATGTACCACATACCGCATCTCGCGTTGGGCGCGGAACTGACCAACGAATTTTCCGAGCGCGCGTCGCTGGTCGCATTTCGGATGTTCTTCAACATCATTGGTGGTTACGGCGCAACCATGATCGGCTTTCAGTTCTTCTTCGCGCCCACAGGGCAGAATCCGGTCGGACAGCTGAATCAGGCCGCCTACGCGCCATTTGCGGCCACGCTTGGCGTGTTGATGGTCGCCAGCATTTGCTGGTCGGCCTGGGGCACGCGCCAGTTCATTCCATTTCTGTCGATGCCGCCGGAGTCGCCGCACAAGAGCATTACCGCGGTACTCGTGCACACTTTTCGGGATGTGCTTGCCGCCGTGCGGCAGCCCAACTTCGCCTGGCTGTTCAGCGGGGTATTGCTCGTCTATCTGATGATCGGTACCAACGGTGCGCTCGATATCTACATGTACACGTATTTCTGGGAGTTCACCAATACCGAGGTGGTGGTGCTGACACCTTTCTATCCGATCGGCGTCGTCATCGGCATGCTGGTGGGACCTGCCTTTCAGCGTCGCTTCGGCAGACGCGGCGCACTGCTGTTTGGAACCGTTTCCTGGGCCATCCTGCAGGCGTTGCCGGTTACGTTGCGGCTCGCGGGCTGGTTCCCGGACAACAGCAGCGAGACTCTGGTGCCGTTACTCGCGACCCTGCGCGTCTTGCAGGGCGCTGGCGCGATCCAGGCTAACGTCGCCTTCGGATCCTCCATTGCCGACATCGCCGATGAGAACGAGTTGCGCACCGGCCGGCGTCAGGAAGGCATTTTCTTCTCGGCGAGTTCTTTCTCGGGCAAGTTCGCCTCGGGTGTTGGCAGCGCGATCGCCGGCTTCGCGTTGGCAATTATTCAATTTCCGCGCGGTCCCGCTATTCGCTCGGCCGCCGATGTGTCCCCCGATGCGATATTCAATCTGGGGCTGGTATTTGGCCCAATTGTTGTGGGCTTCAGCGTGATTACATACTGGTGCTATTCCCATTACGGACTTACGCGAGAGCGGCACCAGGCCATTATTGAAGAACTAGCTCGACGGAAGTCTCGTCAGGATCCGGGGCGGGCTCCCGAAGAACCGGTCCAGATTTAGTGTTAGTTCTCTGGCAAGATTCGGTTATACGCGACGATTGTTCTGGTTAGGGCGGCGAGCAGTTCGTAAGGCGCGTCCTGGGGTACAGCGACGTAGCGCTACTGCCCACCAATTACCCCTTCCGCCGACGTTCGCTAACGCGCTTCAACCAGTTGTGAGAGCGGCACGACTTCGACTTTCTTTCCGAGCGGATAGCGCCGCTCGCCGGGGTAGGCAACTAACAATCGGTCGAGCTTCAGTGATTCCATCGCAACGCGCATCGATGCAGTCATGCTGGGCGCGTCCATGCGCTTGCACTCCACGCCGATACGCTTGCCCTTCACGAACAGCAACAAATCCAGTTCGGCGCCTCCGTGAGTCGCCCAGAAGTAAGTTTCATCGGGGCGCATGGCTTTGAGCACCTCTTCGATCGCGTAACCCTCCCACGAGGCGCCGACCTTGGGGTGGTGCTCGAGGCCGTGGGCATTCTGGACTCCCAGCAGTGCATGCAACATCCCACTGTCGCGCACGTAGACCTTGGGCGCCTTTACCTGCCGCTTGCTCAGGTTCTCAAACCACGGTGGCAGCTGGCGTGCCATGAATACACCGCTCATGAGGTCAAGATACCGGCGCACCGTGGATTCGTTCACGGCCAGCGCGCGCGCGAGTTCTGCGGCATTCCAGATCTGACCGTGATAATGGGCCAGCATGTTCCAGAAGCGCCGCAGTGCGGCGGCAGGAATCTGTATGCCCATTTGCGGCAAATCGCGCTCCAGAAATGACTGGATGAACTGCTGCCGCCAGGCCAGCGAATCGGACTCGCTGCGGGCAGTGAACGCGTTTGGAAACCCGCCGCGCAGCCAATGCCGCAATTGCGCCTTCGCGCCGAGATCGCTCAAGCGCAGCCCTTCCAGCTCCACGGTCTCCAGCCGGCCCGCCAGGGTTTCGGAGGATTGCCGCAGCAATTCGGGCGATGCGCTGCCGAGAATCAGAAACCGTACCGGTAGTGGCCGGCGGTCGACCAGCACACGTAACAGCGGAAACAGTTCTGGCCGGCGCTGGATTTCATCGATGACGACCAGGCCCTTCAGCGGTCGCAATGCGGTATCCGGATCACGCAGCCGCGCCAGACTTTGCGGGTCTTCGAGATCGAAATAGTTGAGGGACGCGCCGGGCACGAAACTTCGGGCCAGCGTGGTCTTGCCACACTGACGCGGTCCAAGCAGCGCTACGACGCGGCTGCGGCGCAGTGCCGTCCGCAGACGTGCGAGGTCACCTTTACGATCTATCATAGGCATCAGCGTACCATGAAAATCCCGCAGAGCCTGCGGGAATTTCACATTAGCGGCAGATCTTCCGGTGGAGTCCGCGGACTGCCGCGTTCGGGTCGGGGCCGCTGTGGTGGGTACACAGCCCCCCAACTTCCTGTGATCGGAGCCCTGATCCAGACGTGCAGAGGAGGGCGTTAGGCTGGTGCCAGCCCCGGGCTTACACGACCACGAGCGGATCGCTCTCGGCATTCAGCGCCTCGTAGCCCGTGCGGGTGACGCGGAACAGGTCTTCATTGTGACCGCTGCCCCAGCCGACTTCGATGTAAGGCAGGTCGATCGTGAGCACCATGTTCTCCTCGAGCACGTGTTCGATCGGCGTGTTGTCGATGCCGGCGAGACGGAACGGCTGGTCGGTGTGTGACAGTCCCACCGAGTGCGGCGTAACGAACACCAGACGCTCGGGAATGCCGGCCTTGACCATGGTGTTGAAGGCGACGTCGCGCAGCGTCGCGAACTTGACGCCGGGCTTGATGATCTCGAACGCCGCTTCGCGCGCCCGGCGGTTCGCCCTGGCGCGCGCCAGGATCTCGCGGGACGGCTCGCCGAGCACCAGCGTGCGCGCGAAGTCGCCGGCGTATTCACCGAAGGTGCTCACCGCGTCGACGATGTAGGGCTTGCCCTTCACCGCCGTTTCGTCCGGCATCATGCCGCCCGGCATGCCGAGGATGATCGACGTCATCGTGCTGCCGCGATCGGCGCATTCCTGCCGGAACATGTTCTGGAAGTCCTCGAAGCGCATGCCGGGCCGCGTGCGGCGCATCGCGGCCATGGCGGCGGCCTCATTGTTGCGGCCGGCGATGCGCATCAGCTCGATCTCCGGCGCGGTCTTGACCATGCGGATCAGCTTGAAGACATCGTCGGCGGGTACAAACGTCACGCCGGAGAAGCCGATGTCGTCGAGCATCAGCTTGATCCGCATGTCGTCGACGCCGATCCGCCCGCGGGTCATTCCCGAGCGCTTCAGTGCGCGCACGATCGCCCAGGCCGCGCCGGGTGCGACCGAGGCGTTGACCCTGTCCTGCGTCTCGATCCAGCTCTTCTCGCGCTGCGTGTAGCTAACGCCGTCCCGGTGCGCGTAGTCGCGCGGCCGGCTCGCGACGGGTTCGACGCCCGGCGCCAGTTCCTGGCTGGGGCGGGTGCCGGTGTAGAAGATCGTCTCGGGAATCTCGCGATCGTGGTTGGCGATGTCCCAGGTCTCCGCCGTGGTGCAGATGAAGAAACAGGGCTGCGCGGGATCGCGCGGCAGAGTCGCGAAACCGCCCGGATCCGAGCGGAACTTGACGCCCAGGGTGACGGTGCTGGTGAGGTAATAAACGTTGAGCGGATTCCCGGCGATCAGGCCATCGAGGCCAAGCCGCTCCATGACGTCGTGCGCCCGGGCCTTGTTAGCCAGCGACTTCCCGGATGGATTGACCTTCGGAATGCTCGCGGGCGCCCTTGCGCCCTGCGCTACCTGTGACATCGTGGCGGCGACGGCCACGCTGCAGCCGGCGGCGGTGATCAGCTCGCGTCGGTCCATGTGCGGATCCTCTGGTTGGAAAATCCGAGCATGCGCCGTCGCTACTTCGACGGCAACGCGTCGTGACTGCGTCCTGTGGCCGGTGCGCCGCAGAAATTGATGGACGGCAGAACCGCGAAGGTAAAATAATGCCGCGATATTCCGGGAGAGACTGACATGACCAGCAAGCTGGGGCGACGGCATATCCTCAAGGCGGGTGTCGGCCTGGCGCCGGCGCTGCTCGGTGCCGGCTCCGTCGCGGCCGACGCGACGCGGCACAAGGGCTGGCCGCTCGTGCCGATGCAGGGCTCGAACCCGCTCGAAGCCAAGGTAATTGTGTTCACGACCGTGTCGCCGGACGTCGATGCCAGCATCAGGTTTTACACCCAGGTCATGGGATTCGAGCTGCTCGAAGATGCGAAGCTGCCGGCGCAGCTGTCGACAGCGCCCGGGGCCGGCACCGCAGGACGCCGCTGCGCGCTGCTCGGCGCGCCGAAAGCGGCCCGCGGTGCGACGATCCGGATTCTCGAGGCGCCACCGGGCACCGGCGCCATACGACCACGCGCCGGCAGCGGCGTCACGCCGGCAAACGCCTGGGATCCGGGGCTGCTCGTCATGGAAGGCGGCGCACGCGATGCCGCCGAGTCCTATCACGCGCTGAAGTCGGCGGGCACGCCGATGATCTCGCCGCCGCGCTATTACTTCTTCCGCGCCGAAGGCGACCAGCCCGACCTCGACGTCATGAGTTACGCGCCGTTCGGCCCCGGCGGCGAGCAGCTGTTCATCACCACCAACGTGCGCAATGACCGGCCCGAGTGGACCGCTCCCGGCCTGCACACCGCGCCCGGCGGCTTCTCGCTGGTGAGCCTGGACCAGCGGCCGGTCGAGGAGTTCTACCTGAAGGCGCTGGGCCTCAAGCGCACCAGCCAGATGGATTGCCACCAGCGCAACTGCAATGAGCTGATCGGCGCGCCGCGCGACACGTACTTTCTCTGGGGCAGGCTCGGCAACGTGTCGATGGAAATCTGGGAATTCAAGGTGCCGGAAGGCACGCTCTACCCGTGCACGCTCGACAAGACCGGGCTCGCGATGGTCACGATGCGCGTCAACGATCTCGCGAAGTGCCGCGCGATGTGCAGGGCCAACGGCATCACGCCGGTCGGCGAAGGCGCGTTCCCGCAGCCCGGCCTGCCGCGACCGCAGGGCTTCACGCTGCAGGGCGCGGTCGGGGAGCTGGTCGAGGTCGTGCAGGCGTAGCTGCCTTGCGCTTGCGCCTGCCTGCGGCCGTTCTGTGGTAACGTCTTTTTTGCACGTTTATCCGGGGATTGAGGGCATATCATGAAACACACCATCCGACTGGCCGCTCTCGTCACCGGCTTGCTGCCGCTCATCGTCCAGGCCGCCTTGCCCGAGGGCGCGACGGCGCCGGACTTCAGGGCCCAGGCCTCGCTGGCCGGCAAGGAATTTTCTTTCTCATTGCAGGACGCGCTCAAGAAAGGTCCTGTGGTCGTGTATTTCTATCCGTCTGCGTACACGCAGGGCTGCAATGTACAGGCGCACACCTTTGCGGTGAACATCGACAAGTTCCATGCGGCGGGCGCCACGGTCATTGGCGTGTCGCTCGACAGCGTTCAGCGGCTCAACGAGTTTTCGTCCGACCCCGACTATTGCGCGGGCAAGCTGCCGGTCGCGTCGGATGCGAGCGGTGCGATCGCCCGGTCCTACGACCTGAAGATCATTGACGCGTTCGCGGGCAAGCAGGCGGTCACGATGCTCGATTCGCGGGGCAAGGAGATCGGCCACAACTTCACGGAGCGCGTGACCTTCGTCATTGTGCCGGGCGCTAAGATCGTGAATACCATCGGCGGTATCGGGGCGGAGGCTAACGTCCAGGCGGCGCTCGCGGCCGTGCAGAAGCTCGCCGCGCCGAAATAGCAGCAGGCGCCCACGCCGCGCGCTAACGACCGGCGGGCACCAGCTGCCAAAGCAGGAATGCGTACGTGTCCGCGGCTTCCACATCGGTCTGTGCGCGCGTCGAACCCATGCCATGCCCGGCCGCGAATTCGACCCGCAGCAGGACCGGCTTGCCGGAGTTCGTTGCAGCCTGCAATCGCGCCGCCATCTTGGCGACGTGAAACGGCGCGACCCTGGGGTCGGTCACGCCCGTTGTCAGCAGTACGGCCGGGTAGCGACTGTGGTCCCTGACGGCCTGATAACTGTCAATGCTCTTGAGCGCCTGGTATCCCGCCAACTCCGCAATGGCACCCCATTCCGGTTCCTCGCCGTAGCCATTTTGCTCGGCGACATAGCGCAGGGGATTCGACCAGCCGACGCCATCGACGACGGCGGCAAACAGCTCGGGCCGCTCGGTCATCGCGCGGCCGACGGTGATCCCGCCGGCCGACCGTCCGCCGATGGCCAGGCGTTGCGGCGCAGTGTATTTCAGGGCGCACAATGCTTCGCAAACCGCGATCAGGTCGCGCCAGGTGTTAGGCTTGTTAGCAAGCTGGCCGGCCTTGTGCCACTCCCGCCCGTATTCACCGCCGCCCCGAACATTGGCATAGCCGACGATAAAGCCTGCATCGATCAGCGCCAGCGCGCGGCCCACGAAGTTCGGCGTTATTGAGAGCCCGTAGGAGCCGTAGGCGGATATCCACGCCGGCGACCGGCCATCGAGCTGCAATCCTTTGCGATAGATCAGGCTGTACGGAATCCGGGTCCCGTCGGCTGCGGTCGCGAACAGGCGTTTTGTTTCGTAGTGGCTCACATCGATCGCCGGCCTCGGTGTCAGGCCGGTATCGCTCACCGCACCCGCGCTGGTGGCCGACCAGATGGCGGTCGGCGTCAGCCATCCAGTGTAGGAAAACAGCACGCCGGTCTCATCGGCGGCAGCGAAGATCCCGCCGATCGTGCCATCAAACGGCAGCGCCATCTCTGTTAGCTGACCGTCAAACCCCAGGCGGCGCATGCGGTGGATGCCGCCGTCCATGATCTGCAGGTAGAGGCCGTCGCGCGCCCGATGCAGGCTGTCTATGACCTGCGGTCCCTGCGGTACGACTTCCGTAGCCGTGCTCAAGCTCGGCGCCGTGGCCGACGTTTTCAGCACGCGCCCGCGCGGGGTCGAACCGTTCACGAGCAGATACAAATCGTCGCCGACAATCTCTGCGCCCGTCACTTCATGCTCGAAGTTCGCGATCGGCACCCAGGTTGCGCGGCCGCGGGTCACGTCCGCGACCGGCGCAATGAGCAGCCGAAATTCGGGGCGCACATCGGCCAGTACCAGGGTCGCGAACCTCGAACCGGGATGCGTGACAATACCGGGTGCCTGGATCCGCTCGAATTCCAGGCCTGCGATGAGTCCGCGTTTGACCAGGACCGGATCTGTGGCCGGGTCGGTTCCTAAGGCGTGGAAACGGGCCTGGCTGTTGAGAAAGCGCTCCGGCGTATCCACCTTGCCGGTGAGCTGGTTGTAGAAGAAACCGCTGCCATCATCGAGCCACTGCGGGTTGGCCCCTTCGGTGTTCGGAATGCGTTCCGGCAGATCCGTGCCGTCGGCTACGACCAGCACATGCAGCGTCGAATCCTCGCTGCCATCCCTGGACAGGCCGTAGGCAACATGCCGGCCCTCGGGCGACGCCTGCCACCAGTCAAGCGCCACATGACTGCCTGCGCTACCTAACAAAGTCGGATCGACCAGCAGCCTGTCGACGCCGTTCTGGCGGACAAACAGCTGGTAGTTGTCGGCGCCCGCCGGCCGCTGCTCAAAAAAGGTCATGCCGCCGGCTCGCTGCACCTCGCTGGTGACAACGATATCGCCCGACAGCTGCCGGATCCGCCGCAGCAGCGCCGCGCGACCGGGCAGGGCCTCCAGGGTCGCGCGCGTGTGAGCATCTTGCCCTTTGAGAAAAGGCAGCCAGTCAGGATCCTGGCTGTTCTCCATCCAGCGATACGGATCGCTGAGGGTTTCACCAAAGTAGGTGTCCTTGACCACCTGCACGCGTGCCACGGGCGCCGCTGGTACCTTGGATTTTCCAACGGCCGCAACAAGTCGCGCCGGAACCGAACTGCTCGCAACGGCGCTGATTCCGGCGACCAGCAAGCGGCGACGATCAACGGGCTCGTTCATGGAGAAGGTCCCAATCGATAAGGATTCGGCGCAGTTTGCGCCGGGTGTTACGGATATTTCTTGTCGACCACGCCGCGCACCAGGTTGGTGTCGTACACCAGCACCACCGATGCGATGTGTCCGGTCTGCGGATCGAAGTTGAAGACGTCGGCACAGTCGAACGATACGCGCGAACCGTCCTTCAGAGCCCAGTCGTAGTTGTAGTACGCGACCGACCGCAAATGACCCTCGGCGCTGACCAGTACGTCGTGCACGGTGAGCCTGGAGTTGCCGGATGCGCTCGCGACCTTGTGGACGAAGTCGCGCACCGGCACGCGGCCGAGAAAGGGTGATTGCACCCAGCCGTCCGCGGTGAACAGCGCGGCCGCCTTGTCGGCGTCGCCCGCTTCCAGGGCCTGTAGATATTTCCGTACCGCTTTTTGCATGCGTATCTCCTTAGCGCGCAGCGCTGCGCGCATCCAGCGATGCCCGCGGCGCGCCGCGCGCCGCCAGGATCAGCAGCCCGGCGAAGATGCCGAGGTTCTTGATGAAGTTCTGCAGTTCGTGCTGCGTACTGCCACCGTCATAGGCATTCCAGAAGTCATGCATGTAGACGTTGATCAGCAGGGTGAGGCCCGCCATCAGCAGCGCCGCCCACTGCGTCCGCCAGCCCGCGATCAGCGCGAGCCCGCCGCCGACTTCCAGCACGATGGTCAATATCAGCAACGGCTCGGTCAAGGGCACGTGGTGCTTGCTCATGTAGGCCAGCATGCCGACATACCCGGTGATTTTCATCAGCCCGGGCACCAGGAAATACAGTCCCAGCAGCACCCGGCCGAGCACGTCCAGCGGCAGACTCAAAGCTTTCATGGTGTTCCCCTTGTTAGACGGCCGCCGTCAGGCGGCCGTCTGAGCCTCAGAAGCTGAACGTGGCGCGACCGTAGATATAACGTCCGCCGCGTCCGAACGGCGAGTAATTCGAAAATGGCGCGTTGCCAGTCGTGTTGAGCGACGCGGGCAACGAATCCGGGTACTCGTCGGTCAGGTTCTCGACGCCGAGCGCGACCCGGATGTGGTCGGTGGCATCGATCCGGCCCTCGAGGTCGATCAGCGTCTTGGCGGTCAGCACGAAGTCGTTAGCAGCCGTGGTGCCGGGCGACAGCGCATCGCCATAGCGCGTCGCGCGCAGCGTTGCGCCGAAGCGGCTGAGCTTCCAGTTCATGTTGACGCTCAACTTGCTCTTCGGGTTGCCTTCCTCGAAGGTCAGCACGTTGATGCGATCAAACAGAATCGGCGCCGGGTTCAGCGCCGCGAGCTGCGCGGTTTGCGGCACGCGCGTGACATCGGTGGTGTTGAAGTTGGCGGCCAGCGTCAGGTCGAACTTGCCCGCGTGCTCGGTGTTCAACGGCCAGTTGGCCACGATGTCCACGCCCTTGGTTTCGGTGTCGACGCCGTTGATGAAGAAGCGTCCGCCGCCGATGCCGATGAAACCCTGCGCGGTCAGGTAGGCGCGCACGTTGGCGGCCGTGAGGTTTTCGGACAGCACGATGCGATTGTCGATATTGATCCGGTACGCATCAACGGTGATGTTGATGCGATCGAACCGCAGCACCGCACCTAACGAGAAGTTGACCGACTTCTCCGCATCGAGTGGCTTGGCGCCGAGCGCCACCGCCACCGGATCGGCCGGCGGGAAAGTCGTGATATCAAACGGCACGCCGTTGATGAAATTGGTCGAAGTCGCAGTGTAGAACTGCTGCTGCGGCGACGGCGCACGAAAGCCGGTTTGGGCCGAGGCGCGCAGCGCAAAGTTATCGTTGAAGTCGAAGCGCCCGGCGAGCTTGCCGGACACATTGCTGCCGAAGTCCGAGTAGTTCTCGGCGCGCACGGCGACCGAGCCCAGGAACTTCTCGGTGAGATTGGCTTCGAGATCGAGATACGCGCCGACCGCGTTGCGGCTCTTGTCGACCACGTTCGAGGGCCGGAAGCCCGGGAAGACCTGCGAGCCGGACGCTGTTGCGCAACCGCCGGCCAGGGTCTGTGCCGCGGTGGGCGCAGTGCAGCCGCTGCCGCCGAGCGGCAGCAGCACGCCACCGTTGCGATAGGAGTCCGGTTCGCCGGCAAAAATCGCATAGCTTTCGCGGCGTGCTTCCAGGCCCACCGCTACGTTGAGTGGTGAGGCGAACGATGCGATCTGCACCTGGCGTACCGCGGACAGGTTGAGCGCCAGCTGGTCATATTCGAAACCGCCGGCATCGAACACGGTCTTGCTGGCTGCGCCGAGCGAGCGGTTGAGCGTGTCCTTGATGGTGAAAGCCATCTTGTTCTTGCCATACACCAGCGAGGCATCGTAGCTCCAGTTGCCCGACTCCCACTTCGCGCCGCCGGCGACGCTCAGGTCGTCCACTTCAGGGGCGATCAGCGGCAGGAAGCCGTTAGGATAAATGGCAAGCACGTTGCGATCATCCAGCGCGCGTCGATAAAAGCCGGCTGACAGGGCGTCGCGGTTCTGGTAGCTCGCCCAGCCATAAAGCTCCACGCCATTGGCGAGCTTGTTGCCCGCGTTGGCAAAGAACGTGGCCTGCTGCATGTCGGGTTCGCCATACCAGGAATTGAAGCGATTGATGGTCGTCTCACGCGGATCGAAAGCGCCGTTGACCAGCGGGTACTGCTGGCGGAAATCGTAGCCGCCGCGTTCGGTGCGCTGCTGGTCCTTGTATTCCAGGGCGACGGTCAGGAAGCCGTTCTCGCCCAGTGCGAAACCCTTCCACAGCGAGGCGGTCACGGCCTCGCCGTCCGAGGCGCTTTGCTTAGCGATGGCGGGGACTGACCAGTTCGCGTTCGCCGGTGCTGCGCCGGAAATCGTGTCGAAGTCGGTGTGCCTTGCGCCATAGCTCAGGCTCAGCTCACCGCCGTCGCGATCTTCGCGCAGCCGCAGGTTCAGTACGCCGGCAATGGCATCCGAGCCGTATTGCGCCGAGGCGCCATCGCGCAGCACTTCGATGGACTTGATGATGGCGGTTGGAATGGTGTTGAGGTCGACCGCCGCGGCGCCGCGGCCGATGGTGCCGTTGACGTTGACCAGCGAGGACGAGTGCCGGCGCTTGGAATTGACCAACACCAGCGATTGATCGGGCGCCAGGCCGCGCAGGGTCGCCGGGCGGATCGTATCGGTGCCATCCGCGAGGCCGGGCCGCGGAAAATTGAAGGACGGCAGGGCGACCGACAGGGCCTGGTTGACCTCGGTCACGCCGACGTTTTTCAGTGTCTCGGCCGAGACCACATCGACCGGCGCGACGGTATCGAGGGCCGAGCGATTGGCGACGCGAGTACCGGTGATGACGACCTGTTCGAGCTCATCGGCGTCCTGAGCCATGGCAGGCAAGGCCGCGGTGAAGCTGCCTACAGCGCTCGCGGCAATAACAATCAGCAGACGTGTGTGACGGTTCATAAAGGATCCCCCGGACAAATTCGTTGTTCTAAATCTTGGCTCTGAGCCAAGTTGCCCCATGGTACCAGTTCGTTTCAAGGATCGAAGCAGCGCCGCCCCGGCGGGCGCAATCCCACTGTTGTAGGGGCGCCTGGGCTTCATCGAACTGCAATGTCGGCGGCATACATTCGTTTGCACCGCAATCCTGCAGGTCTCTGCCAAAAGGTCGAACTAGGAAACACTTATGAACAAGCTGGTTATTTCAACCGTATTGCTCGCCGCCGGTATCGCTCTGGCGGTGCCCGTGATCGCTGAGTCGGAGCACGACGACGACAATACCCTGACCCTCGCGGTCTTTGGCGACGCGCCGTACGGGTGCAAATCCGGTGAATGTCCCACGGGTTATTCGCCCGACACGCCGAATGGGCCAAATCCTGGTGACCTGCGCCAGATCGAAGCGACGCCTGACTTCATCAAGGCGGTGAACAGCGACCCGAAAGTGCGCCTCGTCATTCATACCGGCGACATCCACGCGGGCAGCACCTACTGCACGCTGGCCTACAACCAGACGGTCTTTAATCTGTGGACCGAGTTCCGGGATCCGTTCGTGTATACGCCGGGCGATAACGAATGGGCCGACTGCCAGAAATCGGGCGAGGGCGGTGGCGTGAAGAATGCGGCGGGCGAATACGTCGACTACGCCGCGGGTCATCCGGTCGCGAACCTCGCGCTGGTGCGGTCGATTTTCTTTCCGGAGGCCGGCGTCACGCTCGGCGGCCGCAAGAAACGCGTCATCTCACAGGCCGAGGCCTTCGACCCGGCGCATCCGGCGGATGGTGAGTACGTCGAGAACGTGATGTGGGAACAATCCAAGGTTGTGTTTGTGACCGTCAACATTCCCGGCGGATCTAACAACGGTGATGACACCTGGGCCACTGGGGCGTTTGGTAGCGCCTTCGGTACCACCGGGAACACGAAGTCCGGACCCCAGTTGCAGGAAATCGCCCAGCGCACCGCGGCGGATCTGCGCTGGCTGGAGGCTGCATTTGCCAAGGCCAAGGCTCGCGGCGCGAAAGGCGTCGTCATCGTCGAGCAGGCCGACATGTGGGACCTCGACGGTAAACCGAGAACTCACATCGCCAACTATCTACCGTTCGTCCGCAAGATTGCCGCGCTCACCAGCGACTTCAGTGGCTCGGTGCTGTTGATCAACGGCGATTCGCACAGCTACCGCTCGGACAATCCGCTGCAGAATGACGCGCCTTGCGTGATCGAGACAGGTGTCGGCACGGCAACGGCCGCCTGCACGGACGATGGTTTCGACAACCAGGACTTTGTGGGCAGCGTGCCGAACTTCCATCGCCTGGTCGTTCATGGCAGCACGTTTCCGCTGCAGTACACGCGGCTGACCGTTAATCGGCGCGCCAACTATGCGGCTACGGCCACGAGCTTTGGTCCGTTCAGCTGGGAACGCGCCATTCCCTGAGTGCCGGCCCGGCAAAAGATGCGCCACGCAATGCGGGGCATCCGGCTTGAACCAGAGACCCCGCTGCGGTGGGGTCTCTGTTGGGCGCCAGGCTTTTTAGCAGCGGCTGTTAGATGTGGTAGTTTGTTTTTTACTATGCCGCTACGTGCGCTCATACCGGTACTGCTCGTGTTGATACCCACCAGCGCGTTGTGCGCTGGCACCGAGAGCATCGAGTTCGTGACCGAGCACCTGCCCGAAATCGCGATGGATAATCGCTACGCGAGCCTGCCGCTGTGGGCTCCCCTGGGCCCCAATGTCACTGTGAGTTACTCGCGCCTGCGTTCGGGTGAGCTGTCGCTCAAGGGGCCCGCCCTGGCCGTCGGGTTCAACCGCCGCGTCGGTGAGGCCTGGACGTTAGGCGTGTTTGGGTTTTTTGACGACCTGCGCTTCTCGGGCGGCCCCGACCAGCGCCCGCTGGACGTGTCGTTCGCGCGGGCCGTGCCGCTGTCACTGCCGGCCGCCGCGGAGTTCTCGAATCTGACTGGGACCGCGCGCCACTTCGGCCTGGGCCTGGCGCTGCGCCGTGATGCGGAGCGCTGGTTGTTAGGCAAACATCAATGGACCGCGGGGCTGCTGTGGCAGCGCATGGCTGTGCGCGACTATCAAATGGCGTACCGGGTGTTGAACGGGTCCAGTGCCGGCGCCACCGGCACCCTGGACTACAGCGCGGCATACTCGCACATCGCGCCGTTTGCCGGCATCGCCTGGCCGCGCGATCATGGCCCGTGGGCCTTCACGCCGCATGTGCAGATCGCCATGCCGCTGCCGCGGCGCGGCGTGGTCGGTCGGATCACCGGTCCCGCTTTTGATATTCGCGGCGATGCGGCCAGCGTCGGCAACGGCAAGCATTTCGGCGATCCGTCACTCACGTTGGGCTTCGATGTCACTTACCAACCCTGGCATCTCACGGCGGATGTCGGGACCACGGTCACGCAATACCTGCTCGAACCGCTGACCCACGAAGGCGTCAACCAGACCTGGCTGATCTCACTGCGCTGGGCTGACTGAATTTACGCACGACGCCGGCTGTTAGCCGCCCCGGACAGATCCTTCAATGGCCGCAGCCGCTGCGGACGGGCTGGCGGTGCTGTCAGTGGCAGTCCCAGCCGCCGTGTCGTCGCCGCCAGACTGTCCCGCGGGGCGATCCGATTTCAGCGCCGATTCCTCCGCCTGCTTGGTCATCAGGATCAGGCTGATGCGCCGGTTGATGGGGTTGCGTGGACTGTCCGGGTCGAACAGCACCGATGAGGACATGCCGACGACGCGTGCGACCTTGGCATTGTCGAGCCCGCTGCCCTCCAGCGCGCGGCGCGCCGCGTTAGCACGA
The DNA here is from genome assembly GCA_031414335.1 of Gammaproteobacteria bacterium. Classification (GTDB taxonomy): domain Bacteria; phylum Pseudomonadota; class Gammaproteobacteria; order Steroidobacterales; family Steroidobacteraceae; genus UBA964. The sequence goes on along the minus strand of JANNVI010000009.1, from coordinate 29,238 downwards.
TCGGCCGACAGGTCCCAGTTGCTGTAGCCGTTCCTCGCGCCATAGGGCGTGGTGTCGGTGTGCCCGGTCAGGCTCAGCTTGTTAGGTACGGCGTTCAGGTAACCGACCAGTTCCGCGAGGATCTCCTGTGTGTAGATCTTCAGTTGCGAGCCGCCGAGATCGAACATCGGCCGGTTCTGCGCATCGACGATCTGGATGCGCAGGCCCTCGGGCGTAATGTCGATCAGCAGCTGGTCCTTGAAGGCCTTGAGCTTGACGTTGTTTTCCATGGCCCGGCGCAGCTGCTCGGCCAGTTTCTCCAGCTGCACGCGCTCGGCGGCCGCGGCAATTTTCTTGGCTTCCTCGATCGCATCCAGCTTGGGAGGCGGTGGCGCCGAGCCCAGCACGGCCTGCTGCGGCGTGGATCGCGGCGCATCCATGCCGCCCATCATGTTGATCACCGCGGTGCTGGCGCCGCCGGGGCCCGCCTGGCCGGGGGCTGCCTTGACGCTCTTGCCTTGTTCCATGCTCGGGTTCTTGAAGTAATCGAACATGGCGGCGCGTTGTTCCTTGGACACGCTGGTCACCAGCCACATGACCAGGAAGAACGCCATCATCGCGGTCACGAAATCCGCGTACGCCACTTTCCACGCGCCGCCGTGGTGCGCGCCCGCGACTTTCTTGACGCGCTTGACCATGATGATCGGGCGCGCGTCTTTTCCGCCTTTTGCTGGTGCCGCAGGTTCCATGTCAGGCGCCTGCCGTTAGGTTTTGCCAGAGGTCTTGAGCGACTTTTCCAGGTCGCGGAACGCCGGCCGGACATCGCTGACCAGCAATTTGCGGGCGAACTCCACCGCCACCTGCGGCGGATAGCCGCGCACGCTGGCGATCAGGGCCATCTTGACGATCTCGAATACCTTGCCTTCTTCGTGGGCGCGATGCTCCATCGCCGTGGCCAGCGGGCCGACCAGGCCGTAGGCGACCAGGATGCCGAGGAAGGTGCCGACCAGCGCCGAGCCGACCTTGTGGCCGATGGTGGCGGTGTCGGCGCCTTCGAGCGCCGCCATCGTGTTGACGATACCTAACACTGCGGCGACGATGCCGAAGCCGGGCAGGGCATCCGCCACCTGCTGCACGGCGTGCGCCGGTTGCGCCACTTCCTTGTGGTGGGTCTCGAGTTCGAACTCCAGCAGGCTCTCGAGTTCGTGCGATTCGAGATTACCACCGACCATCAGGCGCAGACAGTCGGTCATGAATTCCATCAGGTGATGATCGCCGAGAATATTCGGATACTTCTTGAAGATCTCGCTCTTGTTAGGTTCTTCGATGTCGCCTTCGATCGACAGCAGGCCGCCCTTGCGCGCCTTGATCAGGATATCGAACACGCACTTGAGCACATCGATGTATTCGCCCTTGCCGTAGCGCGGCTTCCTGAACAGCGCCAGGGCGCCGGAAAAGGAAGACTTGACCACCTTGAGGGGATTGCTGGTCAGGAACGCGCCGAAAGCAGCGCCGATGATGATCAGCACTTCGGTCGGATGCCACAGCAGCAACAGACTGCCGCCGGACAACAGGAAGCCTGTCGCCACGCATCCGAATACGACTATCGTGCCAATGAACTGCAACATCTCGATCTCCGGGGTCATGGTCCGACGCATCCAGCGTATCGGCCTCGCCGGCGCAGACTTGATGCATGGGCGCAGGGCCTGTAAATGGCGTCGCAGTCCTGCGGACGCCAGGCGCCACCGATGTGAACTGGTTCACAGGTCCCGGCGAGCTAACTGGGGCCTCATCACGGTCAACTTGACGCAATGCGGGCTACCTTTCGAGGCTGTGATTAATGTGTTCAAAGTGGGTGCTTTGGCGCGGATCTGCTTTGGGATCGCGGCCCTGGCGGTGGCGCTGGTGTTAGGCACGGACACGCTGGTCGATGCATTGCAGGTTGTCGCTTTATCGCATGGCAGCAAACTGGCACTGAAAGCCCTGCTGGTTGGCCTCGCAGGCTTTGCTACGGCGCATCTTCTGTTGCGCCCGGTGCTGAAGAAGAAAGACCCCGCGATCGATATCTCCGAGCCCGTGCGCAGCGCCTACGACGTGCTCTCCGAGGGCGTGGTGGTGCTCGATATCGAGAGCCAGATCCTGTTTGCCAACGAGGCCTTTCACCGGCTGCTGGGTGCCGATGCCCGGCCGCTGGGCCAGCGCCTCGAGCAGGTGTTGCGGCTCGATGCAGCGCGCCTGGCCGATCCGCTGCGGCCGCTGCCGTGGGCCACATCGCTGCTGGAACAGGCTGCGGTGTTAGGCGACCGGGTCGATCTGCTGAACGGTGGCACCGAAAACCGCACCATGGTGGTCAGCTGCACGCCGCTGCTGGATGACAAGGGTGCGATGCGCGGCTCCCTGGTGGTGTTCGTGGATCGCACCGAAGTGGAACGCACCAATGTCGACTTGTCGCAGGCGCTGACGAAACTCAAGGAGTCGAGCGCGCAGATCGAGCAGCAAAACGATGATCTGCGCCGCCTGGCAACGACCGACTCCCTGTCCGGTGCGCTCAATCGGCGCGCGTTCTTCGAACGTGCGAATGCCGTTTGCGAGAGCGATCGCAGGGCCGGCCAGCCGGTTTCGGTGCTGCTGGTCGACATCGACTTCTTCAAGGCCATCAACGACCAGAACGGCCATCAGGTTGGCGACCGCGCGATTGCCGCAGTCGCGCGGGTGCTGATCAGCACGGTGCGCGCTTCCGACATGGTGTGCCGCTATGGCGGCGAGGAGTTCTGCGTGCTGCTGCATGGCACCTCGCCGGCGATGGCCTGCTCGACCGCCGAGCGCATCCGCGCGCGGATTGAAGCCGAGTGCGGCATCGGACTCAAGAAGGAACGCATCCTGCGGATCACCGCCTCGTTAGGCGTTGCCAGTTTCGATGCGCGCAGCACCAATGTCGAGAGCCTGATCGCCGGCGCCGACAAGGCGCTGTACCGCGCCAAGCGCGAGGGCCGCAACCAGGTCTGCCTGTTTGAGACCGCGCTGGACGATACCGGCTCGCGCCGGGTGAATATCAGCGCGTCCTAAAGCCGGGGCGTTGCGGTCGAGGCTGCCAGCCAGCCGATACCTAACGTGACCGCGATCGCGACCAGTTGCTGGGTGCGGGTCCAGCTCGCGAGGCTGCCGTCCATCAGCGAGACGCCGACCGCGGTCACGATGAACCAGATGCCGGTCTGGATGGCCACCGAACTAACGCCCAGCCCGTGCATGAAGCGCACCGCCAGCACATAGCAGGACAGGCCGCCGACGAAGGACAGGATGGCCGCCAGCCCCATGCGCCAGTCCAGCAGGCCCCCTGGCCAGGAACGGGCGGCGAACATGAAGCCGCGGGCGTCCAGGAGCCCGGAGAGACCCGTCAAAATCACCACCATTGCGAGGTTGGCAGGGTTTTTCATGGGCCCGGAGTTTAGCGCGCCTATCCGCTATAATTCGCGCCCCTTTGCGAAAGTGGCGGAACTGGTAGACGCACTGGATTTAGGTTCCAGCGGGGTAACCCGTGAGAGTTCGAGTCTCTCCTTTCGCACCAGTCGGCCAGGCAAACGCAGATTTTTAAGGATTGATGACCATGCAAGTATCGCTGAGCACCACCCAGGGGCTGGAACGACGTCTGGAGGTGCAACTGCCCCCGGAACGCTTTCTGGGCGCAATCGAGTCGCGGCTGCGGGACATTGCCCGCAACGCGCGGCTCAAGGGCTTTCGCCCCGGCAAGGCGCCGCTGCCGGTGGTGCGCGCCCAGTTCGGGCCGCAGGTGCGCGAGGAAATACTGGGCGAGCTGATGCAGTCAAGTTTTTCCGAGGCTGTTAGCCAGCAGCAACTGCGGCCGGCCACCAACCCGCGCATCGACAACGTGGTCGCGGCGAACGAGACCGGGCTCAGCTTCGTGGCGACCTTCGAGGTGCTGCCCGAGGTCAAGATCAAGCCGCTCGAGCAGATCGTGGTTGAAAAGCCCGAGGCCGAGATCACCGATGCGGATCTCGAGGCGATGATTGATTCGATGCGGCGCCAGCAGCCGGTGTTCACGCCGATCGAGCGCGCCGCGGAGCCTAACGACCGCGTCACCGTGGATTTTGTCGGCACGCTGGATGGCGTCGCCTTCGAGGGCGGCAGTGGCACCGACATACCGTTCGTGGTCGGCGCGGGCCGCATGCTGGCGGCGTTTGAAGAGGGCGTGAAGGGCCTCAAGGCCGGCGAAAGCCGCAACACCGAGGTGCCGTTTCCGGCTGACTATGGCAGCGCCAATCTCGCCGGCAAGACCGCGCAGTTTGCCATTACCGTCAAGAAGGTCGAGGCGCAGTCGCTGCCCGAGGTGAGCGACCAGTTTGTTAGCTTGTTCGGCGTGAAGGAGGGCGGCGTCGAGGCGTTCCGCAAGGAAGTTCGCGCCAGCATGGAGCGCGAAATGGAACAGGCGGTGCGCACTCAGCTGCGACGGCAGGTCATGGACGCACTGTACCGCGACAACACGCTCGAGTTGCCGCGCAGCCTGGTGGAAGAGACGATCCAGGAATTGCAGCTGGAAATGGCGCGCCGCATGGGCGTGCGCGATGCCAGCCAGCTGCCGCCGCGCGATCCGTTCGAGGAGCCGGCGCGCCGTCGCGTCACGCTCGGACTGCTGATGGCGGAACTGGTCAAGGCGCAGAACATCCAACTGGATAGAGCGCGGGTGCAGAGCCAGTTGGCGGAGATCGTCGCGGCCTACCCAAATGCTGAGGAAATGCGACGCCAGTACTTGCAAAGTCCGGACGCAATGCGTCAGATCGAGAATCAGGTCCGCGAGGATCAGGTCATCGATTGGTTGTTGGGGCAGGTGCAGCAAGTCGCCAAGGCCTCAAGTTTCAAGGAACTCACCCGATTTGGGTCAGAAGCGAGCACGTCATGAATGAAAAAGCCCTGAATTTAGTCCCGATCGTCGTCGAGCAGACTGCCCGCGGCGAGCGCTCCTATGACATCTACTCGCGGCTCCTCAAGGAGCGCGTCATTTTTGTCGTCGGTCCGGTCGAGGACTACATGGCGAACCTGATCGTCGCGCAGCTGCTGTTTCTCGAGTCCGAGAACTCGGAAAAAGACATTTCGCTCTATATCAACTCACCCGGCGGCGTGGTGAGTTCGGGGCTCGCGATCTACGACACCATGCAGTTCATCAAGCCTGATGTCAGCACCATCTGCATCGGCATGGCGGCCTCGATGGGCGCGGTGTTGTTAGCCGGCGGCGCCAAGGGTAAACGCTTCATGCTGCCGCACTCGCGCGCCATGATTCACCAGCCACACGGCGGCTTCCAGGGCCAGGCCACCGACATCAACATCCAGGCCCGCGAAATGCTCGGCACGCGCGAGCGCCTGAATCGCATCCTGTCGGTGCACACCGGCCAGCCACTGGAGAAGATCCAGCTCGATACCGAGCGCGATAACTTCATGAGCGTTCAGGAAGCGATCAGCTACGGCCTGGTGGACACCGAACTGCAGAAACGGGCCAATATGTCGCCTGTACCGGCCGCCACTTGAGGTTATGGGACTTTGATCACGTATTCGCTTTCAGGACAAAGACTTACGGCCGATTCATACCTTTGAACCTGACTTGCACAACGTGATATAAAACAGACATGACAGACGATACCCGCGGTCGACAGGACGACGGCAAACTGCTGTATTGCTCCTTTTGCGGCAAAAGCCAGCATGAGGTCCGCAAGCTGATCGCCGGCCCCTCGGTGTTCGTCTGCGACGAGTGCGTCGAGCTGTGCAACGACATCATCCGCGAAGAACTCGAGGATCGGGCCGAGCGGGCCCGGGACAAGCTCCCCAAACCCTCCGAAATCAAGAAGGTCCTGGACGATTTCGTCATTGGCCAGGAACGCGCCAAGAAGACCCTGTCGGTGGCGGTGTACAACCACTACAAGCGGCTGCAGACTCGCACCGGCACGGCGCCGAAACCGAAGGACGATGTCGAGATCGCCAAGAGCAATATCCTGCTGATCGGCCCGACCGGCTGCGGCAAGACCCTGTTAGCGGAAACGCTGGCGCGGCTGCTCAACGTACCCTTTACGATCGCCGATGCGACCACGCTGACCGAAGCCGGCTATGTCGGCGAAGATGTCGAAAACATCATCCAGAAGCTCCTGCAGAAGTGCGACTACGATGTCGAAAAGGCCCAGACCGGCATCGTCTACATCGACGAAATCGACAAGATCTCGCGCAAGTCGGATAACCCGTCCATCACCCGCGACGTGTCGGGCGAAGGCGTGCAGCAGGCGCTGCTGAAGCTGATCGAAGGCACGGTGGCCTCGGTGCCTCCGCAGGGCGGCCGCAAACACCCGCAACAGGAATTCCTGCAGGTCGACACCTCGAACATCCTGTTCATCTGCGGTGGCGCGTTCTCGGGCCTCGAGAAGGTCATTCTCAATCGCACCCAGAAGGGCGGCATCGGCTTCACCTCGGAAATCCGCGAGCACAACTCCCGGCCGCATGGCGCGGACGTGTTCCATGACGTCGAGCCCGAGGATCTGATCAAGTACGGCCTGATCCCTGAATTTGTCGGCCGCCTGCCCGTGGTCGCGACGCTCGAGGAGCTGGACGAGCGTGCGCTGATCTCGATCCTGGTCGAGCCGAAGAACGCGCTGACCAAGCAGTATCGCCGCCTGTTCGACATGGAAGGCGTGGATCTCGAATTCCGCGAAGACGCACTGCGGGCGGTGGCCCGCAAGGCCATGGCGCGCAAGACCGGTGCGCGCGGCCTGCGCACCATCCTTGAGAACATCCTGCTCGAGACCATGTACGAACTCCCCGGCCTGCACAGCGTGCAGAAGGTAGTGGTCGATGAGACGGTCATCGAAGGGCACAGCAAGCCCTACGTCGTCTACCGCTCCGACGCCGGCAGCGAAAGCTCGCCGCCGCCGCGCAAACTGGTGGGCGGAGCAGGCTAGAGTTCCCGCGGGCGGCAGGATCTTGCCGCGCTTTATCCGCACCGCGTCCTTAACAGTATCCAGACCTTGAAACAGGTCGCATGCGTCCCCATCGCGGCAGTTAGACTATAACTTGGCCAATCGAGGGCGCCCCCTTGTCAGAATCTGCATCGAATCCGGGACTCAAAGTAACTGCGGTTGAAAACCTGCCGGTGCTGCCACTACGCGATGTCGTCGTGTATCCGCACATGGTGATTCCGCTGTTTGTGGGCCGGGAAAAATCCATCCAGGCGCTGGATGCGGCGGTCAAGGCGGACAAGCGCATCCTGCTGATCGCCCAGAAACAGGCCGATGTCGACGACCCGAAAGCCGAGGATCTGTATTCGGTCGGCACGCTGGCGACGATTCTGCAGCTGCTGAAACTGCCCGACGGCACGGTCAAGGTGCTGGTCGAGGGCGTGGATCGCGCGCAGATCAATGCGCTGCACCCGGGTACATTCTTCACCGGCGACGCCACGGTGCTCGCCGATACCGAACAATACGACGAACGCGAAATCGAGGTGCTGACGCGCTCAGCCATCTCGCAGTTCGAGCAGTACGTCAAGCTCAACAAGAAGGTTCCGCCCGAGGTGCTGACCGCGCTGCAGGGCATCGAGCAGCCCGGGCGCCTCGCGGACACGATCGCGGCGCATATGGCGATGAAGCTCGGCGAGAAGCAGAAGGTCCTGGAAATCCACGACGTGCGCAAGCGCATCGAGCATGTGCTGGTCGCGATCGAAGCCGAGATGGATGTGCTGCAGATCGAAAAGCGCATCCGCGGCCGCGTCAAATCGCAGATGGAAAAGTCGCAGCGCGAGTACTACCTGAATGAGCAGATGAAGGCCATCCAGAAGGAACTTGGCGACAACGAGGAAGGCGGCAACGAAGTCCAGGAGCTGGAGAAGAAGGTCAAGGCCTCGGGCATGACCAAGGAAGCCCGCGACAAGGCGCAGACCGAGATCAACAAGCTGAAGATGATGTCGCCCATGTCCGCGGAAGCGACCGTGGTGCGCAACTACGTCGACTGGCTGGTCAAGGTGCCGTGGAAAAAACGCACCAAGGTATTGAAAGACATCATCCGCGCCGAGAAAATTCTCGACGAGGACCACTTTGGCCTCGACAAGGTCAAGGAACGTATCGTCGAATATCTCGCCGTGCAACAGCGCGTCGAGAAAATCAAGGGCCCGATACTGTGCCTCGTGGGTCCGCCGGGTGTCGGCAAGACTTCGCTGGGCCAGAGCATTGCGCGCGCCACCAATCGCAAGTTCGTGCGCATGTCCCTGGGTGGCGTGCGCGACGAGGCCGAAATCCGCGGCCATCGCCGCACCTATATCGGCTCGATGCCCGGCAAGATCCTGCAGAACATGTCGAAGTGCGGCGTCGCGAATCCGCTGTTCCTGCTGGATGAAGTCGACAAGATGTCGATGGATTTCCGCGGCGATCCGTCCTCGGCGCTGCTCGAGGTGCTGGATCCGGAACAGAACGCCGCGTTCAACGATCACTATCTCGAGGTGGACTTTGACCTCTCGCAGGTCATGTTCGTCTGCACGGCTAACACCCTGAACATTCCGGCGCCGCTCCTGGATCGCATGGAAGTCATTCGCCTGCCGGGCTACACCGAAGACGAAAAAGCTAACATCGCGCGCCGCTACCTGCTGCCGAAGCAGGAAAAGCAGAATGGCCTGCGTGCCAAGGAGCTGACCGTCAGCGACGACGCGATCCTCGACATCATCCGCTACTACACCCGCGAAGCCGGCGTGCGCAACGTCGAGCGCGAAGCCGCCAAGATCTGCCGCAAGGCCGTGAAGCAGCTGTTAGGCAAGAAAAAGGGTGTCAAGACCGTCAGCGTCACGTCCAAGAACCTGGACAAGTTCCTCGGCGTGCGCCGCTTCCGCTACGGCAAGGCCGAGGATCGCAATCGCATTGGCCAGGTCACGGGTCTCGCGTGGACGGAAGTCGGCGGTGAACTGCTGACCATTGAGGCCGCCGTGGTGCCCGGCAAGGGCAAGCTGCAGCGCACCGGCCAGCTGGGCGAGGTGATGCAGGAATCCATGGACGCGGCCATGACCGTGGTCCGCAGCCGCGCGCAGGCGCTCGGCCTCGAGCCCGACTTTTATCAAAAGAATGACGTGCATTTACATATGCCGGAAGGTGCGACACCCAAGGATGGCCCGAGCGCGGGTATTGGGATGTGCACCGCCCTGGTCTCGGCCCTGACCCGCATTCCGGTGCGTTCCGATGTTGCGATGACCGGTGAAATCACGCTGCGCGGCGAGGTCCTGCCCATCGGCGGCCTCAAGGAAAAGCTGCTGGCAGCCCATCGTGGCGGCATCGAAACGGTGCTGATCCCGGTCGATAACGAGAAGGACCTGGTCGAAATTCCCGACAACATCAAGGGCGGCCTCAAGATCAAGCCCGTGAAGTGGATCGACGAGGTTTTCCAGCTCGCGTTGGCGTCCCAGCCCATCCCGCTGGTGGCGGTGGCGGATGCGGATGCCGCCAAGCGGCCGCGGAAATTGCCCCGCAAGGGTGCCCGCGGCGCTCCGGCCCCGCATTAGCTCAAAAACGCTTCAAGCCAGCCAGACTATCCACTACAATTCGCGCCCCTTCGCCGGGTGCTTAGCTCAGCGGTAGAGCGTCGCCTTTACACGGCGAGGGTCGGGGGTTCGATCCCCTCAGCACCCACCATGGGGGAAGTGCCGGGGTTGTCGATCAGGAATGTTGGTTTCTGTGGAGCGGTAGTTCAGTTGGTTAGAATATCGGCCTGTCACGCCGAGGGTCGCGGGTTCGAGTCCCGTCCGCTCCGCCAGAACCCCTTCCGGGGACGTTCGTCCCGGTTCGCCAGGGTTCGAAAATCCCCTAAATATCAGTAAGTTAGCCTCCGACGTGGTCCGTCGGGACCCGTTGACAGCCTGCCTTTTTTGGGGGTACGGTTGGGGGTACGCGAGATTTTTGTTAGCTGGCGTACCCCCAAAAACAGGCTGAACGAATGTGGCCTACTCGGTGAGTCTATTTTTGTAGGGGTTTTTCTGGATTTTTGTTAGGTTAGCGTACCCCCAAGTGCTTGGAATACGCCAATTTGGCCTAAAAAGCAGGTGCCCCGATGCTCACTGAGACCGCGATTCGAAATGCCAAGCCGTCTGACAAGCCCCGGAAGCTCTTCGACGATCGGGGGCTGTATCTGTTGATCACGCCTGGGGGCGGGTACCTGTGGCGTCTGAAGTACCGGTTCGCAGGATCCGAAAAACTGCTCGCACTGGGCCAGTATCCGGACGTCACCCTGAAGCAGGCACGCGACCGGCGTGAGCAGGCAAGGTCGACCCTGGCGGAAGGCGTGGATCCGGGAGTCGAGCGGAAAGCCAGCAAGGAGGCCCAAGGTGTGACCTTTGAGGCGGTGGCCCGGGAACACCTCGAGTTACAGCGTCAGGCCGTGACCGAGGGGACGGTGGACCTGACGCTGCGACGTCTCGATCGCTATGTGTTCCCCATCATCGGGAGTCGGCCGGTCGCGGACATCTCGGCCGCGGAATTGCTGTCGGTCCTGCGCAAGGTCGAAGCGCGGGGCATCCATGAAATGGCCCACCGCCTTCGGGCGGTCTGTGGTCGTATCTTTCGCTACGCGATTGCCACTGGCCGCGCGGAGCGGGACGTGGCGGCGGATCTCCGCGGCGCATTGGCGCCGGTGAAAGGCGACAACCTGGCGGCGATCACCGAGCCCGCCAAGATCGGCGCGTTGTTGCGGGCCATCGATGAGTATCAGGGCCAGCACCTGACCAAACTGGCGATGAAGCTGGCGGCGCTGGTGTTTGTGCGGCCCGGAGAACTGCGCAAAGCGGAGTGGAACGAGTTCGATATGGAGCGCGCGGAATGGCGCATTGCCGGCGAGCGCATGAAGATGGGCGAGCCGCATCTGGTGCCGTTGTGTCGTCAGGCGTTGGTGATCGTGAAACAAATTCAGGATGTGCAGACATCGGAGCGGTATTTGTTCCCGTCGTTGCGATCCGTGGATCGGCCGATGTCCGAGAACTGCATTACGGCGGCGCTGCGGCGCATGGGTTACTCCGGGGATGAAATGACCTGGCACGGGTTTCGGTCGTTAGCTTCGACCAGTCTCAATGAAAAAGGTTGGCATCCCGATCTGATCGAATTGCAGTTGGCGCATGCGGAGCGAAACAAAGTACGTGCGGCCTACAACCGGGCTGAACGACTGGCCGAGCGGCGCCAGATGATGCAGGCGTGGGCGGACTATCTCGATGAACTTCGTCACGGCGGCAGCAAGCTACGTTTGGATTCTGCGGCGTAGTTCAAGAGCGGTCACCTAACAGATTCTCAGCTGGCTGTGCCAACAAATACGATTCCCGATTTGCAGCGACGTTGCCAGGAATCGAACTGTCGGGACTCGAACTAAAATTTACCCGCCAGATTACCCACTGAAATGTACTGGCAGGTGTCGGATTCGTGCGAACCAAGGCGAACAAGCATAGTGCGGCCCGATGTTGCTATTCGATGCCCTGCTGCCAACTATTGGAACTGCCCCGAACGTGTGTGGGCTGCAGCGAAATCAAGTGTCGATGCCCGGGAGAGGACTCGAACTCTATGAAAAACCGCTGTAAAAATCGGCTTTTTCGACCATAAGTTGCAAATTACCCGCTGGATTACCCCTTAGGATTCGTTGGCTTCTATCGAACCGCTCCGACCTTCCTCGGAGGCTGTGACCATAGCGAAGCGGGCGGCTAACGGTACGAAAACTGGAGCAAGGTGCCTTGGCGGCAGACACCATGGAATTGCCCCTCTTTTTGTGAACATGACCTGTCCACAAAACCGGGTCAACTCCAGTTGGTCCATACCGTACCCACACCCACTCCCGCGACAACCGAAAGCACGAGGAGAGAGTCGTCTTGCGTGAACGGCGCCGCGATGACACTCGCGGCTGACAGGACAAGGCCAGCTTTGATGGTCGTCGCCGTATCGACAAAATCAGCAAGCCATCCGGCGAGTGGTTGAACGAGCAGATACGCCAGGGCAACGACCGAAATCACAATTCCGCTCTCGAACGGCGTGTATCCAAGACGGGAGATGTAGACAGGCAGGAAGCCGAACAGAATGCCGACGAAGAACATGTTGACGACGATTACCAGATACCATCTCAGCAGATCCGGCTGGCGACAGACCTGCCACAGACTCTTGAGTGAAAAGTCATCGTCGTCGTCGAGCTTCGGTTTTTCGGCGTTCTTGGGATCGGGCAGGTTTCGAGAAATCAGAAGCGCCAGAATCCCGATCGCGGCCGTCACATAAAAGATTGCGGTGAAATTGCTCTTTAGCACGATGGCGCCGCCGATCACGGGACTCACCACGTATCCCGCACCCTTGATTGCATTGTAAATGCCATAGGCTCGGCCGCGATTCTCCGTAAAATAGACGCCGACAAGCGCCAGCGAAACCGCCGACAGCGCAGCGGCGCCAACGCCCTGCAGAAAACGGACAAGAACCAGAAGCCCCGGATCGACAAAAGCGTAAAGAAGCGAGGCAAGAACGAACACCAATATCCCTGCTTGCATCGTGCGTTTCATGCCGGCCCGGTCGGCCAGTACGCCGAAAACCGGCTTGGCCACGATTTCCGCAAGGTCGTATGCGGCAATCAACACGCCGATCATCGCCAATCCGACCCCGACGTCCTTCGCATAGCTAGGAAGATTGACGGCAACAACATGCGCGCCGAACGAGGTTACGAATCCGACGAAGCCGAGAATTGCGGCGATAAGAAGAGAAGGTTTCAATCTAAGCCCACATAACCACGTCCGCGACAGCAGCAAGACGACAACAAGACCAATAGCAATTCGGTAATAACCGAACGGCTTGAAGCCATGTTGTCCGACAAAGGTCAGGTAGTCGCATCCGCGATGTATAACAGTGCCGCAAAAATCCTATCCAACCGCGTCCCTAAGGTTTACCTAAGGCAATACCATTACGATTGTCGCAATGACGAGCGCGGGTACTTTAGAGACATTCCCAGGGTCCGTAAATGGCCCCCATAGTTGTCGCTCGCAACCTTCTAAGGGGGGGGGACGTCAACTTGCAGACTGCGATCCTCTAAACGTCTTCTTTGGAATCCAATGCACGTTCTATTGATCGAAGATGATGTTCTTCTCGGCCAGGCCATCGAAACAGCGTTGGCGCGCTGGAATCACACCTCCGTTTGGTTGCGTGACGGACGGTCTGGGCTGCATGCCGCCAACACCAGTGTGTTCGACCTCATCCTGCTGGATTTGGGCCTGCCCAGTTTGGATGGACTGAATGTACTCGGCGGGCTTCGCAGCCACTCGCGCGACGTGCCGGTGTTAATCATAACCGCACGAGACGGAATGAGCGATCGGATCAGGGGCCTTGACGCCGGCGCGGACGATTACCTGGTGAAACCCTTTCATCTCGATGAACTGGCCGCACGCATGCGCGCGCTGCATCGACGCTCCTTGGGCCAGTCCACCAATGTGCTCGTTGTAGGTGCACTGAGTCTCGACTCCGGCCATCAGCACGCGACGTATGCGGGGTCTTCGGTAGAGTTGTCGCGCCGGGAGTTTGCGTTGCTGCGTGCGCTGGCCGAACGCGCCGGGCGAGCTGTGTCTCGCGAATCATTGATGCGCGCGATGTACGGCGCGGACGGCGGTACGGAGAGCAACACGCTGGAGTTCCACGTCCACGCATTGCGCCGCAAGCTGTCGACGTCTGTCATACGCACAGTACGTGGATTCGGTTATCTCCTGGTCACGGAGAGTTCCACATGATGCGGTCCTTGCGCAATCGGGTGACGGCCTACGTGCTGCTGGTAATGGCCGCCGTGCTGGTGCCGTTCGGCGTTGTGAGCTATCGCAACATCGTCACGGAATTTGACACGCTCGCCGATGCCCGTCTGGTTCAGGCCACGCGCACAATTGATGTACTGGCTGAAAGCGCCGGGCTCCGAAATCCTGACCCTGCTTCGCGGTTGAAAGTCCTGGTGTGGCGCAGCCCGTTCGATAGTTCGACGGTGATCGGAGCTGGACACCCTTACGAAGCTCGCCTCGGCTTTCAGTACTGGAGTGCTAACAACCGTCTGCAGTTGACCAGCGACAATTTTGAGAGAGTGCCGCAGTCGGCCAGTCAGCCTGGCTTTTCAGAAATGGTCGTTCAGAGTCATCATTGGCGCGTTTTTACGCTGCGGGAAGGCGACAATGACACAGTTCGCGTAGCTGAACGTTTCGACAGTCGTGACAGTATCGCTCGAGCTCTCGTGTTTGAGCATGTAGCACCGTTACTCATCGCGCTTCCCCTGCTTGCGGTGTTAGTCGGGTGGGCGGTTCGGCGCGCGCTGCTGCCACTCGATGCGCTGTCGAGTGAACTTGCCAGACGGCCTTCTGAAGAGACAGCCAGCATCTCCATGGTGTCGACGCCCAAGGAACTTGAGCCGGTACTGAACGCGCTGAACGGCTTGCTGGATCGAGTACACACCACCCTTGAACGGGAGCATCAGTTTACCGCCGATGCGGCCCACCAGATGCGCACGCCACTGACTGCAGCTTTGTTGCATTTGGAGAATGCGCTGGCGAGCAACGACCCGGACCTGCATCAACTTGCGCTTGGTCGGGCACGCGAGGGACTGGAAAGACTGCGGCGCCTCGTCAATCAGTTTCTGGATCTCGCGCGTTGGGATTCCTCAAGCCATGCGTCGAGTGCCGAAATCGTGGATCTCGAAGCCTGCGTTCGCACCGAAATTGAAGACGCAGCGCTATTGGCGTCCGATAAGAACCTTGAACTCTCTGTGGTGGTCGACAGTCCGGAGGTACGTGTTCGTGGGTGGGAGCCAGCGCTGCGCGCGTTGGTACGAAATGTCATTGACAACGCTTTCCGCTACACCCCGGCAGGAGGCCAGGTCGAGGCACGGCTTTCAAGGAAAGAGTCGGGCGTGGCTTTGACGATCAGTGACTCGGGTCCCGGGATTGCGCAAGCGGATCTTTCGGCCATCTTTGAGAGATTTCGTCGCGGTCGTACGGCTGACACCACCGGCACCGGGCTCGGTCTCGCGATCGTCGCCCGCATCGCCGAACTGCACGGTGCAACGGTCACGGTGCGCGAGTCGCATTTCGCCAGCGGTCTGTGCGTGGAAGTGGTGTTCCCCGAACAAACGTTGGCCGCACCGCTCGTGAGTGCTGATCCATGAAGGTACTGAGTCCGAGCACCTGTACCCGCGGACCCCGAGCGGCGGCGGTCGGAATCCTTTGGTTGTCTTCGCTCGTCGGCGCGATGCCGTTGAATGCCGCCGAAAGGTCCGATGCCGATCCGCCGAACGCTGCGCGGACGCGGGACGCGGCGATTTCGCTCGCGCTCGCGCACAGTCCCTTGCTCAGTTCAGTGCCATACGAACTCGAGGCAAGTCGTGCCCGATACGATCAGGCGGGCCAACGTCCGCAATGGGAACTGTCGGCCACCGTGGAGAATATTCTAGGTCGCCGTGACATCTCCGGCATACAAGGCGCCGAGACGACTGTCGAGATCGGCCGAACGCTTGAACGCGGCGGCAAACGGGCTGCGCGTCAGGACGTCGCCAGCCGTGACACGTTTGTGCTTGCGGAAGAGGTCGCTGCTCGCCAACGTGATCTGATTGCGGCAGTTTCCGGGCGCTTCACAGATTCACTGGAGCAACAGGCGCTCACGGAGATCCGCGACCAGGAAGTGAAGTTCATCGAGAGTCTGTTGCCGGTGGCTCAGCGCCGGGTCGTCGCCGGCCGTGCCTCCCGGGCGGAGCATGCCAGTCTTCGCGCAGCGCTGGCCCGCGCGCAATTGGCGTTAGCTCAAACACAGACATCGCAACAACTTGCACAGCGGGCGTTAGCAACTTTGATCGGGCAGTCCGACTGGAACACCGGCGCATTGCAAGGTGATCTCACGGCCATCACGCCCTTGCCGCCCGAGACAACGGTGCTCGAAGAAATTGAGTCGTCTCCGTTGGTGCGGGCCACGCAACGTTCCATTGATCTTGCCCAGGCGCGGGTTCAGGCTGCGCAAGCCACGTCGACTCCCGACATACACATCGCAGCCGGCGCGCGTCACCTCCAGGAATTGCAAACACAAGCCTTTGTTGTCTCGTGGTCTCTGCCATTGGGCAGCGCTCGGTATAGCCAACCTGTGATTCGCGAGGCGAACGCAACGCTCGCGGCCAGCAAGGCGCGGGCTGGCGAGGCCCGTGCACAGTTGCACCTTGCGATTGGCGACACATGGGCCGAGGCGCAAACCAGCTTTCGCGCGCTCAAAGTGCTGGAAAATGTGGTGCTACCAGCAGCGCGGGATGCTGCAGAGGTACTCGATCACGGCTATCGCGTCGGGCGATTTTCGCTTTTGGAAGTAACTGCGGCGCGCCAGCAGGTCATCGATACCTTGATCGAACTCACCAACGAGCGTGCCCGCAATCGGCGCGCGCGCGCGGTGCTGGACCGGCTGCTCGGCACCGCGAGGCTGCCCTCGGCGCCAGGGAGCACTGCGCAAATGGAGTCGACCGATGGCCCCTGATTTGACTGCAACGTCGATCCAAGCAAAAGGAAATTAGGCGGTGAAATCGACAATGAAATCTGTTTGGATCGTTGCGGTTGCAGCGGCGGGCACGTTCGGCGGCTGCGACAATAGATCCTCAACGCCAGGTACGTCGGACCATGGGTTGTCACGACAGAACGCCCCCGTGGACGAGTCTGTTGACATTAGCGAACGCGCAGCAATGCCGGACGCGCCTGTTGTCATTTCGACTCAATCCGCACAAGCAATTGGCCTGACAATCGCGACCGCAGGTCCGGCGACTGTGCGGGAGATTTTGCCTTTGTACGGCACCATCAAGCTGGATAGCGCTCGCGTGCGGACAATTACCGCGCGTTACCCCGGGATCGTGAAAATGGTCAGCAAGAATGTCGGTGATCGCGTCAGGCAGGGCGAATCACTGGCCAGGGTGGAGAGCAGCGACAGTCTCGAGACCTATGTGCTGACGTCGCCTATTTCCGGCGTCGTTACCGCGCGCATGACCAATCCCGGCGAAAACGCGGGTACCGACCCGCTGTTGACCATTGCCGACTTCTCGAAAGTCTGGGCGGACCTGACACTGTTTCCGCGCGACCGCGGCGACGTTAGAGTGGGTCAAACAGTCGCAATCGTTGCGAGCGACGGTGCTCTGCGCACAGCGGGACTCATTGCGCTGGTGGGCACTCTTGGACCGGCGGGCGACCAAACGCTGCTTGCGCGGGTACTGATCGCAAACGACCAGGGTCTGTGGTCACCGGGACAGTTCGTCACCGGCGAAGTTGTCATACACGAGGAACTGGTGCCAATAGCCGTGCAGAATGAAGCGCTTCAGACCGTCGATGACCGCCCGATCATCTTCGTCCAGCGAGCGGACGGCTTTGTGCCGCGTCCGGTCAAGTTCGGTCGCCAGGACAGCCGAAACTCGCAGGTGACAGAGGGTCTGGCCGCAGGCGAACGCTATGCGGCGAGCGGCAGCTTTGTACTCAAGGCCGAACTCGGAAAACGTGAGATGGTCGATGAGGACTAACCGGTTGGTCGCCAATCGACCTTCGTCCTGTATGACGACGCGGTTCGAAGGCGTGTTAGGCGGGCCATGCGATTCGCGGGAACACACCCATGATTGACGCCATGCTCCGCGTCGCGATTGAACGACGCTGGGTGATTCTCGTGTTGGTACTTGGCGCTGCCGGCCTCGGCATATGGAACTACGGCCGGCTTCCCATCGATGCCGTTCCGGATATCACAAACGTACAGGTGCAGATCAACACGTCGGCCGCAGGGTACTCGCCGCTGGAAGTCGAACAACGTGTGACATTCCCGGTCGAGACCGTGATGGCTGGTCTGCCACGGATCGAATACACGCGCTCAGTATCGCGGTACGGCCTGTCGCAAGTCACGGTCGTGTTCAAAGACGGCACCGACATTTATTTCGCACGCAATCTTATCAATGAGCGCCTGCAACAGGTCCGCGAGCAGCTACCGGCCGGACTCACGCCTGTCATGGGTCCTACCGCCACAGGTCTCGGTGAAATTTTCTTCTATGCGGTGAAGGCTGATCACAACGCCCTCAAGCCGGATCACTTGCCTTACTCGCTAACAGATCTGCGCGGTGTTCACGACTGGATGATCGCGCCGCAATTGCGCCGTGTTCCCGGTGTGATCGAGGTGAATCCCATCGGTGGCTACCAAAAACAATTTGTGGTGAGCCCCGATCCCGCGCAATTGCTGGCCTACGGGCTCACGCTCGGGTCGGTGGTGGACGCGCTTGAGCGCAACAACGCGAATGTTGGCGCCGGTTACATCGAGCGGCGTGGCGAACAATTTCTGATTCGCGTGCCCGGTCAATTGACAGGCGTGACGGCGCTGCAACAAGTGATCCTGACGCAACACGCCGGAAGCCCGGTTACGATCGGCGACGTTGCGCAGGTGAGTGTCGGCGAGGAACTTAGAACCGGCGCAGCGACTCAGGATGGTGAAGAGACCGTGATTGGCACGGCTGTCATGCTGATCGGTGAAAACAGTCGCACGGTCGCGAAGGCGGTCGCTGCTAAATTGACTGAAATTGCGCCGACGCTCCCCAAGGGCATCAAGGTGCAGGCGATCTACGATCGCACAGTACTGGTGGACCGCACGATTGGTACCGTGCAAAAGAACCTCATCGAAGGGGCGATCCTCGTCGTCGCGGTACTCTTATTGCTGCTCGGCAATGTGCGCGCCGCGCTGGTCACCGCAGCGGTCATTCCGCTGGCGATGCTGCTCACGGTGACGGGGATGGTCGAAGGCGGTGTCAGCGCAAATCTTATGAGTCTCGGCGCGCTCGATTTTGGGCTGATCGTCGATGGCACTGTCATTATTGTGGAAAATTGCATCGTGAGACTCGCCGAGGCACAGCTTCGGCACGGCGGAGTACTAACAACCGAACAGCGATTGCAGACAGTCTTCGCCGCCAGTCGGCAGGTCATCCGGCCCAGCCTGGTCAGTGTCGTCGTTGTTATCCTGGTGAATTTGCCGATCCTCGCGCTAACGGGTGTCGAGGGAAAAATGTTTCGGCCCATGGCGTTTACCGTTATCGCAGCCCTGGTGGGCGCGCTGGTATTGTCACTGACATTTGTGCCTGCTGCCGTCGCGCTCTTCATCCGGGGGCGGGTTGCCGAGCGCGAAAACGTTGCGGTCCGGTGTGCCAAGCGTGGCTATGAACCCCTGTTGCATGCGGCGCTCCGCTACCGAGCGATTGTTGTCGGCGGTGCGGTGGTACTGGTCGTGACCAGCCTATGGCTAGCGACTCGCATGGGGCGCGAGTTCATCCCAACCCTTGACGAAGGTGACGTAGCGGTCGAGATCTCGAGAATCCCGGGAACCGGCCTCATGCAATCGATCAAGCTGCAACAGGCGATTGAGCGCGCGGTCGACAAAGTCCCTGAGGTGGCAACTATGTTCGCGCGCATTGGAACTGCGGAGGTCGCCACCGATCCACAGGCGCCCGGTGTTGCTGACACGGTGATTATGTTGAAGCCCCGCGCGCAATGGCCTGATCCAGAAAAGCCCAAGAGCGCGATTGTTTCTGACTTGGCGCGTGCAATCGATACGGTGCCTGGCAGCAGTTACGCAATGTCGCAACCTATACAGCTTCGCTTCAATGAACTGATCTCGGGGGTACGCGCGGATGTCGCTGTCAAAATATTCGGAGACGACCTGGGAGAGTTGCTAGCGACGGGAAATCGTATTGGCGTGGTGCTCGGTCGATTGCCCGGCGCGGCCGATGTCCGTGTGGAGCAACTCGCCGGGCTACCGTTTCTGTCGATCGAGGCCGATCCTAACACGCTGCGTCGTTACGGTATCAATGTTGGCGACCTCCAGGATATGATCGCTACGGCGCTCGGCGGGCAAGAGGCAGGCCTCATCTTTGAGGGAGATCGACGCTCCGAAATCGTGGTGCGACTGAATGAGGCGCTGCGCGGCGATCCAGCGGCAATCGCGCGGCTGCCGATCGCGTTGCCAGGCGGCAGGTACGTGCCACTCGGCGAGGTTGCCACCCTCCGGCAAATCAGCGGCCCGAATCAGATCAGTCGAGAAAATGGCAAGCGTCGCGTCGTTGTAACAGTCAATGTCAGGGGCCGGGACCTGGGTTCTTTCGTGACCTTGGCGAAGCAAGCGATATCCAAGGGCGTAACACTTTCACCCGGTTATTGGATCGATTACGGCGGCACCTTCGAGCAGTTGGAATCGGCGAGCGCGCGGTTGCAAATTCTCGTGCCAGCGACGCTGGCTGCGGTTTTCGGTCTCCTGCTGCTGACGTTCGGCTCGCCACTTGAGGCGCTGTTAGTCTTCTCGGGTGTGCCACTTGCGCTCACCGGTGGCGTTATCGCGCTGTGGCTGCGCGGAATACCGCTGTCGATTTCTGCGGGTGTCGGGTTCATTACGCTCTCAGGCGTTGCGGTGCTGACCGGTGTCGTGATGCTATCAGCGTTTACCGAGCAGCGGCGCAACGGTATCGCAGTGCACGACGCAGTTGTCGCTGGTGCAATGGGCAAGTTGCGACCCATCTTGATGATCGCACTCGTTGCGAGCCTCGGATTTCTGCCGATGGCTCTAAACTCCGGCACAGGCGCGGAAGTGCAAAGGCCACTGGCAACGGTTGTTATTGGCGGAATCCTCTCCGCGACGGTACTGACGCTATTGGTGTTGCCCGTGCTATACGTCATGACGAATTTGGGTTCTGGTGCATCCAGGGCCACGGGTAGACTCGCGGAGAGTCCTGCCCGAGGTGCTGAATGAGCAAGCCGATTGCCCGTGACCCGATCTACCGCCGCCGAGTGTTTGACGCCGACGTCATCGAGCTGTGCGTGCGCTGGTACATCACGTATCGGTTGTCGTACCGGGACCTGGTCGAAATGATGGCCGAGCGCGGCATCCAGGTGGCCCATACGACCGTGCTTCGGTGGGTGACCCGCTACGTTCCGGAGTTCGAGAAGCGCTGGAGGCGTTTCTCCAAGGTGGTTGGCACCTCGTGGCGGGTGGACGAGACGTACATCTTGATCAAGGCCAAGTGGCATTATCTGTACCGCGCCGTCGACAAGCACGGCAAGACGGTCGACTTCCTGCTCCGCCGTGACCGTGGCATCGCCGCCGCACAGGCATTCTTTCGCAAAGCGCTCGCGTCGACTCTTCCGCGCGTCCCGCGGAAGGTGACACTGGATGGCCACGTGCCGAGTCGGCAAGCGTTGTGGCTGCTGCGACGCGAACACCCCTGCTGGCGCAATGTCAAAGTTCGCACGAACAAGTATCTCAACAACGTCATCGAGCAGGACCACCGCGCGATCAAGCGGCGCTGCGCCTCGATGGCTGGCTTCAAATCGTTCGACAACGCGGCCATTACGCTCGCCGGCATCGAACTCGCCCACCGTATTCGCAAAGAACAATTCTCGTTTGGGCGTGGCCGACGTCGCCGTGGCTGGTCGCGGAAAGCCGAATGGGCGATGGCTCTCGCGTGAACCAGAAGATTGCGGAACACCCGATCGCGTCAGCGTACCCGTATGGTCCGCGGATGCACCAGAACCCTGCGCATGCGCCCGGATCGCATATTGCTCGCAGAGCTGCGCTCCGAAGAAGCGTTTGATTATTTGCGCAACGTGAACTCGGGTCACCCGGGGTCGATTACCAGTGTGCATGCCGGGAGTTGCCGCCTGGCGTTCGAGCAGCTCGTGCTGCTCGTCAAGGAATCCCCGGGCGGCCGGCAATTGGCGCGGCATGACATCAAGCATTTATTGCATTTACTGATCGATGTCGTGATTCAGTTCGGGGTCGACAAGCAGCAACGGTTTATCAAGGAGATTTGGTATGGACCGATGGAGCGGCGGCGGGCGCGCCATGTCGACTAACACCTTATTTCGCGGCGGCGCTCTCAAAGTCGCGGCGGTGCTCGTGATCGCGCTCGTGACGAGCCAGTATCTCGCCGGGTTTGGGTTTTTGTGGCGGATTCAGGGGGATATTCGGGAGGCCTCGCCGCTGACCATTGCCCGCTACGCCTATTACTACGGCGATGATCCGGATTTGCGGGAGGACATGCTGCGATTTTCCCTGGGCGGGCTGGTGTTGATGGGTCTCGTGGCGCTTGGGACGCTATGGCCCAAGCCGCGCGCGCTGCATGGTGAAACGAGTTTTGAAACGCGTTCCCGGATCAAAAGAGCAGGCTTGTTAGGCGACGAGGGGATCATTCTCGGAAAACTCGGGCGTAAAATCCTGATGCTGCAGGGGCAGCAGGGCGTCGCGCTTGCCGCGCCGCCGCGCGCGGGCAAAGGCACCGGGGTGGTGATCCCGAATGCGCTCAACTGGAATGGCTCGCTGGTCTGCATTGATTTGAAGCGCGAGAACTGGATGGTGACGGCGGGTTATCGGGAAGCCTGTGGGCACAAGTGTTTTTTGTTTGAGCCCTTCGCTGACGACGCGCGCACGCATCGCTGGAATCCGCTTTTCTACGTCGCGCCCCATTTCGAGCAGCGGGTGAATGACCTGCAGCGCATCGGCCTCATGCTTTTTCCCGATCAGATGCCGGACGCATTCTGGGCGGCCTGCGCGCGATCGCTGTTCCTGGGGATTGCGCTCTACCTGTTCGAAACGCCGAGTTTGCCGCGGACCATTGGCGAGGTGTTGCGCCAGGGCATGGCGATCGATAACGACGGGTTCTCAGAACACTGGCACGCCTTGATTCGGGAGCGGATGCGGGGCGCCGATCCCTTGTCGGCCGAGTGCGTCATGTTGTTGTATGACGCCACCAATTTGCCGGGGCAAACCGCGGGTTCGGTGCGCAAGACGTTTACCTCTCGACTTGACATGTGGCTGAACCCGATCCTCGATGCCGCCACGTCGGGCAATGATTTTGATTTGCGCGAACTGCGGAAAAATCCGATCTCGATCTATGTCGGCGTCAATCCCGAAGACTTGCATCGACTGCGGCCGGTGCTGAATTTGTTCTTTCAGCAGGCGATTGGCCTGCAGACCCGGGAATTGCCCGAGCACAACCCGGCACTCAAACACCAGGTCATGATCCTGCTCGATGAGTTCACGGCCTTGGGCAGGATCCCGATCGTTGCCGAGGCAATCTCGTATTTGCCGGGCTACAACGTGCGCGTGGTGCTGGTGATTCAGACGCCTGCACAGCTGCGCGACGTGTACGGGCGAGACATCGCCGATACGATGCTCAAGAGCCTGGCCGCGCGGATTGTCTTTACGCCCAAAGACCATGGCGATGCCGTGGACATCTCAAATGAGCTCGGCAATCAAACGGTCACCGTGAAGACCGTGTCGAAACCGCAGTGGTCGTGGGGCCAAGGCGCGGGCCGCGGCCGCAGCGTCTCGGAGAGTCAGCAGCGCCGGCCGCTGATGCTGCCGCAGGAAATCAAGGAATTACCCTCTGATGAGGCGCTGGTCTTTTATGAAGGCTTGCGTCCGATCCGCTGTCAGAAGATCCGCTACTTCGAAGATCCGAAGTTCAAACATCGACTCAGGCCGCCGCATCCGCGGCCGCCCCCACTCCTGCTGGTTCGGCACACGTTGCCGAAGAGCCTGAGTCAGACCGCGTTGGCGCCGGGCGGGGGATTGGGGTCCGCTGACGACGTGGCAGGTCCCGTGGTTGAGCGCGACGCCGGCGAGAGCGATATCGCGCGCTTGCGCTCGATCTCCACGTCGGACGTCGTCATGGATCCGAATTTGGATTTGTTTACGGGACTTGAACCTGGGCAGCTGGCAACGGAGGCGGGTATGCACTCGGTCGTGGATCGCTTCATGGGTTCGGTGGTTCGATGGCAGTCGTTGACGTCATGTGTGAATCTAACAATCTGGGCGGCGGGCCGGCCGCCGCGACGGCGGCGGCTGACGATACTGAAAATTCGGTGGACGTGTCGCGGTTGCGGCGCCTGAGCAAGGCACACCCTACGCCCGATCGAACCATTCCATTGGCGGTGCAGGCGCAGTTCCGGGGCGACGGCAGTCAGTTCTATTTCCCCGATGGCAGGTTAGCGTTTACGGATCGAGGCCATTCGCTCACGACCCGCAGCGAAAACAGCGAAGTGATCCGCTCTTTGGCGTCGATTGCCACGGCGCGCGGCTGGGAAGCCGTCACCGTGCGCGGGACCGAGCGGTTCCGGCGCGAAGCCTGGGCGGCCGCCACGGTGCAGGGTCTGGAGGTTGAAGGTTACACACCCACGGTGGGCGAGCGCGAGGAGTTGTCAGAGCGGCTGCGCCGCGAGTCCGCCGTACGTGCCTCGGTGGATCGCGATGCGCGGACTGCTAACAACGGGGAACGGAACAGGTCTGGGACCGCGGAGCGTCCCCCGATGGTCGGAGATTTGGTGAATCACGGCGCGGCGCCCTATCAGCATCATGGCGACGGACCGATGTCCTATTTTGTGACCCTGGAGACCGAGCAGGGACGGCGCACCGTGTGGGGCGTGGATCTGGGGCGTGCCATCAAGGAATCCGAAACCCAGGCGCAAGTCGGGGACCGCGTGGAATTGCGATCGGTGCGGAAAGACCTGGTGACGGTGAAAGCCACGGATCGGGAGTTGGCGGCCAACGAAGCGACGGAATCCAAGACCACGTTTCGGAATCGCTGGGTCGTCGAGAAGGAAGGATTTTTTGAGAAGCGCGCGGAAGCGGCCAGGTCGTTGCGCGACGATGCGCTCGCACCGCAGGGCGCGGTGGAGCGGCATCCGGAATTGGCGGGGAGCTATATTTACTTAAAAGTCGCAGAAGAGTTAGCCGCGAAGCAAATGGACAGTGCGCGCGATCGCGCCCGGTTCGTGGCCGGAGTGCGCGCGGCGTTAGCCGATTCCGTGGAACGGGGCGAGCCGTGGGCACGGGCCCGCATCCGGGAGCGAACGCAGCAGCTTGAACGTGCACCGGAACGCGGGGAAGAGCGTGTGAGGTGAGGGGTCTTGAGGCGAATTTGCTGATCGCGAATGACCGGTTCGCAGTGGTCACTCAGGCCGTTCTCGGACCAAAAACCAGCAGTTCCCCGCTTCGAATTTCAAGCCAGAAAGCAGACGTTCGCAATTACGAAACGTTGAAGCTGAGCCGCGAGCGGCGGCCTGGCGACGCTAGCGATCGGTTAGGTGCCGTTGTTGCATCCGTAGCGGCCCGACGCCCCGCGACGCACAACCTCGGCAATGGGCCGCCCGAAGGCCAGCATTGCCACCAACATGAAAGCGTTCTTACCGTAGATGCCAGGGAGTCCCAGGTAGTAACAGGCACCATCCACGATTACGATAGGAGCAAGAAGGAGGGAAGTTGGCGCGCGAACAGCGGCGGGCAGACTCTCATGAACGTGGAAGAACCACGTGCCAACAAGGGCATACGCAAGCGCGATCCATAGCGACGGCCACTTGGACTTTAGGATCGACGGACCTTGGGCCATGGTGAATTTTACGCCTAACGGCGCCGCTCGCCGGCCACGCAGCTTTGGCGCGGCTTTCGCGGCAGCAGAGGGCGTGACGAAGCAAGTGGGCCGGTGCAGCGGCTGGTTATATATACGATGCAGCGAACAACCCAACTTCCGCGTTTGGGTCGACCTCACCGCTATCTTGCCTCGGGAATGTTCGCTTTCATTAACGCGATTCCCGCTGCATATACGTTCTTGGTGAACTCGATGCATCGCTCGGGTGTCATCCCTTTAGGCTCGAATGTACCCGTCCATGTGAACTTGGATGTCTTTCCGTCAACAGGTTCGACGGCCATCGTCGCGAAGTAAGTTGTCCAGGGTAGATTTCCGCTGACAACTGAATAGCTATAGCTGTAGTCGCTTTGCGCCTCCAGTCGATCAACGATGCGGTTACCGTCTGCGATGGTCAGCGTTCTCAGGGCGCCGATACCGGATCCTTCTTGGACGCATGCGTTCTTTGGACGTCCTGACCATCTACCCGTGTCACCGAAGTCACCGAGTATCGCCCATAGATCGTCTACTGGAAGATGAAAGATGTGCTCCGCAACTACTGTAGGCACTATGTTCTCCTTCGGAGAATCAGAGAGAGAAACAGTTTAGCATCGGCAGATCATATCGAAACCGGCCGGAGCACACAGCACCGTATAACCGCTGACCGCGCGGCCCCGCAGGGCGGCGAACAACGAAGGCATTTTATTTCCAAGGCTTGCTCGACCATCCGCAAATTATGCTACTTGGGCCGCTAGCGGTCGAGGATTGTTAGACGTCAAACCGCTAACAAGAGTTTGAGGCCTTCGTCTACTTGGCTCATCGTGTCGGAATTTAGTGTACGCATCCGTTGCTTTAAGAGTGCGCGATCCACGGTAATTAGCTGTGAAACATTGACCACCGAAGGCTTTGACAGTCCGGAGTCGGGTTTCCCGATGCGTACGTTGCCCGGAGCATCTGCAAGCGCAAGGTTTGAGGTTATGACCGCTACTACTACGGTCTTTATCCCACTGCTATTGAATAGATTGGACTGCACGATCAGCACCGGCCGGCGAAATCCTGGACCTGATCCGGTTGGTGCGGGTAGGTCCGCCCACCAGACCTCACCACGTGTCATCGGCGATCGCTTGAGACTGTGCGCGAACAAATGACCGATCTAGACTGGAGTTTTCCTTACTGTAGATAGCGTTCAATTTGGCGGTAACCGCAGCCGCGCCGCGTTCGCCAAGGTATGCCGCCAATGCATCGGAATACAGCTGACTACGAGACAATTTCAGCTGCTGCGCGAGATGTTCTCCAGCTTCAAAAACCTCGTCCGGAACCGAGATGGCTATCTTCATACCTGAATGGTATCACCAAGGTATGACCATTTGCAAGTTCGACGTCCAACGTTCCGCTGGCCGCTCGGGCCCTATGGAAAGGGGTTGGCGGAGGCAGTTCATTTTCGGGGCTTGCTCGACCATATTCATCAGGTTACTACCAGGGCCCTGAGCGGTCGAGCGGTTTGTTAGACGACTCACCGATAGATGTCTTTGCGATCGCCGATCTTGTAGACCGTGACTTCTTTCAGATCGTCATCAATTTGATACACCACTCGATAGTTGCCTTGCCGCACACGGTAAAGGTGACTGAAGCCGGCAAGTTTCTCGCTTCCGTGCTGCCGAGGGTCTTCCGCCAGGGACTGAATCTTCCCAACCAGTCGTTGCCGGTCGGCTTTGCTTCCTACCGCCAGTAGTTCTTTCCCGGCGGAGGGCTTGATTTGGACCCTATATGACGCCACGACGCTTCATGTCTTTCACGAAGCTGTCAAACGATTGAGGGCGCTCCCTGCGACGGCTTTCGTAGGATGCGACGTCCTCTGCATCTTCCGCCAACGAAGCCTTAACAGCGTCATTAACCATGTCAGATATCGAGCGATCACTGGCGGCCGCGCGCAGTCGCAATGCCTTGTGGACGCTGGGGTCAAAGTAGACGGTGGCCCGCTTCGGTGTTTCCATACGCGTATTCTGACGCTATAACGTCAAAACGTCAATGCTAGACCAATGAGTCGTCTAACGCCGTGCTGACCGCTCGCCCCCGAGATCGGGCAGCGATAAACGAGGGCACTTTATTTCAACAGGTTGCTCGACCATACGTGAAACCATGTCCCTCGGGGCGTGAGCGGTCAAGCAGATTGTTAGGCGGCCTGCAACACGGCCTTACGCACCGATTCCGGTAGCGATACCGGTACAAACATTTCTTCAGAATAGAGATAACTCTCACCACTCTCGTCGACGACGCGAATCAGATTGAGTTTAGCCGCCGCAGCGTCCGGAATCGTTTCGTAAATCTTACGGCGCTCAAGAGACGCCTCGTAGCCAGAGTTGTCCACGCAAATAAAAAACTGTTTCTTAGTCTTTGCCATGTGTTTGCACCTACAGGATGCGCTTGATCTTAAACTCGCGCTTTCCGATACCTGTCGCTTCGTACCAGTGTATCTCGGCGCGCACGATTTCGCCGGAATTTAACTTTATTTGGGCATTGCCTTTGCGTTTCCGCCAGCGGCCGCGCCCATAGAACTTTACGAGGCGCGCCCGTTCACGAATCCCGCGACCTGGCGCTATAGTCTCGGAATTCTCAATTTCACCAATAACGTCAAAGCTCATGATCTTCTGATACTAGCTCGTACGCGTCGAAATTGCAGGCGTCACCCAGGCCGCCTAACGCCGTGCTGACCGCTCGCCCCCGAGATCGGGCAGCGATAAACGAGGGAACTTTATTTCAGTGGTTAGCTCGACCATACCTCAAACTATCGCTCTAGGGGCGTGAGCGGTCCAGCGGATTGTTAGATCGCGGCCTACTTATGTGCTTCCATGTATGCACGCAACAGTGCATTCATTCGCGACTGATAGCCTGGACCTTGGTCACGGAACCACTCAACAACCTCCGAGTCGATTCGCAAAGACAACAGAGCTTTTTTCGAGACTGGCTTGAGGCCTTTGCGAAGCACGGCACGAGCAAACATGGCTGGTGTCCACTCCGGATTGTCCGCATCGACTTTCACGTCACGATCGGACATTAGCCTCAACTTCTTAAGGTCAGTTTGTGATTTGCGAGAAGTAGAAGCGCGCTTCATGTTTTGTGGCCTTGCGAATGGAAATTATTCGGATGTCTTCGTCTCGTTCGGTGTGTGCTACTGCTACAACCTGGTCTTCAAGGAGACCCAGAGTCAGAAATCTCTGTTCCCCGTAAGCCTCGCGATCGTCTTCTGCCGTAACGGTAAAGCCACGGAAAATCTCTTGAGCATCAAGAAAATCAATGTTGTGCTTTCGAAGGTTCGACTTACGCTTTGCTTCGTCCCAGGAGAACATGGGGTATTGTAGCTACATTCGGTAGCTACTGCAAGGCTCGTGTCGCCGCTCGTGTCGCCGCGATCTAACAGTTAATGAACGAATGCATTCCATTAGCATATCAACCGAACCGGGTTCTAGAGGAGGTCTTTTTTGATAGGCAATTCACGCGTTTGCGAGCATTTCTTGGTGTAAGTGCTTGTTGATGAACGAATAGAGATTGGCGCCTTCAAGTCTGATCACGCGGCAGTTCAGTCCAAGGGACCTACCCGAAAGCTGCCCTCGGCGAAGGACAGGAAAGGGTCAACAGTACTGGTTGGGCGGTCGGCCCTGGTAGTGTGGTCCCAAAGGCAAGTCCGGAGCAGGCCGTGAGTCGGAAGGCGACCCTCAACGGTCATTGCTGCGCCAAAATAACCTGCCATATTGCCGGCATTTAAATTCCACAGGCAATGCTGTCCCGGATGGTGCTTGATAGCTACTATGCAGATTGCAATCACTT
>JANNVI010000008.1:0-151181 GCA_031414335.1 Gammaproteobacteria bacterium | reverse complement strand
TGGGCCGTATCAAGCCCATAACACCAAGACCGGCAGTGATTAGAGAACCAAAGTTATTCAGAATCAGTGGAAAGTCCATATTTCATCGCGTTTTTATGATGCTCAACGTCCGACATCAGCGGCGGTGCGCAGCGCCGTCGGTTGCCTGCCGTTGTTAGGCCGCTCGTCGGCATCTTTCACGTGCGGCGCCGTGACACCAAGGGTGCCGCACGGACGAACTCATTGGCCGCTGCCTCCTCAAGCATCCATCGGCCCATAGCCTCATACGAAACGGGTGACCAGGAGTTTAGCGCGCCGTGCCAGTCAGCGGACGCCACGGGGCGCTCATCTTTGCCGCGAGAGTTGAGGCCGCCGCGGACGACGGTCCAGCGAAGCGATGAGAACGCCCCGTTGCCGAGCGCGCCCATTACCGCTTGCTGTTCACGAGCCCCGCGGCCCATTGTTCCGGGCATCAACATGAAGAAGCGCATGAGCCGGCTTGCAGGTTGCCCTGGCAGTGAAGTGAGCAACGTATTGATCATGATGATGCGGTCGACGCCTGCAGCCAACAGCGACTCCTCAACGGTAGCCATGTTCGCAGAGAGCAATGCGGAGTGCTCATTGGCCGTTGCCGTAACTCCAAGTGCAGTTAGAACGGCATCTGCGCCGGCGAACGCGGCCATGAGGGCGGCGCGATCGCCGAGCGACTGCACAACAGCCACGCGAGATCCGCGCGGCACCTCGGTTATGCGTTCCGGCCTGGAACGGACAATGGCAGTGAAACTCACTCCCGCGGCTCGGCACACGCTGAGTATTCCCTGGCCGAGACCACCTGCGGCGCCGATCACGGCTACATGATGCGGGAGTGGTCGAGATTGATTATCGGCAGTCGAAGTCGTCATGGTAGAGAATGCCCCCGTGAGCTTTGTCAGCGGTCCAGCAGATTGTTAGGCGACACTTCAAACCCTCGAACTCAAGGACTGTATGGCTCCTCGACTACGCGTTGCGAAATCCACCAAATGTTTCCGTGTGCATCTCTGACACCTCCCTGCCTATCGCCATAGGGCATGTCGTAAACTGGCATTTCTAGGCGTGCACCTTGGTTGAGTGCGCGTGTCATCGCGGCGTCGGCATTTTCGACATAGAGATAGAAGGCTGAGGCCATTGATCTGTATTGGTCCGTAGCTTCACTGACCATAACCGTGGAGGATCCCAGTTTTACCTGGACGTTTTGTATGCGACCGTTCGAAGCCATCGTTCGGCACGTTTCTTCGCCGCCAAGGCCCAGAATTAGGAAATCAACAAATGACTCGGCGTTCTTTACAAAAAAGTACGGCGTCACTGTGTTGAATCCGGGTGGAATGTACATCGAAAAACCCCGACACGAAGTTTGTGAAAGTGACGCCTAACGCCCCGGTTGGGTGGCGCGCACGCTGCCGCATGAACAAGGCGCTTTATTCATCCTGCGACCGCTCGAACCGGTATTTAGGCGGCATTTTCATTGCGCTACTTGCGCGGCGTCATACGACACCACCACGCCCAACCAAACAGGGTGAAAACGAATACGGGATAGGCGAAGAATGGAAGCGGTTCGGTGAGCGGGGTAAGGCTGCGACCGGAGAAAACCTGCAGCGCAGTAGCCGCGAATAGCAACGCCGCGAGGCCGCCAAATGCACGGACCGGCAGCGGCATGACATTAGGCGCGCTGATTAGAAGCAAGGCCGCGGCCCAGAGTCCAGCACCTGCGGCGAAGGATGGTGCGCTGGCTTCCAGTGACATGGCGGCACCAGAAAGCACCAAGGCCTCGCCCGCGATGAAAACAAGGAACCCCGCGGCGAGTAACTGACTGCCCTGCCGAAGGAAGTGGACGGCAAGCACCGCCGCCGCCACGATAAGGGCACTGCCATCGACGCCCCAAGCCAGACCTCGCAACGACGCGGACGGCGCAAAGCTGCCAGCCAAACCGAGAAGCGCGCCGATAACAAGGCAGATGGGCGCGATGATTGATGGGCGTTCTGTAGACATATGTCTCCTCAGGGTGGAGTGCTTCTAGAGTCTAATGCCGCCTAACGTTCCGTTGACCGCGCTGGCCCCATGGAAAAAGGTTGGCGGAGGCAGTTTATATACCGGTCTTGCTCGACCATACCCAAAAGATTACTACCTGGGCCGTCAGCGGTCGAGCGGATTGTTAGACGTCAACCTGCTAACAAGAGTTTGAGGCCTTCATTAACCTTGCTCATCGCTTCGGAATTTAGAGTACGCATCCGTTGCTTTAGGATTGCGCGATCTACAGTTAATAGCTGCGAGACATTGACCACCGAAGGCTTTGACAGCCCGGAGTCAGTCTTCCCGATGCGTACATTGCCCGGAGCATCGGCAAGCGCAAGGTTTGAGGTTATGACCGCTACTACTACGGTCCTAATACCACTGTTATTGAATAAATTGGACTGCACGATCAGCACCGGCCGGCGGAATCCTGGACCTGATCCGGTCGGTGGCGGTAAATCCGCCCACCAGACCTCACCACGTGTCATCAGCGATCGCCTGAGACTGGGCGCGAGCAAACGACCTATCTAGGCTAGAGTTTTCTTTACCGTAGATTGCGTTCAATTTTGCGGTAACTGCAGCCGCGCCGCGCTCGCTAAGGTATGCGGCCAAAGCATCGGAATAGAGCTGGCTACGAGACAATTTCAACTGCTGCGCGAGATGTTCGCCGGCCTCAAAAACTTCGTCCGGAACCGAGATGGCAATCTTCATACCTAGATGGTATCACTGAGGTATGACCATTAGCAAGTTTGGCGTCTAACGCCCGTGTTGAGCGAAGCGCGGCTCCGCTGCCGCACATCGAAGCCGCTTGATCCTAAACCTGCACATCACTCGACCCCTTTCGAAGCTACCGGCCGCGCTGTCGCTCCAACAAGTTGTTAGGCGTCGCAGCTGAACATCATGGAAGAAGTCCCTCAAGGGTCGCGACCATTGACCTCACTACCGGATTATCACGTACGCGATGAATGCGATCGGAAATGCCCAGATTCCTTGAGTTGCGCCGACACCGAGCCAGTTCACCGCAGGTAGACCGCGCCCCGTAGCTACGGCGTGGTGATCGCCGCTGGCGGCAAGGTGGACGCCGCAGCGACGCGGGAGTTGAGCGCGCGCATGGCGGGCGAGCGGGCCGCTGGTGCGACCTGAGCGGCCTGAGCGACTACGGGTCCCAGTTACGGCGCTCGGCCGCTACCCCAGTTTCGGCGGCACGTTCGCGTTCAGCCGGAACAGGTTGTGGGGGTCGTACTTGGCCTTGAGGGCGACGAGCCGCTCGAAGTTCGGCCCGTAGTTCTCGCGGTAGCCGGCCAGCGTGACGTCGGTATCCACGTAATTCGTGTAGAAGCCCTTGGTGAGCGGCGCCAGCTCCTTCCAGTTGGCGCGCATCTTCTCGATGTTTTCGTCGATGCCGTCCTTGCCGGGCCAGATGCTGTGCGTGCCCAGCGTGAACTGCATGTCGCGATTGGGGAACGCCGTCGCGGTGGGCGACATGTGGCGGTAGGCGCCGCCGCAGTGGTCGAAGAACACCAGGTACCAATTTGGCATGCGCCTGAACGAATCGACGATCAGGTCGATGCCGTCATCCTTGAGCTGCGTCAGCATGCCCGTCTTCATGTAGTAATACCTGCCAGGCGCCAGCGACTCGTCGCTGCTGGACTGCAGGGACACGTACTGCATCGGCATGACGTTGTCGCTTTTGGGCTTGCCGAAGGCGCGCAGCTTCTTGAGCCAGTTCTCTCCTTGCGCGAGATCTCCAGACCAGCACACTTCGATTGCAATCACCGCGCCGTCGGGCTCGTATTCCAGGACGGGGTCGAGGTTGACGACATCGGGCGCGTCCGCCGCGATATCGCGGTAGTAGCGCAGCACGTCGCGCGCCTGGTCGATCGGCCAGACGATGTTGCCGCCGAGGATCACCGGATCCATTTCGTGCAGCCGGTATTCGATCGAGGTGACGACGCCGAAATTGCCGCCGCCGCCCCGCAGGCCCCAGTAGAGATCGGGGTTCTCCTTGTCGTTGGCGCGCAGGAACCGTCCGTCGGCGGTCACGATATCGAAGGAGACGGCGTTGTCGCAGCTGAGCCCGAAGTGTCGGCCCAGCCGGCCGAGGCCGCCGCCGAGCGTAAGGCCCGCAGCGCCGGTGTGCGAGACGGTGCCGGCCGGCGTCGCCAGGCCGTAGGCGGCGCACTCATGATCGAGCAGGCCTAACAACGAGCCGGATGCGAGGTAGGCGCGCTTGGTCTCGGGATCGACGCGTACGCCCTGCATCGGTTGCAGGTCGATCATCAGCCCGCCGTCACAGCTCGACTTGCCGGAATAGCTGTGGCCGCCGGCGCGCACAGCAGTCAGCAACTGATGCTCGCGGGCGAAATTTACAGCCTGCTGCACATCGGCAGCCCCGGTGCAGCGCGCAATCAGCGCCGGCTTTTTGTCGAACAGCGCGTTCCAGACGCGTCGCGTGCTGTGGTAATTATCGCTGCCCGCCAGCAGCACCTCGCCACGCAGGCTGGCGGCGAAGGCCTCAATGGAGGAGCCGTGCAGCACGGTCTCGCCGCCGCTCAGGGTCTTTGCCGGCAGGTCGCCGACACCTTTGAGCACCGAAGTGAATCCACGCACCGGCCAGGTTGCGGCGAGCGCCAGGCCCGCGCCAACGAATTGACGTCGTTTCATGATTACCCCTGCGTTGTCTCTATGTGTATCAGGATTGCTCGGAAGTGGTCAAGGAATCTGCCGGGCTCAGTGTCCCGCCTTGAACCGCATCCACATGCGGTTCAGCTGTCGCGTGTACGCAGGCGAATGCAGCTTCAGTGGTGTGAGATGCGCGCGGGTTTCGGGCGCCGAGTAGACGCTGCGGTGGTTCGTATACCGCTGGATCGACGACCGCATAGGCGGCGGCGTTGCTGGTCGGATAATGCAGGTAGCTGGAATTGCGCGCCGCTACCTCGGGTCGCAGCACGTAGACGCTGAACAGGTGTGCGTTCCCTGGGTACGGGGCGTCGGCCGGCTGGGCCGAAACTTCGGGCTCGGCTGCGGAAACTCCCATGCAAAGCACGGCCAAGAACGGGGCGCGTCATCAGTACGGCCTAACGCTTCGCTGACCGCTCGGGCCCGATGGAAAGAGCTTGGCGGAGGCAGCTTGTTTTCGGGGCTTGCTCGACCATACCTGTCAGATTACTATCAGGGCCTTGAGCGGTCGAGCGGTTTGTTAGCCGTCACTTGGTCTTTTTTGCTCTTTCAGTGAGGACTTTCAACTTCAACTGACGTTCAGCGCGGACGACGTGCAGTACTAGGACCCGATCCTTCTCACATCGGTAGATGACTCGACAAGGTGGTTCGGAAATCTGCCGGTATCGCCAACCAGGCAGCTCGGGCAATTTCGGGCCGCTGCGAGGATGTTCGGCAAGTTGGTCAGTGTGCGCAAATACCCGGCGTACGAAGTCGGACGCTGCACGTGGATTGTCCAGCGCGATGTAATCGGCTATCGCGTCGAGATCAGTCAGCGCAGGCTCGGACCAAACTATTTCAACCATCGAGCCATTCGTTGTTTGGCCCGGGCTTGCGACAGAGATCGGCCCTCCTCAATGGCTTTCTCTCCCCGGGCAATTCCCTCAAGCAATTTTATTCTCTTCTGGAGCAGATCATAGCTCTCAACGTCTACCAAGTAGGCGCTTGGTCGGCCATGTTCCGTAATCAGAATAGGCTCGCGATGCTTGTCCAGCTCCGCAAGTAATTCGGTGGCTTGGCGTTTTAGAGTGGTAACAAGTTCGGTGCGCATAAAGTGATACTATAGTATCACTACCGCGTTTGCAAGTTGGAAGTGACGGCTAACGAAGCTGTAGAAAATTCATGTTCTGATCATGCCGCGGAAGAACTCGAGCCGCAATGGCTGGTCGAAGTTCTGGAGATTGTGACCAGAGGATCGACGGCATGGCCCGATACAAGGACGTGGACAACGGGATGAAGCTGCTAGCGGTGGATCTGAGCCGCCAGCTGCTGCCCGGGACATTCGAGCATGCGCTGGCGCATCTGATCGATCACGAGCTGGACCTGTCGCACTTCGACGCGCATTACCGCAACGATGAGCGAGGATCGGCGGCCTACCCGCCGGCGATGCTGCTGAAGGTCGTACTGTTTGCCTACTCGCAGGGGATGGTCAGCAGCCGCGCGATCGAGCGTGTCTGCCGGGACCACGTGACGTTCATGGCCCTGAGCGGCGACAGCGCGCCGCACTTCACGACGATTGCGGCGTTTATCAGCGGGCGAGAGAAGGACATTGCGCAGGTCTTTGCTGCAGTGCTATCGATCTGCCTGGGTCAAGGACTGATCGGCCAGGAGATGTTCGCGATCGATGGCGTGAAGCTGCCAAGCAACGCGGCCAAGGCGCGCAGTGGCACGCGGGCCGAGTTCCAGAAGCAACTCGACAAGCTCGAGGCGGCCGCGACTGTGATGCTGCAGCGACACCGCGATCAGGACGACAAGCCGGTCGAAGCGGATCTGCAGACCAAGCAAGCGCAGCGCCTCGCGGGCTTGCAGCGCGAGGCGCAGAAGCTGCGCGAGTGGTTGTCTCATCACGCAGATCGCAAGGGACCGAGTGGCTCGATCCGCAAGAGCAACCTGACCGACAACGAGTCAGCCAAGATGGCCACCGCGAAGGGCGTACTACAGGGCTACACCGGCGTGGCCGCCGTGGATGCACGACATCAGGTCATCGTCGAAGCGCAAGCGCATGGCACGGGCTCGGAGCAAGAACTGCTGCTCGGTGTCGTCGATGGCATGAGAGATGTGCTGAGTCCCGCATCACTGATCACGGCCGACGCGGGCTACCACAGCGAGCAGAACCTCCAGACGCTGGAGGCTCAGGGCATCGACGCGTTGGTAGCCGACAACGGTATGCGCCAGCGCGATGAGCGCTTTGCTACGCAGGATAGGCATCAACAGAACCCGGATCCGCTGCACGACAAGTCACCCGACTCGAGCAAGCCAGCGTTGTTCACCCCTGCAGACTTCGCGTTCGATCCCGAGCAGCGCACCTGCGTCTGCCCCGCCGGCAAGCCGATGCAGCGAAGTGGGACACACCACGACAAGCGCGGCTTTGTCGGAGATCGGTTCCGTGCCGCCGACTCGACGTGTCGGTCATGCCCACTGCGCACTCAATGCCTTCGACATCCGGAGAAGTCTGCGGGACGACAGGTCACGTTCTTCAGAGGCAAGGCCGCCGACTCACCAGAATCCGCGACCACACGCATGAAGCGCAAGATCGATAGTCCCGAAGGACGTCGTCGCTACGGACGGCGCTTCGCCACCGTCGAACCCGTCTTCGCGAACCTGCGCCACAACAAGCGACTGAACCGCTTCACGCTGCGCGGTCGGCGCAAAGTCGACACGCAGTGGAAGTTGTACTGCCTAGTCCACAACATCGAGAAGCTGATGCGATACGGGAAGATCGGCACGAAGAGCTGAGAAGATATCGCGGAGATCGGATCGATCATCGAGATCGAATCGCTGCTCGTTCGCCAATCGTGATGGCGAGATCCGCGCTCGCCTTCAGATCGACATTTTCTACAGCGTCAACGCTCAGCATCAGCGGCGGCCGCCAAGTAGGCATTGATTTTCGGCAGCAGGGCCTCTCTCCTTTGCAGGCTCTCGGGCGACCAAACCTCTTCGCGCTCGTAGCACTCGGGGAAGACGCGCGCGCCCGGTGGGAACTGAACCCACGGCTGCTTGGATGCTGTGAAGATGTGGGCGTCAGGTGGCAGGATAGTGACTCCAGACTGCCACCTTGCACACAGGGCAACGCGCGATCTTCTGCCCGAGGCCGCTCTCGGAAGGCGTGTCAATCAGCTCTGGATCAACCCCAAGATTGGTGACCCGATCAGATTCGATCATTGCGTTCAGTGCGAAGGCAGAACCTGTCTCACGCTGGCACCAGCGACAGTGGCAACAGTTCACCGCCAGAGGAGCAGAGTCCATACGGTACCGAACGGCTTTGCAGTCGCAGCCACCTTCGGGCTAGGCCTTCCGTGAGTACCAGATGAGCGAAACACCGAGAACAATCATCCATAGCGGCAACAGGGCGTTGTTGACATCGGCAACGCCCTGCACCGCAGGCGTGACATTGCGAAACGCCCCGATCACAAACAGGGAAGCGAACGCCACCCCGCACCATCCCAACCACTTCGGGAACTGCTTCTCGTTAAGAAGTGACAGGCCCGCGAAGAGGAAGAAGATCGCCAGGCATACCTCGCCCAAAAACTCGCCGATGTAGTTGCCGAGGTAGACGTTCAGGCCCAAGAAGACGGCCGCGAGGCTGCTCCTTGCCGCAGCGCCAGACTGAGCATAGGCATCCGCCAGCGCCCAGTGGATGCTTGGCCAACGCATCAGGCCCAAACACATCGCCAGCGAACCCAATGATGCGGCGACAAGCGCGAGTGTCATGCGTCCGCGGCTCGACGGACAGGCGAAATATGCGCCTACCGCTCCCGGCACCAGAAGCAACGGGAGAAATGCGTACAGCGCCCAAATGGCTCTCATGGTCGACCCGCCGGCACGCAGACGCGGAAGCACTTCGGAGGCGCTGCCATCAAGAATGCCTGGGTAGTCGAAGTTCGCAGCCAGATAGCTGAAGACGGAAACGAACGCCAGTGCCCCGACGATGAAGCTCAAGCCTCCGGCGATGATTATCGGGCGATGTTGCATTCACGTTTCCTTTCGCGCAAATGGTTCTAGTGACGCCCAACTTTTAATTTGGGGTATGAAACTGCGGTGACCTTTCACCGCAAACGCGCGGAATAACATTCTTTCAATCTCCGCAAGTGCCTGTCCCCAATAGTGCACGGGGTACAGAATGTCGTCAAAAAATTCCGCGGCGCTTACCGGGGGTCCGGTAGACCGCGGCGGATCGGCGCTGCTGAGCCGGCTATTCGAGTGGCTGTCGGCGTCGCAATTAGCTATAGTGCATCGCAATTGCGATACATGGAGATTTTGTGAAATCGACAACCATCCCACCCGTAAGAGTTTCACCCGCACTGCGCCGCCAGGCGGAGTCGGTGCTGCGCGAAGGCGAGAGCCTGTCCAGCTTCATGCTGGACGCCCTGCAGCGCAGTATTGCAGCGCGTCGCGATCAGGAGGCTTTTCTGGCCCGGGGGCGCACCAGTGCAGCAAAAGCACGACTGACCGGTCGCTACGTGTCGTCTGCGCAGGTTCTGGGCGGGTTGTCGCGTCGTCTTGCCCTTGCTAAAAAGAACAAGCGCGGCTAGTACCTGTGCGGCGCTACGCAATCCGCTTCACGGAGGAAGCGAAGGCCGATATTGAGCGCCTTTATGAATTTCTGCTCGAGAAGGATGTGCGAGCCGCGGAACGCGCCCTGACAGCAATGCGCCGCGGATTTGCCCTGCTTGCGTACTCGCCCTACTCCTGCCGCATGGCGGACCGCAACTCGCCGCGGCTGCGGGAATTCCTCGTCCCGTTCGGATCAGCGGGTTACGTTGCCTTGTTCGAAATAGACCCCCGCGCGACCGTAACTGTGCTGGCCATCAGGCACCAGCGCGAGGACGACCACCATTAGGGCAACTGCGTCGAGCCCATCAGGTAGCGGTCGGTCTCGCGGGCGGCGCCACGGCCTTCGTGTATCGCCCAAACGACGAGGCTCTGGCCACGGCGGCAGTCGCCGGCAGCGAATACTCCCGGCACGCTGGTCGAATATTTTTCATACTCGGCGGCGATGTTGCTGCGCGCGTCGACTTTCAATCCAAGGTCCTTGATCATGCCGGACTCGGGTCCGAGGAAGCCCATGGCTAACAGCACCAGGTCCGCGGGCTGGGTCTTTTCGCTGCCGGGCTGTTCGATCGGGCCAAACTGGCCTTTGGCATCTTTGCCCCAGCGGACCTTGACGGTCACGACCTCTTTGACATTGCCCCTGGCATCGCCGGTGAATTTCTTGATGGTCGTCAGGTAAACGCGCGGATCGGAGCCGAATTTCGCGGCCGCCTCTTCCTGGCCATAGTCCAAGCGATACACGCGCGGCCATTCGGGCCAGGGATTGTCGGCGGCGCGATCTTCGGGCGGCTGGTCCATGATTTCAAACTGCGTCAGCGACTTGCAGCCATGGCGCATCGCGGTGCCGACGCAATCCGTGCCTGTATCGCCGCCGCCGATCACGACAACGTGCTTGCCCTTGGCATGCATTGCGCTGCCCGCCGGCTTGCCGGCCAGCACGGACTGGGTCGCGAGGGTCAGGTATTCCATCGCGAAATGCACGCCCTGCAACTGCCGGCCCTCGACCGGCAGGTCGCGCGGCTGCGTGGCGCCAGTACAGAGCACCACCGCATCGAAGTCCTTGCGCAGCAGCGGCGCCTCGACGTTGTCGCCAACGTTCGCCTTGAACAGGAATTTCACGCCCTCGGCTTCGAGCTGATGGATGCGGCGCATGACCACCGCCTCCTTGTCGAGCTTCATGTTAGGAATGCCGTACATCAGCAGGCCGCCCGGGCGGTCGGCGCGCTCCAGCACGGTCACTGCATGACCGGCGCGATTCAGCTGCTGCGCGGCGGCGAGCCCGGCGGGACCGGAGCCAACCACGGCGACCTTCTTGCCGGTGCGCATCGCCGGCGGCTCGGGCAGCACCCAGCCTTCCTCGAAACCCCGGTCGATGATCGCGTTCTCGATGTTCTTGATAGTGACCGGCGGCGCATTGATGCCTAACACGCAGGAGCCTTCGCAGGGCGCCGGGCAGACCCGGCCCGTGAACTCCGGAAAGTTGTTGGTGCGGTGCAGGCGGTCCAGCGCTTCGCGCCACAAGCCCCGGTACACGAGGTCGTTCCACTCCGGGATCAGGTTGTTCAGCGGGCAGCCGGAAGCGCCGCCGCTCATCAGCTTGCCGGTGTGGCAGAACGGCACGCCGCAATCCATGCAGCGCGCGGCCTGGTTGCGCAGGCGCTTTTCGTCCATGTGGTGATGGAATTCGTTCCAGTCGCCAAGGCGTTCGCCGGGCGAACGGTCCATGGGCAACTCGCGCAGGTACTCGATAAAACCTGTGGGTTTACCCATGACGGTGATACCTGCCCATCAGTTGCCCCCGACACGCGACAGGTCACGCGCGTTTTCTTCGAAGGCCGCCATGATGGCATCGTCGCCCGACAAGCCCTGGTCGTGCGCGCGTTGCAGGCAGGCCAGCACGCGCTTGTAGTCCTTCGGCATCACCTTGACGAAGCGCGGCACCATGGTTTCCCAGGCGGCGAGAACGCGGCGTGCGGGCTCGGAACCTGTGAGGTCGTGGTGACGCTGGATCAGCGCTCGCAGCTGCGCAATTTCGGCCGCATCGCTGAGGCGCTCGATATCGACCATCTGCGTGTTGACGCGCTTGGGGAAATTGCCGGCCTCATCGAGCACCAGTGCGACGCCGCCCGACATGCCCGCGCCGAAATTGCGGCCCGCCGGACCTAACACGACCACGGTGCCGCCGGTCATGTATTCACAGGCGTGATCGCCGACGCCTTCGACCACGGCCGTGACGCCGCTGTTACGCACGCCAAAGCGTTCGCCCGCCATGCCACGGACGAAGACCTCGCCGGCCGTGGCGCCATAGAGCGCGACGTTGCCGATGATGATGTTGTCTTCCGCCGCGAACCTGGCCTTCTTTGACGGATAGATCACCACATGTCCGCCCGAGAGGCCCTTGCAGAAATAATCGTTGGCGTCGCCTTCCAGCGTGAAGCTCATGCCATTCGGCATGAACGCGGCAAAACTCTGGCCGGCTGAGCCTGTGAACTTGATTTGAATGGTGTCGTCCGGCAGACCCTTGGCGCCCCACTTGCGGGTGATTTCGCTACCCGTGATGGTGCCGACGACGCGGTTGACGTTGCGCACCGGCAGCTCCGCGGCAACTTTTTCACCGCGCTCGATCGCTGGCTTGCAGATACCCAGCAACTGGGTCATGTCGAGCGACTTCTCGATGCCGTGGTCCTGCTCCATCTGCTTGTAGCGGCCGACATCGTCCGGCGCATCCGGCTGGTAGAGGATATTGCTGAAGTCGAAGCCCTTGGCTTTCCAGTGGTCGATGGCCTTGCGCGCCTCGAGGCGGTCGACGCGGCCGACCATCTCGTTGATGGTACGGAAGCCGAGTTCCGCCATGATTTCGCGCAGATGCTGCGCAACGAAGCTCATGAAATTGACCACGTGCTCGGGCTTGCCCTGGAAACGCTCGCGCAGCCGCGGGTCCTGGGTCGCGACGCCGACCGGACAGGTATTCAAATGGCAGACCCGCATCAAGATGCAGCCGGTCGCCACCAGCGGCGCGGTCGCGAAGCCAAATTCCTCGGCGCCTAACAAAGCGGCGACGGCAACATCGCGCCCGGTCTTGAGCTGGCCATCGGTCTCGACCGTGATGCGGCTGCGCAGGTTGTTGAGCACCAGCGTCTGGTGTGTTTCCGCGAGGCCCAGCTCCCAGGGCAGTCCGGCATGCGTGATCGAGGTCAGAGGCGAGGCGCCGGTGCCGCCGTCATAGCCGGAAATCAGCACGACATCGGCATGGGCCTTGGCAACGCCCGCGGCAATCGTGCCGACACCCACTTCCGCGACCAGCTTGACGCTGATGCGCGCACGGGTGTTGGCGTTTTTCAAATCGTGGATCAGCTCAGCGAGGTCCTCGATCGAGTAGATGTCGTGGTGCGGCGGCGGCGAGATCAGCCCCACGCCCGCGGTCGTGTGCCGCGTCTTCGCGATCCACGGATAGACCTTGGTGCCCGGCAGCTGCCCGCCCTCGCCCGGCTTGGCGCCCTGCGCCATCTTGATCTGGATTTCCTGCGCGCTGACCAGGTATTCGGAAGTCACGCCGAACCGGCCGGACGCAACCTGCTTGATGGCTGAGTTCTTGCTGTCGCCGTTAGGCATGGGCACGTAGCGATCCGGATCCTCACCACCTTCGCCGGTGTTGGACTTGCCGCCGATGCGATTCATCGCAATCGCGAGCGTTTCGTGCGCTTCCTTGCTGATCGAGCCGTAGGACATCGCGCCGGTCTTGAAGCGCGTCATGATCGACTCGACCGACTCGACTTCGTCGACGGGCACGGATTCGCTTTTCTTGAAGTCCAGCAGACCGCGCAGCGTCGCGTGGTTTTTCGCCTGGTCGTCGATCAGGCTGGCATAGGACTTGTAGATCGAGTAACTGCCGGTGCGGACCGACTTCTGCAGGCGGTGGATCGATTCCGGATTGAAAAGATGGAATTCGCCGTCCGAGCGCCACTGGTACTGGCCGCCCGCGTCTAACACGGCGTGTTCAGAAGCGCCGCGCACCGGGAAAGCC
Organism: Gammaproteobacteria bacterium; assembly: GCA_031414335.1. Classification (GTDB taxonomy): domain Bacteria; phylum Pseudomonadota; class Gammaproteobacteria; order Steroidobacterales; family Steroidobacteraceae; genus UBA964. Next base: position 137,863 of record JANNVI010000008.1, on the reverse strand, counting down.
TGCGCGTGGCGCATCAGGGCCTCGCGCGCGATCACTTCGATGCCGATGCCGCCCACCCGCGATGCGGTGCCGGTGAAGTACTGGTCGATCACGTCCTGGCGCAGGCCAACGGCCTCGAATACCTGCGCGCCGTGATAACTCTGCACTGCCGAGATGCCCATCTTGGACATCACCTTGACCACGCCCTTGACCGCGCTCTTGGTGAAATTGCGGCACGCGACCGTGTGATCGACGTTCGGCAGCAATTGCTGGCGGATCATGCCGTCGATGGTCTCGAAGGCCATGTAGGGATTGATGATGGCGCAGCCATAGCCGATCAGCAGCGCGAAGTGATGCACCTCGCGCGCATCGCCGGTCTCGATCGCGAGCGATACCCGCAGGCGCAGGCCTTCGCGGATCAGGTAGTGGTGCAGCGCCGAGACAGCCAGCAACGACGGGATCGGCGCAAATTCCCTGTTGACGCCGCGATCGCTCAGTATCAGGACATTGACTTCGCTTTCCTCGATGGCGCGGCGCGCCATGACGCACATCTCTTCGATCGATTTCGTCAGGCCCTTTTCGCCACGTGCGACGCGGAACAGGATCGGCAGCGTTTCGACCTTGATGCCCGGCAGCGACAGGCGGCGGATCCGGGCGAACTCTTCGTTCGTCAAAACCGGGCCCTTGAGCTCGACGCGCCGGCAATCGGTCGGCTGCGGGTTCAGCAGGTTGCCTTCCGATCCGAGCCAGACCTCGCTCGAGGTGATGATTTCCTCGCGTATGGAATCGATCGGCGGATTCGTCACCTGCGCAAAAAGCTGCTTGAAGTAGTCGTACAGCATGCGCGGCCTGTTAGACAGCGCGGCCAGCGGTGTGTCGTTGCCCATCGAGCCGACTGCCTCGACGCCATCCCGGGCCATCGGCGCCATCAGCAGGCGCTGATCCTCGAAACTGTAGCCAAACGAAACCTGCCTAGCTAACAAAGTGTCGTGATCGGTGTGCGGTATTTCGCCGGCAGCCGGCAGATCCTCGAGATAAACGAGATTGTCGTTGAGCCACTGGCGATACGGACGCTCGCCACAGATTTTTGCCTTGATCTCCGCATCGTCGATGATGCGGCCCTCGGCGGTATCCACCAGGAACATGACGCCCGGCTGCAGGCGGCCCTTGCGGACGATCTTCTCGGGCGGGAAATCCAGCACGCCGGCTTCCGATGCCATCACCACGACGTCGTCGTCGGTCACGTAGTAGCGGCCCGGACGCAGGCCATTGCGATCCAGCAGCGCGCCGATCTGCACGCCATCGGTGAAGGAGATGTCGGCCGGGCCATCCCAGGGCTCCATCAGGCTGGAGTGATACTGGTAGAAGGCGCGGCGCGAATCGTCCATGGATTCATGCTTCGCCCAGGGCTCCGGGATCATCATCATCAGTGCGTGCGGCAATGAGCGGCCCGCCAGCACCATCAGCTCGAGCACGTTGTCGAACATCGAAGAGTCCGAGCCGAACGGGTTCACGATCGGGCGGATCTTGTCGATGTCCTCGCCAAACAGCTCCGATTCGAACATCGCTTCGCGGGCACGCATCCAGTTGATGTTGCCGCGCAGCGTGTTGATCTCGCCGTTATGCGCGAGGTACCGGTACGGGTGGGCGCGTTCCCAGCTCGGAAAGGTGTTGGTCGAAAAGCGCGAGTGCACCAGCGCCAGCGCGCTTTCGATCGATGGGTCGCGCAAGTCGGCGAAATACGCATCGAGCTGCGTGGTCAGCAGCATGCCCTTGTAGACCAGCGTCTTGTAGGACAGGCTCGCGACATACCAGAACTCGCTGCCGTCGCGCGTCGTGGTGCGGATGTCGTTGTAGGCACGCTTGCGGATCACGTACAGCTTGCGCTCGAATTCCGCCTCGGTCTTCGTGTCTGGCCCGCGGGCGATGAACACCTGGCGCATGAACGGCTCGCAGGCCCGCGCCGTGTCACCTAACATCTTGTTGTCGGTCGGCACGGTGCGCCAGCCCAGCAATTCCTGGCCCTCGGCCTGCACCGTGCGCGCGAAGACTTCCTCGAGCTTGCGGCGCTGGGTCGCGTTACGTGGCAGGTAGACGAGGCCGCAGGCGTACTGCCCGGGCGCAGGGAGCGTGATGCCCGACTTCCTGGCAACCTTGGCCAGGAACGCGTGCGGCGTCTGCATCAGAACGCCAGCGCCATCGCCGGTATTGACCTCGCAGCCACAGGCGCCGCGGTGGTCCAGGTTTTTCAGGACCTGGATCGCGTCCCGCACAATCTTGTTAGATTTGCGGCCCTTGATATCCACGACAAAGCCGACACCGCAGGCGTCATGCTCGTGGCGCGGGTCGTACAGACCCTGGGCACCGGGCGCCTCGGACCGCGGCCGGTGGGTGGATGTCGAGGTCGGCAACTTCATCTTTCGCTCGCTCAAGTCAGACAGGGCCCCCGGAAAAACCGTCAGCCCGCGACGAGCGCAGGCCACCTACGCTGCAGTCATTCGCCTGCAACGCCTTATAAATCAAATACTTATAATCTATATACCTGGGGTCGCTGGAGCAGCGGGCTGCCCGCCCGCGCGTAAGAATCGACCTTATATATGAGCCTGATAATACTGACCACGGGCCCGGGGTCAATCACCGTTTGGGCATCAGCTCATGTGGACTTGTGCGGCGCGTGCATGCCGTCGGCCCAGACTTCCTCGGGCTGCTCCACCGGCTCGATATCGAGGTTCACGACCACCGGGTCCTGGCCGCTACGCATCAGCACGCATTCGAGCGACTCGGAGTCGCGCGCGTTGATTTCCTGGTGCGGCACGAAGGGCGGCACATAGATGAAGTCGCCCGGCCCGGCTTCGGCGGTGAACTCGAGGCGCTCGCCCCAGCGCATCCGCGCCTTGCCGCGCACCACGTAGATCACGCTCTCGACGTCGCCGTGATGATGCGCACCGGTCTTGGCGTTGGGCGAGATGCTGACCGTGCCGGCCCAGATTTTTTCGGCGCCAACCCGCGCGTGGGTTATTGCGGCTGCGCGCTGCATGCCCGGCGTCTGCGCGGTGTTCGCATCGAGCGTGCCGGCCTTGATGACCCGGACGCCGGTGAGGCGCCAATCCTGCAAATAATTCTTTGCCATCGGCTTAGTGTATGCAAAAACCTGCCGGCAGGCGCAATGCGGCGGTGCGATCGGCAAACCGCATTTGCGCAGCTTTGCCAAAGGTGGTGTATGGTGGTTCCCGTGAGCAGTACTTCCTTCATGCGTACTGTTAGGCCCGCAGTCGTTCTTTTGCCGGGCCTGCTGGCTGCGGTCGCTGCGGCCGAGATGCCGCAATTCCCGGTCCCCGACAGCATCGAGACCGTCACGGTCGAAGCGCTGCAGCCGCGTTATGTCGCCCCCACCTTGCGGGACCGCATCGGCCGTATCTGGGCGCCTGTCTATATCAATGACCAGGGCCCCTATCGCCTGGTACTAGACACCGGCGCCAATCGCTCCGCCGTCATTGATCGCGTTGCCTTAGCGCTCGGCAGCGGTGTCGTCAGCGCTACCAGCGCCCAGCTGCGCGGAACGACCGGCACGGCGGTGGTGCCCATGATCGACGTTGAGCGCCTGCAGATCGGCGACCTGCTGATTGAAGCAACGCAATTGCCGATTTTGCCGGATGCCTTTGGCGGCGCCGACGGCGTACTCGGTTATGACGGACTGAAGGACAAGCGCATCTTCATCGATTTCGGCAATGACCTGATCACGATCAAGCGTTCCCAGCGTGAACGGCCGGCAGCGGGGTTCACTTCGCTGCCAATTACTTTCCTGCAGGATTTCGTGCCGACGATCACCGTCTACCTCGGCAGTACGAGGATCAAGGCGATCATCGACACCGGCGCCCAGCGATCCATGGGCAATACCGCGCTGTATGAACTGCTGCAGCGGCGGCGCCGCGAGTTCGCGGACTCGACCGTCACCGGCGTCACGCTGGACGACCAGGCCGGGCAGGCAACGCGGCTCCATGACATTCGGATGGGCGACGTGACGATTCCCTCGCTGCAGGTGACGTTCGGCGACCTCTATATTTTCCAGTATTGGAAGGTCGAAGACGTGCCGGTGCTGATCCTTGGCATGGACGTGTTAGGCACGGTCAACAAGCTGGTAATCGACTATCGCCGTCGTGAAGTGCACATGCAGGTGCGCAACAATCGTTCCGAGCGGCAACCGACTCTGGGCACACGCCTGCCCTAGCCCAGGCGCGTTTGTCGTCGCGCCCGCATCACAGAACTGAAATTTTTTTTGCCGCAGGTCTTGCATCGCGGGGCTGTGTGCCGTAACTTTCGCGGCGCGTCGCTGGCAGCAGTGCCGGTTTTAACCTTCTCAGGGGTGTGGCAAGCAAGAGATGAAGAAGCAAATTGAGTTGTCGTATCGCAACGACCACGGAAAGCAGCAGATTCCCGACGCGGCCCCGCGTTTACTCAAGGTCAATGAGTATCTTGAAAGGAACTTTCCGGACTTCTTCGCCGAAGCGCGTTTCCAGGTTGGAGACGACGATTACTTCCTCTACTCCCGCTTCGGCCAGTACCTGGCCCGCTCCATCGAGAAAAAGACCACGCCACGCGGCAAGATCAATCGTGGCTTTACCGTGCTCAACAAGATGGCCGCGCTGTCGCGCCGCGATCCGACCGTGCGTCGCATGCTGGTCTCGGGCCCGCTCGAGTTTCTCGTCGACGCACCGCGTGCTCGCGCAATGGCCATGAAGCGTTTATCGCCGGTCGCACAAGGCTATATGGAGAGCCTCTGCGAGTAAGTTTCGCTAGAATCACCCGAACAGAAGCTGGCAGATGCTTCGTCAGGATTAGGGACGCCCAAGGGCGTCCTTTTTTTCGGCCGGTTTTGGGAAGTAAGGTATGACCAAGAAAGAAAATGCGAATCCGCAGGCGCAGATGGTCGCCGACGAGTCCATGGTGCGCACGCTGCGCCACCAGGCTGACGCGATCTGGCCGCAGGAATCCAAGTTGTTTGCGCGCTACGCGCTGCCCGCCAATGCCCGGATTCTCGATCTTGGCTGTGGCACCGGCGAGGCCGCCGCGCGCCTCGCCGGCATGTATCCGGACGCGCGCCTGACCGGCGTGGACCTAGGTCCCGAGGTGCTGGCGGTCGCCCAGCGCCTGCATGCGGCCGCCGCACCACGCCTGTCCTTCGAACTCGGCGACGGCTACGCATTGCGCTTCGACAGCGGCAGTTTCGATCTCGCACTGTGCCGCCATGTCACGCAGATGGTGCCTGAGCCCGAGCGCATGCTCGGCGAGCTAACAAGGGTGCTAAAGCCGGGCGGCTGGCTGCATGTGCTGTCCGAGGATTACATGATGCTGCACTTTCCGGAGCGCAATGGCGTGGACCCGGACCGGCTGTGGCGCGACGGCCCGGTGGCGTTCTGCAAGGCCACCGGAACGGATGCGCGCGTCGGCCGGCGCACACTGCCGATGCTGCGGCGCCTGGGGCTGGTGGACGTTTGCGTCGATTACCTGACCATCGATACCGAACGGGTGCCGCGTGCGACCCTGGCCGGCATTTTCACCGCCTGGCGCGATGGCTACGCCGATGCGCTGTCTGCTGATACTGGGCGCATGACAACAATCGAGGCGCACCAGCTGTTTGACTGCCTGCTGGCGACGATCGCGGATCCGGACAGCTACGCCGTTTGGCACGTGCCGGTGATTGCAGGCAGGAAGCCCGCGGCAGCCTGAGCAACTCAGGTCAGTTGTTCCACCAGTCCGCCAATTTTTCCATCAAGCCGGTAACCGCGCCGATCAACCATTCCGCGCCACGCGAATAGTCTGCGGCGCCTGGACAGGGCACCGTCTTATCGCCAATGGCGCAGGTCATCTCCCCGGCCGACACCATCGATGCTTCATGCTGCGACAGTTCTCGCATCCCATTCTCCTCCATGCTGGCTAGAACTTGTAACCGTAGTAAACCCAGAGCGCGGTTTGTGAAAGATTGACGCCGCCGTGAAGGATTGCCCGGTTGAAGGTGCTCATGCCCCGCGCGGCAAAGGCACACATGAGCAACGAAAAAACCAGCGCGAATATTTCGTTGCCATGGTGAACCACGCTGAACAATACCGAGACAATCACCGCAGACAACGCGATGTGCAGGTATTTTCCCAGGCCGAACAGCATGATCTGGCGGCAGGCCTTTTCTTCGTAGATCGGCGTCAGGACCGCCGCATTGAACATGAATACTGCGACACCTAACAAACCATTGCTGCTGGTAACGTTGATCGTGGCCTGTGCGCCGGCAGCGTGGAAGCGGAAAACGATCAGCCCGGTTACCAGGCCCGCCAGCAGCAACAGCAAGGACCACCTGGAAAACTGCGGTTTTTCCGGCAAGATCCGCAACATCAGGAAGATCGTCAGCGCAGTCAGCACGAGATCGGTGAGATCCAGGTCGAGCGCCAGCGAGGAAGACAAGGCGGTGCCCGCCATCGGTAGCAGCGACAACAGGAATGCGATCAGGTATTTCTTGCCATCGACACTTTGGTTGGGGGTTTCCATCTGCACACCGGGCCTTTCATATGCGGACATCTGATGAACGAATATCGGCGCCAGGATAAGCGCCGATATCGCGATGCTGATGATTAGTTGATCAGCCGATCAGCCGAACCAGGACTCAAACAGGTCGGTAACCGCGCCGACCGCGTCGTTGTAGACTTGCCTCCAGTCCTTGATGGTGCCGCTGCAGCTGATGCCATTGACAAGACCGACCGTGCAGGTCAATTCGCCGGCTGAAACCGCCGACAGTTCGTTGTGAGTCAATTCACGCATGTTGGTTATTCCTTGATGAGAGCACAGCACCCCTGCGCCACGGGCTCGGGCGCAATGCCCAAATGAAATCCGTGCAGGATCTTGGCATGGTTCCGCGGTCCCGCGAACCCGTTAGGCAGGCTGAAAACTGACGCAATCGACCGGATATGCGCAGCAGGCGGCGAAGGTCGCCACCCGGCTGCACTCGTCAGGACATGATGAAGACGCAGAGCTTGTTGCCGTCGAGATCGCGGAAATAGCCACCGTAAAAATTATCGCCGCGCGGACCGGCAGCACCCTCGTCCTTGCCACCTAACGCCAGGGCCTTCTTGTAGACGCGATCCACCTGCTCTTTGGAGCTGGCCAGCAGGCTGATCATCATGCCGTTGCCTACGGTCGCGGGTTTGCCGTCGTGTGGGGTGATCGCCATGAACATCGGCGCATCCGGGGCGTTGGCCCAGCCGATGTATTTCTCGCTCACCATACCGCGCTCAGCGCCCAGCTCCTTCAGCAATACATCGTAGAAAGCGCCCGCGCGTTGCAGATTATTTGTACCCACCGTGACATAACCGATCATGTTGTTACCCCTTGCGAAAAAGCCAGTAAATGATGCCTGCCAGCAGAATTATACAGTGACCGCTTTATGCCGTAGCCTTGCGCGTATGGCCAACTCCGACCTGGAATCGCTGCGTGATGCGCTGCGGGAATTCGCGCACCAGCGCGATTGGGATACGTTCCATACGCCGAAAAACCTGGCGGCGGCGCTGAGCGTGGAAGCCGCCGAATTGCTGGAACATTTCCAATGGCTGACGCCGGAGCAATCCGCCGAGCTAACAAGCGAAGCGCGGGCCGGCGTGCGCGAAGAGCTCGCGGATGTCCTGTTGTACCTGATCAGGCTCGCCGACAAGCTGGATGTGGACCTGATCGAGGCGGCGCAGGCGAAACTCGTCATCAATGCCCGTAAATACCCGGCCGACAAGGCGCGCGGAAACGCCCGCAAGTACTCAAAGCTCTAGATCTCCCGCCGCTAGCGCGGTACGCCGGGCTGCGTGATTTCCATGCGCGTGCCGTCCGGGTCACGCGCCACCATCGATCGCAGGCCGCCCGAGGCCGCCATCGGCGGTTCCAGGATTTCAGCGCCCAGCGCCATCAGTCGCGCATACACGGCGTCAACGCCATCGGTGGTGAAGATCAGGATGCTCGTGCCTATCATGGTTTCGCCTTTGGTCAGGCGGCGCAGTATCTTGAGTTTGCGGTTGTGGACCTCGGCGAGACCCAACGTGCCGCCATCGATGCGGCCGGTCGACAAAGTGTTGTCCATGGTCATGCGGATGAAGGTCAGTTGCGTGCCGAGCGGCAGCCCGAAGGTCTTGAGCGATGGCGCATCGGACACCTCGACGCGCCGGTCCTCGCGGAAGCCGAGCGCCTCGTAGAACCGCTTGCTGCGTTCCAGGTCGCTGACCAGCAGCGTCGTGCGACGGGCCACGGCCTTGGTCCCCGGAGTGACTGTTGCCGGGTCGGTATACACCGGCGGCGGGACGGTCGTGATCACGGGGTCGGCGGCCTGCGCAGCTAACACGCAAGGCCCGGCGATCAGCAGCGCGAGCGCAAATCGCACCTGGATGCGTATGTCGTTTGCAGATTTCATGAAATCACCTGTTGCGTCATACTGGGATAGTACCGGCAAAAAAGGGGGAGATTCGCCGATGAGCGTGATCCGTCGCGCGGCAACCGTCATCCTGGCGCTGCCCGGCTCATGACGATGAATATCGACGCCTGGATCAACAGCATCCTGGGCCCGCTGACCGAGCGGATCGCGGCCGCGGTCTTTTACGCCGTGCCACTCGCCGGCGCCCAGGTGCCGCTGATCGTGGTCTGGCTGATTTCGGGTGGCGTGGTGTGCACGCTCGCAATGGGCTTCGTCAATCTGCGCGGGTTTCGGCATGCCCTGCGCGTCATTCGCGGCGACTATGTGAGTGCTGACGCCGCCGGCGAAACGACGCCGTTCCAGGCGCTGGCAACCGCGGTGTCCGGCACGGTTGGCCTGGGGAATATCGCCGGCGTCGCGGTCGCGGTCTCGTTAGGTGGCCCGGGCGCGACCCTGTGGATGGTGCTGGCCGGGTTTCTCGCGATGAGCGCCAAGTTTTCCGAGGTGAGCCTGGCAGTGAAATACCGCAAGCTGCGCGCTGACGGCACGGTCAGCGGCGGCGCCATGCACTACGTCCCGATTGCGCTCGGCCGGATTGGTCTGCCCCGGATCGGCAAGTTGTTGGCCGTGTTCTTCTGCATCGCGACCATCGGTGGCTCCATGACCGTGTTCCAGGTCAACCAGGCCTACGCGCAGTTTCGCGAGGTCACGGGGCTGCAGCAGGGCTGGATGTTCGGACTCGCGATTGCGACCTGGGTGGGAATCGTGCTGTTCGGCGGTATGCGCCGGATCGCGTCCTGGACCGAAAAAATGGTGCCGCTGATGTGCGTCCTGTACATCGTCGCCTGCATAGTCGTGATCATCGCCAACGCCGCGCATGTGGGCGACGCCGCCGCCACGATCCTGCGCGAGGCTTTTGCGCCGCAGGCGGTCGAAGGCGGCGTGATAGGCGCGCTGATCCAGGGTTTCCGGCGCGCGGCGTTTTCCTGTGAGGCGGGCCTCGGTTCGGCGCCCATGGCCCACGCGACCGTCAAGACCCACGAACCCCTGTCACAGGGACATGCGGCGCTGATCGAGCCGTTCCTCGACACGGTCGTGATCTGTTTCCTGACCGCGATCGTGATTGTCGTCAGCGGCGTACCGCTGCACGGCGGCGCACAGGGCGTGGCGCTCACCTCGCAGGCCTTCGCGACCGTGGTGCCGTGGTTTCCGGTGGTGCTTGCAGTCTGCGTAATCCTGTTCGCGCTCTCGACCATCCTCAGCTGGGGTTACTACGGCGAGCTGGCCTGGACCTGGTTGTTAGGCGACTCGGCCCGCCTGCGCGCCGCCTACCGCCTGCTGCTCTGCGGTGTGCTGTCGATCGGTGCGACCTTCCCGCTGGCGCAGGTCGTCAACTTCGCGGATTCGATGAACTTCTGCATGGCCATTCCGAACCTGCTGGCGGTCTATCTGCTGCTGCCGGAATTGCGCCGGGATCTCGCGGTCTACCGGCAGCGTTACTGATAGGATTCGCCCATGAGCATCCTTTCGCTTTTCCAGACTCAGGTCTATGTCGCTCCCCTGCTAACACGAGGGGCCGCGGCGTTTACCGCACGCATGGCACGCACCTGCCGGCAGATCCGGCTGGATGATCGCGCCGGCCAGAAGTGGTCCGCGCGCCGCTATCCGGGCGGCTATACGTCCTACAACTCCTTGCCGCGGCTGCACCTGATGTCGCCGATGTTTGAGACCCTGCAGCGCCACGTTGATAGCCATGTCATGCGTTTTACCAAAGCCCTGGACCTGGACCTGCAGGGGCGCGTGCTGGTGATGACGGACTGCTGGGCTAACGTGATGCCCAGGCAGGTTGTCCATACCAATCACCTGCATCCGCTGGCGACGATATCCGGAACCTACTACGTGCAAACGCCGGCCGGCTGCGCCGGTCTCAAGCTGGAAGATCCGCGGCTGGACCGGTTCATGGCTGCCCCGCCCCGCAAGGCGAAAGCGCGCATGGCCAATCGCACCTGGATCGAGATCCCGGCCAAGGCCGGGAACGTGATCCTTTTTGAAAGCTGGCTCCGTCATGAAGTACCGCCCAACCCAGCTAACGAAGAACGCGTCTCGGTGAGCTTCAATTACGGGTGGTTCTGACGACTCGATAGCGCGATGCCTATTGAAGCCATTGCCGCTGCGCTGCTGTCCGCCGTCATCCATGCGGCTTGGAACGCGACTCTCAAGGCCGGCAGCGACCGGCTCGCCGACCTCACTGTCATGGGACTCGGCGGCATGCTGCTGGGACTGGTGGTGCTTTTCTGGCGTGGCATCCCCATCGCTGCCGCCTGGCCCTACCTGCTCAGCTCGTCCGCGGTCCACATCGTCTATTGGTCGGCACTGAGCCGCGGTTATGCGACCGGCGACCTGACACAGGTGTACACGATCGCGCGCGGGCTCGCGCCGCTGCTGGTCACGCTGGGCGCGGCATTCTGGGTCGGCGAACAACCATCGAGCCTGGCGTTGGCCGGAATTTTGTTAGTCAGTCTTGGAATTGCCACGGTAGGCCTGATACGCCATGCGCATATCCGCGCCACTGCCTGGGCCGGCCTGACAGGTGTTTCAATTGCGTGCTATTCGCTGCTGGACGCACTGGGCGCGCGTGTCAGCGGCGATGCAATCGGATACATCGGCCTTTCAGCGTTCGCGACGTTTCTGCCTACCACGGCGTACGGCCTCTGGACGCGAGGCGTTAGTCCTGTGCGCCAGAATTTGCGTAGCCGTGGACTGCAGATGTTGGCGGCTGGCGCCATGACCATATTCGGCTACGGGCTCGTGCTGTGGGCGCAGACATTTGCGCCGATTGCCTACGTTACCGCGCTGCGCGAGACCTCAGTGGTTTTCGGTGCGGCGATTGCCGCAGTTTTCCTACGCGAGCCGGTCGGCCGGCGACGCTGGCTGGGCGCCGTCATCGTGGCCGCCGGCGCAATCCTGCTGGCGTTTGGCAGCCGCGCCTGACGCCGCTGCTGCAGGCCTGTTTCAGGACACGCGCACCAGCTGCTTGCCGAGATTCTGGCCGGCAAACAGGCGGATCAGCGCTTCGGGCATTTTCTCCAGCCCCTCCAGAATATCTTCCTGGTAGACAAGTTTGCCCGCCGCGATCCAATTGGCGAGAACTTTTTCGGCACGTGGAAAGTGTTCGGACATCTCGTAAATGAAAAACGCCTCCATGCGCGCCATCTTCTTGAAAATGTTGTAAGCGTTGCGCAACGCATAGGGCTGCGCGCCACCCTCGACATACTGGGAGATTGCGCCGCACAGCACGACGCGCGCGTGGCGCCGGATGTGTGCGAGCCCGGCGTCGAGGATCGCGCCACCGGCGTTGTCGAAAAAAACATCGATGCCGTCAGGACAGAGCGCGGCGATGCGCGCGCGGATATCTTCGCTGCGGTAATTGATCGCGGCGCTGTAACCAAACTTTCCCGTCAGCAACCGGCATTTGGCGTCGGTGCCGGCCAGGCCGACGGCGGTGGCGCCGAGGTTGCGGGCGATCTGCCCGACGTTCGAACCCACGCCACCGGCCGCGCCCGACACCAGCACGGTGTCACCGGCCTTGACGGCGCCGATGTCGACCAGCCCGAGGTAGGACGTGAAGCCCGTCAGGCCTAACACGCCGAGCGCGGTCGAGATCGGCGCGACGCGCTGCTGCACCTTGTACATCAGGAAATACGGCGAGCCATCGCAGACGCGGTAGTCCTGCCAGCCGAGCTTGCCGTGCACGATATCGCCGACCGCGTACTCCGGATGGCGCGAGGCCACCACCTCGCCGACGCCGCGGCCATGCATGACATCGCCGGGCGCCAGCGGCCGCTCGAATTTCTCGGTATTCAGCATGTAGCCGCGCATGACGGCCGCGACGCCGAGATATCGCGCGCGCACCAGGAACTCGCCATCCCTGATGTCGGGGACCGGCGTCTCAACCAGCCGGAAATCGCTTGCGCGCACCGCCCGTCCCTCCGGGCGCTCAGCTAACAACCATTGCCGGTTCATGCCGGCTCGCGACTGCGCCAGTACCCTCCGGCACTCCAGCTCTGCCAGGCCCACTTGAGCCAGCGCACCAGCGCCGCCACCACCCACAGCGCCCAGACGATGATCAGCGTCTTGTAGATCCACAGCGGGACACTGATGACCTCGGGCTGCGGCAACGCCGCCATCGTGCGATCACGGAACCAGACAAAGTTGCCGGCGTAGGAGCCGGGTCCGGTCACGCCCATGTCGGGCGTCGAAAACAGCCCGTAACGGATACCGCTGAATACCAGGCTCGAAACCGCGATCACGGTCGCCAGCGCCAATACCGACTGGACCAGATTGAAGCGCCAGCGGCTGGCATCCGCTTGCCAGCTGGCGCGCCAGCTCATCGCCAGCACCCAGACCACGACGGTGGCAAACACCGGGGCGGAAAGCGTCGACAGGCCGATACCTAACAAAAACCATTCGTAGGGGCGCAGAGGCGAACGCCGCCAGCGACCCAGCGCCCAGGCCGTCACCAGGAATGCAACCAGTTCGCCCCAGTACAGCACCGCCGGGCCTACGCCCGCGCCGCGGGAAAACGCCAGCAACGTCCAGCGATCCTGCGGCATCTCTATGCTCGATGACACATTGCTCGCGTTCGCGTTGAGATTCACAGGCTCCGTGCCGGAGCGGAATCCGGCGCCGCGCGGCGCGCGCCAGCGAACATCAACCTTGTGCTCGCCCGGCAGCAGGCCGACCGACAGCTTGCCTTTCTCCGGACGAATCTGCTGCGGCTGGCCATCCAGCGACACCTGCTCGACCACCGCATCTTCGGGCAGGTCGATGACGTGGCGGCCACCCTGCGTGCTGCGGTATTGAAACGATAGTCCGCCATCGCTGCTGCGGACGCCATAGCGAATCCATTGCCGCGCGCTGTCGATGGCCAGCGTGCTGCCCGGCGCGCCCTCCGGTCTTGTTAGCTTGACGGCCAGGGTTTCGCCAGCGCGCGGGTAGAAGGTGTAAAGCCAGTTCGGCGCGTTGATGTCATCCGGCAACACGGCCGGCAGGCCGTTGAATTCGGCGTGCCACTGCGGGTTGATGCTGAAGGTCCAGACCTCGACGCGCGCCACGGCGGCCGGCATCGCCAGCTGCAGGCTCGCGCTGCGCGCCAGTCCCGATTGCCAGCCGGTGGCGCCGGCCCCGGCCGGAATGCCGGCCAGCACGGTCTTGCCGCCGCGCACTTCGATCCCCGGTGTCAGCACCGACTCGCCTGCTACCAGTGGCACTTCGACGGCGATCGACGCGCGCTCCGGCGCGAGTCGTTGCACGGTGGTTGCGACCGACCAGTCGAGATCCAGGCTGAAATCACGCGTCACCCGCACGAACGCCGGAAATTCGGCGCCCCGCTCGAGTGCCATGCCCTGCTTGCCGCCGGCGCCCGCGGATCGTTGGCGGGTCAATTCAATCGCGCTCGACAGCATGCGGCCTTCAGTAACACCCGCCACGTCCCAGCCGACGGCACTGACACGCACGGTGCGCGGCACGCTGGGAAACCCCAGCTGCAGATTGGCCACCGGCGCGATCCGGCCCTCGAGGCGTATGCGATGCGCACCGGCGCGCAATGGCACCCACAGCGAACCGTCGCTTTCGCGCAGCACGGTGTAGCCCGCGCCACCATCGACGCTGACGGAGTCAATCTGCCAGCGGTCCTGAGCGCTCGGTACCGGCACCGCGACGTTAGCCAGCGCGCTGCCTTCCAGTTCCACGACCAGGCGCTCGCCATTGACGCTGATGTTAGCTGCCATCAGCGTCGCGCAACTTGGATAGCAGGCCGGCTGCGCCTTCAGTCGATTGCCAAGCTCGGTCAGCAGCTCGTTGCCCGGGGTCTCGGCCCGGGCATTGCCGCCCTGCAGTGCTCCCATCGCTAACAACAGCAATACTGCGGCCTGCGCGCCGCCGCGCCAGGCCGGCAGGCGCAGCCTGAATTGCCAGGCGTGCTGCACGAGGCTCACCAGCCACAGCGCCAGCATCAGCACGCCGGCGATCCGCCACAAGGCCAGCAGCAGCGGCCCGATGATCAGGAATCGCACCGTATCGGTCGCTTCGACCGGACCGCTCCAGGAATAGCCGTACTGCAGATACCGCCAGGCCGGAATTCCAGGTCCGGTCTGCAATGCGGTTCCCGCCGCATAACGCTGCACGATCTGCGCGTTGTTCAAGCCACTGGCGCCGCCACGTACCGACGCTGACACATCGCTGCGCGCACGCCGCGGCTCGTCCATTTCAACCGCCAGCGAGGCCGGGGGCGGCGGGGCCGCATCCACCGATGCCTCCATTTTGTCTTCCATGACAGCGCCCTCGCTGACCGCTTCCGCGGCGGCGTTCTCGGCGCGCCTTGCACCGGTCACCACAATTTCCTCGGGTGCGGTCATTTTGCCGGGCATCACCACGCCCATCGCCGTGGCGCCGAACCCAGCGGTAGTCAACTGCGGGTACAGCGCGTAACGGACCTGGGTCCACAGGAATGGCAGCAACCCGATAGCTAACGCAGCTGCCGCAAGCAGCCGGTAGCCTTTGACGAAGCGCTGCAGCTTGCCATCCGGAACCACCGCCGCAAGGCTGATCGCGATCAGCAGGTTGGCCCACAACCACAGCATGGCCGGCCACTCCTGGTAGAGCAGCACCAGCCCGCCCAGAGCTAACAGCGCGGGGACCCGTCCGGCAAACCGGTAGGTCATGAACACCACGATGATGATGCAGAAAATACTCCACAGGCCCCACCCGGACCACCAGGTGCCGCTGGCGTTATCCGGTCCCAGGGCTGCTAACAGCAGATGCCCGGGCGGCAGATTCAGCTGGCCGGAGACGTTTTCAAAACGGCTGGCCCAGCCGCTGGCTGGTTGTGCGCCGCCGCGCCCTTCGAGCCGCGACAGCGTTTCGAGCTGCAGTTGCGGTGCGCGCAGCTCGACGCCGCGGCGCTCCGTTCCGGGCGACAGGCTGACCAGCAGATTCTGTCCGCCAAGGCGCGCGCTTTCGAGGCGATACGGCGCCGTCATGTCGAGTCGCCAGCCCTGGCGAATCTTCCCGGACAGGGTGTCGAGCGCGGTGTAACCGCCGTGGTCGAAGTCGAGCCATAATTGCCGGTTGAGCGTCAGGCGATTTTCATCCGCACTGCTGAGGCCGCGCTGCGTTTCATCGATCTTGAGCGGGCTGTCGATGTCCATCCGGAACGCGGGCAGCTGGCGCCAGCCTTCCGGCACCTCCACCTGGACCGGATCCACGGACTCCGCGCCGCTCGCCGACGCAACGCGCAGGCGGTCGATCCCGGCAAAACTCCAGATTTCAATCTTCGGCCAGGCGCCGCTGTTAGCTGCGATCGGTGGCCGGCGCAGCGTGGTCGCAATGCCGGCCGCGCGCGCGCTCAGGCTGAGTACATGGCTGCCGGGCCTGACCTGGACGCGCAGGCGGCCATCGGCATCGAGACGCGCGGGCAGGTCACCCTGCAGCGAAGTGGGCGTGAACCCTTCGGGCAGCACGCGCGCCAGGACTTCTTCGCGGGCATCGCCCGCCACCTGCAACTTGATCTGCGTCTCGAGCCTTGCGGGGATGTCGTCGATCGCCAGCCGGTAGACCTGGACTTCGAGCGCAGTGGCCTGTTCGGCCTGGGCCGCCCTGCCGAGCGCGACAGCGCCGCCCGGACGCTCCGGTTGCGCAATTTTCTGGCCGTCCAAGCTCAGGTCGATGAGCCCGCTCTGCGCGGCAATATCGAGGCTTTCAGGGCGCACCGACCATTCAAACCGGCCGGAAATCTGGTAGTCGCCGGCCGCCAGCCGCAGCTGCGGCCGGCCGTCGCGCTCGACCACGGCCGCGGCCGTGTTGTTAGCTCGCACGTCGCGCGGCCAGCTCTCCAGGTTGCCCGGCAGCGCGACCCAGCTATCCGCAAATACCTGCCAGCGCTGCGAAAACTGCCCGCCACGCGCGTTCACGCTCAGTTGCAGGCGCCCGGGCCAGGCACAGCGGTAGGAAGCCTCCTGCGACGGATCCTGCGCAAACAGGAACGGGCAGCGGCGATACTCGGCGCCATGCAGCACCCAGCCTTGCCAGCCCTGCAGGCCCGGCGGTACGGCCACCTCGGCGGCTACGCCGGTCATCGCCCAGAAACCGGCCAATAACAGCAATCTGCTGATGCATCGTGTCATCGTGGCACCCTCGCCCGGAGTGATCGCCAGTGTAGCGCGTCCGGAAATTCATCAACGCAGCAGCTAGACTTTCGGGTTGAGGAAATTGCCATTATGTCTGCGACCACTGCCAAGACTCCCGATTACGGCCCGCGCGCGCGCGTGGGCGTGGCCACGCCCCAGGCCAATCCTACGGTGGAACCGGAGATGCGCCTGCTGCTGCCGGATGCCATTGCGGTCTACGGCACGCGCCTGACGCACGGTTCGCCGACGGTCGAAGAACGCCTGCATCATTACATTCGTCACATAGCCGATGCGCTACGCAGTTTCGGCAGTCTCAAGCTCGCGGCGTTCGGCTTCGGCTGCACGGGCTCGTCGTATCTCGCCGGCCGCGTGCTTGAAGACCAACTCACCGCGCAGGCGGTGGCGGAAAAAGGTATTCCGGTCATCACCGCCGCGCAGGCAATCCGCCAGTTTCTGAAGCTGGCGGGTGCGCGGCGCATCGCACTGGTCTCGCCCTACCCGGTGGCGCTCGCCGAAGCCGGGTATGCCTACTGGCGCGACAGCGGCATCGAGGTCGTCGGCAAGCTGCGGGTCGATCCGGATCTGATCGACACCCACAACATTTACGAGCTAACAAGTGCAGACGCGCTGGCGGCGGTGCGCAAGGTCGAGAAACAGGGCGTCGACTGCATCGTCGCAAGCGGCACGGGCATGCCGACGATACGGGCGCTGGAAGTCCTGCACCGCGAGGGCGGCCTGCCGGTCATCTCGTCGAACCTGTGCCTCGCCTGGGCGCTGCTGCGCGTTGCTGCACCCGAACTCGCACCCCCGGCCCCGATGGGTTTGTTAGGAAGGAAGCCATGAAGGCACGCAACCCGCGCAGCGGCGTCGAGGACTATGAATTCGCGGTCGCCAGCCGCAGCGACGTGGCCCGGGCCTGCGCGCAGGTGCACGCGGCGCAGCCGGCCTGGCAGGCTCTCGGGCTGGCGGGCCGCTCGCAGGCGCTGCGCGAACTGTCGGCCGCGTTCGCGCACTTTGGCGCCGAGATGGCGGCGGCGCTGGCGCTTGATACCGGCCGTCATCGCATACCGATGGTGGAAGCCGGCGGTGTGCAGGGGATGATTGCGCACAACCTGCATTTCGCGACCGAAGTGCTGGCGGCTACCGCGCCGCGCAACGCCAGCCTGCCGGGCGTCAGCGGCCGCCGGCAACTGGTGCCGTATCCCGTGGTCGGCGTCATAGCGCCGTGGAACTTTCCGCTGATCCTGTCGATGATCGACACCATTCCGGCGCTGATCGCCGGCTGCGGCGTGGTGCTGAAGCCAAGCGAAGTGACGCCGCGCTATGTCGAGCCGCTGCTGAAGATCTTTGCGGCCGTGCCGGCGTTAGCCTCCGTGGTGAGCGTGGTGCGCGGGCCAGGCACCACGGGCGCCGACCTGATCGATCACGTGGACGCGGTGGTCTGCACCGGCAGCGTGAAGACCGGGCGTATCGTCGCCGAGCACGCGGCGCGGCGCTTTATTCCCGCATTTCTGGAGCTGGGCGGCAAAGACGCGGTAATCATCTGTGCGTCGGCCGATCCGGATCGCGCCGCGCAGATCGTGCTGCGATCCTCCGTGCAGGCCACGGGCCAGGCCTGCCAGTCGCTGGAGCGGGTCTACGTGCATCATTCCCTGCACGACCGGTTCATGCAGCGTTTGTTAGATCGCGGCCGCAAGATCACGCTCACCTGCGACGACCCGCAGGGCCACATCGGGCCTTTCATCATGGGACGGCAGGCCGACATCGTCCGTGCGCACATCGATGACGCGGTGGCGCACGGCGCGCGCTGCGAACTCGGCGGGCATATTGTCGAGCGCGGCGGACGCTGGTGCGAAGTGACCGTGCTGAGCCATGTGACCCAGGACATGAAAGTCATGCGCGAGGAAACTTTCGGTCCGGTCATCCCGGTAATGCCATTCCAGAGCACCGCGCAGGCCATTGCGCTCGCGAACGACAGCGACTTCGGCCTGTCGGCGAACGTGCTGTCCGCGGACCTTGCCGAAGCTAACGCGATTGCGGAGCAGCTCAACGCCGGTTTCGTCAGCATCAACGATTGCTCGCTGTCGAGCATGGTGCTTGAGTTCGAGTGGGAGGGATTCAATTTCTCGGGACTCGGCCGCTCACGCATGGGACCCTCGGGCATTGCCCGCTACCTGCGCATCAAGACGATTGCTACGCAGGCCGGCGAGCCCGGCGACATGTTCGTGCTGCGCGACTGCTGAGCTCCCCTTGGACCACGCCCACGACATTCTGCAATTCTGGTTCGGCCCGAAGCCCTACACGGCGGCACGGGTCAGCGAACGCATGAACTTCTGGTTTGGCAACGCAAGCCCGCGCGAAGTTTTATCCAACAAGGATAACGACATCCGGCAGCGCTTCGGCGCGGCAATTCAGCGGGCCGTGATCGGCGAACTCGACAGCTGGGCGGACAGTCCCAGGCGCCGCCTGGGACTGATCATTTTGTTAGATCAGTTCCCGCGCCATGTGTATCGCGGCAAGGCCGAAGCCTATGCCGCCGACACGCGCGCCGCCGCACTGGCGCTTGAAGGTTTGCATACTGCCGCGGACGCGACGCTGGCACTGGTCGAACGCATTTTCTTCTACATGCCGCTGCAGCACGCCGAGTCGCTGGAATTGCAGGATGAATCGGTCGCCGCAACACGGCGCCTGCTGGCGGAAGCACCCAAAGGCGTGGCGAAATACTTCGCCAGCATGCTGCGTTTCGCCGAACTGCACCGCACTATCATTGCAGAGTTCGGCCGCTTTCCGCATCGCAACACCGTGCTGGGACGCGAATCTACGCCTGAGGAATTGAAATTTCTGCGCGACGGCGGGCCGCGCTTCGGTTCGTGACCGCGATTCAGTCGCCGGCTCAGTCCTCGACATCCGGTTCAACGAAACACCAGGCC
The DNA here is from genome assembly GCA_031414335.1 of Gammaproteobacteria bacterium. Classification (GTDB taxonomy): domain Bacteria; phylum Pseudomonadota; class Gammaproteobacteria; order Steroidobacterales; family Steroidobacteraceae; genus UBA964. Next base: position 118,334 of record JANNVI010000008.1, on the reverse strand, counting down.
ACTTCCGGAAACTGCCGCTTGATGCGCTGCTCCAGCGAATTGATGCGTCCGACAGCCTCTTCGATGCTGATGCCGGGCTTCATCCTGACCTTCACGGCCAGCATCACCTGCGGACCCAGTTGCAGCGTGATCGCGTTTAAAAGCTCGTCGATGCCCGGGTCGCGGTCGATTTCGGCGCGGATTTCAGCCTGCAGGTCCTCCTCCGCGGAGCGCCCGATAATCAGGGCCTTGATACGCGAGGCGACAAACACCGAGACGCACACCAGCACGATGCCGATTGCGATGGAGCCCATGGCATCGAATGCCGCGTTGCCGGTCACGGTCGCGACGCTCAGGAACGTGAAAGCGATCGCCAGGCCTAACAACGCGGCAACATCTTCGCCAAGCACCACGACCAGTTCGGCGTTACGGGTCGTCCTGAGCCATGCCAGCAAGGATTTTTCCTTGCGCAGTTTCCTGACTTCGCGCAGGCACCCGAACAGCGAGCTGAATTCCAGCAATATCGACACACCCAGCACCAGCAACGCGACCCAGGCCTGGCGCAGTGGCTCCGGCGCCTGCAATTTGTGCCAGCCTTCGTAGATCGAAAACAGGCCGCCCATGCTGAACAGCAGGATGGCGACGAGGAAACTCCAGAAATACGAAAGCTTGCCGTAACCTAACGGATGCTCCGCATCCGGCGGACGCTGCGACTGGCGCAAGCCGACCCATAGGAGGATCTGGTTGCCGCAGTCAGCGAACGAGTGAATCGACTCGGCCAGCATCGATCCCGAAGCGGTGAAGAATGCGGCCCACAGTTTCGCCAGCGCGATGCCCAGATTCGCGCTGAACGCATAGAGGATCGCCCGGGCGGAAGAACCGTGGTCGGGCACGGTCAGGGCGCGAAATCAGGAGTGGTCAGTTTCATGTCGGTCACCTCGCCGTATTTCTTCAGCGCATCGCGGATGCCGGCGGGCCCAAAAAAAGCGCCGCGAACAGGGGACTGAACGCGGCGCGAGGCAAGCGAACACCGGGGAAGTTGTTCGCATGTTTGACAGCCACATCCATAGCAATCACCGTGCCAGCCAAAGAACTAAATAAAAACAATGACTTACGGGCGTCCTGGCGGCCACCCTGATGACGCAAATTGTCAGTTATCGGCGCAGTCAGCCCTATTTGGGCATCACGACGACGCAGGCCTGTCCCGCAGCGGTCAGCGCACCGCAGGTAGCGCGCGCGCGCGCCTCGTCGGCCACCTGGGCCTGCAGGCGGAACAGCTTTCCGGCCGATGCATCCACCGGCACGACGCTGGGCGAAAGACTGCCCAGCTGAGCCGCATATTTGCCCTTCAGCCGCTGCCACTCGCTGTTAGCTTTGTCGACACTGGAGAATGCGCCAAGCTGTACACGGTAGCCGCCCGCAGCCGCGGGTTTCGCAGCAAGCGCGGGTTTCGCCAAAACCGCAGGTTTCGGAGCCGTGGCTGGCTTCGCAGCGGAAGCAGGTTTCGCGGTCGTCGCTGGTGCGGGCTTGGTCGCCGCCGCAGGCGCAGGCTTGGGCGCGGCGGCCTTCGGAACTTCTGGTTTTGCCGCTTCTGGCGGCTTCGCTGTCTCCGCGGGCTTCGCCGCGTCGGGCGCTGCAGCAGCGGCGGCGGCCGCGTTGGCCGGCGCACCTAACACATTGAAATTCTCAACGCGGATGCGCGCTTCCTCGGACCATTTGCCGTCGGGGTACTTGCCGAGAAAAGCCTGGTAGGAATCAGCGGTGTCGACGCTGGTGGCCTTTTCCCAGTCCTTTTCCTCTGCCAACTGCTTGGTGCGCGTGCGCGCCTCATTGGCGAGTGCACTCTGCGGATGCTTGGTGATGAATTGCTCGTAAGCTTCGACCGAATCGGCCGACTGGGCTGCCTGCCAGTCGGATTTTTCGGCGCTGCAACTGACAAGCAGGATTGAAATCGCAATAACAAGCTGGGCGCGCATGACGGTACCCTCAAGTGACCAGAAGCGCATTTTATCGCGACTACGGGACTTGCGTTGCGAGAATGGCTCAGGTCTGCGCAAATTCCTCGAGCAGGATCCGGTCAACCCAGCTCGGGCCGGTCAGATTTGTCAGGTAGCCACAATGCCCGCCGCTGTCTGTGACACGCACGCGCAGCGTGCCGGAATACGCAAGGTTATCGAGATCCAGCGCCGAGATAATAGGATCGTCCTTGGCGGTCAGGATCGTCGCGGGCGTTGCTAACGAGGCCAGGCGGTCGCCGGTGAGCGCATAACCGGCGAAGTAACTGTCGACATCGGGATATTCGGTGAATCGCCGCACCAGTTCGTCCGTCATCTTGAAGAGGTTGCGGCTGCGCAGCACCGGGCGGAACTGGTAGCGATCGGGCCAGGCCTCCTGCTTCTTCAGCAGCGACCTTCCCCACTTGAGCACAAAATATTTGTGATAGATCGACGAGCCTTCCTCCAGTTTGCGCAGCGTGCGCTTGGGATCGAGCAGCGGCGATACCGCGAAAGTCCCGGCAACGGCGAGCCTGGCGGCGTCTGCCGCCGCTGCAACCCGCAGCGCGAAATTTCCACCTAACGAAAAACCAACCATATACAGCGCTTTGTGCGGCATCTCAGCCTGGATCGCGCGCACCGCGCCAATGACCTCCTGCAGCCGGCAGGAGTGAAACAGCTCCGCGTTCAGGTGATGCGTCGCACCGTGATCGCGGAAATTCAGCCGCACCACGTCGAAGCCGGCTTCAAACAGGGATTGCGCGGCGGACAGCAGGTAGAGCGAATCGGCGCTGCCCTCCCAGCCATGCATCAGCACCGCGACCTTGCCAGTCGTGCCGCGACCGCGCGCGCCCGGGCTCGAATGCCAGGCTTGCAGCACGACGCCGTCGCCGCAGTCGATCAACCACTCACGCGCGCTGGCGCGCATGGCGAGAGTGCGGCGCTCGATCGCGTTGCGACGTATCGGCAGGCCAACCAGGATGGATTGACGATGGCCGCCACGCAGCCACCACGGCGGTTGGAATGTGTCGTCAGCTACTATGGTCATCGTCAGGGGTCATCGTCGGGGCCTGCTCCAGCGGATCAGTTGCCTGTCTGGCCCGCGTCGGCCGGCTTGATTTGAATCACGATGCGATTGTTCGCGGCCGCTGCGCGATTCCACTCACCGGCGGTCAGCTTGTCCGTACTCGCAGGATACGGCATGGCGGTGGTGTCGGCTGCCCCGTTGGTCAATTGCACGCGTATCGCGCTATTGGACTGCTGCCGGACCGTGCCGGCGAGATTGGCGAATGCCAGGGGTTCACGCAACGCGGCGCTCTGGTTCTCGTCGAACGGGTTGCCGACGAGATCACAGCGCGATGCCAGGCTGGAGTCCAGCGCCAGTTCAAATCCGTCGGCGGCTTTCTGCAGGCAAAAGCGTCCGGCATAAGTCGTGATAACCACGGTGCCCATGAATTTCTCGTTCTGCAGTTTTGCTAACAAAGCGCGCAGGTTTTCGAGCCGGTCCGCGGACAAGGCCGCTTCTCCGTAGGGCACCAGCAGGCGCCGCTCGCGTGAATCACCCAGCGCCTGGGTCTGCAGATCCTGCAACACGATTGCCGACTGCTGCTCGGCGCGCAGCGACAGGTTCAATTTTTCTGCCAGCGCCACGGTTTCCTGCTTTGCGGTCAGCAGCTGCCCCGCCAGGTCGCGCCTTGCGCTGGCCTCGAACCACCACAGCGCACCAAAAGTCGCTGCCGCAAGCGCGGCAACCGTTGCCAGTGCCCAGGCCCAGCGGCTGGCGCTGATTCCGGAACGTGACGCATGCAGCGCGTCGTCCGGATCGTCGACGGAGGCGCGCTCTGCAATGGCATCCTGCACCGCAACCCGGACATCGCCTAACAGACGTTCCGACTGCGCATCCAGCCCGGCGCTGACCGCGCGATGCAGATCGCCCATATGGCGCTCGAATACCGACTCCACCAGGCCGCGCAGATCGCTGTTGCCGGATGCGGCAGAACTGCCGGAAACCACGCGCAGGTGCGGCGTTTCTGCAGGCTCGCGCGACGCCGAACGCGTCGCGGCCTGCGCGCTGGCATTCGCCGGCAGGAAACTGGACTGGGGTTCGGAGCCACGGCGCTCGTTGAGAATGCGCAACTGGTACAGCACGCGCGATACATCGGCGGGCTTGATCTGCTTGGGCAGCACGCCGATCGCACCGAGCGCGCGCGCCTGTCCCAGATACAGTTCCCCCTCCTGCGAGGTGTACATCATGATCGGGATCATCGCGGTACGAGGATTACCCTTGATGGACTGCAAGGCCTGGAAACCGTCCATGCCAGGCATCAGGTGATCCATGAAAATGACATCGGGGCGATGATCGCCGAGATAGTCAATCGCCTGCTCGGCGCTTTCCGCCGTGTCTACCGCAACCTCGTATTTCTCAAGAATGCGCGACAGAAACGCGCGCGCCGATTTGGAATCGTCGACAATAAGTGCTCGCTTTGCGCTCATCGCCATTCGGCCTCACCAGTTTGAAATTCAGCAGCTGCAGTTTAACTCAGTTCCCTGCGAAACGACGACTCACATCTGTCTGCTTTTACTTACAATAGAGCGGTGAAGCTTGCGTCACATTTGTCGTGCCTCATGCTCATTTGCGCGGGCAGCCAGGCGGCTGCGCTCGAGGCAATCGTTTTCAGTGCCCGTCACGTCGAGTCGCCGCTGTTCAAGGCGGAAAATGTCACGGTGACGTTGCGGCCTCGCGACAGCGGCCGCGCGGCAGTGGAAATGCGCGCCGCGCGCGTTATGTTCTCCGGCCCGTTAGGCGATTACCGCGACCTGCGTGCAAGCTGTGCGTCTGCAGGCCTGAATGGCCCCGCACCGCTCTGCGGTAACCTGGATTTCACCAGCGCCTCCAGCCCGCTGGGTCCGTTGCGGATGTCCGCGGCTGCGCGTTACCACCTGGACCAGGAGAGCCTGAGCTTCAACGGCGGGGGCTGGCAGCTGGCGGGCGGTATGGCCACGGTCGCGATGCGAGCAGACGCGCGCAGCTGGAGCGCGCAACTGCACAGCGCGGGCATGCAGGCCAAGCCACTGCGCAAACTGCTCAAACCCTACGCCAGTCTGCCCGACGATTTCGAAACCGCCGGACGGTTTGATTTCGATGCCAGTCTCAGCGGCGCGAATGGCACGACCCGGGGCACGTGGAAATTGCTGGCCTCCGGCGTTGAATTCACCAACCCGGACGCGACCATCATCGGCGAAAAACTGGTTTTCTCGCTCGGCGGCAATGTTGAGTGGCCGCGCGACCGCGACATCATGCTGCAGACGACCGACTTTACCGGCACCTCCGGCCAGGCATTGTTAGGTCCGGCGTTGTTTGATCTGCAGAAGAACCCGCTGGCGGCATCTGGCCGCGGCGACTACGACGGCAAACAGCTGCGTTTTGCCGAGCTACGCGTGCGCCTGCAGCAGTTGCTGGAAGCCGAGGGTAGTCTCGGGCTGCGAATAGAGCCCGAATTTGCGCTCGACAGCGGCGTCGTACGCATCACGCGCCTGGAATTCCCGGCCGCTTACACTTCGTTGATCCAACTCGCCGCGGCCGCGACTGTCTTCGGCGACCTCAAGACCGCGGGCGAGGCAAGCGGCGAGCTGTGGCTGGCTAACAATGCGGTCGACCGGGTGGACCTCAGCACCCGCGGTTTGGACCTCGAGGACACCAAGGGCAAGTTCCGCATGACGGGCCTGCAGGGTGAACTCCACTGGCGAGCAACTGCCCAGCCGGACACGCCCGCCTCCTGGTTCAGCTGGCGCGAAGGCGGCAGTTATGGTCTCAGCGGCGGCGCCGCGCGCATCGACTTCATCGCCGCAGGACGCAGCTTCGGGTTGACGCAACCAACCCGGATTCCCATTTTCGACGGTGGCCTCGATATCAAGCTGCTGAGCATCAACGCTATCGGCCTCGACTCCATGCAAGGGACTTTTGAAGGCGACATACAACCGATCGGCATGCCGCTGATATCGAAAGCCTTCGGCTGGCCGCAGCTGGCCGGGACCCTCGGCGGCAGAATTCCGCGGGTCGAGTACCGCGACAAGCTGGTCACGTTCAGCGGCGACGTCGTGGCCCAGGTTTTCGCGGGACGAATTGTCGGCAGCAACATGAAGCTGCAGGATCCGTTAGGCCCCTGGCCGCGATTCTTTGCGGACATAAAGCTCGAGAATCTCGATCTTGCCATGGTGACCGACACATTCTCGATCGGCTCGATCACCGGCCATCTCGAGGGTGAGATTCGCGACATGGAGCTGTTCAACTGGTCGCCCGTCAAATTCGATGCCGCGCTCGGCACCCCGCGCGGCGACAAGGGGCCGCACCGTATCAGCGCCAAAGCGGTCGGCACCCTCTCCGATATCGGCAACAGTGGCGGCGGCGGCTTCGCCAAGCTGCAATCGGGCTTGCTACAGTTCTTTGACGAATATGACTATGATCGCATCGGCATCCGCTGCCAGCTGGCTAACGAGACTTGCAACATGTCAGGCATTGAAAGGGCCGGGATCGGCTACTACATCCTGCAGGGGAAAGGCCTGCCGCATATCAACATCGTCGGCAACGCCGGCCGGGTGAACTGGCCGGCCCTGGTTGGGCAGATCAGCGACGCCATGAAAGACAGCGGCAGGAACATCGAAATCAGGAAATAGCGCGCCAACCGCTGCGCATTGTTAAACTTCCAGTCCTTCGTTCAGGATAGATTCATCCGTTAGGTCCACAATGAGAAACATGATGAAAAAATATGCTCGCTGGCAGATAGGCCTCGCAAGTCTGGCGGTTGCCGCTTGCGTGACAATCAACGTCTACTTCCCGGCCGCCGCGGTCGAAAATGCTGCGGACAAGGTCATCAGTGAAGTAACCAGCGGCGGCAAGACTGCCCCGCCCCCGGGCGGCACCAACATGCCGCGCAGCGGGCAGCCGCTGGGCGTGTCGGACCTGCCCTTGCTCGCGCTCGATCGGGTACTGAGCGCCCTGGTTCCGGCCGCGCAGGCTCAGGCCGAGGCCAACATCGACATCACCAGCCCGGAAATCAAGGCGGTGACCGCCTCAATGAAAGCACGCTGGGCTCAGCTCCTTCCGTTCTTTGCCTCGGGTGCAATTGGCCTGACAAAGGATGGGCGCATCGAAATGCGCGACCAGGCGGCAGTGTCGCTGCCTGAGCGTGCGCTCGCGCGCCGGCTGATCGCCGAGGACAACAAGGACCGCGATACGCTGTACCTGGAAATTGCCAAAGCTAACAGGCACCCGGATTGGGAGCCGCAGATCCGCACGATCTTTGCGCGCAGGTGGCACGAATCGCCGGACGGCGCGCAACCCGGCTGGTATTACCAGAACGACGCCGGCGCCTGGGTCCAGAAATAGCCAGGCCGGTTGCCGCTACAGCAGCTTCGTTGCCTTGATCTCGGCGGGCATCGGCCCGGGCGTGCGCAGCCGCACGTAGATCGCGAACAGCAGCAGCGCGGCATTGGCCATGGCCATGATCAGGAACGGCGCGCCCGGCGTCCAGTGATCGAACGCGTAGCCGCCGATCTTGGAAATAACCAGGATGCCGACCGCGCCGCAGAAGCCGATCATGCCGATGACTGCGCCGCGAATCGCGCCCGGCGCCTCCTGGCCGATCAGCACCTGCGTGCCCAGGATGCCGCTTGCCTGGCCGATACCTAACACGATGAGCGCCGGCACCGCCGCGGCCTGCAGCGGATCGGGCGTGATGCCTATCCAGCCGTAACCGGCGATCGAGATTGCAATTGCAATGATCAGCAGCGTCACGCGATTCAGCTGATCCGACAGCCACCCGAAGAATGGCGCCCAGAATGTCGCCGCGATCTGTACCGCGGCAAAAGGCAGCGAGAGTTTTTTCGCGGCCTCCGCGGCTGTCATACCTTCGGTTTGCGCGACGTTCTGCATCCACTGCGCCAGGAACAGCGCCACGATCACCAGATCCGCGCGCGCGGCAAACGACGCCGCATATGCAAGCCGGATGCGCGGCTGACTGGCCGCGGCAATGCCCGAGCGTACTTGCTCCAGCAACGGCACCTTGGGTTTGACCTGCTCGGGGCGGCCGGGCTTGAGGCCGAACATGATAAGTGCGCTCACCAGGCAGACGCCCGCCGCAAACAGGTACGACGCCCGGCCAGCCCACAGCTCGTCAAGACCACGACTGGCGAACACTGACGGGAGGCGATTCAGCAGCGTGAAAAATATCAGCGCGCCGATGGCATTGAGGAAGAACGCGATGCCCGCCAGCTTGCCGCGGTCGCGTTCCTGCGGGTAGTCCGCCAGCACCGTGGCTAACATGCCGCCCAGGGTCGCAACGCCCAGCGCAAAAATCAGCCGATAGATCAGCAGCTGCCCGTAGTCATTGGCAAACGGATAGGCGGCGTAGGCAAGACCCGCAACCAGGAAGCCGACGATGTACACGATGCGCCGGCCGATGCGGTCCGACCACGCGCCAATCAGCCCGATGACCAGCAGTCCCAGAATCTCCTGCCAGAACTGCAGGCTGCCGCCCACCTTGCCGGTGTCGCCCTGGGCAATCCCAAGGTTGACCCGCAGCACATACGGCTGCAGCGTGGTGATATAGGTGAAGATGCCAATGCTGACAAAAGCCGCCCACAGATAACACAGCGTGTGGCGGGCCGTTACTCCAGGAGCGAGCGCGATCGGGCCAAACTTATGGGTCGATGGTTCAGGCATTGGTCACCAGACTTGGTCAGCGAAACAATCTCGAAGCTGGGTAGCGCACATGCAGGCGCCGGTCCAGACCGAAAGTATGCCCGGTTGGCAGCAGGATGAGTGGCAGGAACATCAGGCCCAGGGCGATCAGCGACGCGTCGTAGTAGCCGCCCATCGCGAAGCAGAACATCATCAGCATCGCGCCGAGCGCGGCGCCGCGCGTCATGAATCCGGCCGACAGGCCAAAAGCAATCGCGGTCTCGCCCAGCGTGACCGCGACCGCAAACCAGCGAAAGTACGGAATTCCCCAGCCTTCGATAAAGCGCGCGCCAAACGACTCCGGGTCGATCTCACCCAGCCGTTCAATGAAGACGCGCTGCAGCTTGTCCGACCAGATCCATGCCGCGAGCCACTTGTTAGCTGCGGCGCTGGCAAAAAACAGCGCCATCAGAAAGCGCAGCGCCAGTGCACTGCCACGGCCAAAGCGTCGCAGCGCGGAACTCATGGCCTGGCTCCGCCGCCGGCCAGCGCGGGTTTGCCGAGGAACTCGCGCACCAGCGCATACCCTTCGCGACGCGGCAGTGCTTTACACTGCCCGACATTCCGGCCAGCCGCGTCGTACCACGCGCCAAAGCGCTGGTCGATAGAGTGATCGGGCAGCGTGATGCGCGCGGCCAGGATGTCGACCTGCGCGCGCCAGGCGCGATCATGTTCAATCGTCCGCACCGTCCCCGTTTCGCGGTAGATCGCCAGGGGGCGTTCGTCCATGGTTTTGTCACGGACAAATTGCAGCAAATAGTCGGCGATCGTCGCAATCTGCGCCCAGAAAGTCTTCTCTTTCAGGCGATACACCGTGTTGTCCGGTCGAGCGGTCGCGGCATTCGTTGGCGCATCCTGGCGGGTACAGCGAATAAAATCGTCGCAGGTCGTACAGCGAAGATTGATGGGGATAACAAGGTCGTTGGAAGTCGTGTGCCCGCCCGGCCGGCCGCAGGCGCCCAGCAGCGATACCAGCAACAGCAGCACAATTTCAGATGGACGGCTCATCTAATGAGCGATCATAGAGGACCGCTGGAAGTAGTCGACCTGTGCGCGGCGCCAATTCGCCTGGCGACCGCGATGCGGCGCAACGGGTTGTTGCATTTGCTCTGATACCTTAGCCTGTGACGATGCAGAAAGCGTCAGTCATGGCCGTGCTCGCAGCGTTGGGTGCCCTGGGTTGCGCCGGGACAACCCAACGCCAGGATCTGCAGACCGCCTGGCCACTGGTCGAATTCTGCAGCGACGCACAGCAGCTCATCAGTTCGACAGAACTGCGCGCCAGCAACGTCGTACATGACGACTATCAGGCGTTCGTCCTGTCCAAGCCCAAAGTGCGGCCTCTGGAAACGGAGCAGTACCATTGGTACGAAGACGCGGCACGCACGCAACTCAAGATGATCTCCTGCAAGATGAAAACCACCGATCATCTGCGCGCCGATTATGGTGACAATGCAGCAGGCACTGAAGGTTTATGCGCGGCGGTCAATCAGCGCAGCCTCGCGGTTGCGCTCGCAAGCCTGAAGCGCAGCCGCCATGGCAAGTTGCGCTACGACAGCGGCCGGCAGGTTTTATTTGACGCCGAGGAGCTGACAAACCTGGGACCAGAGTGGCTCAAGAGTCACGAAGTCGCCTGGGAAGATGCGCAGGGTCTGCTGCATGTCCAGAGCCGCGCGATGCGCAACGACTGGCTGGATCCACGTTATCTGAAGGCGCCGCCGCAGTTTCGCGGCACGCGCTATTGCCACCTGATTGCGCCCGACTACCTGCAGCGACTGCTGACCGGCGCGACGCCGGCACCGCGCGCACGTGGCGAGGCGGTGTCGACGGCAGTCATGCCGCCGACACCGCCCGGTTAGCTAACAGCTTTCAACCGCCGGTTCGCGGGCGCGGCGGACGTACACCACCGGCACCGGCGGGACGCTGGCCACCCAAAGGACCGCGACGCGCACCGTCCGCGCCCTCGGGTCGCGGGCCGCGATGCGGCGGGCGCGCCGAGGACAACTCACCCTGCGACAGCTGGCCGTTGCCATCCTTGTCCAGCTTGGTGAATCGCTCCTGGCTCAACTGCGGCATGCGCTTGGCCAGTTCGTCGAAGCTGATGCCGTCGCTGCTATCGGCGTCAAGGCGCTCGAAGATTCTCCGGCCCATGCCGCTGCGCAGCTCTTCGCGACTGAGGGTGCCGCTCTCGTCGGCATCCAGCCCGGCAAACTGCTCCTGCGTCACGTTAGGCCGCTGTGCCTGCAGTTCCTCGAAAGAAATCGCGCCGTCGCCGTTGGTGTCGATCGGCGGGCCGCGCATTGCACGTGCGGCATCGCGCAGTTCGTCCCGCGACAAGAGACCGTTGTGGTCCTTGTCGGCATTGGCAAACTGCTCGGCCGTGGCGTTAGGTCGCAGGGCCTGGAGTTCTGCCAGGTCGATCGAGCCGTCACCATTGGTGTCAAATTTCGGCCGCTGCGGGTTGTCTTCCGCGGCAGCCACCACGCTGCCCAGCATCAGGGCGGCAACGCTTAACAATATCTTCGTGTTCATAAAGCTCCTATCGGGTTTACACGACCCGAGTACCTGAACGCGGCATTCAGACTCCGGTTGACAGGCCTAGCGGCCGAAAACACCGACTATTTGCGCCGTCGCCAGGGTGTTGGCATTGATATTGAACCCCACCAAAGCCGCTGTAGCCCCCGCCGGAAGCTCCAGTTTGTCGACTTTCAGCGCATGCACCCGGAAATAGTAGCGGTGGTTGCCGCTGCCCGGCGGTGGACAGGGGCCGCCATAACCCGGGCTGCCAAAATCGGTCCTGCCCTGCGCACTGCCCGGAGGCAGAGCCTTGCCGGAGGCTTCGCCGGCTCCGGCGGCAACTCCGGCCGTGGCCGCCGGCAGGTTGTAAACCAGCCAGTGCCAGAAGCCGCTGCCGGTTGGCGCATCCGGGTCATACATCAGGATCGCATAGCTCTTCGTGCCCTCGGGCGCGCCACTCCAGCTCAGGGCCGGCGACTGGTTGCCGCCACTGCAACCGAAGCTGTTGTAGACATGGACATCGGCCAGCGTCGCGCCATCGACGAAACTCGCGCTTGTTAGCTTGAAGCTGTCTGTGGGTTTGCCCGTCGACGTGAAGATGGCTGCCAGGTCGGGCGCCGGAGGAGCCGCGGGTGCCGCAGGCGCGGCAGGGGTTGCCGAAGCCGCCGGTTCGGTGGCCGCCGGCGGTGGCCCGCTGCAGGCGGCAATCGCCATCAACGCTGCAACGCTAACAAGAGCAGTTCTCACTTTGAAAACGGACATCGCGGGCATCCTCCGAGTGGCTGGTGGCATCAATAACGAAAAGTGTAATTCAGCTTGAGCGTGGTTTCGGCGATATTCGGCCGGAAATTCCCAAACGGATCCTCGCGCCAGTCGTAGTTCACGACGAAGTACATCGACTGGCCTTCCCCGGGCAGCCAGCGCAGGCGGCTGTTGACCCCGAGGCGGCCGGACACATTGTCGTACTGCAGCACATTGAGCCAGGCCCAGCGCACGTTGAAAGCCACGTTGGCGGTCAGTGCGTAATTGCGCGCCGTGAATCGCCCGGCTGGCAGGTCGATCTTGTTGATCCCGTAGATGCCGCTCAACAGCAGGTGCTTGTTAGGCTTGAGGTTCAGCGTCAGCTTGGCGTCATCACGCCGGCCGTCGTAGAAATCGCCGGTTTCCAGATCCAGGTTGACGCCGAGCTTTCGAAAGCCCGCCATGGTGGAATAAAACCGGACCCGGCCGAAATCGTACTGGCCCCGGGCAACGGACAGCCCGCCGGGCAGCACGAAGGGCGCGGCGAGGACCTCGGTGTTGCGGATCAGGTCCATGGCGATGGTGCCGCCGGGCAGCGTGTCGAGCGAAAATGGCGTCGCGAGGATGCTGCGGGATTCGAGGCCGCCAGTCAGCGCATCGACCTGGTGATACTCGCCGCCATAGACCCAGCTCTTGAAACGCGTGTCCTTTTTTTCGAAGCGATTGCGGTATTTCGCAACGACATCATACTGGCGGATGCCTACCCGATTGACGAAGCCCAGCGCCGGTTTGAAATTGCGGCCGATTTCAGCGACGTTCAGGCTCGCATTCAACTTGTCGTTAGGCCAGGCAAGATTCAGGCCCCAGGCGGCGGCGTCATCGGTGAGACCCGCTGTCGAGGTTTCCTGCCACCAGCCCTTGACGTCGAGGATTTCATTGAGCGAGCCGAACCGGTCCCGGTAATTGAAATCCATACCTAACAAACTGCCCGAGCGCGCGCTGGCAGGATCACCCACGGTCACGATGGCGCCAAGCGTCGACTGTTCGCCGATGTTGACGTAACCGCGCCCGACGAACAGGTCGCGTTCCGGCACCACTCCGGATGCGCCCTGGCGCACCGCCAGCGCACCGAACACGAAGCGCCCCGCCCGACCCGCGATCTTGGCGCCGTAATCGAGATCGATGGGCTGCCCCGCCAACGACAGCCCGATGGTGCGCGAGAAGAACGGCCGCGCATTCTGTGTCAGGCCGCCGAATTCAAACACCTCGGCGTTGTCGAGAAAGAAGTCACGTTTTTCGGGGAAAAACAGCGAAAACCTCGTCAGGTTGACCAGCCGGTCATCGACTTCGGTCGAGGAAAAATCAGTATTGACGGTGAGCGCCGCGGTCAGGCTCGGCGTGACGCGCCAGAACGCATCGATCGAGGGCTTGGCGACCAAAGCAGAATTTCCCGCCGTGAACCGTTCCCGCTGCGACACCGCCAGGCTGGGCACGACATCGAGGCCCCAGCCCTGGCGCCCGCCCTGCATGCCGCGCAGTTCGCCGTTGATGTCCATGGTGAAACGTCGATGCTGATGCGACCACGCGAGCTCCTCGCGTTTGCGGCGGATCGAGCGCATGACATTGATGCGCCAGACATCGTTGTCCGGCTTGAAAAGCAGCGTCTTGAACGGCAATGCCACTTCGGCCACCCAGCCCTGGGCGTTGATCTTGGCATCCGCTTCCCAGATGCCGTCCCAATCCATGTTGAATGCCATGCCGCCGAGCGCCAGGCCGTCGCGCTGCACGCCGTTAGGATTGACGTAGAAGATATAGCCCGTGCGCTTGCTGTTGTATGGATCCAGGATGATCTGGAAGTAGTCGTCGTTGATAACCTGCGAACCCTGCACCAGCTGTTGCGCCTTGATGCCGCCCGGATCGGAGTCGCCGAAGCGCGCGGCGATATACAGGTAGTCGTCGTCCCGGGCGATCAGCACCTCGGTGGGCTCGGTCGCCGGATCGCCATCGCTGGGGAACCATTGCGTCAGGTCCGTGATGCGGGTCGCCTCGCGCCACATGGGCTCGTCGAGGACGCCATCGATCCGCGGCCGCGATGTCACCCGGGCCGCGGTTGCGACCTTGACGCCGCCGGCAGCGGAGGTTGCGGGTTCCTGTGCCGCCAGAACGGCCTGGGCCAGGCCCAATGCCAGCAGAATGACCAGTCCCTGTCGTGCTTGCGTCAGCATTCGGGCGCAAGGTTAAATTGCGGCTGCGCTGGACGCAGCAAACTTGATGGCAGGCGACCGTTCAACCCATGAAAAAACTGCTGTTGATCCATGGCGGTCATGCCGGCGGCCGCACTGAGAAGCTAACGGCTGAGGTCGTGGCCGGCATAGCGGCTGCTGAGGACCCGGTGGAGCTGCGGACCCGCCCGGCACTGCAGGCGGGAATTGACGACCTGCTGTGGGCCGACGGGTTGCTGATCGGCACACCCGAGCATTTCGCCTACATGTCCGGGGCGGTCAAGGATTTCTTTGACCGGACTTTTTACCCGGCCGAGGGCAAGCGTGAAGGTCTGCCGTATGCCGTTTACATCAGCGCCGGCAATGACGGCACCGGCACTGCGGCGGCGATCGCCAAGATCGCCACTGGCTACCGGTTTCGCGCCATCGCCGAACCGCTGATCGTACGCGGCGCGCCTGACGCTGCTGCACTGGAACGTTGCCGCGAGCTGGGCCTGACCTTCGCGAGCGCTCTGGCGCTCGGCGTTTTCTAGCTGCGCGGCCGCAACGCTCGTTGCGCGGCTGCGAACTCCGGCGCCAGTTTCAGCGCCGCCTCGAACTCACGCCGGGCGCCGCCCGGGTTGTCCGCATCTAACAAACAACGGCCGAGCCAGAAATGCGCCTCGGCCGGGCCCCAGCCGCCCGACGCTGTTGCGCCGGCCCGGTCGAAGGCCGCACCGGCCTCGCGAAAGCGTCCGCAGGCCTTGATCTTGTCGCCGCCGGCGATCTTCGGCCGGAAATAAAGCCCAAACGCATCGACCAGCACGACGCGCGGATTGCCTGCATCCAGCGCCAGCGCCTGCTGCATCGCCGTGCCGCTGGCGCGGCCGTTGCGGATACCCGCGAACATGCCGCCGAGGCCCGCCATGTATCCATAGCAGGCGGATTGCAACGCCCAGGATTCTGCGGCCAGCGGGCCGGTTTTGGCCGCCGCCGCGGCTTTGCCCGCGCTCGCGGTACAGGCATCGCCGGCCCGGGTCGCGGCGTTACTGTCTTTCCTGACTGACGCCAGCTGCAGGGCGCGGAACTGGATGAATGCGAACGCATGCAGTTCCGGCGCTGCAGTCGAGGTGGCCCAGCGTGCCTCGGCGGTCGCGAGCTGCAAGAGTTCCGCTTCGGCGCCACGCAGCCAGGCGGAATGCGCCGTGGCAACGACTGCGGCTGCATCGTCCGCCGCGACGCATGGTGCCGCTGCGAGCAAGAAACTAACAAACATCAGACGGCGCATCCATGCACTCCTTGAATCAATTTCCGACAATTAATCAGGCGAGGTATTTGGCGGTCAACTCGGCCGATTTATCCCAGAGTTTTTGCGCCAGCACCAGATCGTCCATGTGCTTGCCCGCCACCGGCACGACCGGATTACAGTCCTCGAAATAACAGCCGTTGACGGTCGCCAGCGCGGGGGCGGTGGCAACATAACAGGTAGTCGCGGCACCTTCCTCGACCGAGCGCATGAAAGTCCAGCCAATCAACGGCGTAATCACGTGCGTCCAGGTCGACATGTGGCGGCCGAGATTGGTGTTGATGATGCCGGGATGCACGGCATTGGCCGTGGTTGCCGTGCCGCGCAGCTGCTGCGCGAGCTGCAGTGTCATCAGCACGTTGGCCAGCTTCGACTGGCCGTACATCTTGTTAGGCTTGTAATCGCGATCGCCGCCCAGGTTGTCGAACTCGATGCCGGCCGCGGGCGCCCATTGATAACCGCGGCTTGACACCACGACGATGCGTCCCTGTGCGGCGGCCTTCACCTGATCCAGCAGGCGATTGGCCAGGATGAAATGGCCGAGGTGATTGACCACGAAGTGCTTTTCGAGGCCATAGACTTTTTCCAGCGTCGGCAGCGCCATGATGCCCGCGTTCAGCACCAGCATGTCGATCGGCATGCCGAGCGCGCGGATCTCGTTGCTCGCAGCAACGATGGTGTCCCACTTCTCAAGCTCGAGCGCCACCGGCGTGGTCTTGCCCTTGACGCTGGCGCAGGCCTCGCGGGCCTTGTCGAGCGTGCGGCCGGTGACGATGCAATGCGCGCCACGCATCGTGAGTACCCGCAGCGTCTCGAGGCCAAGCCCGGACGTGGCGCCGGTGATCAGCGCGGTTTTGCCCGTGAGATCGATGCCCTGGGTCACCAGCTCCGCGGTTGCATGCTTGTCGAACTTGCTAACAGGTATGCCGGCCGGCCGTGCCACCGGGCCGTCGAAGCGGCGCCGCGCAGCCAGGTAGGCGCCGCCCGCCACCAGAATCGCCCCGCTACCCAGAATGACTTTGCGTCTTGTTGTTGCCATGGCGGGATCATCGCAGGAATTGGCATTTCCGCCAGTTGTACCTGCACGACGCCGGAGCCCTATCCGTGGCTCGGACACCGCGGGGTGCCTTGCTGCACGGCGCAGCGCATTGCTGCGATGCTTGACTGCATGAGCGCCAAACTGGACATCAAGACCATCACCGAGTTCCTGGCCGAGCAGCCTAACGTCGACGTCAGCGCCGCCTGGCAACGCTGCTGGGGCATCCATTCCGGTATCGTCGAGCGCATCAAGGCGCGTTTTGCGGTCAGCAAGCACCCCTCGAGCAACGGCCGCGAGTACTACACCTCGCTCGACAAGGGCATGGAAGGCTCATTTACCGCGTACACGGGCGCCGGCATGGACTGGCTGGTCCATTCCTGGCTCGGCAACCGCCGCGCCAGCCTGCTGGACATGAACGCCACAGCCTTTCTGTCGCAGCAGAACCGCGTGCCGCACCTGGTGATCATCTTCGGCACTGTGCCCAAGCTGTTCTTCTACGCCGATTACACGCCGCGGCTCGACCCGCGCATGCACCTCGACTACGTCCGCAAGTACTACGAACCGGCCAACGCCAGCGCCATCAAGCTGCGCGGCCACCCGAGTTTCGCCTGGAACTGGAGCCACGGCACCTACCTGCGCGGCCTGATGTCACCGGTCGCCACCAGCATCATGGGCGAACTCAACGACGCTAACATCGACGTATGTGAGGCCTATCTCCAGGAGTTCGTCGATCGCTGGTTTGGCTGGCTGGACGAGGCAGACCAGCATCCGCTGCCCGAACCTGAACGCAAGGCCCAGCAGCACTATGATTACTACGTCCGTGAAACCGGCTACCGTGAAGACCCAATGAACGTGCTGGCACAGCGCTTCTTCGGTGAAGAGGAGTTCAGGCGCATGCTGGATCTGCGCATCGGCCTGCAGCAGATTCGTGACACGCGCCGCAGCTAGCGGCGTGTCGCACTAACATCGGAGTGGTCGGTCAAGCGCGATAGTCACGGCCGCGCGGCTCAAAGGGCGGCGCGCTTGCAAGATCGCGGTTCGCGGACTCACACGCGATCTTGCGCGGTCGCTCGGGCGCGCGGGCGCAAACGTTCCTCACAGGATCTTTTCCCAAGCTGAGCTGATGGCACTGAGTTTGCGCTGACCGCGCGCCCGAGCCGCCGCCCATTCGCCGCTCAGCCGTGCCTACCGCGCTCGCCCGATTATCTCAATTTGATGCGCGCGCGCCCTGCCTCGCAGCGCGCCCGAATTCGCCACAATTGCAACACTTGCGGCGCCACAAGTAGCCCTAGAATTTGAGGCCTGAACTCCCAAAAGGTCTCACCCATGCGCAGCCGCATTCTTCTGTCGATCGTTCTCGCCGCAACTCTCGGGTTCACCGGCTGCAAGCCCAGGGCAGACCAGGTGGCCGCCGACGCGGCAACCGCAGCCACCTGGAGCAGCATCATTGCCGGCCACACCAACGGCAGCGTGTCCCGCAAATCCGAGATCCGCGTGTTGTTCCAGGCGGATTTCGGGCCGGATGCTAACAAGCCAGGTGCTGACAAGGCTGCGGTGCTGGAGTTCGAGCCGGCGATCAGGGGCAGCATCGAATTCATCGGCAAGCGCGAAATCGTATTTCACCCGACAGCGGAACTGATGGCCGGACAGACCTACACGGTTCGCGTGCTGCCCGCCGGCCTCGCCAACATGCCTGCGGGTCTCGCGCCGTTTGAGTTCCGTTTCAGCGTGCAGTCGCCGCAGTTCGACGTCAGCGTCCAGGCACTCGAATCGGATCCGGCAGACGATGCGCGCATGATCCTGCGCGGGCTGCTGGTTACCGCAGACGCTGAGGATCCCGCGCGCGTGGAAAAGCTGGCCACGCTCAGCCATCTCGATGCGCCGGTGGCGCTGCAATGGACGCATGACGCCGACAACCTGAAGCATCGCTTCACCAGCGCCAGTCTGCCGCGCCAGAAAACCGCGTCCAACGCGGTACTGCGCTGGAGCGGCCAGGCAATAGGCGCCAGCAACACCGGCGAGCTGAGCGCCGACATCCCGGCGCGCGGCGCATTCACGGTTGCGGATGCGCAAGCGCTCGATGCGGAAGGCCGGCGCCAGATAGTCATCACCTTTTCCGACGCGCTGGCGCGCAGCCAGAACCTGAGCGGCCTCGTGCGGCTCGGCGACCTGCAGTTCACGACCCAGGTTGCTAACAACCTGCTGACGATCTACCCCGGCAGCGAGGTGGACGGCGCGGTGACCGTGACGCTGGAGCCCGGCATCCGCAACCAGCGCGGCCAGCCGCTCGAACAGCAGCAGAAGTACCAGCTCGAGTTCACCAGCACCAAGCCGCAGGTCCGCTGGGTCGGCAAGGGCGTCATCCTGCCGGACAACAGCACGATTTCCATTCCCTTCGAGGCAGTCAGTGCGCGCTCGGTCAACGTGCTCGCGACGCGCATCTATGAAGACAACGTTGCGCAGTTCCTGCAGGTCAACGGCCTCGATGGCGAACAGGAAATGGGCCGGGTCGGCCGCGTCTTGTGGCGCAAGAAGATCGACCTGACCGGGCCGCGCACCGGCCGCTGGCAGCGTTACAGCCTCGAGGTCGGCGAATTGCTGCGCAAGTACCCGCGCGGCATGTTCCAGCTGACCCTGCAGATCACGCCGACGGACAGCGATTACCGCTGCGACACGCCCCTGGCCGAGACAAACAGGCCGGCGCCGCAGAGCCCGGCGAACCAGGAAGACAGCGACACCGCGACGCAGAGCAACTGGGACTTCGTGCAGCAGTACTATGGCGGCGGCGGCCAGTGGGAAAAACGCAATGACCCCTGCGATGTCGCCTATTTCCAGTACGCCGACGGCATCACGGCGTCACGCAACCTGCTCGCCTCCAACATCGGCTTGTTAGCCAAGCGCGACCAGCGCGGGCAGCTGCTGATCATGGCCACGGACCTGCGCAGCGCCAAAGCGCTGCCCGGCGTGAAATTGTCGGTGCGCAATTACCAGAACCAGGAAATCGGCAGCGCCACGTCCGACGGCAGCGGACTTGCGACCCTGACCACCGCGGGCACGCCCTACCTGCTGGTCGCGGAAGCTAACAACCAGCGCGGCTACCTGAAACTCGCGGCCGGAGCGGCCCTGCCCATCAGTCATTTCGACGTCGGCGGCGAAACCGTGAGCCGCGGCATCAAGGGTTTCATTTATGGCGACCGCGGCGTATGGCGTCCGGGCGATACGCTGTACCTGACTTTCGTGCTGCAGGACAAGGAGCAGAACCTGCCGGCCGATCATCCGGTCACGCTCGAGCTCTATGACCCGTCCAGCCGGCTGGTGCAGAGCCAGGTGAATACCCGGCCAATCGGCGGATTCTATGCATTCACGATGCAGACCAACCCGGCCGCGCCGACCGGCAACTGGACCGCCAAGGCGGTGCTGGGCGGATCCAGTTTCACCAAGCGCCTCAAGATCGAGACCGTCATGCCTAACAGGCTGAAAATTTCACTCGATCTCGGCAAGGCGCGCCTCGGCGCCGGCAAGCCGATCGCCGGCAGCGTCAGTTCACAGTGGCTGTCAGGTGCGACCGCGGCCGGGCTCAAGGCCGATGTCAGCGTGCGCCTGACCCCCACGGCGACGGCATTCTCGAGTTTCAGCGATTTCAGTTTCGACGATCCCGCACGCCGCTTCGCGGCGGAACCCATCACGGTATTCGAGGGCACGCTCGACGATAGCGGCAATGCGCGCTTCGACAACAAGCTCAAGCTCGACAGCGCGGCGCCCGGCATGTTGTCCGCCACATTCACAACCCGCGTTTTCGAGCGTGGCGGCGCGTTCAGCATCCTGCGGGATACGCTCCTCTACGCGCCTTACGAAAATTTCGTCGGCGTGCGTCTGCCGAAGGGCGACGTCACTCGTGACATGTTGCTGACGGACCAGGACCACACGCTCGAGATCGCGAGCCTGGACACCGACGGCAAACCGGTCTCCATCAAGGAACTCGAGGTCACGCTCTACAAGGTCGAGTGGCGCTGGTGGTGGGACAAGGGCGCAGATTCGCTGGCGCAATATGTGGAAGGTCAAAGCAATTCGGTGGTGCGCAGCGGCAAGGTCGCCACCAGCAACGGCCGCGGCGCCTGGAAGTTCCGGGTGAACTATCCGGATTGGGGCCGCTACCTGCTGCGCGTCTGCGATCCTGCGGGCGGCCATTGCTCCGGGCGCACTTTCTACATCGACTGGCCGGCCTGGGCCGGCAAGGAACGCGAGCAATCCGGGCCTGCAGCTAACGTGCTGACCGTCACTGCCGACAAGGCCCAGTACCAGGTCGGCGAGACCGCAACGCTGCAGTTGCCGGAAAGCGCACAGGGCCGCGCGTTGATCACGATCGAGAACGGCACGCGGATCCTGGATTCACGCTGGCTCGAGCCGAAGGCCGGCAATACCCGTTTCCAGGTCCCGGTTACCGCAGCGATGACACCTAACGTGTACGTCGCGGTGACGCTGGTGCAGCCGCATGCCGACCGCAACAATGACCGGCCGCTGCGCCTGTACGGCATCGTGCCGCTGCTGGTGAATGACCCGGCGACGCGGCTGTCGCCCAGGCTGACCGCGGCTGACGAATGGAAACCGGAGTCCAGGGTCAGCGTCGACGTGGCGGAAGCTAACGGCCGTGCCATGACCTACACGATCGCGGTGGTCGACGAAGGACTGTTGTCGCTGACCAATTTCAGGACGCCGGACCTGCACGGCGAGTTCTACAAACGCGAGGCGCTGGGTATTTCGACCTGGGACCTGTTCGACCAGGTGGCCGGTTCCTACAGCGCACAACTGGAACGTTTGTTAGCACTGGGCGGCTCGGATGCGGCGCCGGCCAGCAAGCCGGACGAAAAGAAGTCGCGCTTCCCGCCAGTGGTGCGTTTTCTCGGGCCCTTTCAGCTCAAGGCGGGCGCCAGGCCCAGTCACCCGATCGAGCTGCCGCAATACGTGGGCGCGGTGCGGGTCATGGTGGTTGCCGGCGACAAAGGAGCTTATGGCACCGCGGAAAAATCCGTGTTTGTACGCCAGCCGCTGATGCTGCTGCCAACCCTGCCGCGGGTCGCGGGACCGGGCGAGGAAATCCTGGTGCCGGTGTCGTTGTTTGTCACCAAACCCGGCATCAAGGACGTCACGCTGAGCATCGATACGGACGGACTGATGCAACCGGTCGGTGATCGCGCGGTGCACGTGCTGTTCGACAAGCCTGATGAACGCATTGGCCTGCTGCGCGTGCGGACCGGCGACAAGCTGGGCCAATCGCGGGTGCGGTTTGCGGCCAGCGGCGGCGGCTTCAGCGCCAGGGGCGAGATTTACATCGAGATACGCAGCCCGAATCCGCTCAGTACCCGCTACCAGAACCATTTGCTGCAACCTGGCGAGAGCTGGTCAACCACGGCGACACCCTTCGGGCTCGCCGGCACTAACAAGGGGACGCTGGAACTGTCCGCTGTGCCGCCGTTGAATCTCGACGCGCGCCTGCGTTACCTGATCCAGTACCCGCATGGCTGCCTGGAGCAGACCACGTCGGCGGTGTTTCCACAGCTCTACCTCAGCACGCTGTTAGCTCTGGAGGATGGCCGCAAGCGCCAGATCGAGGAAAATGTGCACGCCGCCATCGAACGGCTGCGGTTTTTCCAGCTGGCCAATGGCGCTTTCAGCTACTGGCCGGGCGCCAGTGGTGGTTTTACGGCCCCCGACAGCTATGAGTCCTGGTCCAGCAGCTACGCGACACACTTCCTGATCGAAGCGGAAAAGGCCGGCTACAGCCTGCCCGGTTCGTTGCGCTCAGGCGCGCTGCGGGCGTTGAAGGCACAGGCCGCATCGTGGACTGCGCCGCGCTGGCAGCAGGCCCGCCAGGGCTCCGATGGCGGTCGCGAGGCGATCATCAAAGGCGCTGCCATGGGCCAGGCGTACCGGCTCTACGTGTTAGCTCTCGCGGGCGCGGCGGATGTCGGCGCGATGAACCGCCTGCGCGAAGTCGGTGACCTGCCGGCCGTGGAGACCTGGACGCTGGCGGCCGCCTACAAGCTGGCAGGCCTCCCGGACATCGCCAGGGCCATGACCGCTGCGGCCGCACTGACGGTCCGCGACAGCAGTGGCTATGAAACCTTTGGTTCGCCACTGCGCGACCGGGCGATGCTGCTGCAGAGCCTGGTCACGCTGGGCCGCTACGACCGGACTGCGGACCTGGTGCGCGTCATCTCAACGCAACTGTCCTCCGAATCCTGGTACAGCACGCAGGAGACCGCGTACTCGCTGATGGCGATGGCACGCTTCGCCGGCAACGGCAGCGGCCCGGGTTTCACAGCCGAGGTCACGCTGGCGGGTTCGAAACCTGAACGCATCGGCGCGAGCAAGCCGGTCTACCAGCGCGAGCTCGGTAATCTGCCCGCGAATGGTCAGGGCATCCGGCTGCGCAACGATTCGCAGCGCGTGCTGTTCGCGACGCTGGCATTGCGTGGCATTCCGGCCGCGGGCCGCGACGCTGCGGAATCGGCAGGACTCGCGCTGGAAGTCAGCTACATGGATATGCGCGGCACACCGGTCGACGTGACCCGCGTGACCCAGGGGACCGACCTCGTGGCTAACATCACGGTGCGCAACCTGACCCCGCTGCGCATCGACAACATCGCGCTGGCCCAGATGGTTCCCGCAGGCTGGGAAATCCACAACGACCGGATGGACAATGCCGCGGACGGCGGCGACAAGTCCAATGACAGTGTGGCCGAATCGTCCGATGGTATTCCGGTCACGCGGCTCAGCGACTCCGAGGCGCAGGCGGATCACACCGACATCCGCGACGACCGCGTGCTGCAGTACTTCGGCCTGCGCTCGGCCCAGTCGATCCGTTTCCGGACCCGCGTCAACGCCGCTTACGTGGGCCGGTTCTACCTGCCGAGCGTGTCGGTCGAGGCGATGTACGATGCCAGCAAATTCGCGCGGAGCAAGGGCCAGTGGGTGCAGGTCGCCGGACAGCCGCGCTGATGCGCCACAAGCGCCGCATCATTGGCGTTGCGGTCGCGCTGGCGGTCGCGGTCTGGTTCTGGCGCCTGGCGCCGGATCCCTTGTTTGCCGAGCCGGAATCTTCGGTGCTGCTGGCGCGCGACGGCCAGCTGTTAGGCGCGCGCATCGCCAGCGATGGTCAGTGGCGCTTTCCGGCTGCCGCTGCGGTGCCTGACAAGTACCGGCAGGCGCTGATCGAATTTGAGGACCGGCGTTTTGAACAGCACCCGGGCATCGATCCCATCGCGATCGCGCGCGCGCTGCGCCAGAACTGGCGGCAGCGGCGCGTCGTCAGCGGCGCCAGCACCATCACCATGCAGGTCGCGCGGCTCGCACGTGCACCGCGTCGCGATCGCGGTCTGGGCGCGAAGCTTGCCGACGCCCTGCTGGCAGTCAGGCTGGAACTTGGCTACAGCAAGGATGAAATCATCGCGCTGCATGCCAGCCATGCGCCTTTCGGCGGCAACGTGGTCGGACTGGAAGCGGCCGCGTGGCGATATTTCGGGCGCGCGCCCGAACGCCTGAGCTGGGCCGAGGCCGTGACGCTCGCCGTGCTGCCGAACCAGCCGGCGCTGGTAACGCCGGGCCGCAACCGCGCCAGGTTGCAGGGCAAGCGCGATGCGCTGTTGCGGCAACTGCATGCGCAGGGGCGGCTGGATAATCTCGACCTGCAGGCCGCGCTCGCCGAGCCGCTGGTTGGCGCGCCGTTGCCGCTGCCCGATGATGCGCCGCATCTGCTGGAGACCCTGCGCCGACAGTATCCGGCGCAACATCGTTTTGTTAGTACGATCGACGCGGCCCTGCAGCGCGACGCCATACGGCTGGTGGCGGAACATTCCGCGCAGCTGGCGCGCCAGGAGATTCACAACGCAGCGGCGCTGATCGTCGACAATCGCAATTTTGAAGTGCTCGCCTATGTCGGCAACGCCGACTGGTCGGTCCGCAATGAACGCGGGCTGGCGGTGGACATCATCCGCCGGCCGCGCAGCACGGGCAGCATCCTGAAGCCGCTCTTGTACGCCGCGATGCTCGACAGCGGCCAGTTGCTGCCGCACATGCTGCTGACCGACGTGCCAACCCAGATTGCCGGCTTCACGCCCGAGAATTTCGATCGCGATTATCGCGGCGCGGTGCCGGCCGATGTCGCGCTGGCGCAGTCACTCAATATTCCGGCGGTGCGCATGCTGCGCGACTATGGCGTGGACCGTTTTTACGACCTGCTGAAGGCGCAGGGCATGAGCACGCTGATGCAGAGCCCCGACCATTACGGCCTGACGCTGGTGTTAGGCGGATCGGAGGGTAATCTCTGGGACATCACTCGGATGCACGCCGGCCTGGTTGCCGCGGCGCGACGCAGCGATGACAGCCAGCGGACACCGCCACCGCAACTGGTGCTGCTGCAAGACGGAAAGCTAACAGGCGGCAAGACCTTGGCCACCGATCCATCTGATAACACGGGCGGCCTGTCAACCGGCGCGGCCTGGCTGACGCTGCGCGCGCTGCTCGAAGTGCCGCGTCCCGCGGAAGAAGGCAGCTGGCGCAGTTTCGCCAGCAGCCGACAGATCGCGTGGAAGACCGGCACGAGTTGGGGCCAGCGTGATGCCTGGGCGATCGGCAGCAGTGGCGCCTACACCGTCGGCGTCTGGGCAGGCAACGCCAGCGGCGAGGGGCGGCCGGGCCTTACCGGCGCAGTGGCGGCCGCACCGCTGCTGTTCGCCTTGCATAACAGGCTGCCGCCGGCACCCTGGCTCGCGCAACCGTCGCGCGCGCTGAAGCGGGTGCAGGTCTGCCGCAACGACGGCTTCCTGGCTAACGAGCTGTGCGACGCGACCGACGAGTGGGTCCCGGTTGCCAGTCATTTCGAACGTCAGAGTCCCTACAACCAGCTCGTGCATCTCGATGCCAGCGGCCGCGCGCGCGTCGACGATCAATGCGAGCGGGTCGGCAATATGCGCCATGCCGGCTGGTTCGTGCTGCCCGCAACCCAGGAGTTCTATTACCAGCGCCACAACGCCGCCTATCGCGAATTGCCGCCCTATCGCGCCGGCTGCGGCCTGTCGGCTAACAACGGCCGCGCGCTGATGGACTTCGTCTATCCGGTTGCCGGCGCGGAAGTCTACATTCCGCTGGATCTGGACGGCCGTCGCGGACGGGTGGTGCTGGAGGCGGTGCACCGCGATCCGGACGCGCAGCTGCTCTGGCATCTGGACGGCTCCTTTGCCGGCAGCACGCGCACCTACCACCAGTTGCCGCTGGACGTGGCGCCTGGCGAACATGTGGTGACCGTCGTCGACAGCCGTGGCAACAGGCTGGCGCGGCAATTCACGGTTCTGGCGCGTGAAACGCTGTCGGCCGCCCGGCTATCACGATAAGGCTGCCTGGACCCGACTTGCATTTAGATTTTGCACGTGTAAATTACCCGTGTGATTGACAAATATCCTTTCGGCGTCCGGGAGCCCTTGTATGTCGCTGGGGCTCCCCGGCAGACGGTCAGCCTGACCATCAATTCAGACCTGTTCGCGCGCGCCAAGGCGCTCGGCATCAATGCATCGCGCGTCGCCGAGGACGCGCTGGCGCGTGAACTGGAGCGGCGGCGCAACGCGTCCTTGTTAGCCGAAATCAGGCACGACGTAGCGGCTGCCGAGGCCTATGCCACGGCCCACGGCAGCTTTGCAGACATGATGCGTGAGCACTACAGCAAGGTCGACGATGACCCAGTTTGACGTCTTCGCCACTCCGTCACCGACTGTTCGCGCTGTCTATCCTTTTGTTGTCATTCTGCAGGCCGACTTTTCGGCAAATCGGGTTGAAACCGTCTTCGCCCCGATCGCGCCGGCCGTCAGGATAGCGACTGCCGGCGGTCGGTTGCTGCCGCTCGTGTCTTTCAACGAGCGTGAATTCGTGGTGATAACAAGTGCGATGACCACCATGCCAACCGGCGACCTCAAGCGCAAGGTTGCCAACCTGGCGCAGTTTCGCGCCCGGCTTCTGGACGCCATCGACCTGCTTTTCTTTGGCGTCTAGCTCCTGGCGCACCGCCAAAAAAAAGGCTGGACTCTCGTCCAGCCTTTCTTCGCCCGCGCTTGTTAGCACGGACTATTTTCCGACAACTTACTTGTTGAGGATCCGCAGCACCACCCGGCGGTTCTGCTGGCGACCCTCATCGGTCTTGTTGCTCGCCACCGGCTGACGTTCGCCGTAGCCGCGGGACTTCAGCGAGTTCGCAACGCCGTTGTCCTGCAGGTACTTCATGACGGTCGCCGCGCGGCGCTTGGACAGATCCATGTTGGTGGCATCCGCACCCACGTTGTCCGTGTGGCCGGCGACTTCAACGATCAGCTCCGGATAGCGCTTCAGCGTCGCCACCGCGCCATCGAGCACCGGCAGACTCTCGGCCTTGAGATCCGCACTGTTAGTCTCGAACACCACACCCGGCAGCTTGAGTTCCGTCTTGAACGAGCAGCCGTAGGAATCGACCCGATCGCCCTTCGGCGTATCCGCGCACTGATCCTTGCTGTTGACGACGCCGTCGCCGTCATCGTCCAGCTCGCAGCCGTTCGCATCGACCTTGGCCCCCGCGGGGGTCATCGGGCACTGGTCCAGGCGATTGATGACGCCGTCGCCATCATCGTCGAGCTCGCAACCACTGGCATCGACCTTCTGGCCGGCCGGCGTGTTCGGGCACTTGTCGTTAGGGTCAATGACGCCGTCGCCGTCGCTGTCTTTCGGCAGCGGGCAGCCCGAGGCATCCACCGCGGTGCCAGCCGGCGTGCCGGGGCAACGGTCGATGTCGTCCGTCACGCCGTCGCCGTCCGAGTCCGCAGGCTTGACCACTGGCGGCGGGGCCTTCTCACCGTTGAACTTGTAGCTGAACTCCAGTCCAACCTGGCGCTGCTGGCGCAGCGCGCCGAAGAACGCGCGCGGCAGGCTGTACTGCGCCGCGGGCACGCAAGCCGCGACTGGGTTGACGTAGGTCGTGACTAGAGCACCGGGAGCGCTCGTAACCGTCATATCAATTGGCGCCGCTGCTGCAACAGATCCCAAGCAGGTTAGCGGTGTTGTAAAAGTCACACCCCTGGGTTGACCGACAACTGCGGGATTGATCGTGTATGCCGGGAAGAAGAACCGATTCGGCGATCCGGCATCTAATGTCGCACTCGCACTAGGCAAGTTGTTGTTATTCGGGTTCGGCGTCAAACCGGACGCGAACAGGAACTGACCGAACCAGCGGGTGGCTGACACCACCGAATCCTCGTTCAGCAGGTTGCGCGCATAGACGCCGACCTGCCAGCGATCGGTCTTGTAACCCATACGCAGACCTAACAACGTGGCCGAACCGGTCCACGGGTTGGCATGCACCTGCACAGCCTTCTTGTCCTCGAAACGCAGGTCCGCGTTGGTGTAGAACGTCGTATCGCCGTCACCAACCGGGCGCTCGTAATCCGCCGTCAACGTGCCGGTGTTTTTCGCCACCAGCGGGAACGGGTTGCCGACAATCGAGCAATTCCCCTTGCCCGTATAGTTGGCCGACAGGCTCGGCGCGTTGGTCAACAGCGCGCCACCACCACTCGTCAGCTGGTACTGGAAGTCGTCGCAGCCCTGGGTGTACTTGGTATCCGCCAGTGCATAGGTCAGGCCGAGTTTGAGGTGGTCGGTCGCCTTGAGTTGCACCTCGACTTCGATACCCTTCACCTCACCCGCGCCCTGGTTGGTAACGACCGAGGTCAGCGCCGCACTCGCAGCGTTCTGAATCGGCGTGGTCAGCTGCTGCGCCGTCACGTCGTTCTTGAACAGCGCGATGTTGGTGATCAGGCGGCGATTCAGCCAGCTGGCCTTCAGGCCGAGTTCGTAGGTCTTGACCTCTTCGGGCTCGAAATTGACGTACTGCGGGAAGCCGTTGGTGAGCGCCACCGCACCGTTATAGCCACCGGGCTTGGAACCCTTGGCAAAAATGGCGTAGGTGGTGATATCCGGCGTGATCTTCCAGTCCAGGGTCACGCGCGGTGTGGTGGTCTTGAATTCCCGCTTTTGCGAGAAGGTGACGGCACCGGGCGAGCCCAGGTTGCGACGCCCCGCGGTCGAGCGGTCGGTCAGGAACACCGTTTCGGTCGAGTTGCGCGCTTCGACCGTGGCCGAAATATTGTCCGTGAAGTCAAATTCCAGCGATCCGAAAATCGCCTTGTTATAGGTGTCTAACAGGCGGTTCGGTGCGTTCTGGCCCTGGGTGCTGACAAAGTCGACCGCGAACTGATCTTCGTCGCGCTCAAAATGATAGGCGCCGACCAGCCAACGGAAGCGGCGGTCCGCAGGCGATTGGATCTTCGCTTCCACCGACCAGTCGTCGTACGCCGTGAAGTCGCTGGACGAGCCATTGGAGAAATCACGCGCACCGTTCGCATTCACCGGAACGACGTTCAGTGACGAATGGTCGCTGTCGGAACCCGTGTAGCGGCGCTCGGTCTTGGCGCCGCCGTCTACGATCAGCGTGTAGCCCGAACCTGCAATGTTCCACTCGAGCGCGCCCGTGCCGAAGGTCAGCTTGCGCTTGACGCCGGAGAACGGCAGGCCGGTGCGCGTGTCGGCGTAGAACGGGGTGGTCGTAAATCCAAAGATGCCCGCCTGTCCTGCCGTAAACGCGGACGTCAGCGGGAAGCCGTTAACCGGCACCACCGGCTGCGTCACCGGACCATCGTTAAGATAGACCGCCTGCGGCTGAATCGTGCCGCAGAAGTACTGGTTGGTATTGGTACTTGGGGTGATATTGCTCTGGAAATAGTTTAACGAGCGCGTGCCCGGGTAGCAGTTGTTGTCCTCGCCGGATTTGAAGAACAGCGCACGGGTGCCGTCATCGTCCTGGTTATAGCTGCCGCGCAGCTTGATCTTGAGGTTGTCGTTCGGCTTGATCACCAAGGTGCCGGAAAAACCGGTGGTCTTTTCCGTGCCGACTTTCTTGCCGGTCAGGTTGTTAGTGTACTGGCCATCGAAATTGTAATAACGGGCGGCCAATTCACCGGTGACGAACTCACCGATGCCACCCTCGACGCGGAAGCTGGCGCGTGTTTCGTCTTTATCGACATTGCCTTTCACCACGGCCTGCAGTTCGCTGCCGGGGTCGCGGGTGATGAAATTCACCGCACCGGCATAGGTATTTCGGCCGTAGAGAGCGCTCTGCGGGCCGCGGATCACTTCGACGCGCTGGAGCGTGCCGAGATCGAGGCTTGAAATGTCGCCAGGGTAATAGACGTTATCGATGAAGTAGGCGGTGCCGGACTCGAGTCCCGGCGCCGTGCCTGCTAACACGCTGCCGAGGCCGCGGACCACCGGGCGCTCGGTTGCGCGACCGAAGGCCTTGGAGAACACCAGGCCCGGCGCGAACTTCGCGACGTCGTCAATCGAGTTGATCTGGCGGTCGGCGATATTCTCGGACGTCAGCGCGGTGACCGCGACTGGTACGTCCTGCAATGATTCTTCTTTCTTACGCGCGGTAACCACGACTTCCTGCAGCCCGGCGCTGTCACCCTGAGGTTTGTCCTGCGCGAACGCGATCTGGCCTGTTAGGCCGGCGAAAGCGGCGGACGCGAACAATGCGATAAAAGATTGGCGACGCATCTGGTTTATTCCCCTGTTTGAATCTTTTCGAATCGAGACACTTGTAGCGCAGACGCGGCGGCGCCGGTCACGCTCAGTTCAAGCGATTCTAGCCCGAAAGCGCCGAAAAACCCTAATTCAGCGGCGCTTGTAGCAAGAGCGCAACAGCCAGTCCGGGCAGGGGAAAAATTATGTCGCCTTCAGGGCCCGAGGATACAGCAGGTCAAACCGCTGAAAAACCACCGGCATGTCCTCGCTGGGCTCCTGGCCCCACTCGCGCAACATGCCGCTCCAGTAGGGCCAGTGAATCTTGCGCCAGATATCCACTTGGCGGGCACTGGGTCCCTCGACGGCCACGTGTTCGAGGTCAATGCCGCTGAACGGGACCGTGGCAACTTCGGTAACCCGATAAACAAGCGCCGGTCGGCCGTCGAACCAGGTCACGACGAAATAGTCACCCTTGGACGGGCGCGCCGCGGGGTCGCGCTCATATTCGGCCGTCAGTGCAAAGGTGCCAGTTTTCTCTCCCGACGCAATCAGCGGTACCAGGATGTTAGCCATCTCGGCACTGCGGCCAAAGGTCCGGGTCTTGTAGCCCGTGGCGGGCAACCCGGGTACCACGGCACGTGCGGCCCGCCAGAAAGTTTCAATGGCTGTGCTCATGTTCGTGTGCTCACGTGCGGCTATTTCTTTTTCCTGGCTGTTGGCTTACGGGCCGAGGACACCGCCTTCGTCTTGGGTTGCGGCTTGGGCTTGGGTTTAGCTTTGGGTTTGGCTTTGACCCTAACGGGCGGCTTGCGCCTGCCTGCGGCCACCGGCACGCCGCGCAACTGGTCGATGATCGCTGGATTTTCCAGCGTCGAGATGTCCTGGGTGATCGGTTCGCCGCGCGCCACGGCGCGCAGCAGGCGGCGCATGATCTTGCCGGAACGGGTCTTCGGCAGATTGTCGGTAAAGCGGATTTCGTCCGGCCTGGCGATCGCGCCGAGCTGTTCCGCCACCCAGTCGCGCAGCTCTTTTGTCAGCTGCTCGGCCGCCTTGCCTTCCGGGCGCGCGCCCTTGCAGACCACATAGGCGAACACGGCTTCGCCCTTGATCTCGTGCTGCTTGCCGACCACGGCGGATTCGGCCACACGCACATGCGCGACCAGCGCGGACTCGATTTCCATCGTGCCGAGCCTGTGCCCGGCGACATTCAACACATCGTCGATGCGACCCATGATCCAGTAGTAACCGTCCTGGTCGCGATGCGCGCTGTCGCCCGCGACATAGAATCGCTTCTGGAATTTTTCCCAATAGGTCTTGAGGTAGCGGTCGTTGTCGCCCCAGATGGTGCGCAGCATCGAAGGCCAGGGTTTGCGGATGACGAGGTAGCCACCGGCCCCCGGCTGGGTCACCGCGTTGCCGTGATCATCGACGATATCGGCAAATATGCCGGGCAAGGGACGCGTGCAGGAGCCGGGCTTGGTCGGCGTTGCGCCCGGCAGCGGCGCAATCATGATGGCGCCGGTCTCGGTCTGCCACCACGTGTCTACGATCGGGCATTTCTCCCGGCCGATCACGCGTTGGTACCACATCCAGGCTTCCGGATTGATCGGCTCACCGACGCTGCCTAACAAACGCAGCCGCGAGAGATCGTAGCGGGCAGGAATCTCATCGCCCAGTCTCATCAGCGCGCGGATCGCCGTGGGTGCGGTGTAGAAGATCGTGACGCCGTGTTGCTCGCAGATCTGCCAGAAGCGCCCGCCGTCCGGAAAGGTCGGCGCGCCTTCATACATGACGATCGTGGCGCCCGAGGCCAGCGGCCCGTAGGCGACGTAGCTGTGACCGGTAACCCAGCCGACATCGGCGGTACACCAGAACACATCGTCGTCGTGCAGGTCGAAGACCCAGCGCGCGCTGAGCTTCACACCTAACAAATAGCCGGCGCTGGAATGCTGGATGCCCTTGGGCTTTCCGGTGGAGCCCGAGGTGTAGAGCAGGAACAGCGGGTGCTCGGCATTGACCCACACCGGTGTCGAGGTGGCGGCCGCGCCGGCGGTCAGCTCATGCCACCACAGATCACGGCCGGGCTGCATGAACACCGGCTGGGCGGTGCGCCGCAGCACGACGACTTTCTCGATGCTCGGGCAGGCGTCGAGCAGCGCTTTGTCCGCAGCCGCCTTGAGTTCAACGATGTGGCCGCCGCGCCAGCCGCCATCGGCGGTCACCAGCACTTTGGCGCCCGCGTCTTCGATGCGATCGCGGAGCGCAATGGCCGAAAAGCCGCCAAAAACCACCGAATGCACCGCGCCGATGCGCGCGCAGGCCTGCATCGCGACGATGGCCTCAGGCACCATCGGCATGTAGATGACGACCCGGTCGCCTGCCACCACGCCTAATGACGTGAGCACGTTGGCAAAACGGCAGACATCGGCGTGCAGCTCGCGGTAGGAAATGCGGCGCGTATCACCGGGCTCGCCCTCGAAAATGATCGCGGTCTTGTGGCCGCGCTCGGCTAGATGCAGGTCGAGGCAATTCCAGGACACATTCAGCTCGCCGTCGGTGAACCAGCGGTAATTCGGTGCCTGCGAATCGTCCAGCGTGACGCTGAACGGTTTTTTCCACCAGACCTCATTGCGCGCCTGCTCGGCCCAGAAGCCGAGCGGATCCGCGGCCGCGCGCCGGTGCATCAGGTCCAGCTCGGCGGCGCTGACCCGGGCGCGCGCCTTGAATTCCGCCGCCGGTGGAAATACCCGCTGCTCATGCAGCGTGGATTCGATGTTCTTGTCGCTCATGACGCGATTTTAGCAACCCGTTCGGCCTGCCGGCGCAGCATTGGACCAAATCCCAGCCGATCACAAAACTGCTCGATTTCCGGCAATAGCGGCGCCCTGCGGCGCATTGCCTCCGTGCCCAGGACCAGCGGCATGTCGCAGACGATCCTTGTTAGTTCGCGCGCCAGCATCGCCGCGTCGCGATGCTCCAGCAGCTTCGCGCCGAGCTTGGACGCGCCGCGTATCGGCAGCGCCGCGACCCGGTCGATATTCTGGTAGATCTCCTCCAGCGTCGCAAACTCGGTCAGCAGCGCCGCCGCAGTCTTCGGCCCCACGCCTGGCACGCCCTTGATGTTGTCGACACTGTCGCCCGTCAGGGCGAGGTAATCGGCGAAGCGCTCGGCTTCGACGCCGTAGTGCTGCGCGATCTGGTGATGCTCGATCTTCAGGTTATCGGCGTAATTCCAGTAGATGTCGCCGCGCCGGATCAGCTGCGCCAGGTCCTTGTCACGCGTCACCACGGTGCTGGGCCAGCCCGCTGCGCGCGACCGCGTCACCAGCGTGCCGATGATGTCATCGGCTTCGTATTCATTGCTCGACAGCGCGGTGGTACCAATCAGATCCGCGAATTCGCGGCAGGCGCCGAACTGCCATTTCAGGTCGGGCGGCGCCGGTTCCCTGTTAGCTTTGTAAGGTGGATAGAGCCGGTTGCGAAATGAGCTCTCCAGGCTCTCATCGAACGCGACCGCGATGTACTCGGGTTTCGCGCGCTCGATCAGGTCACTGAGAAAACGCGCGAAGCCAAACACCGCATGCACCGGATTGCCGTCGCGATCCTGCATATCCGGCGGCATGGAGTAATAGGCACGGAAAATATAAACCGACGCGTCGATGAGGTAGATCACGCGCCGGAGTCTACGCCCAGCGGCGTGGCAACTCAGCTCAGCCAGTTCTGCAGGCGGCGATGCAGCGGGCTGGAGCGCGGGAAATGCGCCAGCAGGTATTCCATCTGGTCGGCGAGCACGCGACGGCCCTTGAGGAAAATGTATTCCGCGTAGGTCGGCGTGAAAGGAACCGCAATCAGCTGCATGCGCGCCTGTTCCGGCGTCCGTGAGGCCTTGAGGTTGTTGCAGACCCGGCAGGCCGTGACCACGTTAGTCCAGACATCGCGGCCACCCTGGCTGAAGGGCCGGATGTGATCGCGCGACAGTTCGCGGGCCGCAAAACGCTGGCCGCAATAAAGGCAGACATAGGCATCGCGGCGGAACAGGGTCTGGTTGTTGAGCGGCGGCACGTAATCGTGGCGGGTATTGCCGGGGTTGGCGGTGTGCCCGACGGTCGCAATGATTGAATTCACTTCCAGGATGGTGCGCCGGCCCGAGCGCGCGTTGACGCCGCCATAGAGGTTGTACAGCGGAGTACCGCAGGTGTAGGCCACCTGGTCCTGGTGATAGAGCCGCGCGGCTTCCTTGTA
Organism: Gammaproteobacteria bacterium; assembly: GCA_031414335.1. Taxonomy (GTDB): domain Bacteria; phylum Pseudomonadota; class Gammaproteobacteria; order Steroidobacterales; family Steroidobacteraceae; genus UBA964. The sequence goes on along the minus strand of JANNVI010000008.1, from coordinate 83,983 downwards.
GTCGATCCACTCGAGCGGCATGCCGGCGATGTCGGTGCGCAGTACGTGATGGTGCAGCGCAGCCAACCCCGTCCGGGCGGCGATTTTCAGGTCGTCGTCAGGTTTCCGGTCTGCGCGTTCCAGATCAATGCCGTTCATGTCTCGGTCCATATCTCGGAGCTGGGCCATTAAACCTTTAAAGATACGGCACGGCTGTGCGAAAATTCAAATACTTGAGAATTTAGTGCGCCGCCCGACCCGGGCCGGCTGGGAGACCTTCCAGATGCCAGTGACCATCGGTGCGCTTCGCGAAAGCGCACCCCAGGAAACCCGTGTTGCCCTTGTTCCCGAGGTCGCCGAGAAATTGGCCCTGGCGGGCGCCCGGGTATTGCTGGAGCACGGCGCCGGTGTCAGCGCCCAGTTCCCGGATGCCCTGTACAGGAAAGCCGAGCTGGTCGACGCCGCCACGGTGTTGTCGCAGAGCGATGTGCTGCTGACGGTGCAACCGCTGAGCGTGGCGCAGATCGGCGCCCTCAAGCCGGGCACCGTGGTGGTCGGCTACATGCAGGCCCACACCCGGCACGACCAGGTGCGCGCCCTGCGCGACCGCAAGCTCACCAGTTTCGCGATGGAATTCATTCCGCGCATTTCGCGCGCGCAGTCGATGGACGCGCTGTCATCGCAGGCGGCAATCGCCGGCTACAAGGCCGTGCTGATCGCAGCTAACACGCTGGACAAGTTCATGCCGATGCTGACCACCGCCGCGGGCACGATCCGGCCGGCGACCGTGCTGGTCATCGGCGCGGGTGTTGCGGGCCTGCAGGCGATCGCCACCGCGCGCCGCCTCGGCGCGATCGTCGAAGCCTATGACGTGCGCAGCGCGACCAAGGAGCAAGTCAAGTCTCTGGGCGCCAAGTTTGTCGACGTCGGCGTCAGCGCCGAAGGCAGCGGCGGCTATGCGCGCGAGCTGACCGCGGAGGAAAAAGCCAAGCAGCAGGAAGTGCTGGATGCGCGCATCGCCGCGAGCGATGCCGTCATCACGACCGCGTCCGTGCCGGGGCGGCGCGCGCCGCTGATCGTGTCGCGGGCCGCGGTCGAGCGCATGAAGGCCGGCGCAGTAATCATCGACATTGCCGCCGAACAGGGCGGCAATTGCGAACTGACCAAAGCGGGCGAGACCGTGCAGCATGGCGGCGTGAAGATTATCGGCCCGGTCAACCTCGCCAGCACCCTCGCCTACAACGCCAGCGAAATGTACGCGCGCAACATCCTCAATTTCCTGCGCCCGGCTATCGACAAGGGTGAATTGAAAATCGACTGGACCGATGAAGTGTTCGCGCAGTCCTGCCTGACGCACGACGGCGTGGTTCGCCACGAAGCCACGCGCGCCGCGTTAGGCTGAATGTAACCTGGAGTAGACGATCATGACCGGAATCATTGCCCTGTACATCTTCATGCTGGCCGGCTTCGTCGGTTACGAAGTCATCGCGCGCGTACCGGTCATCCTGCATACGCCGCTGATGTCGGGCTCCAATTTCGTGCACGGCATCGTGCTGGTCGGCGCCATGGTTGCGCTCGGCAACGCCGACAGCACGCTCGGCAAGATCATCGGCGTGATCGGTGTGGCCCTGGCAGCCGGCAACGCGGTGGGCGGCTACGTAGTCACCGAGAGAATGCTGGAGATGTTCAAGTCCAGCGGCCAGAAGAAGCCGGGCAAGTCGGCGCATTAAAAAAATTATTGTAGGAATCTGACTGCCATGCAGGATTTACTGACCGCCGAAACGCTGATCCAGGCGAGCTACTGGGTCACGGCCGTGCTTTTCATCATGGGCCTGAAGCGCATGAGCTCGCCCGTAACTGCGCGCAGCGGCATCCTCTGGGCGGGTGCCGGCATGCTGGTCGCAACGCTGGTCACGTTCGCCTACCCCGGCATGAGCAACATGCTGTGGATCATTGCCGGCATCGTCGTCGGCAGCTTGTTTGCGTGGTGGAAAGGCAGCCGGGTCGCGATGACCGACATGCCGCAGATGATCGCGCTCTACAACGGCATGGGCGGCGGCGCAGCAGCGGCGATCGCCGCGGTGGAGCTGTACAAGAGCGCCGATCACGGCGGAGAACATTCGCTCTCGGTCACGGTCGGGCTGCTCGCAGCGCTGGGCGGCATCATCGGCGCGGTGTCCTTCAGCGGCAGCCTGATCGCCTGGGGCAAGCTCGACGGCAAGATCAACAAGGCGTTCCGCTTCCGTGGCCAGCAGGTCGTCAACCTGCTGTTGCTGGCGGGCGCGCTGGCGTGCGGCGTGCTGGTCGCGTTCAAGCTGGACGCTTCCGCAGGCATGGTGACCGCGTTTTTCGCGCTGGCCCTGGTGTTAGGCGTGCTGATGACACTGCCGATCGGCGGTGCCGACATGCCGGTGGTCATTTCCCTCTATAACGCGCTGACCGGCCTCGCGGTCGCGTTCGAGGGCTTCGTGCTGAACAACGCGGCGATGATCATCGCCGGCACGGTGGTCGGCTCGGCCGGCACGCTGCTGACACAATTGATGGCCAGGGCGATGAACCGCTCGCTCGGCAATGTGCTGTTCTCGGGATTCGGCGACACTGGCGGCGAAGCGACCGGCACGGTCACCGGGTCGATGAAGCCGATCGAGGCGGCCGACGTCGGCGTCATGATGGCTTTTGCGCAGAAAGTGATCGTGGTACCGGGCTACGGCATGGCCGTGGCCCAGGCACAGCACAAGGTCTGGGAACTGTGCCAGCAGCTGATCGAGCGCGGCGTCACCGTCAAGTTTGCGATCCATCCGGTTGCGGGCCGCATGCCCGGCCACATGAATGTCTTGTTAGCTGAGGCGGGTGTGCCGTATGACCTCATCCAGGACCTGGACGAAATCAACGGTGAGTTCGACACCTGCGACGTGGCGTTGATCATCGGCGCCAACGACGTCGTGAACCCGGTGGCGCGCACCGACAAATCGTCGCCGATCTATGGCATGCCGATCCTGAATGCCGACAAGGCGAAGAATGTCATCGTCGTCAAGCGCGGCAAGGGCGCCGGTTTCTCCGGCATCGAAAATGCGCTTTTCTATCTCGACAACACGCGCATGTTGTATGCCGATGGCCAGCGCGCGGCGATCGACCTGATCACCGCTGTGAAAGCGGTCGATTAGCGATCAGCGCGGCGGCGGCAGCGGACGCAACGGCGGCGGCACGGCGGCGCGTCGTGCCCGCTCGGCGCGCAGGACATCCAGCATCCTGCGCCGCTCGTCGGGAGTCGCGGTACGCCAGGTTTCGCGCAACATGCGCCGGCGCTCCGGCGGCAGCGACTTGAAGCGCTTGAAGCCCGCACGCACCGCATCCTGCTGGTCCGGCGTCAGCGTTTCGAACTGCTGCCAGCGGTTACGCACCGTGCGCCGCTGGTTGTCATCCATGTCGCGCCAGCGCGCAAAGCGCTCGCGGGCCCGCTCACGCTGTTCGGGCGTCATCGCCATCAAGCGCTCGCTGCCACGAGCCAAAGCTTGCTGACGCTGCGGCGGCATCTGATCCCAGTTCGGTGCGAAACGGCCTAACAGGCCTTGCTGTTCCGCGCTGAGCGAGGCCCAGGGCACGGATGGCGCCACTGCGCCTTCGGCCTGCGCATGCGCCAATGGCATGGCTAACATTAGTGCCGCCAACGCCGCCAGCAACCGAAACCTTGATCGCAACGTCTTCATTTTCCTTTGCCCTCCGGCGGAGTCACCGGCGTCTTCGCCCTGGCAACCTTGCCGACGTCGGTATGTTTCAGGAACTCCAGCCAATCCTGATCCTCGTTCGCGGCGTCGATGCTGCCCAGAAACTCGAGCAGATCGAGATCGTCGTCGGCCGGAGGCGTGGCTTTCGTCGGCTGCGGCTCTGTGCCGGCAGGTTTCGCGCCGGCGGGTTCCGCCGCCCGCAGACTCTGCGCGGGTGCCGAACAATACAGCGCGCTGCCTAACAACAACGACATTGCAAGTTTCCATCCCTTGCTCGCCATCGGGCCGGCCTCAGGATCCCTGCGGGGCATCGCCCGCGGAATCCTGGGACAGCGCCCATTCATAGAACTCCGGATCCTCTTCACTCATCGCAGCCAGGGCGTCGCCATCGGCCAGCAACTCCATGTCTTCCGGAGCTCCCGCCGCAACCGTGCCGGCTTCTCCCGGCAGACCCGCGCCCGGCCGGCCGACCCAGAGAACCGTGGTAAGCGCAACGACCGCTGCCATGGCGCCCACGGGTGCTAACACGCTGCGGCGGCCGGTCAGGCGCCACCAACCGCCGGCTTGCGCACCGGACGCGTCCAGCTGTTCCAGCGCGCGATAGCGCGCCTGCGTGAGCCGTGATCGGGTCGCGCCATCCAGGCGCGTGACACTCTCTTCCAGCGTCATGCGCACCTGCTGCTCGAAATCTTTGTCAGTTGTCATGACCAGAACTCCCCCAACTGCGCGCGCAGTGTCTGCAACGCGCGAAAATAATGCGTCTTCACACTGCCCTCGGAACAGCCCATGGCCGTGGCCGTCTGCGCGACGTCGAGGCCCTCAAGGCTGCGCAGCATGAACGCCTGGCGTTGCCGGCCCGGCAATTCGCGCAAAGCGTTTTCCAGCGCACCAATGGCCTCGTCCATTTCCAGGCGCCTGACCGGAAGCGGCGCGTGATCCGGCGCCTGTGCTAACAGATCGCTGGACTCGTCGTATTCTTCATCGCGACGTCCGGCCGGCAGATACGCCATGATTCTGCCACGCACCGTGCGTCGACGCTGCACGTCGAGCACCTTGTTGTCCAGGATGCGGTAAAAGAGCGGCTTCCATTCGCTGCCGTCGCGGTCGCTGTAACTCTTGACCAGAGCTAACATCGCGTCCTGCACCGCGTCGAGCGCGTCGGCCTCGTTGCGCAATGCCAGCAGCGCGACCTTGAACGCCTTGCGTTCAACGCCCGCGAGGAACTGCTCAAGCGCCCGCTTTTTTGACAGTGTTTCGGTCACAACCGCATCGCCGCCTGCAGCAGTCATCGTGATATAACCCACCCCGAGCGTAACAAAGGCGTTCATGCGAAGTGTAACGACCGCCACAGGCACTGGTTGACACGCGCCAGAAGAGAATTATTTTCCATATATTTCAATTAGTTACCAGTGCCGAGCGCTGCCAAAAAACACCTTAATCCGGCTCTACCGGCGCCGGCCATGGACCTGGTTCTCAAAGTCGCACTGGATACGCCGCTGCGGCGGGTGTTCGACTACCTGCCGCCTCCCGATTTGGCGGGCGGCGACTGGCGCCCCGGCGTGCGCCTCAGGGTGCCATTCGGACGGCACAGCCAGGTGGGCGTGCTGGTCGGCACGGCCCATGAATCCGCAGTGCCAAAAGACAAATTGCGTGCAGCCCAGCAATGCCTCGACCTGGAGCCGGTGTTTTCCGCCGACCTGCTCGATCTGCTGCAGTGGGCCTCGGATTATTACCACCACCCGTTAGGCAACGTGTTGTTCGGTGCGCTCCCGGGTTTGGCGCGCGACGGTGCGCCGGTACGGCGGCGCATCGAGACCTGGGCGGCAACGCCACCAGGCGCGGACGCGGCGGCTGCCGGCGAGCCGAAGCGCGCGCCGAAACAGCAAACATTGTTAGCACGCCTGGCAGGCGGCGGCGCCAGTGAAAGCGCGTTGTCCGCGGAATTTGGCGACTGGCGGCCGCTGGCGCGCGCACTGCTGAAGCGCGGCTGGATTGCGTCGGCGGAAACGCTGGAGACGCTGCCGGCCGACGCTGCGGCACGGGCGACTCCGGCAGTCGCGCCAGGCCCTGAGCTAAGCCCGGAACAGTCGAGCGCCGTCAGCGCAATCAACGCCGCAGCGGGCCGTTACCAGAGTTTCCTGCTGCGCGGCATCACCGGCAGCGGCAAGACCGAGGTCTACCTGCATGCCGCCGCCGCAACCCTGGCGCGCGGCCGGCAGTTGCTGATCCTGGTCCCGGAGATTGCCCTGACGCCGCAACTGATCGGCCGCTTTGAACAGCGCTTTGGCGAAGCGCCAACCGTATTTCATTCGGCGCTGACCGACAACGAACGCCTGGCGAGCTGGCGTCGCTGCCTGCTCGGACAGGCGCGCATCGTGTTAGGCACGCGGTCCGCCGTTTTTGCGCCGCTGCCGGCACTGGGCCTGATCGTCATCGACGAAGAGCACGACGCTTCGTTCAAGCAGCAGCAGGGCGGATTCCGCTACTCGGCGCGCGACCTGGCGCTGGTACGCGCGCAGAAGCTCGGCATTCCTATAGTGTTAGGTTCCGCGACCCCCTCGCTGGAAAGTCTGCAAAATGCGGCTTCCGAGCGCTACCACACGCTGGAACTGCCGCGGCGTGCCGGCAACGCGCTGCCCCCGGTCCTCAGGCTGGTCGACCTGCGCGGCCAGACTCTGCACAATCGCCTCGCGGGCCAGACCATAGAAGCCATCGACCGGCATCTCAAGAACGATGGCCAGGTACTGGTGTACCTGAACCGCCGCGGCTACGCGCCAACGCTGGTGTGCACGGCCTGCGGCTGGATCGCACCCTGCACGCAATGCGACGCGCGCCTGACCATCCATCGACAGGACGATCGCCTGCGCTGCCATCACTGCGGCGCCGAGCGCCCGCTGCTGCACCAATGCCCGCAATGCGGCTACGCGGTTAAGCCCGTGGGCCAGGGTACCGAGCGGGTCGAGGAAACGCTGACGGAGATGTTTCCCGAAGCGCCGCTGGTGCGGCTGGATCGGGACATCGTCCGCAACCAGGATGACCTAACAAAAGCCTACGAGCAGCTGCGTTCCGGACACGCACGCCTGCTGGTGGGCACGCAGATGGTCACCAAGGGCCATGACTTCCCGATGGTGACGCTGGTCGTGGTGCTGAATGCCGACCAGGGTCTGTTCAGCATCGACTACCGCGCGGCCGAAAGGCTGGCGCAGTCCCTGATTCAGGTCGCCGGGCGCGCGGGCCGTGGCTCGCGGCCCGGCGAAGTGCTGATACAGACCGAGCACCCGGAGCACCCGATGCTGCAGAAATTGCTGGCCGAAGGCTATGACGGCTTCGCCGCCGTGGCGCTCGAGGAGCGGCGCGCCGCGCGTTGGCCGCCATTCCTGCGCCTCGCGGCGCTGCGGGCCTCGGCAACGACCATGCCGTTAGCCATCGACTTCCTGCGCGCCGCCCGCCAGGCCGCCAGCGCCATCCGCGACAGCCACGGCCTGCAGGCTGTTAGCTTGAACGGCCCTGCGCCGGCCAGCATGGCGCGCCGCGCGGACCGCTACCACGCCCAGCTGCTGGCGGAATCGGTGAGCCGCAGCCAGCTGCAACAGTTCCTCGGCCACTGGGTGCCGCAGGTTGAAGCCCTGCCCGGGGCGCGCCGTGTCCGGTTCGCGCTCGACGTCGACCCGCTGGAATCATTTTGAAATCGCCCAGCATCTCTGCGCCGCCGGGCGCCGCAGCTTGCTAAAATCCCGCCCCACATGAAGTCTGAACTTGCGCAACTGCTGACTACTGCAGTGCGCTCCCTCGAAGGTTCCCTGCTGAACGCCCCTGTCGACCTGAGCGTCGTGCAGCTGGAACGGCCGCGCGATGCAAGTCACGGTGATTTTGCATCCAACGTGGCTCTGCGCCTCGCAAAAGCAGCGGGCCGCAATCCGCGTGATCTCGCGGCCGCGATCATCGCCGCGCTACCGGCTAACAAATTGATCGCGAAGACCGGGATTGCGGGCGCTGGCTTCATCAACTTCCACCTGCGCCAGGAAGTGGCGCTGTCCGTGGTTGCCGAGGTGCTGCGCCAGGGCGACCAGTTTGGCCGGGTCGCCATCAGCGAGCAGTCGCGCAAGATCCTGCTGGAGTTCGTGTCCGCCAATCCCACCGGCCCGATGCATGTCGGTCATGGCCGGCAGGCCGCCTACGGTGATGCGCTGGGACGTGTGCTCGAGGCGGCGGGCAACAAGGTTTTTCGCGAGTACTACATCAACGATGCCGGGCGGCAGGTCGACATCCTCGCGGTCAGCGTCTGGATTCGTTACCTCGAAGCCTGCGGCGAAACGCTCGCGTTCCCGCAAAACGGCTATCGCGGTGATTACCTGCTGCCGGTGGCCGCCGGCCTGCTCGAGCAGCAGGGCCAGGCCCTGAGGCGGCCGGCGGCGACGCTGCTTGCAGGTCTGCCCGCCGATGCGCCGGCCGGCGACAAGGAAAAATACATCGACGCGCTGATTGCGCGGATGCGCGAGTTGTTAGGGTCCGGAAATTTCGAGCTGGTCAAGAATTTCTCGCTCGAGGCCATGATGGTCGAAATCCGCGAGGACCTGGCCGCATTTGGCGTGCACTTCGATCGCTGGACCTCGGAGCGCGAATTCAACGACAGCGGCGCCATCGACGCGGCGATCGAGCGGCTGCGCAAGAAAGACCTGCTGTACGACAAGGACGGGGCACAGTGGTTTCGTGCCACCGTCTTTGGCGACGACGAAGACCGGGTGGTCGTGCGCGACAACGGCGTGAAGACGTATTTTGCCGCCGACATCGCCTATCACCTTGCCAAGCGGGAGCGAGGCTTTGATGTGCTGATCGATGTGTTAGGCGCGGACCATCACGGCTATGTCACACGAGTGCGCGGCGGCCTGCAGGCATTTGGCCATCCGGGCGAATGCCTGGAAGCCTGCCTGATCCAGCTGGTCAGCCTTTATCGCGATGGCGTGAAACTGTCGATGGGCAAGCGCGAGGCCAACTTCGTCACCCTGCGGCAGTTGCGCGAGGAAGTCGGCAACGACGCCTGTCGCCTGTTCTACCTGATGCGCGGCAACGACCAGCCGCTGGACTTCGACCTGGAGCTGGCCAAGAAGAAATCTGACGAAAATTTCGTGTATTACATCCAGTACGCGCATGCGCGGGTTTCGAGTGTTGCGCGCGAACTCAAGGCGCGTGGCATCGCCTACGACGCCGCCGCCGCGCCCGCGGCCATGACGGACCCGGCGGCGGCTGCCGTGCTCGGCAACGAGCACGCCCAGGCGCTGCTGACCTTGCTGGCCAGGTACCCGGAACAGATACAGACTGCGGCCGCGAACCGCGCGCCGCATGCCATGGTGCATTTCCTGCGCGAGCTCGCGAACGGCTTGCACAGCTGGTACAACGCGGACCGCTGGCTGGTGGACGACGTCGCTCTGCGCACGCCCAGGCTCGCCCTCGCATTCGCGGTGCAGCAGGTGTTGCGCAACGGCCTGCAGTTGTTAGGCGCATCGGCGCCGGACTCGATGTAGGCATCTTGTGAGCACCAAGCCCATCGGCCGGGACTACAAACGCACACGCCGCAACGGCTTCGATTTCGGCCGCTGGCGTGACTTCATCTACGGGCTGGCCTGCGGCCTGGCCATTGCGCTGGTGGTGCTCATCGTGCAACGCCAGTCTTTGCAAAAGTCGGCGCCAGCGGGCATGACTGGCAGCCGCCCGGTGCCGAGAACCACCGACGGCCGGCCCGCGGGCGAAGACCCGGACGCGGAGGCGCCGCAGCAATTCGATTTCTATGATCGCCTGCCCAACTTCGAAGTGGTCGTGCCCGAGAAGGAGGGCCAGGTGCAGCGCGGCCTCGCCGGCGCGCCGATCGAGCGGCCGGGCACCTACGTGCTGCAGGCCGGTTCCTATCGCAGTCAGCCGGATGCCGAAAGAATCCGCGCGCAGCTTGCGATCCAGGGCGTGACGGCCACGGTGCAGCGAGTTGCCGTCGACGCCGACGTATGGCACCGGGTTCGCATCGGGCCGTCGTCGGACCTAACAGAGATCAACCGGCTGCGCGAAAAACTACGCTCCGCGGACCTGGACGCCATCGTCATTCGCGTCGGCGACTGATTTGACTTGTCGCCGACTGGCGTCGGCTGCTTCGCATCGCGGAGAGTCAGATCACAGAAAACCGCTGCTCCGCTGCGCGTGGCCCCGCGTGTCCGCTCAGTCTTCGGCCAGCTTCTTGAAGTCGACGCCCAGCGAGCGCAGCTTGCGGTAAAGATGCGTGCGCTCCATGCCCACGCGCTTGGCCAGCTGCCCAACCCGGCCGTTGCATAACAACAATTGCTGCTGCAGATACGCGCGCTCGAAATGCTCGCGTGCTTCGCGCAACGGCATCGCCAGCAGGTCCTGCTTGACCAGCGATTCCTGGCCGACACCGGCTGAATGCGCGCCCAATTCGCGTTCGATCTCCTCGAGACCGATTTCCTCGGGCCCGCCGGCCAGCAGCAAGCGATGCACGAAGCTGCGCAGCTCGCGCATGTTGTCAGGCCAGGGGTAATTGCGCAGCCGGTTCTGGGCCGGGACACTGAAGCGGCGGAAACCGAGACCCTCGCTGTCGACCAGCCGGTCAACCGTATGGCGCAACAGCTCGGGCACATCCTCCGCATACTCGCGCAGTGACGGCACGCGAATCTGCAGGCCGTTCAGCTTGCCCAGCAAATCGCGGCGCAGCGGACCGGCGCCGGCGCGCTCGAGCACCCCGGGCAGCGCGCTCGACAGTACCCGCGTCTCGAATGCCGCCTGCGGCCCGCCGGGGCCGCGCCGGCAAACTCCCGTTTCCAGCACACCTAACAGGGTGCGCTGCGCGGCTGGCGGCAGGTCTTCGATTTCGTTTATGAACAGCGTGCCGCCCGCAGCCTGGTCGAGCACGCCGCCGCCCCCGTCCGCAGCCCCTAACAGGCTGGCCTCGGCTTCCTCGTCGCGCAGACTGCTGGCCACCAGCACGATGAACGGCCGTTCGGAGCGGCCGGAGTTTTCGTGCAGGAACCGTGCGAACGCCTCGCGACCGGAACCATGCTCGCCCACCAGCAGCACCGGCGCCACCAGCGGCGCGAGCTGCACCAGTTCGGTACGCAGCTGCTGCATCACCCGGCTGCGGCCGATCGGGGCGGCAACCGCGGCGCCGATGGCGCGGCCCGCCGAGCGACGCCGGCGGCCTGCATCCAGGGCGCGCTCGACAGTACGCAACAACTTGGCGAGCGACAGCGGTTTCTCGACGAAATCAAAGGCGCCAAGGCGCGTCGCTTCGATCGCCGTCTCGACCGTGCCGTGTCCGGACATCATGACGACCGGCGCGCCCTGGGCGAGCGTCGAACTCCATTCGCGTAACAGCGTGATGCCATCCACCCCCGGCATCCAGATATCTAACAAAACCAGATCGTGCGTGCTGCGGCTGCGGGCCTGACGTGCTTCCGCCGCGTCCGCCGCGGCCTCAACGTCATAGCCTTCTTCGGTGAGGATCTCCTGCACCAGGCCGCGGATATCCGCTTCGTCATCGACCACCAGGATCTTTGCGCTGCTCATGCCAGCTCCTTGCGTAATTCATTGCGACGCTCACGTGCGGCGGCCATGCGGCCGGCGTCGAGCAGCGGCAGCATCAATCGCAGCTCCGCGCCACCACTGGCGCGATTGCCTGCAACGATGTCACCACCGTGTTCTTCGACGATTTTTCGGACAATCGCCAGGCCCAGACCGGTACCGCGCGGCTTGCTGGTCACGTAGGGATCGAAGGCCCGGTCAAGAATCTCGCGCGTAAACCCCGGGCCGTCGTCGGCAACGACAATTTCGGCAAACTGGGTGTTTTCGCCCTCGATCCTGCGCGTCCGCACCTCAATCCGGCCCGTTGCCGCATGCTCCAGCGCTTCCTGCGAGTTTGCTAACAAGTTATTGAGGATCTGGCGCACCCTGCCACGATCCGCCTCGATGCTCTCGAGCTTCGGATCAAGATCGACTTCGACTGTGACCGCACGATTCTGCGGCCGGTAGAGATCGCACACCTCGGTTACCAGTTGATTCAGTGAGAATCGGCTCATGCTGACTTCCGGAGCCCGGGCGTATTCGCTGAAGGCATTGACCATGCGCTTCATGGTTTCAACCTGCTGCACGATGGTGCGGGTGGCGCGATCGATCACTTCCGCATCCTGCCCCGTCATCACACCCAGATAGCGGCGCCGCATTCTCTCCGCGGACAGCTGGATTGGCGTCAGCGGATTCTTGATTTCGTGCGCCAGCCGTCGCGCGACCTCGCCCCAGGCCGCTTCGCGTTGCGCCGTCAACAATGCCGTGATGTCGTCAAACACCACGACATAGCCTGTCGGCGCATCGCTGTTAGGTTCCAGTGCCAGTGGTACGCAGGCGCACATCAGGTGCCGCAGCCCGCCCGGCGCCTGAAAATCGAGTTGCTCCCGAAAATCGTTGTGCTGGTCGGCGAACCGCTTCAACAGCAATTTCACGAACGGCTGCAACAGGCTGGCGTCGCCGGCCTGCGAGAGTTCTTGCAGAGGCTTGCCGATCCTGTCAGCAAGCTTTTGTCCCAGAATGGCGTCAGCCGCCTCATTGGACGTACGCAGCACACCGTCGTGATCGAAGACCATCACGCCGCTCGAGAGACGCGCCAGGATCGCCGCCAGCCGGGCCCGTTCGCTTTCCACCGCCAGTTGATTCTTTTCCGCCTCTTCGCGCGCACGCCGCAGTCGCTTCGTCATATCGTTGAAGGACTGCACCAGAAAACCCATTTCGTCGCGCGTGCTGAGCGGCAGGCGCGTTCCCAGATCGCCCTTGGCGACCGCACGTGTGCCCTCCATCAGGTCCTGGATCGGCTTGAACAGCAACTGTGCAGAAAAAATCGCGCCGTACAGCGCGGACAGCATCACTGCCAGCAGGACCAGCGTCAGCGTCAGGCGAAACCCGTCCAGCAAGGGCTCGCGCAGCAGATCGATGTTGCCGTACCGGGAATAGGAGGTTTGCACGGCCTCCGCGAGCGCGGCAAGTCGCGGTGGCACTTCATGCACGGCGAGCACGAAGCGTCGATCACTCGCACCGATGGTGTGGCCTAACGGCGCCGCGGTGCGTATCAGATACTGCCCGGGCGCCTGCGGCTCCAGCGATACAAAGGGCTCGCCTCTGCTTACCTGCCGGGTCACTTCCTCATCCGGCGCCGCTGGCATCGACAGGGTCAGCGCGGTCGTGCTCGCACCCAGCACGCGCCCGCCGCTGTCATACAATACGATCTCGAGCGCACCGGAATCGCGCCGTTCATCGACCAGGCGCAACAGCGCGTCGCGATCCGACAGGCTGGACAGGCTGGCCGCGAATCGCCCATTGCGTTCGGCCACCTCGCGCATGCGCAGATCCAGCGCCGAGCGCGACAGCGCCAGCGCATCGGTCAATCCCTGGCGCACTTCGACGCGGAACCAGCTGTCGACGCCGCGGTTCAGGAACTCGAGCGAAAACAGATAGACGATCACCAGCGGCAACACCACCAGCGGACCAAACAGCAGGACCGTGCGTCCCGTGAGACGCGCGCCGGGCGCAAACTGCCGGTAATTACGCAGCAGCTGCAGGATCTTCCGCGTCAGCAGCGCTGCCAGCACAATCACACCCGCCACGCTGCCGATCAACACCCACAGCCGCCAGGTATCGAACTGCGCCGAATTGGCTGACGTCAGAGCTAACAACACCAGCGCTACGATCCCGACCGTGCTCCACAGCGCGATCTGGATGACCGGGCGATAACGCCTTAGCGAAGCAGTGACCATTCGTACCACTCGCTGCTGCGCTGCCAGTCGTCAGTCCAGAACAGGATGACGCGCAGGGCATCGTTCAACTTGCCGCGCCGGACGCTGGCGCGAACCGCAACGCGATAATTGGCCTCTGTTGTCAGCTGCGGCTTGGTGAGGATCGGCCAACCCTCGACCTTGCCGAGGTCTTCGAGTGCCGCCTCCACGGTCGCGTAGCTGCGCTGTTCTTCCTGGCCCGCTTCCTTGACGATGTAACGGTTGCTAACACTGTGAAACGAAAGTTGCCGCCGCAGCGTCAGGTTCACGACATCGTTGTCGAACCAGTAACGCCGCTCGCGAAATACCTCGGCCTGCAGTTCAAAATCGAGCGACGCGCCGTCGGTGAGCGCCTGGCGCATGTCATCGCTGAGCGGATACTGCACATCGGCATGCAGCAAATAGACATCGCTGCTGATATTGATGAACGCTGAGCGCACCTCGAACTGACCGTCGAGAGCGTCCGCACGCAGGGGCGCCGCCAGGACGCTCGCAAGCAATGTCCCAAGGCTGATAAACAAGCGGCCCCAAACCGGCCGCGTCGCCACCGATCGCAACCCAATCACGAATGTTGCGCCTTCGCTACTTTGGTCAGCCCAGCATAATAAAAACCGTCGGTTTGTGCTTCGTTTCCAGGCAACAATTGCATGCCGCATTGCAGCAATACCGCGTCTTTGGGCATGACCCCCAGAATCGCCGGGGCAATTCCCGCTGCCGCCGGCTCAGCCGCCAGAAATGCCCGCACGACCGACTCATTTTCGCGTTTCGACACCGAGCAGGTCACGTACAGAAGGCGGCCTCCCGGACGCAGCAATTTGAAGCACTGTTGCAGCAAACGTGTCTGCAGTGCAGCAAAAGCTGCAGCATCGCTCGACCGGCGCAGCAGCCTGATGTCAGGGTGCCGCCGCATGACCCCGGTGGCCGAACACGGCGCGTCGAGCAAGACTCGGTCATAGGTTTCGGGTTGGGCCCAGGCTGCGTCGGCCGGCAGTGCCGCGCCCAGATCCGCCTGGACACACCGGGCCTCGCGGCCAAGCCGCAGGAAATTGTCGCGCATCATCGCTACCCGCGCGCCGTCTATGTCGATGGCAGTCAGAGCCAGGTTGCCGCCGACGAGTTCCAGCAACTGGCCACTCTTGCCACCCGGCGCCGCGCAGGCATCCAGGACCGTCTGACCCGGCGCGAGATCGAGCAGCGGTCCGGCCAGTTGCGCGCCCGCGTCCTGGACCGAAACCCGGCCCTCGGCGAATCCAGGCAAGCTGTTGACCGGCGCCGGATGCTCGAGCACGACTGCGCTGGCGTAGCCGTCCAGGGTCCGGCCGACCCGGCCCGTAGCCGCCAGTTCGGCAATGTATTGCGCCGCGCTGACGCGGCTGACGTCCACGCGCAGGGTCATCGGCGGATGCTCGTTGCCGGCCGACAACACGCGCGCGGCCTGCCCGGCACCCCAGTCCTGCAGCAATTCTTCGTGGTACCAGCGCGGTACGGCGTGCGCCGCGGCCAGATCGCGGTCGACTTCGGCTAACAAGCGCGCCTGATCCGTGACAAAACGCCGCAGCACGGCGTTGACCAGCCCGGCGGCGCGCGGCTGGCCCAACACACGCGCCGCATCGACCGCGAGATGCACACTGACTTCCGGCGCACCGCGTGAATAGACGACCTGATGTGCCGCCGCCACCAGCAGTGCGTGCAGCTGCGGCGCCATTTCCGCCGCGGGCCGGTTGAGCAAGGGCGCTATCGCGGGCGCGAGGCGCAGGTACCAGCGCAGGCTGCCGAGAGCGATCGCACGGACCGCAGATCGATCGGGCCCGGTTGCAATCCCGGCCAGCGCCGCATCGGCGGAGCGGCCTTCACTGATCACGGCATCCACCGCCCGGGCCGCCGCTGCCAGTGTGGCTGCGCCTGGCGCCGTGGATTCGCGTTGCGCTTTGCCGCCGTGCTTCATGGCGTGGTACCTAACACACAAGCCGCGACCGCGTCACCGCGCTGGAACTCCGCGGCGTCCAGCACTCTGCGCCCGGTGCGCTGCAGGCGCAGCAGCGCCAGCACGCCCCGGCCACACAGCACGGCGATCCCGGCCTTGCCGGCATGCGGCAGAGGCGCCGGGATGATGACCATACCTAACACCGTACCGCCAGGCAGCTGGCGCGCACGTGCGTCCGCAACGGCAGCCGCGAGCGCCTCATCCGGCAGCGCCAGCGCCGCATGGATACGCAGCTGCTCGTCGCGCAGGCTCGTTTCAGCGATTGGCCACAGCGCCAGCCCGCGCACCTGGCGCTCGATAATCGCCGCATCCATGCTGAAATCGATGCGCGCTTCCTTGCGTTCGAGCTTGCGCGCATAACAGGCGCCGGCCGCGGGCTGCGGCACAGCCGTCAGCGAGCCCGCCGCGAGCGCATCCAGCGCCTCGACAATCAGCCCCGAGCCTAACAACGAGAGCGCGGCATGCAGGCCCGCGGCGTCCATGTCGCGGCTGAGCACCAGATCCCTGGTCAACAGGATCGGCCCGGTGTCGAGGCCCGCATCCATCTGCATGATCGTGACGCCAGTGAGCGCATCGCCCGCCATGATGGCGCGCTGGATGGGCGCGGCGCCGCGCCAGCGGGGCAGCAGCGAGGCGTGAATGTTGACGCATCCCAGGCGTGGTATGGCGAGCACCGCCGGCGGCAGCATCAGGCCGTAGGCGACCACGACCACGACGTCGGGCCGCCAGGCGACAAGTTGCTGGCGCCCTTCATCCGTGCGCAGGGACTGCGGCTGCGCGATCGGCAGCTGCCCGGCGAGCGCGAGTTCCTTGACGGGACTGGCGCTCAACTGGCGGCCACGCCCCGCCGGGCGATCTGGCTGGGTCAACACACCGACCACCGGATGGCGTGACGCCAGGATCGCCTGCAGCGCCGCCACCGCGAACTCCGGCGTGCCCGCGAACGCCACGCGCAATCGATTATTCACAAGCTAACAAAAATCAGATGACGGGAGTGCGTAGGCGCGCCGCCGGGACTGTGCGGTTGCTGGCGCGTTCTTTGCGATCTTTCTCGAGCTTCTTGCGGATGCGTTCGCGCTTGAGATCAGACAGGTAGTCAACGAACAGTTTGCCCTCGAGATGGTCCATTTCATGCTGCAGGCAGATCGACACCAGGCCTTCGAGACGCATTTCGAACGCGGTTCCGTCGACCCTGCGCGCACACACCGTGATGGTTTCAGCGCGCTGCACTTCTTCGAAAATTCCCGGCACCGACAGGCAGCCTTCCTCGTTCATCCACACGCCCTCGCGCGTGATGATTTCCGGGTTGATGAATACCAGGGGCTCGGTACGGTCCTTGGACACGTCCATCACGATCAGGCGCTGGTGCACGTCCACCTGGGACGCCGCCAGTCCGATGCCCGGCGCCTCGTACATGGTCTGGAACATGTCGTCGACCAGTTTTTTGAGACGTACGTCAAATACCGTGACCGGAACGGCCCGCGTACGCAGCCTGGGATCAGGATATTCGAGAATAGGTAGTGTCGACATGGCGTACCACTAAACGTAGTTCGTGTATTTGACGCGAAATTGCTGCTAATGTTCGGTTTCAGCTCAAGTTTGCGCCCCCTCGGGGGTGCCGGGAGGTCGCTGGCACACCCGTGAAGAACCGCACATTGCGGCGCTTCATCAGTGCAGCTTGAGGCTCAAGGGATTATAACAGTGTCCGAGCGGCGCCGTTGGGCCCGCATGGAGTCGCAAATGCTTTTCAATCAAGGGCTTGCGCAATTTTACCTTTCGCACCGCAAGGTTGCGATGGTTTGTCTTTGCGCGAGCATGTTGACCCTCGCCAGCTGCGCTGGCGGTAACCGTAACGGCGATTCGGCGGGCGGCACAGCCGTCGCAAGTCCGCCTGCCGAAGCTGACTCGGATTCCGAGCTAACAGCGACCGACGTGGCGGCCGCCAGGGCCGGCACGGAAACGCAGAGTCCTGCACCCGTACCGGTCAGCACCTTGCGCGACGGCGTCAAGCCGGAGGCGCCGGCAAGCTACACGGTGCAGCGTGGCGACACGCTGTGGGATCTCGCCAACCTGTTTCTCAAGGACCCGTGGTTGTGGCCGGAGATCTGGCACATCAACCCGCAGGTCGAGAATCCGCACCTGATCTATCCGGGCGATGTCCTTGCGCTGGGTTACGGAGCTAACGGCGAACCCCAGATCACGCTGGCGCAGAGCGGCGCCGCGCGCCTCGACCCGCGCCTCAGGACCTCGGCGCTGGACGGCGCGATTGCCACGATTCCGTATGCAGCAATCGCCGCATTCCTGGAACGACCGGCCGTGCTGTCCAATGACCAGCTGCGCAAGGCGCCGCGGGTGTTAGGATTCCGCGACGGCCACATGATCGGTGGCTCCGGCAGCGAGGCCTATGTCAAGGGCATGAGCAACAGCGCCGAGCGCAGCCGCTACAACATTTACCGGGTCGGCGACCGCATTGTCGATCCGGATGACGGTAAAGTGTTAGGTTTCATGGGTGCATATACCGCCACGGCGGTGGTAATGACTCCGGGCGAGACCACCAAGATCGTGCTGGAAGACACGGCACGCGAAACCCTGCAGGACGACCCGCTGATCGCTGCCGACAGCGACGTGCCGCTCAATTTCCTGCCGCGCGCGCCTGGCAGGAAGATTGCTGGCGAGATCGTCGCCGTATTCGATGGCACCGAACTGATCGGTCAATACCGCATCGTCGCCATCAATCGCGGGCGCAGCCAGGGCGTCGAGCTCGGACACATCATGGCGGTCGACACGCGCGGGGAAATGGTTGAAGACAACACGCGCAAGGTTGCCGGCCTGCACGTCAAAGGCTCGCTGGCGCCCAAGATCAAGCTGCCTAACGAACGCGCCGGCTCGGTGATGATCTTCAAGGTTTATGACCGCATGAGCTACGGGCTCACCGTCAGCGTCACCAGCCCACTGCGAATCGGCGACAAGGTGCGCACGCCTTAACAGCCGACGCATTTCAGCTGCAGCAGGCCACTTTTGCGCGGCCTGATGGCCTGGCGAGTTGCGTATGCTGCGCGGCGTCATGGACGCAGCACTGTTTCGCGCCGCTCTCGGCAGGCTTCCGCGGCTGACAGGCGCGCAGGTCAGGACTGCAATTGCGCAGGCCGGCTCGCTGGAATCACTGGCGGCGCTGCCGATCAACAAGCTGTCCGGACTGGGTTGGCCATGCGATGCCGTGGCGGCACTGCGCGGTCTCGACGCCGCGCTGCCCGCGTCCGATCTGTCCAGCTGCCAGCGCCATGAACTGCAGCTGCTGGCCGCTGGCGAACCGGGCTATCCGGAGACTCTTCTGGAAATCGATTCGGCCCCACCGCTGCTCTATGTCTGCGGCCAGGTCGCAGCGCTCTCCCTGCCGCAACTCGCGATCGTCGGCAGCCGCAATCCAACCGGCGCCGGTCGTGCCGGTGCGCGGGAGTTCGCCGAACATTTCACCCGCACCGGGCTCACGATCACCAGCGGCCTCGCGTTAGGTATCGACAGCGCCGCCCACGAAGGCGCTTTGGCGGCAGGCGGCGCGACGATCGCCGTCTGCGCCACGGGACTCGATAGCGTCTACCCCGAATCTAACAAGCGGCTCGCGGACCGGATCGTGGCGAACGGCGCACTGGTATCGGAATTTCCGCCCGGTACCCCGCCCAGGCCCGGGAACATCCCGCAGCGCAATCGCCTGATCAGCGGGCTGTCGCTCGGTGTGCTGGTGGTCGAGGCAGCGCGCCGCAGCGGCTCCCTCATCACCGCGCGCTGCGCCGGCGACCAGGGCCGTGACGTTTTTGCGATTCCAGGTTCGATCCACAGCCCCCAATCACACGGTTGTCATCAACTTATTCGGGCCGGGGCGAAACTCGTGGAAAGCGCCCAGGACGTACTGGAAGAACTGCGAATACCAATTCAAAATCAAATACTTACGGCACTAAAATGCGCTGCCGCGAAGCCCGGGTCCGACCTGGTGGCGATGGACAAGGAGTTCGAAATCCTGTTACATGCGCTTGGCTTCGCACCCGCGAGTCCCGATCAGCTCGTCGCCCGCACCGGCCTTTCACCTGGGCCGGTCGCGTCGATGTTGCTGATGCTGGAGCTCCAAGGGGAGATCGAAGTCGCTCCAGGCGGCCGGTATCGGCGTCTGGCCAATAAAGGACCGGGGTAAATGGACGGCAGCGTTCTCGACATTCTGATTTACGTCTTCGATCACTACATGCTCGAAGACCAGCCGGACGTACCCGAGCGGGACGAACTGGCCCAGGACCTGACCCGCGCCGGCTTTGCCAGTGACAACGTCGAGCGCGCGCTCGACTGGCTGGCGGACCTTGCAGGCGACCGCGACCGTCCGTCCATAGACGTCAGCGAGCGCTCGCTGCGCGTCTTCAGTGAATCCGAAAGCATGCGCCTCGACGCCGAGGCGCGCGGCTGCCTGCTGACGCTGGAGCGCAGCGGCATCCTCTCGCCGCTGCAGCGCGAAATCGTGGTGGAACGCCTGCTAGCGCTTGAGGTCGAAGAGCTCGGTATCGATCAGGTGAAGTGGGTCGCACTGATGGTGCTGTCCAGCCAGCCGGGCCAGGAAATGGCCTGCGCACGTATGGAAGATATCGTGTTTGAAGACCTGTCCCGGTCCCTGCATTGATCCTTGTCAGCATGCGCGCTACGCGCGCAGCGATGTGTGACACCGCGGCCCGTCCGCGGTGTTCTGTTTATGGATATAGAGAATACGACCCGATGGAAATGGCCCGTTAGAAATGGCTGAAAATCTCGTTATCGTCGAATCGCCGGCCAAGGCGAAGACCATCAAGAAATACCTCGGCAAGGACTTCGAAGTCCTCGCGTCTTATGGCCACGTGCGCGACCTGGTGCCGAAGGAAGGCGCGGTCAATCCCGACGCGCATTTCGCGATGAAATACGACGTCATCGAGCGCAACGAAAAGCACGTCGAAGCGATCGCGCGGGCGCTGAAGAAAGCCGGCGTGCTGTATCTCGCCACCGACCCGGATCGCGAGGGCGAGGCGATTTCCTGGCACCTGCATGAATTGCTGAAGGAGCGCGGCGCACTCAAGGACAAGACCGTACATCGCGTCGCGTTCTATGAAATCACCCGCAATGCGATCCGGCAGGCGATCCAGGAGCCGCGCGAACTGTCGCTGGACCTTGTGAATGCGCAGCAGGCGCGCCGCGCACTGGACTACCTGGTCGGCTTTCATCTCTCGCCACTGCTGTGGAAAAAGGTGCGCCGCGGGCTGTCCGCGGGCCGCGTGCAGAGCCCGGCGCTGCGCATGATCTGCGAGCGCGAAGCGGAAATCGACGCGTTCGTGCCGCAGGAATACTGGACGCTGGAAGCTGAAGGCGAACATACCGCGCAACGTTTCCCGCTCAAGCTGACCGAATACAATGGCGTGCGCGTCGAGCAGTTCAGCTTCGTCAACCAGGACAGCGCCGCGCAGGTCGAAGCTAACATCCTGGCGGCGACCGGCGCCGGCGAGATCATCCGCGGTGTCGTGGAAGAATCGGCGCACCCGGACCTGGCGCCGCCCGGCAAGCTCAAGGTACTGGCCATCGACCGCAAGCAGCGGCGCCGCAATCCGTCGCCGCCGTTTACCACCTCAACCCTGCAGCAGGAAGCCGCGCGCAAGCTCGGGTTTTCCGCGCAACGGACCATGCGCCTGGCGCAGCAGTTGTATGAAGGCGTCGACTACGGCGAGGGCGCGATCGGTCTCATCACCTACATGCGCACCGATTCGGTGAACATGGCTAACGAAGCGATTGCCGAGATCCGCCAGGTTGCCGGCAAGCTCTATGGCCCGGAGTCGGTGGCTCCGGAGCCGCGCATCTACAAGACCAAGTCGCGCAACGCACAGGAAGCCCATGAAGCGGTGCGCCCGACCTCGGCCGCCATCGCGCCACAACTGCTCGAAGGCCGCATCGACGCCGACCAGCACCGGCTGTACGCGCTGATCTGGAAACGCGCCGTGGCCTCACAGATGGCGCACGCCGTGTACGACACCGTGGCGGTCGATCTGTTAGCTGGGCCGGACGGCCCGCAGCGCCATGTGCTGCGCGCCAACGGCTCGACCATGGTCAAGCCAGGCTACATCGCCGTGTACCAGGAGAGCCTGGACGACGGCAAGGAAGACGATACCGACCATGTGCTGCCGCCGATGAACGAAGGCGACATGGTGGCGCTGACCAACCTGCACGCCGATCAGCACTTCACCGAGCCGCCGCCGCGCTTCTCGGAGGCGTCGCTGGTCAAGGCGCTCGAAGAACACGGCATCGGCCGGCCGTCGACCTACGCGACCATCATTTCGACGCTGCGCGATCGCGAATACGTGACCATCGACAGCCGGCGCTTTTTTCCGACCGATATCGGCAAGATCGTCAACGGCTTCCTGTCCAAGCATTTCCATCGTTACGTCGAGTACGGCTTCACCGCCGCGCTGGAGGACGAACTGGACGCCGTGTCGCGCGGCGAGGAACACTGGACCCTGCCGCTGGAAAAGTTCTGGAAGCCGTTCAGCGATCTGGTTGAGTACACGGAAAAGAATGTATCGCGCGATGAAGTGGCGCAGGCGCGCGAACTCGGCACCGATCCGGCCAGCGGCAAGCCGGTCACCGTGCGCATGGGGCGCTTCGGGCCCTTTGTGCAGATCGGCACGCGCGATGACGTCGACAAGCCAAAATTCGCCGGGCTCAGGCCCGGCCAGAAGATGGACAGCATTTCCTACGAGCAGGCGATGGAGCTTTTCAAGCTGCCACGCAAGCTTGGAGTCACGACCGAGGACGAGGTCATCGAAGCTAACATCGGGCGCTTCGGTCCGTACGTCAAGTATGGCGCCAAGTATGCTTCGCTCAAGGAAGATGACCCGTACACGATCACGCTCGAGCGCGCGCTTGAAGTCATCCGCCTCAAGAAAGAGGCGGACGCCAATCGCCTGATCCAGGATTTCGGCGTCGACAATATCCAGGTCCTGAACGGCCGCTACGGGCCTTACGTCACCGACAAGACGCGCAATGCGCGCATGCCCTAGGACCGCGACCCCAAGTCGCTGACGCTCGATGAATGCCGCGCCCTGTTAGCTGCTGCGCCGTTGCGCGGTGGCAAAGGCCGCAGTCGCTGGGGTGCTAAGAAAGCCACTCCTGCTGTTGCCGCTCCTGCCGCTGCAGAGGCCGGCGCGGAAAAAGCGCCGCCCAAGGCCAGAGCCAAGACCAAGGCGAAAGCGAAGTCCAAAGCGAAAAAGAAGACTGCCTGAGCCACGCTGACACTGATCCGGGGGCACAGTGAAATACCGTCATGCCTTTCACGCCGGCAACTTCGCCGACGTGCACAAGCACGTCACATTGCTGGCTTGCCTCGAAGCCTTGACGCGCAAGGACAAGGGTTTTCTGTACGCGGAGACCCACGCCGGCGCCGGCCTCTATGACATGCGCGCGCCTGCCGCAAGCCTCGGCGACGAGGCGGCTGGCGGCATCGGTCGCCTGGATGCCAGCGCCAGCGCGCGCGCTGCCGCCGACAACAGTGTGTTAGGGCGATACCTCGACCTGGTAAAACGTTGCCGCAGGGAAACCGGCGACCGTGTGACCTATCCAGGGTCGCCCTGGATCGCGCTATCGCAATTGCGGGCGCAGGACCGGGCCGCGCTCTATGAAATCGACGCCGCGGACTGCGCCGCGCTGGACCGCACGCTGCATGGGCAGGCGTCGCTGCGGGTCACCCAGGCGGATGGCTATCGCTCGTTACGGGCACTGCTGCCGCCGCTGGAACGGCGCGCGCTGGTGCTGATCGACCCGCCCTACGAAAACGCCGATGACGACCGTCGCCAGGTCTGCACGACGCTGGGCGACTCGCTGGTGCGCTTTGCTACCGGCGTCTATC
Organism: Gammaproteobacteria bacterium; assembly: GCA_031414335.1. Lineage (GTDB taxonomy): Bacteria > Pseudomonadota > Gammaproteobacteria > Steroidobacterales > Steroidobacteraceae > UBA964. The sequence goes on along the minus strand of JANNVI010000008.1, from coordinate 60,577 downwards.
TCGTGTGGTACCCGATGAAGCTCGCGGCAGAACGCGACCGGTGGTTGCGGCAGCTCGCGGACGTGTGCAAGGCCGCGCAACCTAACAGTCGCGAGTGGCTGAGCTCCGAGCTGTGGGTGCATGCGCTCGACAGCCGTGCCTCGCTGGCGGGGTCCGGCATGTTCATCGTCAATCCACCATTTCAGCTCGCGGAGACCCTGCGCACCGCCAACACCGCGCTTGCTGCGCAACTGGCCGGGCCGCATGGCGGCTGGAGCGTCGTCGACCGGCTCTAGCCGGGCCCTTGTGGCATCATGTGGTCGTGGCAATCGCATCCACAATCGTCATCGCCGCGGTCGCGCTGCTGCATCTGTATTTCCTGGTGCTGGAGATGTTTCTGTGGGACAAGCCCGCGGGGCTGCGTGCCTTTCGCCAGACTCTGGAAGCGGCCCAGGCCTCAAAGACGCTGGCTGCGAACCAGGGGCTCTATAACGGCTTTCTTGCCGCCGGGCTCATCTGGGGCCTGAGCCTTGGCGCCGCCGGCGATGCGATCAAGATATTCTTCCTGGGCTGCGTCGTAGTCGCAGGCGTCTTCGGCGCGGCAACCGTTGGACGCAGAATTCTGTTCATCCAGGCCTTGCCGGCTGCGATCGGCATGCTGTTAGTCGCGATGACCTGACAGACAGGGAATGAAAGCGCGCCTCAGCGCCGCAAGCGAATTCGCTGGCTGATTTCCGCGGCGACTACGCTTACGTCCGCCGTGCCCCGGGCGAGCACCGCGATCGCGCCGCCCGGTTGTGGCAACAACACGCCGCTCAGGCCGTTCTCATTGAACGTCTGCCGCCTGGCAAGCGACTCACCGGGCATCGGCATCACGGTCACCGGACCGATATCTGTCTGGATCACCAGATGTGGTACCAGGCGGCCGCGCAGCACACAGCTGTGGGCATAAACAATCGGATGCGATGGTTCGAGTGCCACGCTGACACCGGACTGCTGCAGAACCCTGTCCAGCACACCCTGCTCGGCAACCGCCGTATTGTCCCAGCTGCCGCGCTCTTCCGGGCCCGATACGTGCCTTGTAACTTCGCCTGCCAGGGCAGTTCCAGACTGCACCGGCCAGAACAGCGCCACCGCCACCACGGCTAACAAAACGCTGGCCGCCAGCGCCCAGCCGCGGCGCCAGGCCGCCTGCCGGCCGGTCGTTTGCACGATCGCTGCCGGCGCACCGATACCAACCTGCGCTGTCACGCCCGCGTCGAAGCCCGGTGGCGGTAGCTGCATCACCCTGCGGATGCGCTCGTTCAGCGCCAGTGTTTGCACGCGAAACTCGCGGCACTCCGCGCAACCGGCCAGATGCGCCTCGAGCTCCGCTGTGCTCTCATCCGGCGCAGCGCCGATCACCAGCCTGGCATCTTCACATATCATTCAGCGCCTCCCGGAGCTTGTCGCGCGCCCGAAACAACCTGGTCAGCACGGCTGCCTGGGTCAATCCCAGTTCCGAGGCAATTTCACTGGTCGAGAATCCACCTAACACCTGCATGGTCAACGGCACCCGGTACTCATCTGTCAGAGCGGCGATCGCCCGCCGCAGCCCCAGCAATTCTTCATCGCCGCTCACGGCGAGCTCCGGCGATTCGTTAGCCACCAGCAGATCAACATCAGTCGTTTCAAATCGCTTGCGCTCGTAAAGCCGTGCATGTTCGCGCCGCACGATGGTGAAAAGCCACTGTCGCAGTGCACTGGCATCCGTCAGCTCGGCCCGCGCTTTCCAGGCGCGCAGCATGGATTCCTGCACCACGTCGTCCGCGATCGCGCGGTCCCGGGCCAGCCACAGCGCAAACCGCAACAATTGCGGGCGCAGCGCCTGCAGCTGGCGCTCAAAATCGGCGACTTTGGCCGTTTCCGGACCTCCCGCTATCATGTATAAGACCGTCCGGACCGTCTTTTTATTGCCATGGCGCAACTTTAACGCATGACCGATCAATACGCCGTTTTCGGGCACCCGGTGGATCACAGCTGGTCGCCCTTCATTCATGGCCTGTTTGCCAAGCAGACCGGCCAGGACATGAGCTATCGCAAGCAGGACGTTGCGCCGGCGGAGCTGGCGCAACGGGTCAACGCGTTCTTTACCATGGGTGGCCGGGGACTCAACCTCACAGCGCCGCACAAGAGCATGGGGGCGGTCGTCGCCGATGAGCTCACGCCGCGAGCCGAAACCGCCAACGCGGTCAATACGCTTGCCTGGCAGAAGGATTCGAGTCGCGTCCTGGGAGATAACACCGATGGCGTTGGCCTGGTGCGCGACCTGCGCGACAACATCGGCCTGCAGCTCGCCGACAAGCGGATCCTGATCTGCGGCGCAGGTGGCGCGACCCGCGGCGTACTGGCGCCGTTGTTAGCCGAGCAGGTGCAGGAAGTGGTGATTGCCAACCGCAATGTCGGCCGTGCGCAGCTCCTGGCCGAGACTTTTCGTTCCCACGGATCGGTGCGCGGTTGCGGCTATGAAGATGTCGCCGCCGGCCCGCCGTTCGATCTGATAATCAACGCGACGTCTGCGGGCCTGCGCGGCGAACTGCCGCAGTTGCTGCCAACGGTGCTCGACCCGGAAACGATCTGCTATGACATGAGCTACAGCAAAGCTCAGACGCTGTTCTGCGACTGGGCCATTGCGCGCGGTTGCCTCGAGGTTTATCAGGGCTGGGGCCTGCTGGTCGAACAGGCGGCGGAGAGTTTCCTGCTGTGGCGCGGCGTGCGGCCCGAAACCGCGCCGGTGCTCGCAGTGCTGCTGGATCACAACTCCTAGGGAAGCTCTGCACAGGTCGCGCGGGCGCGGCCGTGACGGATTTTTTTTCTGGCAAGGAACGACGAGCGATGTGTATCGAGATACATGAGCGAGGAGAGACGCAGCCAGAGGAAAAATGCGTCCGGCCCCATGGGGTTAGGCCAGAAATGACCGGCTACGGCGTTGCTCCCTCCTTACATGGAATTACCATGCTGCGTCGGTCGCGCCTTGTATCCGGTCATTTCTGGCCTAACGCGCCTCGTGCGACCTGTGCAGAGCTTCCCTAGCGCATCGTCACCAGCTCTTCAGCGCTGGTTGGATGAATCGCAACCGTGTCGTCGAAATCGCGCTTGGTGGCGCCCATGCGCACGGCGACCGCGAATCCCTGCAGCATTTCATCCGCGCCGACACCGATCGCATGCAGGCCGACGATTTTTTCGTCCGGCCCGGTCACCACCAGCTTCATCTGCACCCGGACCTTGCGGCTGGTCATCGCGTGATACAGCGGCACGAACGAGGCCTGGTAAGTCCTGACGTCACCGCCATGGGCGGCGCGCGCGGCCTCCTCGCTCAGCCCCACGGTGCCGATCGGCGGGTGGCTGAAGATCACCGTTGGAATATTCTCGTAGTCCAGATACCTGCCTGCCATGCCGCCGAATTCCCGATCGGACAGCCGGCGGCCGGCGGCAATCGCGACCGGCGTCAGCAACGCGCGCCCGGTGACGTCGCCGATGGCGTAGATCCCCGGCACCTGGGTTTCCTGGTACCTGTCCACAGCAAGCGCGCCGTGCTCGTCGCCTGCCAGGCCGGCACGCTCGATCCCCAGGCCCTCGAGATTCGGTTGCCGGCCAATCGCCCAAAGCACCGCCGCAAACGGACCTAACACACGGCCGTCCGCAAGGCGCAACGATCTGTCGGGCGCCTGCAGCGCCACCGGCGCTGCCCCGGTCAGCATCTCCACGCCTTCGTCGCGCAGCGCCTGCAGCAAGGCCGTACCTAACATGCTGTCGAAGCTCCGCAGCAGTGCCGCGCCGCGTACCACCAGTGTCACCCTGGTCCCGAGCGCCGCGAAAATCCCGGCAATTTCCACCGCGATATAGCCGCCACCGACAATCGCAATGCTGTCTGGCCGCGTTTGCAGTTCGAAGAATCCATCCGATGTAATGCCGCGCTCGGCGCCAGGCAGCGCCGGCACCATCGGCCTGCCACCCGTGGCAACCACGATCTTCGGCGCGCTGAAGACCTCGGCGCCGATGCGAACCTGCCGCGCACTGACAAACTCGGCGTGCGCTGCGCGCCAATCGACCTTGCGCCGGGCCAGATTCTGCTCATAGATGCCATTCAGGCGTACGACATAGGCATCGCGCTGCTGTTTCAGCCGACCCCAGTCGTGACCCTGAGCCACAACATCGAAGCCGTAATCAGCCGCGTCGTGCAGGGCGTGCGCAATTTGCGCCGCGTTCCACATGATCTTCTTCGGCACGCAGCCAACATTGACGCAAGTGCCGCCGAGGCGCGCCGACTCCGCGAGCAGCACGCGTGCACCATGCTCCGCCGCGCGTTGCGCACAAGCCAGGCCCGCGCTGCCGCCCCCGATCACAATCAAGTCGTGCGTATCCATGCGCCAAATGGTACCGCAGCACCGGCTGCTAAAATGGCGGCCATGGAAAATCCCCTGCTGGCCGACAGCGAACTGCCAAGATTCGGCGCCATCACTCCCGAGCACGTGGAGCCTGCGCTGCGCGAGGTTCTGGACGCCCATCGCGAGCAGATTGCGGCCCTCACGCTGGTGTCCAAACCGTCGTTCGCCAGCGTGGTCGAGCCGCTGGAGGCCATGCAACACCGGCTAACGCGCACCTGGTCTCCTGTTAGCCACCTGAACTCCGTGGCCAATTCCCCGGCGCTGCGCGACAGCTACAACCTGTGTCTGCCGCTGCTGTCGGATTTTCAGACGGACCTGGCGCAGAGCGAACCGCTGTATCGCGCCTATGCGCGCGTGGCCGAGCAGGAAAGCGCAAGCCTGACGTCAGCGCAGCGGCGCCTGCTGGAACTCGCGTTGCGCGATTTCCGTCTGGCCGGCGTCGCGCTGCCGCGCGAGCGCAAGCAGCGCTACAAGGAAATCATGACCGAGCTGACGCAGCTCGGCGCCAAATTCGAGGAAAATGTGCTGGATGCCACCAAGGCCTGGAGCTACCCGGCCAGTGACCGTGCGATGCTCGCCGGGCTCAACGGCTCCATTATCGCGCAAGCCGAAAAACGTGCCCGCGAAGCCGGCCAGCAAGGCTGGCTGCTGGGCCTCGACCAGCCGACCTACGTCGCGGTTCTGACTGACGCGGAATCGACGGTGTTGCGTCAGGCATTCTACGAGGCCTGGTCGACGCGCGCATCGGATCGCGGACCTAACGCGGGTCGCTGGGACAACGGACCGCTCATCGAGAAGATCCTGGCGCTGCGGCACGAAGCGGCGCGACTGCTGGATTTCGCCAATTTCGCCGAATTGGCGCTCGCCACCCGCATGGCACGCAACCCCGCCGACGTGCGCGAGTTGCTGGATCAGCTGGGCGCCGCGGCACGACCCGCGGCGGAGCGCGAACTGGCAGAGCTGACAAAGTTCGCCGGCGTCGAGAAACTCGCGCCCTGGGACGTGAGCTTCTGGGCCGAGAAGCTGCAGCGCAAACTGTTTTCGGTCTCGCAGGAAGAACTGCGCCCCTACTTCCCGCTGCCGCGCGTGCTGCAGGGGCTGTTTGGACTGGTCGGGCGGCTGTTCAAGGTCAGCATCCGGGAGCGCCAGAATGCGCCTACCTGGCATCAGGACGTGCGCTTGTTCGACATTGAAAACGCGGCCGGCGCGCCGGTCGGCAGTTTCTATCTCGATCTGTACGCGCGCAGCGACAAGCGCAGCGGCGCATGGATGGATGAATGCCGCGGCCGGATGGCCTTCGGGGGCAATAGCGTCCGGCCGGTCGCCTACCTGGTCTGCAATTTCCTGCCGCCCGCGGACGGTCACCCGGCGCTGCTGACCCACGACGATGTGGTCACGCTGTTTCACGAGTTCGGGCACGGGCTGCATCACATGCTAACAAGCGTCGACTATCCGAGCATCGCCGGCATCAACGGCGTCGCCTGGGACGCGGTGGAACTGCCCAGCCAGTTTCTCGAAAATTTTGCCTGGCAGCCCGAAGTGCTGCAGCAGCTCGCATCGCATTGGCAGAGCGGCGCACCGCTGCCGGCGGCAACGCAACAGCAATTGATCGGCACCCGCTGTTTCCACGCCGGCCTTGCGACCCTGCGGCAGCTGGAGTTCGCGCTGTTCGATTTCCAGCTGCATGCGGAATACGATCCGGCGCGCGGCGCGCGCGTGCTGGAAACGCTCAACGACGTACGCAGCCGGATCGCGGTTATCCAGCCGCCAGACTGGAATCGCTTCCCGCACAGTTTCAGCCACATCTTTGCCGGCGGCTACGCCGCGGGCTATTACAGCTACAAATGGGCAGAAGTGCTCGCCGCCGACGCGTTCGCGGCCTTCGAGGAATCCGGCGTCTTCAACGACCAGACCGCGCAACGATTCCTCGATTCCATCCTGTCGCGCGGCGGCAGCCGTGATCCGCTCGAAGCGTTTATCGAATTTCGCGGCCGCAAGCCCGATATCGCGCCCTTGCTGCGCCAGCACGGCATGGCATCATAACGGCACATGCCGTTTACCATTGGCACCTGGAACGTCAACTCGCTGCGGGTTCGCCTGCCGCAGCTCACGGAGTGGCTGGCCGCCAACCCGGTCGATGCCATTGCGCTGCAGGAAACCAAGCTAACAGACGCCAATTTTCCGCAAGCCGAGCTCGCAGCGCTTGGCTGGCAGGTGCGGGCCAGTGGCCAGAAGACCTATAACGGCGTGGCGGTGCTGGCGCGCCAGCCACTGGCAGAGGTGACAACCGACATCAGTGGCTTCGAGGATCCCCAGCGGCGCGTCATTGCAGTCACCTGCGGCGACCTGCGCATCGTCAATCTTTACGTGCCTAACGGCCAGTCAGTTGGCTCCGACAAGTACCAGTACAAGCTCGGTTGGCTGGCTGCGGTGCGCCAGTGGTTGCAGTCTGAGTTGGCGCGCCACCCGAAAATGATCGTGTTAGGCGACTTCAACGTTGCGCCCGAGGACCGGGATGTGCACGATCCGGTCGCGTGGGCCGGGCAGGTTCTGGTCAGCGAGCCTGAACGCGCGGCCTTGCGCGACCTCATGGCTCTCGGCCTCGTGGATGTGTTCCGGCGCTTCGAGCAGCCCACCGCCAGTTTCAGCTGGTGGGACTATCGCGCCGCGGCGTTTCGCCGCAACAACGGCTTGCGGATTGACCTGATCCTGGCCAGCACGGCGCTCGCGGCCACCTGCGTTGCAGCGCGGATCGACAAGGAACCACGCAAATCGGAGCGGCCTTCGGATCACACTCCGGTGTTAGCAACATTTGACATATGAGTAAAGCGGTGCCGAGTCGTTGGCAGAATTACGCGGGTTTTTCGGCGCTGCGCCCGAAGTGTGCGTCGGTACGGGGCTGCAAACGTGGGCAACGCTAGACTTTCCCTGCCTGCAAGTGCAGGTGCTACACCAGCCGCGCAACGACCCGCGCGGCGCCGAGCGATGCCCAACCCACGCCGCAGTGATTTCGACGTAACCAACACAGTCCAGGTGAGCTCGCCGGGACCTGTGCGGGATGAGATCGCGCGCCTGTTCGCCATGACCTGGCCGGGCGCGGATTTCGGCAGAATCGACCGTGCCTTTGACGTGTTCACACCCATGTTCACTGGCCTGTCGCCCCGCTATGAAGGTGTCGACACGCTGTATCACGACATGCAGCACACGCTGGATATCACGCTCGCCATGGTACGCCTCATGGTCGGTTACGAGCGTAGCGCCGAACCTGCTGCCGCGTTAGGCGGCGAGCGCGCGGTCGTGGGGACGATCACGGCGCTGTTTCACGATGTCGGCTACCTGCGCGAGCGCGACGACAATGACCATTTCAACGGCGCTGAATTCACCCGCAATCATGTCTCGCGCGGCATCCGTTTCCTGTCGACCCTGTTGCCGGAAATCGGGCTCGGGCAATGGGTCCCGGTCGTCACGGAAGTAATGCATTGCACGGGCTACGAAAAACCGCTCGCCCAGCTGCAGTTCAATGACCCCAGGGACGCAAAGCTCGGTGCGCTGATGGGCACCGCCGACATGGTCGCGCAGCTTGCCGACCGCTGCTACCTGGAGAAATGCCGCGACCGGCTCTATCCGGAATTCGTGTTGGGCGGCGTGGCGCTGGAAAAGGGCACCGAGGGCTATCCGGCGGTGCGGTACGCCTCCGGCCTCGATCTGCTGCGGCAGACACCGAAGTTCGTCGCTGAAACCCGCAGCAAGCGCCTCGATCAGGGCTTTGGCGCGGCGTACCGGCATTACGAAGCATTGTTCGATGGCCGCAATCCCTACATCGAGTCGATCGAGCGCAACATGAGATATCTGCAGGACATCCTGCGCAGCGAGAGCTGGCACATGCTGCGCCGCGCGCCGCCGCTGTTCACCGCGGTGCCGGATGCGGTCACATCGATGCGCACGCTGATGGCGAATTACATCCGCCGCGCCTGGGCGAGTCGCTAGGGCTTTATCGGCACGGCGACCCGCTGTACGTAGCGTTCGAACAACTCGGGCACCCGCGGCAGAATCTGCTCCGCGCCGGCGATGTCGCGGACCGACAGGGCCGCAGACAGCATCTCGGGTCGCATCGCAGCTAACGCCGGGCCAGCCACGGCGACATGACTGATGTGCCAGGGTTCGGGCATTACACCACCGAGATCCGCGCCATAGGGCCGGAAAAAACCAAAGCGAGCCAGGTTCTCGCCCAGCCACTGGTTCAATGGACCAAACAGCGCGCCCGGCGCAAATTCCGCCGGCGTCATCTGCGCATGGAATTCAGGATTGCGGGCACGTTCGGCGCGCAAGGCGATGAGATCGATCACATCGAGATCCGAGCCCCAATGGTGCCGGCTCGCTCCAGGCAATGCCGACCAGGTCATTATCGTGTCAACCAGATCGCCCGTCGGCAGCGCGGCAAAATCCAGCGGCCGGCCATCGCGATCTAACAAAACCTTTTCGCCGCGGTACTTGGCGTTCCAGATGCCGAGCTGGCGGTCAAAATCCCGGAACGAAGAAATCGGATGCAGGTCGAACCCTGCCTCTGCCGCTGCCGCACGCAGTTCCAGCCAGGCGGGTACGGTGAGCGCGTGCAGCGTGCAGCGCGGGTTCTCCAGGTCGACGACATGGGCTCGCGACCGGCCTGTTAGCGCTTCAGCGTCCAGCATCGGCGGCAACTCGATCCAGTACCTGCAGAAAGACCTCGACTTCCTGGGCGCCGGAGAACCCTGCCTTGCGATCAAAGACAAAAGTCGGCACACCGTTGATCTGCATGCGATGCGCTTCGTCTTCGCGCTGCGCAACCGCGGCGCGCAATTCGCTGTTGGCCAGCAGCCCGTCCACCTGCGCTGCGTCCATCCCAAAGGGCGCTGCGATGTCGCGCAGCACGGCGGGGTCGCCGATGTCGCGACCGTCGGAAAAATAGGCGCGCAGGATGGCCTCCTTGAGTTCAGTCTGCCGGCCGGTCGCGGCGCCCGCGGCGATCAGCAGGTGCGAGGGGCGCGTGCTGGGCATACGGGTCTGCCGCTCCGGCCGGTAGTCGATGCCCAGATCCGCGGCGATGCGTTGCATGGCCCCCTGCATGCCCTGGAATCGATCGGGGTCACCGAACTTCTGCTGTAAATATGTCTTACGGTCCATGCCCGCTTCCGGCATGTCAGGATTGAGCTCAAAGGGCAGCCACCGGACCTCGGCGGTGATCTCGGGACGCAGATCCAGGGCCTTTTGCAGCCGTTTTAGCCCTATATAGCACCATGGGCAGACCGTATCCGACCAGACCTCGATTTTCACCCCCGGGAGTCTAGCCTACCGTCGCACCGCGGCGACGGTGGAACCCGCCCCGGCGGCAGCGTAAGATCGGGCGGACAACTATAACTAAAGAGATCTGACAATTAATTCGTGCGTCAGCTCAATTTCAAAACCAAGCTGATCCTTGCGGTTCTCGGAGCCACGCTTCTGTGCGCCACATTGCTCGGCACGCTCGACGTCTGGCAGGGGCAGCGCAACGCCGAAGTGTTCGGCGGAATCGCGCGCGACACCGCGCGCCAGGAAGTGGCGCGTGAGCTGCAGAGTCGTGCGCGCGAGATCGCGCGGCATGTGGCCGACGTTGTATCGACGCCGCTGAACAGCGGCGACAACCAGAGCGTTGCATCCGCGGTACAGGCTTTCACCGAAGACGACACCACCATTGAGCTGACAGTGTGGAACGCGGCTGGCACGCGTATCTACCAGTGGCAGCGTCCCGGGACCACAGACGACGCCGATAACGCCATGCGCGCCGCGGCAACCAGCCAGGTAACAGCGCTGTACCGGCCGTTTGCGGATACGCAGCTGCCCAGGACTATCGGCAATGTGAAAGTGACCTTGAGTTTCATCGGCGCCGACGGCAGTAGCTCGGTGGGAGCGGCCGCCGCCAGCCTGATTCGCTCCGCTGCCGTCGATCAGCTGCGGCGCAACCTGTGGTGGATCGCCGCCGGAACCTTGTGCGTGTTCCTGCTCAGCAGTTTGCTGGCATGGTGGGCGGCGCGCGGCATCAGCAGGCCGCTCGCCGCACTGATGCGCAGCGTCGAGCGCATGGGCCACGGCGACTACACCCGTCCCATCGAGCTCACTGGCGATCCGGAATTCGCCGAACTGCGGGAAGTGCTGGAACGAACCCGGCATCGCCTGCGGCATTCCACCATCACCCGCAGCTACCTGGTTTCGGTCCTGAGCGGCATCAACGACGCCGTGTTCGTGGCCTCACCCGAAGGGGTGATCAAGATGGCTAACAGGGCGGCCTGCCGGTTGCTCGGCTACGGGGAAGAAGAACTCATCGGCAAGAGCATCATGTCAGTGCTCGAAGAGTCGGAGCGCGGCAATTTCGACCCGCGGCAGGCGGTCCAGGATTCGCGCGAAACCGTGCTGCGCACGCGGCAGGGCCAGACCATACCGGTGGTCATTACCGGCTCGCCGATTGGCAGCGATGACCCGCAGTTCCAGGGCAGCATTTTCGTCGCCCGTAACATCACGGATCGCAAGCGCGCCGAGCGCCGCATCCGTTATCTCGCGCGCTATGACACGCTGACCAAGGTTCCTAACAGGATGCAGTTTCAGCATCTGTTGCAGCAGTCATTGTCACGCGCCGTGAAATCGAGCCAGTCGGTGGCGCTGCTGTACCTCGACATGGACCGGTTCAAGGAAGTGAATGACACTTTTGGCCACAATGCCGGTGATCGCACCCTCGAGATACTTTCGGAACGGCTGTCGCGCGCGTTGCCGAAGGACGCGATTGTCGGCCGCCTCGCCGGTGACGAATTTGCCGTGTTCGTCGAGGGGCTGCCGCCGGATGTCGATAATCGTGGCCCGATAGCGCATCTCGCCCGCTCGATTCTCGATCAGGTCAGCAAGGCTTTTCAGGTCAACCAACAGGAAGTTTTCATGACTTCCAGCATCGGCATCGCCTTCGCGCCGCAGGATGCCGAGAATGTCATCGACCTGATCCGCAATGCCGACGCGGCCATGTATTACTCAAAGCAAAATGGCGGCAACACGTTTGCGTTCTATGCAACCGAGATGAATTCAGCGGCGGTCGAACGCCTGATGCTGAAAAGCAAGCTGCGTCGTGCTCTCGAAAAAGACGAATTCCTGGTGCGCTATCAGCCCAAGGTCGACATTCGCACCGGCCGCATCGTCGGCGCCGAAGCGCTGCTGCGCTGGCGCCTGCCGGGTCACGGCGACGTACCGCCATCGCAGTTCATTCCGCTGGCCGAAGAATCCAGCCTCATCCTCGATATCGGCGAATGGGTGCTGGACCGCGTTTGCCAGGACTACAAGCGCATGTCAGGCGAGTTGCCCGACCCCGGCCGCATGTCCCTGAACCTGTCGCTGAAGCAGCTGCGACAGGCGAGTTTCATCCTGCGTTGCCGCGCCATTTTCCGCAAGTACGCGCTGTCACCGACTTCATTCGAGCTCGAGATCACGGAAACCACGCTGATGGCCGATGTCAAGCGCACGCTGCGTTTGTTAGATGAGCTGTACGCGATGGGCCTGCATCTGTCGATCGACGACTTCGGCACCGGCTACTCGTCCTTGTCCGCCCTGCAGCAATTTCCGATTGGCACGCTGAAAATTGACCAGAGTTTCGTACGCGATGTGGTCGATAACGAGGCCGACGCCACCATCGTACGCACCATCATTGAAATGGGCCGTAACCTGGGAATGCAGGTCATCGCCGAAGGCGTCGAGTCTGCGCGTCACATTGAATTCCTGCGCGAACACAACTGTACGCTGGCACAGGGCCGCCTGTTTGGTGAGCCCTGTACCGCCGATGAATTGCTGGCGCTGCTGGTACGTCAGCACGCCGGCACGGTGCCCTATGCATCGATGCTGCCGGCGGAAATGCCGGACTTGCAGTCAGCTCCGGCGCGCGCGTAAGCGCGAGCGGCGTCGTGGCACAGGTTCTGAGCAGCGCGCGCCTGCAGCTGCGCGAAATCGAGGACAGCGACGGCGCGTTCCTGCTGCAGCTGCTCAACACGCGCGACTTCATCAACAACATCGGTGATCGCCGGGTGCGCACGCTCGATGAGTCGCGCCACTACATCGAAAGCAACATCCGTGCCTCCTACCGCCAGCACGGCATGGGTTTGTGGGTCGTTGAGGATCGAAGCAGCCTCGCAGTGTTAGGTCTGTGCGGACTCCTGAAACGCGACACGCTGGAGCACCCGGATGTGGGCTATGCGTTCCTGCCGGGCGCATTTGGCTGTGGTTTTGCCACCGAAGCCGCCGCCGCCTGCCTGCAGTACGGCAGGTCTGCGCTGGGGCTGGCAAGCATCTGCGCGATCGTGTCCGCGCATAACAAGGCATCGATTCGCGTGCTGGAAAAAATCGGCCTGCATTACGTGCGCGAAATTCCAGGGACGGCGCCAGGCCAGATGCTGCAATTATTCGCCTGATTGCAGCCGCCAATCACCGGCCCGGCGGATAGGGCGCAAAGCCATGGCCGTCGTCGGGCCAGAAACGATTGCGATGCCGGCGCTCGCGCGGGTATTCGTCATCGCAGGCAATGCCCTTGCGACACAGGGTTTCCGGCCACTCATACTTGATGAAACTGCGACTCATCGGGCGACTCTCGGCGGAAAACTCGACGCGTCGCGCCGGGTCATAGTGGCGCTCGCCAAATCCAGTGCCGGGAGGCGCTGCTGCCGCGCCGCCAGCGGCTTTTGACTGCTCGGCGCGGCTGGAGCCTGCTTTGTCGCTCGACCGTCCCGGGGACGCGTTCTCGCCGGACGCCTGCTCCTTGTAACGGCGCTGCTCGTCCTGCAGCCGGCGCTCCTCCTCGAGACGCCGCTGCCAGTCACGGTCACGGTACACGGCCATGGCGATGACGCCCTGCGCGCTGCGATCGCCAAAGGCTTCCGCGTAGGAGTCCTGCCACTCGGTGAAATAGAACTCGTGCACGTCGTTCAAATTCGTGCGCCAGCCGCGGTAATCGCCGCTCTCCCAGGGCTCAAGCACATACATGGCTTCCTGGGGCCGCAGGTCTGAACGTTTTCCTGAGACGATATTGCGCCCATCTACGGCGATCACCACGCCAACACGCTCGCCGGTGCGGTTGCTGACACGAATGCTGTAAGGCGCACCGCGCCGCGCCTTGAGGTAGGCACGATAAGTGCTGGTGCCGCTATTTGTTAGCGGATACTCGCTGAAGTTGCGGCCGCGCGCATCGAGTACCTCGACTGCCACCCCTTCCGGGTTGTAGGCAGCGGTCGCGTGGGTCGCGAAACCGCCCGCCAGCAACAAAGCGGCCCATGTAACAGAATGTACCTTGTTCATAATCAACACTCCTTGCTTGCCGTCCTGACACCCATGCTGGTCGCGCAGGCGTGAATCGCGGCTGAAAGCTCTAACGCACAAGTGTTCGGTTCGGGTTCAGGCGCTTTGCCGTAAAATCCTCGGGTGGACCCCATGGACGCATCGTCAGCCGATGCGGCGCGCACGCAACAAAAACGCCGCCGCTGGCGTCGGCGTGCCCTCGGATCAGCGCTGATCGGCGTCTGGGCAGCAGTCGCGATCTACCACACCAGCAAACCCCTGCCGCCGGGCCTGCGCATTGCATCGCTGCCAACGACGGTTGCCGCCAGCGACCTGCGCCTGCTGATCGATACCACCACCGCGGATCCCTATGGCCGCCCGGTCGTGCAACAGCAGATCTTCGATGAAATGCTGCGGATCATTCGCGACGCGCGTCAATTCATCGTCCTCGACATGTTCCTGTTCAATCCCTGGCGCGGTGCGCTGCGCAGCAGTCCGGCTGCTAACAATCCGGGATTGCGGGAGCTGTCACGCGAATTGCGCGACGCGCTGCTGGAGGCGCGGCGCCGTAATCCGCAATTGCAGCTGCTGGTCATCACCGACCCTGTCAACGACGCATATGGCGGCGCGCCGTCCGCGGATCTCGCGCTGCTGCGGCGCGCCGGCATTGCCGTGGTGGTGACCGACCTGGATAAGCTGCGCGACTCCAATCCGGTGTATTCAACCGTCTGGCGCCTGCTGATCAAATGGTGGGGTGCCGGCACCAGCGACGGCATGCTGCCGAATCCGCTGGATGACGGACCCGACAAAGTGGGTGTCGGCGCCTGGGCCCGGCTGCTGAATATCAAGGCCAACCACCGCAAGGTCTTGTTAGCAGATGACGCCGGGACCGGCCTGGTCGGCGTGGTCGGCTCGCTGAACGCCCATGATGCCAGCGCACTGCACTCCAACATGGCCTTGGCCGTACGCGGACCCGCGTTGCTGCCACTGCTGGCCAGCGAGCTCGCGATCGCGCGCTTTTCCGGCTGGCAGGGGAATTTCCCGCTGGCAGCCGAGTCGCCCTCCGTTGCGGCACCGCTGACCAGCAAGGCGGCCGCAACCGCCGCGCAGGTACAGGTACTGACTGAAAGCTCCATCCGTGATGCGCTGCTCGAACGCCTGAAGGCGGCGCGTAATGGCGACGAAGTCAGCATCGGCATGTTCTACCTGGCCGAGCGCGACACGGTGCGCGCGCTGGTCGGCGCCGCCGCCCGTGGTGTCATGATCCGCCTGATTCTCGACCCTAACAAAGATGCTTTCGGTCGCGAGAAAAACGGCATTCCCGGACGCCCACTGGCCGCCGAGCTGAATGCCGCGAGTCAGGGCGCCATCAAGATCCGCTGGTACCGCACCAAAGGTGAGCAGTTTCACACCAAGGTCGTGATGATCCGCTCGGGCGCGCGCTTGTGGGTCATGTTAGGTTCCGCAAACCTGACGCGCCGCAATCTTGACGACTACAACCTCGAGGCCGACCTTGCCGCCGACATGCCGGCCGACGCGCCGATGGCCGGTGAGCTGACGCGCTGGTTTGACACGCTGTGGTTCAATCGTGGCCCGCCTGGGGCCGAATATACAGCCGAGCTCGGCGCCTATGTCGACACGTCCCAGGGCAGCTACTGGCTGTACCGGATCATGGAGGCGACGGGCTTTTCGACGTTCTAGTGCCCGCAAGCTGGTCCTTGAGCGTGGCCTCGTCGACCGCGTCGCACCACTTGCCGACCACAATCGTCGCGACCGCATTCCCGACCAGGTTGGTCAATGCGCGCGCTTCCGACATGAATCGATCGATGCCGAGAATGAGCGCCAGCGCCGTCACCGGCACATGGCCGACCGTCGACAGCGTCGCGGCCAGCACGATAAATCCGCTGCCGGTGACGCCAGCCGCACCCTTGGACGTAATCAACAGGACCGCTAGCAAAGTCAGCTGGTGCCAGAGATCCAGCGGCGTGTTGGTGGCCTGGGCGACAAATACCGCGGCCATGGTCAGGTAAATCGAGGTTCCGTCCAGGTTGAATGAATAGCCGGCCGGAATTACCAGGCCAACGACGGTTTTCCTGACGCCGAGCGTCTCCATGCGTTTCAGCATTCGTGGCAGCACCGACTCGGAAGATGACGTGCCTAACACGACAAACAGTTCTTCCCGGATGTAGCGGACGACCTGCAGCACACGGAATCCATGAGCGCGGGCGATGGCGCCCAATACCAGCAGGACAAAGATCAGACAGGTCAGATAGAAACACGCCATCAGCTTGCCGAGCGCAACCAGCGAACCCAGTCCATATTTGCCGACCGTAAAAGCCATCGCGCCAAATGCGCCCAGCGGGGCGAGACGCATGATCATGTTTATGATTTGAAAGAGAACCTGCGACAGCTTTTCGATCAGTTCATAGACCGCATTGCTGCGGCCGCCAATCGCGTGCAATCCGAAGCCAAACAGCAGCGCGAACAGCAGGACCTGCAGAATGTCATTTTTCGCGAACGCGTCGATCACACTGACCGGAATGATGTTGAGCAGGAATTCGGTCACGCTCTGCAGCTGGACCGGCGCATTCGTGTACTGCTCGACGGCCTTGCCATCGAGACTGGCCGGATCGATATTCATGCCTGCGCCAGGGCGGAAAACATTGACGACAACCAGCCCTACGATCAGCGCCAGCGTGCTGACAATCTCGAAGTACAGCAGCGCCAGGCCGCCGGTCTTGCCGACCTGCTTGAGCTTTTCCATGCCGGCGATACCGAGCACCACCGTGCAGAAGATTATCGGCCCGATCAACATCTTGATGAGCTTGATGAAACCATCGCCGAGCGGCTTGAAGGCCACCGCCGAGTCGGGCCACAGGACGCCTAACAGTACGGCCAGGACAATCGCAATCAATACCTGAAAATACAGGGACTTGTACAATGGCGACTGCATGGCGGGGATGATACCCGACCAGAGCGCCCCGCTATGGGAACTAACGGCGGTCAGTGCCGGTCCAAAAGCTACCAGTAGGAGCGGATCATGGGTAAATTACCAATCGCCTCGATAGTCATTGCCACTGTGCTGGCCGGCTGCGCTGGCACAGTCACCAAAGCGACGGGCGAGCAAGCCGAGATGCGCTATCGGGACTACGCCGGTGAGCCGATCGACAAGTTCACCGCGTTTGATTTTGACAGCTGGACGGCCGTGTCCCGCAATCAGCTGGTCGTCTGGACCGGTATCAACGATGCCTATTTGCTGACCGTTTGGGACCACTGCGACAACCTGCAGTTTGTCGAGCGCATTGCCGTCAGGCGCACCGGCTCATCGGTCACAAAGTTTGATTCCGTGCAGGTCAAGGACCAGCGCTGCCCGATCAGTGAAATCCGGCGCGTTGATGTCAAGCAGATGAAAGTGGATCGGGCCGCGCTGCGCGCCAGGCCGTAGCCGGACTGGCGAGGCAAGCGCTAGTTCGCCGCCGCCTCCGCGGACATGACAGCGAGGGTTTGCTCGGTCAGCTTGCCCATTGCATCCTGGGTTGCACGCTCGAACGCCGCTACCACCGCACCCATGCGATTGTCATCGGCCCGGACTGTAGCCTGAACTACAAACGTTGTTAACAGCTTGCGCTCGGCGCGCGTACCAACTGCGCAGTCCAGCACCACGGTCATCGCCGGCGCAGCACCGGCGCCACCGGCATAGTCCGCGTCGAAACGCCGAATCGTCATGCGCAGCAGGTAATCGCCTGGAAATGGCGAAGCGTCGTCGTGCACGGCTGCCAGCATCCCACGATTGCGCAAGGTCTCCGCCGCCACGCTGGCTAACATCCTGGGGATAGGCGCCGCCCATTTGCTCGCGGCAAAATGCTCAAGCCGGCGATCTGGCGTAGTCAACAGGATGGCGTCAGAATCCAAGCCTGGCCCGGCAACCGGCGACAATACCTGGAGACTGAAAGCCTTCAGCCGGCTCGGCGCCGATGGCGCGTCGGTCGTGGGCACCGCAGCCGCGGCGCGCAGATTGTAAGTGACGGTCGCGACTTCACCGCTGCGGAATCCGCTGCAGGCACTGACGAACAGACTGACGCCCAGCACAATGACCGGGCGGGCTACTAGCAAGCGCTTCATCGCGGTATCTCCACGCCGCCGCTGGCGGGTTGGTAAATGATCTGTGACGGATTGCTCTTCAGGCTGCGCACCAGCTCCGTGAATTCCTGGGCCGCGACCCGTGAGTCACGCAACAGACGTTCGAGCTCCGGCAGGCTGTCACGAGTGAATGACCGCACGTCCTGCTGATTGTCTGCAATCAGGCGATCGAGCCGCTCGCTCGTGCTGGCCAGGTTTTCCGCTACCACGCGGACCCGCGCCAGCGTTGCCTTGATGTCGGGGCCGGCTTCATCAGTCACGCCGCGCAGACTGGTCGCAACGCGCTCCACTTCAAGAGCAGTACCGCGCAAATCGTGTACCAGCCCGTCGATTTCGCGCATGGTCGCCGGCAGGTTGCGGCTGGCTTTGTCGAGATTGGCGAGCAGGTTGTTGACCGATGCAATGCTCTGGTCATTGAGCAGGCGATTGACGCGCTCGGCAACCTGCCCTGCCGATGCCACGACTTCAGGCAGGCTGCTGACAAACACATCAAAGCTCGAGCGCACTGACGGAATCACCGGATAGGTCTCGCTCGCGACGACGCTGCCCATGGTCATGCTCGCGCGCTTGGTGACCAGATCGACGTACAGCAGCCCGGTCACTCCCTGCAGCGACAGTTCCGCTACCGTGTAGTCGGTCACCGGCGCTGAGGTGTCGATGTCAGCGATCACCTGCACCCGGGCCCGCGCCCGCTTGTCAATGCGCAGGTCGATGACGCGGCCCACGTCCACGCCCAGATAGCGGACCGTACTGCCGCGCGTCAGGCCGCTGACGCTGCCGTCAAAATAGATCTCATAGCGCTGATAGTCGCGCCGCTCGGTACCCTTGGAGTACCAGTACACGAACAGGCTGGCCATCGTGATCAACAGCAGCACAAATGCGCCGACCGCTGCGTAATTCGCTTCGCGTTCCATGTTAGCTCCCGGCCGCAGCGACGAACCGTCCGGCGCGCTGCCCATGAAAATACTCGGCAATCCACGGATGCGGATGCGAGACAATGCCCTGCAGGCTGTCGGTCACCATTTTGCGATCTACAATCACTCCGACACGATTGCAGACACGAAAGATTGTGTCCAGATCATGCGTGATCATGACCACCGTCAATTTGAGTTGCTGCTGCAGCTTAAGCACCAGTTCGTCGAACGCCGCTGCACTGATAGGGTCCAGCCCTGAGGTTGGTTCGTCCAGGAACAAAAGGCGCGGATCCAGGGCCAGCGCACGGGCCAGCGCCGCGCGCTTGATCATGCCGCCGGACAGCTGCGCGGGATACTTGCTGGCGGCGTCGGCCGGCAGACCCACCATGCGCACTTTCAGCATCGCCAATTCATCGAGCGCTGTCGGTGACATCCGCAGATGCTCCAGCATCGGCAACTGGACGTTCTGCAACACCGTGAGGGACGTAAAAAGTGCGCCGGCCTGGAAGGTGACGCCATAACGGCTCTTGACGTCACGCAATTCGTTTTCTGTTAGGTTGGTGATATCCCGGCCGTACAGTTTGACGCTGCCGGCCTGCGGGCGGTGCAGGCCCAGAATGCTTCGCAGCAACACGGATTTTCCAGACCCGGAACCACCGACAATGCCAAATACCTCGCCATCGACCACGGTCATGTCGAGACCGTCGTGGACGACCTGTACGCCAAAGCGATTCACCAGCCCGCGAACTTCGATAATCGGCTCGGTCATATGTCGAGCTCCATGAACAGCACCGCGAACAAGGCGTCGAACAGGATCACCAGGAAGATAGCCTGCA
Organism: Gammaproteobacteria bacterium; assembly: GCA_031414335.1. GTDB lineage: Bacteria > Pseudomonadota > Gammaproteobacteria > Steroidobacterales > Steroidobacteraceae > UBA964. Next base: position 40,969 of record JANNVI010000008.1, on the reverse strand, counting down.
CCACCGCAACTGTTGTCAGCCGGCCGAGTTCACGCGAGGAAGACCGCACCTGCAGGCCGCGGAAGGCGCCAGCCGTCGCAATCAGAATCGCAAACACTGGAGCTTTGACAATGCCGGCCCAGAAAGTAAACGAACCGATGGCCTCGTCCATCCGTTCAATGTACTGCACGAAAGGCATGTCAAGCAGAAAGCGGCACAGCAGAGCTCCACCGGCAAGTCCTACGGTGTCGGCGACCACAGTCAGCAGCGGCAGTGCAATCATCAGTCCTAACATACGTGGCAGCACCAGCACTTCGATTGGATCAATGCCGGTTGCGTGCAGGGCGTCGATCTCGTCGTTCAATTTCATCGCGCCTATTTCCGCGGCGAAGGAACTGCCGGAGCGGCCTGCGACGATAATTGCCGTCAGCAACACACCCATTTCACGCAGCATGCCGACCGTCACGAGGTCGACCACGAAGATATCGGCGCCAAATTTGCGCAGCTGCTGCGCGCCCATGTAGGCGACGATGACCGCGATCAGGAAACCGATCAGCGCCACGATGGGTATCGCCGTAACACCGGTGTCGTAGACGTGCCGGGCGATCGAAGTTGGCCGCCAGCGTTTCGGCGTGCGCATGGCCCGGCCTAACATCATGCTCAGCTGACCGACAAAGCCAAGTCCGTTGAGAATCGCCTGCCAGGCGCGAACCGCCCGGCGGCCTACCGCGGCAAACGTGTCCTCTCCCGGGTAGTCTTCGTGGTGTGGCGCCGGAATCAGCGATAGCAACGGGCCCGCGTCGGCCAGCGAACTATCGATCAAACCCAGTTGTTCGGGCTCACCGTCGACGAAGCCGAACTCGGTACCGGCGGCGCGCACATCACGGGCAAACCGCCACAGCAGCCAGGCGCCGGAGATATCGAGGTCCGCGAGGTCCCGGGTGCTAACAAGGATGCGCTGCAGGCCGCGGGTATCCAGCGCGGCAAGCTGCGGCTCGATGGCGCCCACTTCGGCGGCGCACCAGCGGCCGGCCAGCCGCAACGCCAGCTGCGCGCCGTTGCGCTGCGTCTCGTAGAATTGCTGCATCTGGGCTACAGCTTAGCGCAGGACCCCGGTAACGACTATTGCCGCCCCTGGTGGCGGAGTCGGTTCCTGCCCCGTCAGCGATCGGCCTGCAAATGGGCCTCCAGCAGCCACAGATCCTTGTCCAGCGCGCCGGTAATTTCATTGAACAGGTCCGCGGTAACCTCGTCGCCCGCTTTTGCCGCTGCGCCGATACCTGCGCGCGTCGACTTTCCGAGCGAAGCGATCCGGTCCGCGAGCTCGGCGAGGTGCGCCCGGCCTTCGAACACGTTGTCCGGGTAGCGGCCGAGCCGCGAATCCGCAGCAACGGAGGCGGTTCCGGCAGCGACCCCGCCTAACGCGGTGATCCGCTCCGCTAGTCCGTCGGCGTGGCCGTCGATCCGGCCCGCAATTTCATCGAACAATTCGTGCAGTTCCATGAAACCCGGACCCTTGACGTTCCAGTGCGCCTGCTTTACGGCCAATCGCAGCGCGACGGCATCAGTCAGCCGCTCACCCAGCAGGGCGGTAACTTTGCTGCGGGTCCTGGCGGGCAGGTCATTGCGGGTGCGATGCATGGCAGTTCTCCGTGATTGATGGCTGCCATCATGAGGCTTCGGAACCCCATTAGAAAATCAATTGTTCTTATGATTTCAATAGACCCTATCTATCAACCTCCGGCGCCTAGCGATCGAGTTCCCACTCGCCGGAGCGCACCTGGCAGGCGGTGCCCGATGACCTGGCGCTGTTGCGGCCGCGGTATTCCACCAGCGTGTAGTCGCGGCAAACCCGGCCGCCGCTGCGCGAGCCGTCGCCCGGCGTGATGTCATAGCGCACGCCGTTAGCTTCGTTGATCCACATCACGCGCCGCCCGGTGGTGCCCAGCTCGAGCGCCTGGCCCCAGCAGGCCCGGTCACGATCATCCATGTCACGGCCAATTTTTGCGCCAATCAGCGCGCCGGCCGCCGCGCCCAGGATGGTCGCAATCACGCGGTTGTCGCGGCCGCCAACCTCATTGCCGATGACGCCACCGACTACGCCGCCAATCACCGCGCCGACTTTCTCGCGATTGCAGCGGCCGCTGCGGACGATATCGTAGTCGCGGTCGTATTCGCGGCCTGAATAGCCGACGTAATAGCGCTCCCGTTCGTGCCTGCCCTTGCCCTTTTCCTTGTTGCGATAGCCATGCGCCGGCGCCCAGGGGGGTGGATCCGCGTAGGCATCGGTCACCAACGACATCGACAGGATCGCGACCACGGTAACTAACAAAGTGCGCATGCGTGCTCCTAGAATCCGATCGTCACGGTCTGGTTGGCATTGACAGTGAAGTTGATCGCCGGTGAAAACCGCAGCGTGTCTTCGGTGTCCGGCGCATCGAGCTTGCCATCACAGGTGAAGGCCGCCGTGTAATTGCCTGCCTCCAGAAAAGGCACGCGAAAGCGGTAGTTGCCGGTCGCGTTGTCCAGCAGTACCGGCACCGATACCAGTGGATCGACGTCCGGCGCCGGTGCGGGGTCGATGTCGTCCGGGACGATGTTGCTGCCACTGAAAACATAAATGAACGGGGTGCACCCGACCGGAATGAGCCCGGGCGGCACAGTGCCGGTCACGGTACCCACCTGCAGATTATTGATGAGGCGCAGCACGGGCTTGAGGAAATAATTAGGCGCCTGACCGGGCGGCGCGATAATGGACTGCCGCAAATCGAAATCGATGGTGAAATCGGTGCGGCCACCCGCCGCGACGATGAAGCCGCGGACCAGCTTCAGCCCTGTCTCACTGCCGCTCGGAATGAAGAGTGGATGCTGAGTGCCGGTGTTCAGCTCAATGAACGAGTCCATGGTGTTCTGTTGCGCCGCGACCAGCAGACGCACCCACTCGTAATTTCCGGCGGGCAGTGTCTGGCCATCGAGGATGGTCGTGCTGCCGCCGCCAGCCAGCGTCAGCAGATCGATCGAACGGTCCGGGATATCGAACGTCAGCGCGTTGCCGCCCTGCGGCTTGACTTCGATCGCCGTGAATTTGACCACCACTTTGGTGGCCCCGTCGACCGGCGCATCGGTCAGCGCAATGCTGAGCGCACCATTCTGGTTGGCCGTTAACGAGTCCCCCGCACCACCGCCACAGGCGCTGAGCCCCCATACGATGCCCGCCAAAACGACCGCAATTCGCATGTCCATGGTAGTCATCCTCTCCGCAAGCAAGCGGGACAATAACTACTATGGACAGGTTAGCGGCGGCCCGCAATGCCGCCAAATTGCGACAGGATCTTATGTCACCTGGCCTGCTCAGGTATCGTCGCGATAGCGGCGCATGCGAATGGCGATGAAGATCAGGCCTACGGCCACCAGCACGCCAGCCCAGAGCTCGATGCGGCCTAACAAGTCTAGCGCGCTGATGGAGTCCATTCGCTCGCTCAGCCACCGCAGTTCCGCCTGGTTTTTTTCCAGTCCCTTGGGTGCCGGCCCAGAATCCCTGCCCAGGAACTCGAAGAACCCGGCCAGCCGATAGCCAATGAATGCCGCGATATATTTGGTCTTGAATACGATCTCTTCCAGCCAGATGAGAAGGACCGGCGGCAGGGTGATCCACATCAGCACGCTGCGGCGGGCCCACGCCGATACCGCCAGCATGTAGCCGGCCACAGGCGCATACCACAGCGAGGCGACCAGCATGTTAGCCAGCGCGATGGCCTGTACCTGGAACCAGATGCCGGTGTCCCAGGCCACGAATTTCTCGATCGGCGTGCCACTGACCCGGATGCTGCCAATCAGGAATCCGAGGGTTACGGTCAGCATACCGACGACCCACGTGTAGACCGGCACCACGGCCAGTGCTGTTGCGACCTTGGACCATACTGTCGCGCTGTCGGAGACCGGCATTGATTTCCAGAACAGGATGCTGCGGTCCTTGCGTTCTCCGTACATCGCGTCAGCCAGATAGAAGAACACCACGACCACCATCGTAATCAGAATCGGCAGGCCGAGCGCGGCGATGCCGACACCGAACAATTTGGCCTTCTGATCCTGGGTGATGGCCTGCGCGAAATTGAAATGCTGGTCATCGATGCTGATCCTGAAGCCACCCGAGGAAAGCCCGCTCAGCGCAACGGCGGCGATCAGGAACCCGGCGGCGATCAGCGGCGCCATCCACAGTCCACGGTGCTCCCAGAATTCGCGGCGTATCAAGGTCACAAACTGTTTCATGTCGCGGCTCCCTGCGCCGGCTTGCTCATCATCGCGACGAACAGGTCTGCGATCGACGGCGTGCGTAATTCACCTAACGACTCCAGTTCGGCTGCAGGGCGGCCGTCGAATGTCATGCCAAAACGTCCGAAAACTTCCCGTTCGTGTATCGGATTGAGTGCGCGCGCGGCGGCGAGCTTGTCGGGACCCACAACCACCTGATGAAATCGCTCAGGCAGCGCATCGACTGCGGAGTTCAGTACGATCTTGCCGTGATTGATGAACATGACATCGGTCAGCAGGTTTTCGACTTCCTCGACCTGGTGAGTGGTAATGATGATGGTTCGCTCTTCGTTGAAATAGTCGTTCAGCAGGGTGTCATAGAAAGCGCGCCGGTAGAGGAGGTCCAACCCTAACGTCGGCTCATCCAGGACCAAGAGTTTTGCGTCAATTGCCAATATCAGAGCCAGATGCAACTGCGTCACCATGCCTTTGGACAGCTCGCGCACCCGCGATTTCATCTTGATGTCGGTCTTCTGCAAAAATTCTTCGGCGCGCGTACGCTGGAATTTCGGATGCACGCCTTCTACGTAATCCAGCGCCTGCGTCACGCGCAGCCACTTCGGCAGCACCGCGACGTCGGCGATGAAGCACACGTCTCTCATCAATTCATCCCGAGCCACGCGTGGATCGCGACCGGCGACCTGCATGTCGCCCTTGAACGGAGTCAGACCGAGCATGGCCTTGAGAGCGGTAGTCTTGCCTGCGCCGTTAGGCCCGATCAGGCCGACAATGCGGCCAGGCTCGACCTCAAAGCTGACGTTGTCCAGTGCATGCGTCTCGCCATAGTTCTTCACCAGGCTGCGCGCGGAAATAATCGGACTCATGATCCAAGATCCTCTTCTGGGGCAGGCGTTACCGGCGCCCAGTTGTTAGCTTTCGGCGCCACTGGCGCGACGCTCATCAATTCTGCAACTGAGAGACCCAGGCGTTGAATGCTCGCGTGCACACGTGGCCACTCGGTTTCTAGAAAACGCTGCTTTTCGTCCTTCATCAGCGCGACGCGCGCACCGGCATTCACAAACATGCCGCGGCCCCGGCGCTTCTCCACCAGCGACTCATCCACCAGCTGCTGATAGCCCTTCAGCACCGTCAGCGGATTGAGACGAAACTCCGCAGCGACGTTGCGTACTGATGGAAGAGGATCGCCCTCTTTCAGCACGCCCTCGAGGATCATCGCCACGACGCGGTCGCGGAGCTGCCGGTAAATCGGCTGGCTGTCATCCCATTGCGGGTCCATGCGACGATAATCTCCGAGTAACCGAGGGTTGATGGTGTTACGCCTAACTACAACACTAGTTGCGGAAAGCCGCAACCATGGCGCTGCTCGTCTTCACGCTGGCATGCACGTACTTGGTGGATTCAACGAAGCCGTAGCTCGTTACCCAGGTAACGACCAAAGCCGCCACCGCGCCCACCACACTCTTCATCAGGTTGTCGTAAAAGTTGCTCATGTCCATCTCCTTTGCTGTTTCTACACTGGGCGCCCTACTCATTTGCGCCCTTCCTTGGTGTTATATATCACTACAACACTAGTACTGTGTCAACAGGTGTTTTGCGAAAAATGCGATTGCGGCCGTCTTTATGAATCTAAGTCATTGAAAAATAAGTAATTAAAGTTAGCCCAAAAACCGCCCGACGCCCGTTGAAAGCACGTGAGCGACAGCAACAGCATGGTTTATCCCCTCCAACCGTCGTTACTGGGCACGCCTGCGCCGCGTAAAGTGCGCGCGATGAATGGGGCGGACGGTGCGCTGCTGGCGCTGAAGAGCGATGCCGAACTGCTGTTCGCCTATGCAGCCGGCGATGTGCGCGCCTTTGAAGTTCTCTATTCGCGGCATCGCGCGCCGCTGTACCGTTATCTGGTGCGGCAGTGTCACGATCGCGAGCTGGCTAACGACTTGTTCCAGGAAGTCTGGGGCAAGGTCATCGGGCAGCGCTCGCGCTACGAGGCGCGCGCGAAATTCCAGACCTTTCTCTACACCATCGCCTACAACTGTTTCATCGATCATTGCCGGCGCCGTTCTGTTAGGCCAAGACTCGCGGATGAAGCGGATGCCGAGCTGACCGTGCCGGCGCCCGCCACCGACGCACCGGATCGGAATGCGGAAAGCGATGAACTCGGTGCGCAGCTGCGCAGCGCGATCGCAGCGTTGCCAGCCGCGCAGCGCGATGCCTTCTTGTTGTATGAAGAATCCGGTCTGTCAGTGGAACAGATCGCTGCGGTTACCGGCGTCGGCGCAGAGACGGCAAAAAGCCGCCTGCGCTACGCGGTTGCAAAATTACGCACCGCGCTGGCGGGTTTGGAGCCGGAGAAATGAACACTCCGCCCGATGACCTCGACGCCAGGCTGGCCAGGCGCGAACCGTTGTTCCGCCGGGCCAGCGCGGCGGATCCGCTCGAGCCGCCCGCCGAGATCGACCGCATCGTGCTGGCACGAGCACGCGCTGCGTTGCGCGACACCGGCAGCGACGAGGCGCCGCGACCATCTTTTTTTACCCTGCGCCCATGGGTCATGCCGTTAGGTCTCGCGGCGACGATGGTGTTCGCGCTTGCAGTCGTCGTGCGACTGGGTGCCGGCGCACCCGCGCCACGCGTGCTTGCCGAAACTGATCTGCGCCGCGAGGCGCCTGATTCAACGGCTGCTGCTGAGACACCGGCCCCGGCGGCAGACGCGCCGCTGGCAGAGCCCACTGAGCCAAAGCCTGCGGTTGCGCCGAAGGCCGGCAAAGGCGTGAGCGAGGAACGCATGGTGACGCGAGCATCGATGGAAGCCGCCCGCGAAGCCGAGATCAGCGACACCGCAGCAGCAGACATGCCTGCCGCCGGGCGCGCGCAGGCATCCGCCCCTGCAGCCGCGGCCCTGGCCGCACCCGCGCCGCCTCGACCTGCTGCAGCACTCGCCGACGCATCCGCAGACACCCTGGCCAAGGCAAGCGGCGGGGCGGGCCTTAGTGTGCCGGCGAGCCAGGCCAGCGCGGTTCGCAGCGAAGCGCTCGATTTCCAGGCGAGCCCCGAGCTTTGGTACCGGAAGATTGTCGAGCTGCGCAGCAAGGGCGAGCGACTCGCCGCCGAGCGCGAATGGCGCGCGCTCAAAGCGCGCTATCCGGATTTCGAAGCGCCGCCGCGAACAACTGCACAGTAGCGTGCCCGCGCGGCGCGGCACGCTGCTAAAATCGCAGCTTCCGTTTGCCAGTGTCCATGGAGTCTCGCGCGCATGAAAACCCCGATTAACGTTGCCATTACCGGTGCCGCCGGCCAGATCGGCTATGCCCTCGCCTTTCGCGTCGCCTCAGGCGCTTTGTTAGGTCAGGATCAGCCAATCAACCTGCACCTGCTGGAAATCACGCCGGCGCTGCCGACCCTGCAGGGCGTCGTCATGGAGCTCAACGATTGCGCGTTCCCGACCCTCAACAGGATCGTTGCGACGGATGACGCGCGGGTCGCCTTCAAGGACTGCAATGTCGGCCTGCTGGTCGGCGCGCGTCCGCGCGGCCCGGGCATGGAGCGCAAGGACCTTTTGCTGGCTAATGCGCAGATCTTCTCGGTGCAGGGCAAGGCGCTGAACGAGGTCGCGAGCCGCGACGTGCGCGTCCTGGTGGTCGGCAACCCTGCTAACACAAACTCGCTGATCGCGATGAAAAACGCGCCGTCGCTGAACCCGCGCTGTTTTACCGCGATGACGCGTCTCGACCACAACCGTGCGCTGTCGCAGTTGTCGGAGAAGACCGGCGTGCACTTCAACCACATCCGCCGCATGATCATCTGGGGCAATCACAGCGCAACGCAGTATCCGGATATCAACCACTGCACCGTCAATGGCAAGCCGGCGAAGTCGCTGGTAGACCAGGCCTGGATCGAAAGCACCTTTATCCCGACCGTGCAGCAGCGCGGCGCCGCAATCATCAAGGCGCGCGGCGCCTCGTCGGCGGCATCGGCTGCGTCCGCCGCCATCGATCACATCCGCGACTGGGTCAAGGGCTCGCCGGAAGGCGATTCCCTGTCGATGGGAATCCCCTCGGACGGCAGTTACGGCATCCCGGAGGGCGTCATCTATTCCTACCCGGTGGTATGCCGCAACGGCGCCTATGAAATCGTCAAAGGGCTGGCCATCGACGACTTCAGCCGCAAACGCATGGATGCGACCCATGCCGAACTGCTCGAGGAGCGGGACGGGGTCAAGGACCTGTTAGGCTGAGGAATACAGCTTCTTTTCAAACCCGAACGCCACTGGGCGCGTCTAAACAGCTGGTCGGGTATCGAAATGGAGGCTGGAACACGATGAAAACACTAATTGGCGCGACCGTGGTTGCGCTGGCAATGGCCCAGGTCGCGCTGTCGTCGGAGTACAGCAAGGTCAATGGCTCGATCAGCATTGCTGCGGGCGAGACCGTCGGCAGCACCTCGACCGTGAATGGGTCGATCGAGGTGGGTGAGCGCGCCAAAGTGGGCTCGGTTCGCACGGTCAACGGCAGCGTATCTCTGGCTGCCGGCGCGACAGTTACCGCAGTGGAAACGGTGAATGGCTCGATCGAAGCCAGTGGCGGCGCGCGGGTCAGCGGCAATGTCCGCGCGGTCAACGGCAAGTTGAATATCAGCGCAGGCGCGCTCGTAGGCGGGAACCTGACCAATGTCAACGGCACGATAGACCTCGAAAAATCCCAGATCAAAGGCAAGATCACGACCGTGAACGGCGACCTGACCGTCGGGTCGGGAGCTCATGTCGACGGGGGCATCCTTTACCAGAAACCTTCGACGAGCTGGGGCATGCCTGGCCGCCCGCCGCGCGTGGTGATCGGGCCCGATGCGATAGTCGGCGGATCCCTGGTTTTCGAGCGGACCGTGGAACCTTTTGTGAGTGAGTCTGCAAAAATCGGACCCGTGACGGGCGCCACCCCTGTTCGTTTCAAGGGCGCCACCCCACCCGGATGACGCGACCTTGAACGGGGGGCTATAGTCCGGCATCAGTCCTTGTTGTCGGAGCAGCCTTTCATGATCCGTGCCCTTGTTACCCTGGGAATCCTTGCCGCCGCCATCTGGGCATTGACACTCGGCTGGGGTGGCGCCATCGCCATCGCCTTCGTCATTGCGCTCCTGTTCCTGGCATACAAGAGCCAGAGCCTGCTGTCGTTCACCGCCACGTTCGGTGTTTTGTTAGGCCTGTATACCTGGCTCGGTGAACCGCATGGCATCTGGAAGGGTTTCCTGTGGGCACTGCTCATCGTGCTGGCGCTGTTCAATCTCGGACCGATCCGCAAGGGCCTGATCACGGCGCCTTTCCTCAAGGTCTACAAGCGCATGCTGCCCTCGATGTCGCAGACCGAGCGCGAAGCGCTGGAAGCCGGAACTGTCTGGTGGGATGGCCAGCTGTTTAGCGGTAAACCTGACTGGACCAAGCTGCAGGCCGCCAAGGTCCCGACGCTGACGGCCGAAGAACAGGCATTTATCGACGGCCCCTGCGAAGAGCTCTGCAGGATGATCGACGACTTCGACATCACGCACCGGCGCGGCGACATGCCGAAGGAAATCTGGGACTTCCTCAAGACCAGGGGTTTCTTCGCGATGATCATCCAGAAGAAATACGGCGGCCTGGAATTTTCCGCCTACGCCCACTCCTGCGTGCTGGTCAAACTGTCGAGCCGCTCGACAACTGTGTCATCGACCGTCGCGGTGCCCAATTCGTTAGGTCCGGCGGAATTGCTCCAGCACTACGGGCTGCCCGAGCAGCAAAATTATTACCTGCCACGCCTGGCACGCGGCGACGAAATCCCCTGCTTTGCGCTGACCGGCCCGCGCGCTGGCTCGGATGCTGCTGCGTTGCCGGACACGGGCGTCGTCTGCAAAGGGCAATGGCTGGGCAAAGAGGTACTGGGTCTCAGGCTCAACTTCTCCAAGCGCTATATCACGCTGGCCCCGGTTGCGACGGTCATCGGTCTCGCGTTCCGCATGCTGGATCCGGACAAATTGTTAGGCGACAAGGCGGATCTCGGCATCACGGTTGCGCTGATTCCGCGCAACACGGCTGGCGTCACGATCGGTCGGCGGCATTTCCCGCTCAATGTGCCGTTTCAGAACGGGCCGATCCTGGGCAAGGATGTATTCGTGCCGCTGGACACCATCGTTGGCGGAACCAAGATGGCGGGCCAGGGCTGGCGCATGCTGGTCGAGCAGCTGTCGGTCGGCCGCTGCATCTCGCTGCCGTCCAGCGGTACCGGCGGCGCGAAAGCCGCAGTATTTTCATCAGGCGCCTATAGCCGCATCCGCCGCCAGTTCAACATGCCAGTGGGCAAGTTTGAGGGCGTTGAATCCGTGATTGCCCGCATGGTCGGCGCCACGTATACGATGGACGCGGCGCGTTCCGTTACGGCCGGCGCGATCGATGGCGGCGAAAAACCATCGGTGCCTTCGGCGATTCTCAAGTATCACCTGACGGAAATGAGCCGCCAGTGTGCCAACGACGCCATGGACATCCACGGCGGCAAGGGGATTTGTCTCGGCCCCAAGAATTATCTCGGCCGCGGCTACCAGGTCATTCCTGTGGCGATCACGGTCGAAGGCGCCAATATCCTGACCCGCAGCCTGATCATCTTCGGTCAGGGGGCGATCCGCTGCCATCCATTTGTGCTCAAGGAAATGCAAGCGGCTAACAACCCGGACCGGCGCAGCGCATTGAATGATTTCGACGCGGCGCTGTTCGGGCATATTGGCTTTACGATCAGCAACGCAGTGCGCTCGCTGGTGATGGCCTTGACCAGCGCACGGATGACTTCGGTACCTGACGCCGGACCGGCGCTGCGCTATTACCAGCACATCGTGCGTTTCTCGGCGTCGTTCGCGTTCGCGGTCGATGTCGCGATGCTGACCCTGGGCGGCTACCTGAAGAAGAAAGAGAACCTGTCGGCGCGGCTTGGCGACGTGCTGTCGTACATGTATCTGGCCTCGATGACGCTCAAACACTTCGACAACCAGGGACGCAAACCGGAGGACCTGCCGATCGTCGAATGGGCCTGTCGCAGCCTGCTGTACAAGGCACAGGAGCAGCTGCACAGCTTCATCCGCAATTTCCCCAACCCGTTCATTGGCGGCTTCATGCGCTTTTTCATATTTCCCCGCGGCCTGCAATATTCGGCGCCCGGCGATCGCCAGGGCCGTGTGCTCGCCGACCTGGTGCTGAATGCGACCGAAACGCGTGACCGCCTGTGCGAGGGCGTCTATCGGGAAGTGCAGCCTAACAACCCTCTGGGCCTGCTGCAGGAAGCGCTGGTGATGGCGCAGACGGCGGAACCGCTGGAAAAACGCATCCGCGTCGAAGGCGTCAAGACCGGCCGGGTCACGGCGCTGGACGTGGCTGGCCAGATCGCGCAGGCCGAAGCCGCCGGCATACTTTCGCAAACGGAAGCCGCTATGTTGCGCGACTACGACCGCAAGGTCATGAACCTGATCAATGTCGATGACTTCGACCCGGGCGAACTCGGCACCATGGCGCAGCCCGTCTCCGGGGCCATGAGCGGAGCGAAGGTTGCCTGACGCCCCGGTGCCCGACAACAACGGGGATGGTGCGGCGCACTGCTTCAACTGCCGCGCGCTGCTGACAGGACCCTGGTGCGCAAACTGCGGACAGAAGCACGAGCCCGAGATCCACACGTTCGGGCATTTTGCGAGCGAGGCTTTCGAGAACATAACGCATGCGGATTCGCGCGTTTGGCGCACGGTGTGGGCGCTGGTCCGCAAGCCAGGGTACCTGACGCGCGAATTCTTCAGCGGCCGGCGCGGCCGTTATCTGCCACCGGTGCGCCTGTATCTGGTTGTCAGTCTCATGTTCTTTCTGTTAGCTGGCATCGCCGATAACCGTCAGAGCCCCGCTGTCATAGTCGATCGCGCCGACACTGCGGGCGCCGCGTCTGCAAAGGGCGAGGACGCTGGCAAGGCCTGCAGTCGCTTCAAATACAACGGGCCGTTCAAGGATTCCGTCACGGCGCGGCTGCCGGCGCAATGCCGCAAGATAGTGGCCGACAACGGCCGCGGCCTGTCGCATGCGTTCGTCCAGAATCTGCCCAAGGGACTATTCGTGCTGCTGCCCCTGATCGCAGCTTTCATGAAGCTCATGTACTGGCGTCCGCGCCGCTTCTACGTCGAGCACCTGCTGCTCCTGCTGCACAACCACATCTATGTTTTCGTCGGCTATGGATTGCTGCTGTCACTCGGTCTTGTGTTTCCGGACAACGGCACGGTCGGCCTGGCCGGCGTCGTGTTCAATTCCTACCTGGTCTGGTATTTCTACCGTGGTATGCGCAACTACTACGGTCAGGGTCGCGCGCTGACACTGGCCAAATTCACGATGTTAGGCCTGCTGTACGCAGTGACCGCGGTGTCGGTGATGATCGCGGTACTGATCTTCAGCGCCTCCACGCTCTAGGGCGCCGGGCATGCAGGAGCTGCGCGCAATTCTGCACGTCGATATGGACGCGTTCTATGCGTCGGTCGAAGAACACGACAATCCGGAGCTGGCCGGGCACCCGGTCATCGTCGGCGGCACGCAGGGCCGGGGCGTGGTCGCCGCAGCGAATTACGAGGTGCGCAAGTTTGGCGTCCGTTCCGCGATGCCCATGAGCGAAGCGTTGCGCCGCTGCCCGGATGCGATCTGCATTCAGCCGCGCATGTCCCGTTACAGGGAAGTTTCCGCGCAGGTGTTCGCTGTCTTCCGGGAATTCACCCCTCTGGTGCAGGGCCTTTCTTTGGACGAAGCCTATCTGGACGTCACGGCCAGCCAGGGCATGCTCGGCGATGCTGTGACCATCGCCCGGCGCATCAAGGCGTTGATCCGCGAGCGCACCGGACTCAGCGCCTCGGTCGGCGTTGCACCTAACAAGCTGGTCGCGAAGATCGCCTCGGAACTGGAAAAGCCCGACGGACTTACCGTCATCATACCCGGGCGCATACATGCGGTTCTCGATCCGCTGCCGGTCAAGCGGCTGCCGGGTCTCGCGCGCAAGAAAGGCGACCAGGTCATGGCGGCGGGTTTTCTGACGCTCGGTGCGCTGCGCCAGGCGAGCGACGCCAAGTTACGCGCATTGTTCGGCAATGACTTTGCCCGCATGCGGGACCGTGCGTCGGGCATTGACGACCGGCCGGTCATCACGGACGCCGAGGAACAATCCATCAGTGCCGAGGAAACCTTCGCGCGCGACATCCAGGACGCAGCGCAGCTGCAGGCCGAGTTGACCGCGCTGGCAGATCGCGTCAGTTCGCGCCTGCGAGCCAGGAAGCTCACGGCCGGCGTGGTCGATATCAAGGTGCGGCGCCATAATTTCGAAACCTTCTCGCGCCAGAAAAGCCTGGGCACCAGGACGCACGACAATGCGCTGATCGTCAAAGTGGCGCGCGAGCTGCTGCAGCGCTGGCTTGCCGAACATCCCGGGGCCCGGGTTCGGTTGTTAGGCGTCGGGGTTGCGGATCTGGCAACCGGCGAGCAGATGGATTTGTTTGCGGCGTCACCGGCAAAACTCGACGCAACGGTGGACAGCATCCGCGCCCGCTTTGGCAGGGCGGCGCTCAGCCGGGGACTGCGCGGATCAGCCCGATCCTAACAGCCTGAGCGACCGCGCTTGCCGCCGACCGGGAGTTTGGTGAATATGCCCACGTAGCCGTTAGGATTGGCACCCAGCACCAGATTCGCCTGCTGGCCGCGGTGCAGGCACATGAAGGTCAGACCATGGCGCGCAACCGTGTCCACGCCTTGCATCCAGCCGGGCCGGTCGTCCACGCGCATGGCCGCAAAGGCCTTGACGCTGGCGTCCGGTTGCGGCGTTCGCAGATCCAGTACCGGCTCCGCGGCCAACCCGCTGTCGCAGGCGGTCCCGAGCGTCATCAGAAACACAAACAGCGGAAAATGTTTGCCGTTCATGGGACCACTTTGCTCCGGTTCCGGTGGCCTCGTACGGCCACTTTTTCGCATTGCTTACGCGTTCACAAAGCGACGTGACATACTTCACAGTGCATGTACCTGTCGTTCTTCGGCCTTAACGAAAAGCCGTTCGCCATAACGCCGGATCCGCGCTACTTATTTCTGAGTGAGCGTCATTCGGAGGCCCTGGCGCACCTGATTTACGGAGTTACCGAGGCCGGCGGCTTCATTCAGCTGACCGGCGAGGTCGGCACGGGCAAGACGACAATAATCCGCTCGCTGCTGTCGAGGACCCCGGCTAATTCTGAAGTTGCGCTGATTCTGAATCCGCGTGTGAACGCACCTGAATTCCTGCTGACGTTGTGCGAGGAGCTCGGCATCGGGGTTCCGGACTCAGCCGTTAGCAGCGTCAAAGACCTGGTCGATATTCTCAGTCGTTATCTGTTGCGTGCGCACGCCGCGGGACGCCGGGTCGTGTTAGTGGTAGATGAAGCGCAGAACCTGGCGCTCGATACCCTCGAGCAAATCCGACTGCTGACCAACCTCGAAACTGAAACACAAAAGTTGCTGCAGATCATCCTGATCGGGCAACCGGAACTGAAGGACATGCTGGCCACTGGCGAGTTACGGCCGTTGGCGCAGCGAATGACAGGGCGCTATCACCTGGCGCCGCTGTCGCGCTCTGAATCGGCCGCCTACGTGCGTCACCGCATGCGGGTAGCCGGGTCCGTGCACGCGGTTTTCAGCAACGGCGCGCTGGCCGAACTGCATCATCGCTCGCAGGGAATTCCACGCCTGATCAATATCATGGCCGATCGCGCTCTGTTAGGCGCGTTTACACTTGACCGGAACACCGTGAACGCCGCGCTGCAACGCCGCGCTGCGTCCGAGGTACTTGGCCGTCGCCTGATGCCGCGCTGGCTGCCCTGGGCCGGAGTTGCGCTTGCGGCCATGGTGGTAGCGTTTGTATTCTGGTTCCTGCGCGCCGGCACCCCCACAACTGCCCGACTGACATCACCGCCCGTAGTGGCCCCGGAGTAAAGATGTCATTTATCCTCGACGCGCTGAAGAAATCCGAGAGCGACCGGCAGCGCAATGCCAACCCGGGCATGTATGGGCTGAAAGTCGCTGTGCCGCGTGCGCGCTTCCCGGCATGGGCGATAATCCTCGCGTTGTTGTTAGGTATCAATGTGCTGGTGGGTGTCTGGTACCTGATGAAGACCGACCAGCCGTCCCAGCCCAGGCGCGTCGAAACAGCGGCGATTACTCCGCCAGCGCCCGTTGCGCAGGCACCCGCGGCTGCGCCGCGGGTCACGCCAGAAGCGGAGCGTACCGATGTCGCGCGGGGCATATTCAACCCGGCTGATTTTGAACCTGCCGTGGAACCCGAAAATGCGCCGCCGGCGGCAGCGCGAGCCGCACCACGCGAGGCACGCGCGCCCGCCGCCAGCGCCCGCCGCCCGGCAACGCAGGGATTGCCATCGCGCGACGATCTGCTGCTTGAAGGCGTTTCGGTGCCGGATGTCAGCATGAGCCTGCACGTTTACGACCCAGCTCCAGCGAGGCGATTTGCATTCATCAATGGCAATCGCACCCAGGAAGGCTCCGTCCTTCCTAACGGGATCCTGGTCCAGTCCATTACGCCCGAAGGCGCGATACTCCTGTGGCAGGACCGCCGGTTCCTGTTAGCTCTGCCTTGAACCAGGCGGCCCCGGCATTACCGCAACTGTCAGCGCAGCAACTCTGCGACGGGCTGCGCGCCGGAATCTACCAGCTGTTCCGTCGCGCCGACCACATCAATCACATCAACGTTTTTCCGGTTCCGGATGGCGATACCGGCACCAACATGGCGATGACCATGTCCGCGGTGTTAGGCATGCTGGAAAAGCAGCCCTGGCAGCACGCGGGTCAGATGCTGGCAAAGGCTGCGGACGCCGCACTCGACGGCGCGCGCGGCAACTCCGGCGCGATACTTGCGCAGTTCTTTCTCGGGGTCGCAGATCGCGCAGCGAGCTGTGTGCAGCTGTCGGTCGCTGAATTCACGATCGCCGTTGAAGCTGGCGCCAGCAACGCGCGCCTGGCGCTGATGGAGCCACGCGAAGGAACCATATTGTCGGTGATTTCGGCGTTTGCGGCGGCACTAGCACGAGTCGCCGCGGACGGCGTCGTGGATTTTCGCCTTGCCTTCATGCGCCTGCTGCCTGCGGTACAGGCTTCGCTCGACGACACCACCAGACAGCTCGAGGAATTACGCGCCGCCAATGTCGTGGATGCCGGAGCGGCCGGCTTCGTCGAGATTCTGGCCGGTTTCAACTCCTACCTGGACAAGGGAGCGGTTGAAGTCGTGGCCTCGCCTGTACACGCGGGTAACGAAGTCATGTCCGAGGGCGGCCAGTCCGGTGACCATCGCTTTTGCACCGAATGCCTGGTCGCGGGCCGTGCCATCGATTTGCGGCGCGTGCGCGAGACCCTTTATCCGCTCGGCTCCAGCCTGGTTGTCAGCGGCCATCCCGCAAAGCTGCGGATACACATACATTCCAATGACCCGGAGCAGATTTTTGCGGCTGCCGGCCAGTTCGGCGAAGTCAGTGCGCAAAAGGCCGACGACATGCTGCGGCAGCAATCGGCCGCGCACCACGACCGCAGGCGCCACATCGCCGTGGTTACGGACTCGGCGGCCGATGTTCCCGCCGAGGCCATGGACCTGCTGGATATCTACATGGTGCCGGTGCGGGTTCATTTCGGGCCACACAGCTATCTCGACAAGGTCACGATGACGCACGACGAGTTCTATCGACTGCTCGTGAGCTCGCCCGATCATCCAAAAACCTCGCAGCCGCCGCCGGGCGATTTCCGGCGCATGTTTGAATTCCTGGCGTCCCATTACGAGGGCGTAGTGTCAATCAATCTCACTGCCAAAGTCAGCGGCACGCTGAGCGCGGCGAAGAACGCCGCGGAGCGCAGCGGCAGCACGAATATTGCCGTCATCGACAGCCGTAACGCGTCGCTCGGCCAGGGATTGATTGCCATGGCGGCCGCCGAGTGCGCGGCAGCGGGTGGCAGCCAGGATGAGGTGATCGCGGCCGCGCAGCAGGCAATTGCCAGGACCGATGTCTTTGGATTATTGCCGCATCTCGAATTCGCGATACGCGGCGGACGCGTGCCACGGATCTTCGGCGTGTTAGCCAACTGGCTGCGTTGTTCGCCGGTGCTCGCCAACTTTGCCGATGGGCGCCTTGGAATCGGTACTGTTATCTGGGCTCGAAAGCGCGCGCCACAGCGCTTTGCCACATATATACGCCGCCGCTTGCGCGCCGACCGCCGCTACCGCATCGCCGTCGGGCACGGGAATGCGGAATCTGCGGGGCGCCGATTACTCGACGAGATTACTGCGGGCCTGCCCAACATCCAGGACCGCTACCTGACGACCATGGGACCCGCGTTAGGGGTGCATGGCGGCCCAGGCATGCTCGTGGTCGGTGTGCAGGAACTGGCGCCGCCGGCGCGGTCACCGGCCTAACGAGCAGCAGGCTCGGTGGTCACAGGCCGGTCAGCCGCCTGCCAGCCGAGAAAATCGCCATCCAGGTGCCGCAGGCGCTGATAGCCCTGCGTGCCCAGCCAATCCAGCGCCAGCGCCGACCGCCGGCCGCTGCGACAATAGACGGCAATCTCGGTATTGCGGTCCTTGGGCAGCCTGCTTGCACTGTTAGCCAGCTGATCGTGTGGAATGTTCACGGCGCCAGCAATGTGGCCCGCTGCAAATTCTTCCGGCGTCCTGACATCCAGCAGCAAAAATCCGGGCTGACCAAGTTTCATCAGCAGATCAGCAGGACTGATCAAGGCGATGGTGACCGATGCCGTGACTGCCACCGGCAGCAGCAATGCCAGGGCGAGAGCACTCAACAGGGCGCGTTTACCTACGGCTGGCATGATGGCAACTCCATGTATTCTGACGGCGTATTATGTTAGCTGGCGGATCTTACTCCGACTGCTCAAGCCGGCACAGCGTGCACCCATTTGCATCCGCCTGACAACGGCCCTAAAGTGACTCATATAAGAATTCCAATAAGTTTCATGGACACCCTTTCATGTTTAACTGGCTCAGCTTGGTGGCTGGCTTGATTTCGGCTGCGGCAGGCATTTCAGCCTGCCGTGAGCAGTTCCAGTACACGCTGCCAGCAACCGCCTATGTCCTGCCGGCCGCTGGCAACGCTGTCGCCAGCAGTGTCGCCGCGGAAACCGGCGCAGGCCTGGACCAACAGCCCCCTTCCCCAGGCGACAACCCCTCGGTCGTGGCCGAATTCGTCAATGACGGCATTCAGGTCAGCGGCAGGGTTCCAAACGCCGGGTCGCGTGATCGCCTGCTAGCGCGGGCACGTGAACTCTACGGATCTGCCCGGGTGATCGACAGGGTCGTCATCGATGACAAGGTTTCACCAGCCGCGTGGCTGGGCAGCGATCTGCTGTTTGCCGTCCTGCCGGCGCGCGGCGCGGTGCGCACCGAAATGGATGGCGAGCACCTGATGCTCAGCGGCGCGGTCCCGCAGCGAGAAATCGGCGACCTGATTGCTGATGAAACGCAACAGCAGGTCGGCGACGATATTCGAGTGGTCAGCCGGCTGGCGGTGCGCGCCGCAGGCGCGGTAGAGTCGCAGATAGCCAGGTTCCTTAAACTCAGCAATGTCGAGTTCCTGACGAATTCCAGCAACTTCACCCGCCGGGGACTAAAACGCCTGCAAAGCGTCGCCACAATGCTGAAAGCTAACATGTACGCCCGTTTCATGATTGCGGGGCATACGGACAGCCTTGGCGACGCGGCTGCTAACATGGCTTTGTCTGAGGCGCGCGCGCGCGCCGTCATCCAGTACCTGATCGAGGATGGCCTGCCTGGCGATCGTTTCGTCGCGCGTGGCTTCGGCGCGACCCGGCCGATTGCGGACAATGCTACTGCCGAGGGAAGACAGCGCAATCGTCGTATCGAATTCATGCAACTGGACGGATTAGAGCAATGATTCCGACCGTGACCGGCGATTGGATCTGGCTGGCCATCCTGACAGGCGGGGTGTTGATCGGCCTGGGAATTCGCGGCATGTTCGCTGACCGCGCCAGACGTCGCACGCTCGAGGATGCCCGGCAGGAATCGGTGAGCGCGCAAGTCCGCTTGGACGAAAGTGCCGGTAATCTCGAAACTCTGCGAGACCAGCTCGCTGAACTGCGCGGCAGCAATGAACTGATGCGGCAGGAACTCGCAACAGCAAAGCGGCAGATCGCGGACCTGAAAACGATGGCACTGCGCCTGCGCGAAAGCGAACAGCTGTTGCGAACCCAGCAGGCGGGGTGGCAAGACGAGCGCACGGCGCTGGTAACCCAGCTGGCCGGCGCCAATCAGCTCATCGCCGCAAGCAACGAGACAGTTGCGGGTCTTGATGAGTCGCGTAATCAACTGCAGCTGGCAGAGGCTCAGTTAGCGGCGCTGCAAACTCAGCACGAGGAAAGAATTGCACTGTTAGTGCGCCAACTGAAAGAACAGGATGCGACGGCCCACAACGCAGCGGAGCGGGGCGGCGAGATCGCCAAGATGCGGTCCCGCCTGGCGGAACTGGAACCGCGGGCGCGCATGGCGGCCGACTGGCAGGCGCGTCACGATATCGTGCAGACCCGGCTCGCGGAGTCCGATAATGATCGCAGCCGATTGCGGCATCGCCTGACAGAAACTGATTCCAGGATTACGCAACTGGACAACAGCCTGGAGGAACGCGACCTGCAAATACGCCGCATTGCTGAGCAGTTGGCGCGCATCGAGCCGCGCGCTGCCCTGGCGGATCAGTACGAGGCGGATCTCAACCGCCTGCGTGCGACGCAAGTCAGCGCGGAAAAAGACCAGGCGCAGATCCGCGCGCGCGACAACCGGATTCGGGAAATGGAGAACTATCTTGCGCGCCTGCGCCAGCGCGTACTGGAGCTGGAGCCGTTGCGCGGCGAGTTGCAGGTCCGCGAGCAGCGCTTGCGAGAACTGCAGATGCTGGCGCAACTCAAAGACGCAGCCTATGACGAGGAAATTGCGCGACTGGGTATGCGCATCGCCGAATTCGAAGGCCAGACGCCGGACCTCAGACCGGCCGGGATTGATCAGGAAGACAGACAGGGCCAGTCGATGTAACGCGGGCTGGCGGCGCCGGGCCAAGGCTGCCGTATTCCAGGCGCCGCGACCGCGTAAACTGTTGCCAGTGGACCGAAAATTGGTCCAGGAGCATCGCCCATGGTCAAACCCCTTGCCACGACTCGGCGAACTTGTTGCCCTGCTCGCTGGCGCGCTAGCCTGTTAGCCGGCTGCATATTCACAGGCTGGCTGGGCAGCGCGACAGCCGTGGACCTGAGTCAACTTGCCGGCATATCGCGCAACGACCAGGTGAGCGGCCTGCGGCTGGCGCTCACGCAGGGGGCGCAATCCGCGGTCGGCAAGCTCGGGGTCGCGGATGGTTTTTTTGGCAACCCGGAAGTGCGCATTCCCCTGCCGGGGAAACTAAAGAAGGCCGAGAGCGCGTTGCGGATGTTAGGTTACGGGAGCCAGGTGGACAGCCTGGTTCAATCCATGAACCGCGCGGCCGAAGCGGCGGTGCCCGAGGCCAGGGTACTGCTGGTGGACTCCATCCGGCAGATGAGCGTCACGGACGCGGCCGCCATACTGACCGGCGGCTCCGACTCGGCAACACAGTATTTTCGGCGCACAGCCAGCGCGAAACTCACAGAACAATTTCTGCCCATCGTCAGGCGCAGCACCAGCCAGCTGAATGTAGCGCAGCGCTACAACGAACTGGGCGGCAAGCTCGCCCAGGCTGGACTGCTGGGACAGGAAGAGTCGACCATCGAAGGCTATGTGACACAGAAGGCGCTGGATGGCCTGTTCCTCATGATTTCCAAAGAGGAAGCAGCGATTCGCCAGAATCCGTCAGGCCAGTCGAGTCGGCTGCTGCAGCGCGTATTCGACGCGCTTGGTCGCTAGCGATTCAAAGATCCCGCGCAATCCGCGCGCCAAAAATCTGGCTGGTCAGCGCCTCGGGGTCACGACCCCGGAACGAAGGACGTTGCCGCAGATAGTTTGAACGCCACGATCCGCCCCTGGATCCACGGCGATCGCAGCCGGTAGTCAGGTTCGCGGAACCGTCAACCGGCGTATCGCCGTAGGGCATCTGGTAGCAGTCTTCGACCCACTCCCAGACATTGCCCATCATGTCGTACAGGCCAAACGCGTTAGGTGCCAGGCGCCCGACCGGCGACACGATCTCGAATCCATCGTCGCAGGGCGCCGGCCCATAAGACAACACCGCGCCGTTCCTGGCACCGGACAGATCATGACTATTCGCGAATTTGCAGGCCTTGGTGGCATCGTCACCCCAGGCATAGACTCCGCTGGCCCCAGACCACGCCGCGTACTCCCACTCCGCCTCTGTCAGCAGGCGGTATTTTTTTCCCGTGCGGCCCGCCAGCCACGAGACGTACGACTGGGCATCGCTCCAGCGAATGCAGGCCACCGGCTCATCGTCGCGGATCGGGCGGCCATAGCCAGGATCCGACCAATTGGTGCCGGGCAAAGGGCCAAATTTGTCGCCGATAAAGCCATTGCAGGGCGAGCCTGCGGTCTTGTGGCCGGTTGCAGCGACGAACTTCCGGTACTGCCCGTTTGTTAGCTCGAAACGTCCGGCCGCAAACGCGTAGTTGATCTTTACCTGGTGCGGCGGGCCTTCATAACGCTCGGGTTCGCCGCCGTCCCGGCCCATGGTGAACTCGCCGGGCGGGATCACGACCATTTCCGGGCAGTCCTTGCAATCCCTGAAGACCGTCCCGGCCTTGGGCGGGCCGGCAGCGAAGGCGGAATCTGCCTGCAGGCCCGATATCACAACCAGCAGCGCCAGCATCCTGGCCGACACGCGCGCAAATCCCAGGCAATCAGTTTTCATCATCGGGTTTTTCCTCACGTTGTTTTTCGCTGCCCGCTGCTAACAGCGGCCGGCAGACTTTGTCGATCAGTCGCTGGCGCATGGCGGCGCGCTCGCGTTGGGTGGTTTCATCCGGCTCGAAACTATTGACGCTCTCGGGCGACGCGGCCTTGCCCAGGGCACTGAGCCGCTCGTGGGCATCGACGCGCTCGCGCAGCACTGCCACTTCGGAGGTCAGCGCCATCACCATACCTAACAAAGTGTCGACCCGCGGGTCCGGTCCGGGTACGGTGCGGCGACCCTTGTGCAATCGATGCCGCTGCATTGGCGCCGACTTGGGCGCGACGGTTGCGCCACTCATGCCGGCGGTTTCCGGCCCGACACCAGGTACCAGGACTTGTAGCCGCCCTGATTCGCATTGCCAAAAGCGCCCGTGACACCGCGCTTCGGCGGGCCGAAGCCAGCGTCCTGGTAACCCGCTGCCGCGTCGATGAAACCCACGCGCGTCGCCAAAGCAGCGAAGTCGGTCGACACGGCACCCATCCAGAACGGCTCGTTGTTATATCGGGTTTCAAAATCAGCGC
This sequence comes from Gammaproteobacteria bacterium, assembly GCA_031414335.1. Taxonomy (GTDB): domain Bacteria; phylum Pseudomonadota; class Gammaproteobacteria; order Steroidobacterales; family Steroidobacteraceae; genus UBA964. The sequence continues at coordinate 18,257 of JANNVI010000008.1, read as the reverse complement.
GCAGCAAAGCGTAAGCATCGGCGTCATCGGCGCGAAACGGCACTTCAAGATGCACCATGACGCCGCCCGGTCGCAGCACGCGAAAACATTCCTTGATGATTTTCGGCAAGGCTTTCGCCGAGGTCTCATGCAGGACCGCGCTGGTGAATACCAGGTCGAAATGATTATCGGGGTAGCCCGTGTCCTCGGCGCTGGCCTGCTTGAAATGCAGGGGCACGCCAAGCCCGGCGGCGCGGGCATGTGCGTAACGAAGGAGCCCGGCCCCGACGTCGATGCCATGCACATCGGCGCCGGGGAATGCGCGCGCCACGGCCACCAGGCTGTTGCCCACGGTGCAACCCATTTCGAGAATGCGCGCCGGTGTCAGGTCGGGGAACCGCTCATAGAAATGCGCCGCAACGGTCTGCCCGCGCATGTCGTTCATCTGCCCGCCCTGGCGGCCCAGGCTGTAGAGCGACGCCCCCTTGTCGAACACGGCGCCCTGGCGGACATCGTCAGGCGCGGAATCGACGTGATAGCTGCCCGGCATCATGTGGGTGTCGGTTGCAGCCAGGTAGCGCGGCACCACGAAGTTCGGGTCGAGTGTCAGGGAACCTAACGCCGGTGCCGTGCGCGCGGATTCATTCAATGAATCAAGTTGCCGGTCGACGCAGTCACCGGCGGCCTGCCACATGAGTTCCTGCGACGAGCGCATTGCCGACACCCAGTTCTGGTAGAGAGGCTCGCGCTCGAGCCGCCGGCGAATCTGCGGCAGGGTTGGCTCGGTGCCGCCCTGCGAGCGCAGATCGGCCACTGTTGCAAACGTGCGTTCGCGCAGTGGCGGGTCAAGATTCACGGCGATGTAGGACTTGAGCGCGACCACGAACTGCTGTTCCGCGAGTTCGTCATGATTGCTGTCAGCCATCATGGGATGAATCTTTGTAGCTGCCATAAACTCCATCGCCCCAGACTGTTGTACTGTTTCCCCACAATGAATAGCACAACAAAACCCGCATTGCTAAGGATTCTGGGTTTCGCGTTCGGAATTGCAGCGGTGGTCGGCGCCACCATCGGCGGCGGCATATTACGAGTCCCCGGGACCGTCGCGGCGCTGGTTCCCGAACCCGCCCACCTGTTAGCTCTGTGGGTGCTGGTCGCCATGAGCTATCCCCTGTATCGTTTGAACCGAGCCTGGCTGCTCGAAAGGAAAACCGTGCAAACCAATTATGCCCGACGCTTGATCATCAACGCCGCCGCCATTGGCATCGTGCTGGTATCGCAGCTCGCCTGGTGCGGGCCTCCATCGGTTGAGGCATTTGCATCGCTGCCTGCAATGACAGATGTCGCACTGAGTCCCAATGGCAAGCTGCTGGCGTTTTCCGACAATGGCAAGAATGTACCCGTGGTGGTTGTTTTTGACATCGATGCTGCCAAGAGGCTGCGGCAGATTTCGATTGGCGACGAGTACAAGTTGCGGGACGTAACCTGGTCTGACGACGAGACAGTTCTGGTCGAACTGAGCCAAACGCAAAAGTCTCGCTATGCCGACGCGGATCGCTTTCGTTTTGAGATCTTCCGGACGCTCGCAATTAACGTGACGACCGGCAAAGCTAACGTGCTGTTGATGACCGGTGGATCGCGCAATATGGTGACCGGTGCTACGCTCGAAGCCACCCGCACAGGCAAACCGAAGACTATCGTCATGAGCACGCTGGACTATTCTGCAGCAGCTGAGCGCCCAGTCACCGACACTAAATTTGCCAGAGGACGAGCGGACTCCGGTTGGATCCACGTCTTGTTTGAAGTCAGCACCGAAACCGGGAAAGGCAAGTTGCTGGAAAGCGGTGGTCAGTTTACCGATCAGTGGGTTGTCGACAGTTCCGGCGCTTGTGTGGCTCGCAGCGAGTGGGACCCGGAGCATGCTGGCTATCGAGTGTTAGCAAAGCAGGCAAGGGGTTGGAAAGAGATCTTCTCGCGACCCAAGGGGCCCACGCTGGCGCTGCAGGGCATGGCCCCGGATGGCGCAACTATCGTGGCCATTGGCACCAACGACGCGGGTAAGCGCGTCGTCTATGGAATCGGTCTCGACGGCTCCGGATTGCAAGTGCTTTTTGAAGATCCGGAAAATGACGTTAGGAACGTCATCTTGGATCGCTTTTCACGCGCACCCGTTGCTGCCGTGCTGGGTGGTCTTAGGCAGGAGTGGCGCTGGCTGGATCCGGCGGCCAAGGCGCGGACCGACAGCGTTGCACGCGCTTTCAAGGGCAAGAATGTGGAGGTTTACGGCCGCTCTCTGGATGGCAAGCGAATGTTAGCTCGGGTTGGCAGCCCATCGGAGACCGGGGTCTATTACCTCGTCGATTTCAACAGGCGTTCGGCGGACATTATTGGAGAAGAGTATCCAGGCCTGGTAAACGTCCAGCTCGGGGAAGTGCGCGGGATTACCTACAAGGCCCGCGACGGCACAGATATTCCCGCGTATCTCACCTTGCCACCGCAATCAACCGGCAAGGGCCTGCCCATGGTGATACTGCCTCACGGCGGGCCGCGTGCCAACGACAGTCTGGCGTTTGACTACTGGGCGCAGTTTCTGGCAACGCGTGGCTATGCAGTGTTGCAACCCCAGTTTCGTGGATCGACGGGCTTTGGACGCAAATTTGAGGAAGCTGGCTTTCGCCAGTGGGGTGGACTGATGCAGGACGACATCAGCGATGGCGTCAAAGCGATGGTCACGGATGGGGTCGCCGATCCGAAGCGGGTTTGCATAGTCGGCGCGAGCTACGGAGGTTATGCCGCATTGGCTGGCGCGGTCTTTACGCCGAGGCTTTATCGGTGTGCTGCAAGTTATGCTGGTGTTTCCAATATTCCACAGATGCTGGCGTTCGACCGCGAACGCTACGGCGCAGATTCGCCTTTATTTCTGGAGCTGGTTCGCACCATCGGCGACCCGGACGATCCGGCGTTAGGCAAAAAATCGCCGGTTAATTCGCTAACCATGCCTAACGTGCCAGTACTACTGTTGCACGGCCAGGACGACACCGTGGTACCGATCTCTCATTCCGACTCGATGGCACGCGTGCTCAAGGAAGGCAATGCCAGCGTCACATACCTCAAATTGCCGGGCGAAGACCACTGGTTGTCGCGCGGCGCAACTCGCCTGCAGGTGCTCACCGAGATCGACAGATTCTTGGCGGCGCATTTGCTGGCCGAAAAGTAGCCGCAATAACTTCTATCTTTGTCCCACCGGCTCAAATGGCGGTCCGCGGCCAGTGGCTGGATGAGCAGGCGGCACTGCTACTCCGCGATGTACCAGCGATTGTCGATCAGCTCGAGCGTGAAGCGTTCGTAGGGCAGACCTTGGTTCGAGACGTCGTAGACGGCTTGCGTTCCGTTAGCCTCGAACCGCGGCGCGGTCTGCCCGACGATGCGTAACGCGGATATCAGCAGCTCGCGCATGCCCATGCTGCGCGTGCAGCTGGCGATCAACGTGTCCATCGCCTTGTCCGATTGCGACTTGCGGAAACTCGGGCTCATGTAGTCCTTGTAATAGCGATCGCACTTGCCCGCGACCAGCACCTGCTCGGCGGTGCGCAACATGGCAACAATCGCCGGTGGATTGGTGGCGGGCGCGTCGCTGGTTCCGGCTGCGCCGGCCGATTCAGCGGCGCCATCCGGTGGCGGCGCGCTACCGTTGTTAGGTGTCGGGGCGACGCGTACCACCTGGCGGCCACGGATCAGATCGTCGATCTGCACCCGCAGCTCGCCGGGAATGACCGGCTTCCAGTCCTTGCCGTCGGCAACCATCTCGATGAACTGCGTTACGGTTGGCGATTCCTTCTCGTCCTGGGTGCGGCCGCGCACCATGACGATGACCCGGTCAGTGCCGTCACGAATGGCGCCCAGCCATTCCGGGTCCTGGACCACCCGGGCGCTGAGTTCAAGCCGGCGCGACAGGTTGATGAAGAAACTCTGGTTGGTTTGGCGCTCCAGGACGGCGAGCGTTGCAGCACTGCCGAACAGCCGCTTGCGCAGTGTTGCGCCGCTGCGTTCGTCCTCCTTGCGCAGGCGGCCCAGCAGATCGGTGCGCAGCGCATCAAGCTCGCTTTGCGGCAGGATCTGCGCGAGGCCCGCGGCACCGGCGGACGACACCGCTGCAAGATACTGCTCTGCGGCCTTTTTCTGGGCTCCGGACACGCTCTCCGCCTGCGCGGCATGGCCGCCGACTGAATACGCCGCTGCGAGCAGTAAAAATACCGCACTGTGAAGTTTACGCATGATCAGGTTCGACCACTCAACCTGAGGTCGGTTCCTCGGCAACGGCCGAGTAACCGGGCTTGACGCCGAAAACCCGTGCCAGGCCGTAGTAGACGCCGTACGCCAGCATCGACACCAGCAGGCCGAACAGTCCCGAGGCGAGCCACGGTGGCGTAAAGCGGTACGCGGAAACAATGCCGGTGACGCAGGCTAACACGGCGGGCCAGTTCCAGGTTGGCAGGCGTTCCAGCAGGTCGACGCGGTAGCGCCGGCCATGGATCAGGTAGTAATCCACGATCACCGGGCCGATGATCGGCGGCACCAGGTTGGCGAGCTGCGTGATCCAGTCGATGAAGCGCTGGTAGATCCCCAGGCCTAACAAAGTACCCAGGATGCCGCAGATCACCACCATGACACGCTTGGGTCGCTTGAAAACGCTGGCGGTCTGGATCGCGGGCAGGTAGAGGTTGGTGTCGCCGGTGGTCCAGAGCGCAAGGCTCATCGCGATCAATCCGATGAAGCCGATTACCACGCCGGCGGTCTTGAGATACGCCGAGAAATCGAAACTGCCGGACACCACGCCGCCCATGGCGCCGATAAACTGCAGGAACCATTGCGTTATCACCAGGACCACGAACGGAATCGCAATCGCGACCCAGGGACGACGTGCAAAGCGCGTGTACTCCGCCATCACGATCGCACCGACAATCCAGGAACCGATCACGATGTTGATGGCATCGACCTGCGTCATCGGATGCAGCGCCGCGGTCGCGCCTGATTTGTCGAGAAACGCAGCCCAACCGCCCGCCTTGTCGATGTTGTAGTAACCGGCATAGACGCCGACTACCACCAGCACAACGGTGGATGGCAGTCCGACACGCTCCAGGCCTTTTACGCCGTATAGGGTGGTCCAGGTATAAAGAAGACCGGCGAAAATGGCGACCGGATAGAACCACGGGCTGTCGAAACTTCCCGCCCAGGTAAGGCCAAAGGCGCCAACCACGATACCCTGCCAGCCAATTGTCAGCATCGCGAGAAACAGCACGGGCAGGAATGCGCCAACGTTGCCGTAGGTCAGCCGATACAGCAGCCCGCTGTTGCAGGCGGTACGGTAGCCCATGTAGCCCACCAGCGCGCCGACCGCAAAATTCGCCAGATTTCCCCACAGCGAAGCAACCACCAGATCCGGCCAGAACCTGAGCCCGGCACCTAACGAACTGCCGACCAGCAGGCCCGTGACCAGGAAGCCCCAGCCGAATGCGAGCGTCAGCAGCGGCAGCGCGGGTCGACGCTGGGCATCGGTCAGCGGCGCATGCGGATTATCGGCACTGGCACGCTCTTCGGTTGCATCCAGCTGCCACCATTTGGACCACGCTGACGCCATTGGAACCCCCCTGAATTATGTGAACCTGTTCTCGTTTGCCAGATTCTTAGCGCGCCGCGACGACGAAAGCAAGCTGTGCCTTTCTCTCGCCAGTTAACGGAATGATCTCCATCACGGACAAGTGCCGCCTAAAGCGCTAGAAAGCAGGCTCATTTCCTGCGCTTTTCCTGGAGCGATAATTTGTCCCGTCCAATGCCCAGCATCTCTAATCACGATGTCCGTGTCGCCAGTCGCCAGCCGGGCGGTGGCGTCGGTGCAGGTATTGCCGTCGCGGTGCTGTCGATCGATAACACACTGATCTCGACGCTCAGCGAAGTGGTTACTTCGGATCACTCGATCGCGATCGCACCCGACAGCATGTCACTCGCAGAGCAGATTGTCGCGATCAACGCGGGTGTCGTCCTCATCGATGCCGATGCTGTCACCGACGATATCGTCGCCACGCTGGGCAGGTTACGCGGTCAGTTCCCGGACCTGGTACTGGTCGCGGCTGGTAATTCCGCTCAGCAGTCTCGCCTGGCTAACATGGTCACTGATGGCTCGGTGTATCGCTTTCTGCACAAGCCGGTGTCCGGACCACGCGTACGCCAGTTCATCGACGCGTCGCTGCGCCGCTACGACGAACAGCGCGGTGCTGCAGCCGAGATACGCCGTGCACAGGACGCCGTGGCGTCTTCCGCGGTACCGGCCAGCAAGATTCCCCCAAGAATCCTGCTCGGCGGCTGCGCCGCCGTTGCCGCGTTAGCATTCGCGCTGTGGCTGACACTGGGAAACTCCCCGGAGAAACGTGCCGCATCTGCATTCCCCGGCGCTGCCACTGCCGGAAAGCCTGCCGCCGCCAGCGCCGATCAGGACAGACAAATGGCTGCCCTGCTGGATCGGGCCGAAAAAGCACTGCAGGCCGGCCGCGTTGATGAGGCGACTCTGCTGCTCGGCTCGGCCAGCCGGCTGCAACCGGATAACGCGCGACTGATTTTCCAGCTGACCGAGCTCAGCAAGACCACGGAACGCGCTACTCTGACCGAGGCCCGCAAAGCCGCCGCGAGTGGCGACTACGACAAGGCGTTTGCAACCCTGGACTCAGCCAATGCCGCGGACCGGACGACTCTGAGCGAAGCGCGCCGCGATCTCAGCCAGCAGCAGGGTGAGGATCGCCTGAGAATCTGGTTGCGGCTCGCGGAGGAGCGCCTCAACACGGGCGCGATTATCGAACCCGCTAACGACAGTGCCAGCTTCTACTTGTCGTCAGCGCGTACTCTGTCGCCACGCGACCCGGCCACGCAACGTATGTCGCAGGCGGTACAGGACCGCGTCCTGCAGGAGGCGCGCGCCGCCGCTGGCCGCGGCGAGAGCGCCACGACAGAAAAATGGCTGAATTTCGCGCGCCAGGACGGCGCGGCGCCTGCTGCCATGGATGCGGTGCGGCGCACTCTGAGCGAGTCCCGTGCCACATTGAAAACGGCGGAAATCTCGCGACTCAACGCGCAAGTGCGCCAGCGTATCGCACAGGACCGACTGGCCGAGCCCGCCGATGACAGCGCGCAGTTCTGGTTGACCAGACTCCGGGACCTCGATGGGTCGGCTGCGGCTACCGTCGAGGCGTCACAGTTGTTAGCTGACAAATTACTGGTCAAGGCGCGGGCCGGCCTGGCAGCGGATGATCTCGAAGCCGCGAAACGCTGGTTGCGTGCGGCGGATTCCGCGGCCGGGCGCAGCATCGATGGCACTTCGATTGCCGCCGACATTGCTGCACGCGAAGAGAAACAGAAACGCGACAAGGACGTAATTGGAGTTGGTTCTCTGAAACGGGTGAAGTTTGTCGAACCGGCATATCCTGCCGTGGCCGTGGAGAAGAAGATCTCCGGCTGGGTCGACCTTGAGTTCACGTTGCTCAAGGACGGCAGCGTGTCAAGCATTCAGATCCTCAATGCGCAGCCTGCCGGAGTGTTCGATGAGGCCGCGCGCAAGTCGGTAATAAAGTGGCGCTTTGCGCCGCTCGAGCGGGACGGCAGTGCAGTCGAGCAGCGCGTTCGAATGCGCCTGCGATTCAGCCTGCCCGACTGAATCATGACTGAGCGATTGCTTGTCGCGAGTGGCGATGCCCGATACGGTGAGTGGCTGTGCCATTTCATTGGTACATTCAGGCCCCATACCAGGATCGAGACCGCGCAACTGAGCGAACTGGTCAGTGGCACTGGAATGCAGCGCTCAAACGGTTCAATCCTGGTGCTGCATGCCGATTTCGCCCAGCTGCCTAACAACGAAGCGCCTGGGGGCATCGACCTGTTGCACCGGCTCGCAGATTTTCCTGATCATCTTGAGGTGATAGTCATTGCCGAGAACGGCAGTGAATTGACCGCCGTACAAGCAATGCGGCTCGGTGTGGAAGACTACCTGCCGCGCCAGCTGCTGACGCCCGACCGATTCTGCGATGCGTTGCGGGTTGCACAGCGCTCATCCGAGCGCCGCGCCGCTGCCGCGCGCCGCGATCAGGCCGCGCCAACGCCAGACGACCTGGATCTCGAGACTATTGCGATTCCGCGCTATCAGATCCTGCGTACCATCGGTCAGTCCGAGCGCGCCATCGTCTACCTTGCGACCTCGGATGACATCGACTGCGAAGTGGCGCTGAAGGTCAGCAAGGATGTTCCGGCCGAAGATACCGTGACCATGCAGAACCTGGCGCGCGAGTACGAAGCGCTCGCGGCCATCGACGATCCGGCCGTGGTCGATATTTTTGACTATGGCGTACACGCCGGCCATGAATTCCTGGCGATGGAATATTTTCCCTGCGGCAACCTGCGCGACCGCATGGAGCAACCGCTGACCGTGGCGCAAGCCGTGTCGTACATGAAGCGCATCGCAGCGGCGCTTGGTGTCGTTCACAAGCATGGCCTCGTGCACCGCGATCTCAAGCCACAGAACGTGATGCTGCGCGGGAACGATGACATCGTGTTGATCGATTTCGGCCTGGCGAAAATCGTCAGTGCCGGCACTAACAGCTATTCAGGCATGTTGCGCGGATCGCCCTACTATATGAGTCCCGAGCAGGCGCAGGGCGTACCTGTCGATCATCGCACCGATTTATACAGCCTCGGCGTCATCTTTTTTGAGATGCTGACCGGGCACAAGCCCTATTACGGCGACACTGCGATCGAAGTGCTGCAGCAACATGTGACAGTTGACGTCCCGCGCTTGCCCGAAGCGATCGGCGGTTTTCAGCCGATCATTGATCGCCTGATGGCAAAGAAAGCCGAAGACCGCTTTAGTGACGCTGCAGCACTGTCGGCGGCGCTCACGACCTGCTGATCAGGCCGGATCAGTCTTTCTTCGCGGCTTCCCGGTCAAACTTGCTGCCCAGGATCCAGCCCGTCAGGAACCACGCCGCCGCGAGACCCGCGCCGACAAACGCGGCGCCGGCGCTGTTCAACCCGACTTTTTCCAGTGCCTTGTTAGCCTGCGCGAACAGGAAGTCAGCCGTGCGATAGACCGGCACGTCGATCAGGTTCTTGGCCTTGTACTTGGACTCGCGGTCGAGACGGCTCATCAGCATTTCACGGCCCGGGCGCACAAACGCGTATTCGCCCCAGCGGCGGATCACCATCGCAACCGCCAGCGACCAGAAGCTACCCAGGGCGCCCATCGATAGAAAGCCCGCAACCAAAACCAGCGGCACGATAGTCAGCAGCGCCCTGACGCCAAAGTTGCGGGCAATCCACCCCGTCAGCAACAGCTGCGTTAGCGCTGTCAGACCCTGGACGATGAAATCGAAACTGGCGAACACTTCGGTGCGCTTCTCGATGTCGTCATACAGCTCGGCGACCTGTTTCAATTGCTCGAAATACAGGAAGGTATTGACCGCCGACAATAGAATGACAAACAGCGCGATCAGCAGCAGGTAGGGCGACCGCGCCACCAGACTGAAGCCGGCGAACGGATTGCCGCCCAACGCGCGATCGTCCATCTTCGCGCCGGTGCTGCCGGTCCATCCGGCCGCCACCGTCATCAGGCGGCGCTGAAACAGGATCGCCAGCACAAAACCTGCCGCACCTAACATCAGCACGCCACTCGTTCCTATCATTTGCACAACGAGCCGGGTCACGATGGGACCGAGAAACGCGCCCAGCGTGCCGCCCGCGGCGATAAAGCCAAACAGCCGCTTGGTTTGCTCGCTGGAAAACATCTCCAGCAGGAAGCTCCAGAAGATCGAGACCAGCAGCAGATTGAGCACGCTGATGAAGACATAGAAGCTGCTGCCAAAGATGCGCATCTGTTCTTCGGACTGAAACGCCACCGCAAAACCAAAAATAATGAGCGCGGTGCCGCCATAGATGCCGGGCAGCAGGATGGAGCGCCGGATCCTGGACACCAGCCAGCCATAAAATGGCACGATCGCGAGGGCGAAGATGGCGGTCCACAGCCATAGATCGCGCGTCGCGTCGCGGCCAATCACCGTGCCGATCGTCTCGCGCACCGGACGGATCGAAAAATATCCACCCAGCACGCAGAACAGCAGCAGGAAGGCCGCTATCGCGGCGCGCGATTCCTGCGGTTCAACCTTGGCGACGCGATTGAGCAGTCTCTGCAACGGGCCCAGGGAGGCTTCAGTTGGCATTGATGGTTATCCCCGCGAAAGAGTTCTTGTTAGCTTGAGAAATCATCAGCCAGTGGCCGCAGCGTCGACAAATCGAGTTTCAGCCCGGGCGACGTTACCACCGACTGGAAGTTCTCCTGCTGCAGCCTGGCACCGAATGCCGTGGCAGACGAGACCTCGCCATGCACCAGGTAGACCGGCGGCCTGGCCTGGAAATTCCGTACCCAGCGCAGCAGATCATCCTGATCGCCATGCGCTGAAAGGCCACCCAGGGTATGGACCGTGGCCGCCACGCGGATCGTTTCGCCATGAATGCGCACGCTCGGCGCACGATCGACGATCTGGCGACCGAGCGTTCCGGGTGCCTGGAACCCGGTGATGATGACGTGGCTCTCGCGCCGGTCCAGATTGTTTTTCAGATGGTGCAAAACCCGGCCGCCGTTACACATCCCGCTGCCGGCGATAATGATGGCGCCCGAACGCATTTTATTGATGGCGCGCGATTCGTCCGGCGTCCGGCAGAAACGCATATTAGGCAGTGGCGGCATCGTGCTGAAGTCGCGCCGCAGGCGGGTCGCTTCGACGTCGTACTGCTCCGGATGGCGCCAGTACACGGCGCTGGCCTCGATCGCCATCGGGCTGTCCAGAAAAATCTGCCAGCGATCGACCTGCCATTCGGTGGCATGCTTTCCTAACAAATAGAGCATGTCCTGGCTGCGGCCGATGGCGAATGCCGGGATGATCACATTGCCCCGGTCGCGCCAGGCCTGTTGCAGAATCTGGCCAAATTCGAGCTCAGTGGCGGCGCGGTCACGATGCCGGCGGTCACCATAGGTCGTTTCCAACAGCACGATGTCGGCGCTGGAAAACTGCCAGGGGTCTTGCAGAATCGGCGAGTTGTATTGACCGAGATCGCCGCTGAATACCAGCTTGCGGCGCAGCGCCCCTTCGGTCATCCAGACTTCGACGCTGGAGGAACCCATGATGTGGCCCGCGTCCCGGACCTGTGCAACAACGCCCGGCAGAATGTCGACGCGCTGGTTGTAAGGAATGGTGCGCAGCTGCTTGAGCACCTGCTCGACATCTTCCAGCGTATAGAGCGGCTCAACCGCCGGATCGTCAGCAGCGCTGTTGCGGTTTCTCCTTTCGGCATCGCGCGCGGCGAGCTCGGCCGAGTCGCGCAGCAGGATAGGCAGGAGTTCCGCGCAGGCCGGGTTGGTGTGGATCGGCCCCCGATAGCCGCGGCGGATCAGCAGCGGCAAGCGGCCACAGTGGTCGATATGCGCATGACTCAAAATGACCGCGTCGATGGCGTCAACCTGGAAAGGAAACGGCAGCCGATTGCGCTGCGGTGCATCGCGCCCTCCCTGGATCATGCCGCAATCCAGCAGCAGCTGCCTGTCGCCGACGCGCAGAATGTGGCAGGAACCGGTAACCTCGCCCGCCGCGCCGAAGAACTCGAGTTCCATCTTGTTGTCTTGCCCCGTGCCGATCCGTAACATGCCGACCGGCCCATCTTAAAAGGAATTGCCCGTGATTTCTCTGAATGTAAACGGCGCCAGCCGCGAACTCGATGCCGACCCGGAAATGCCCCTGTTGTGGGCGCTGCGGGACCTGCTGAAACTCACCGGCACCAAGTATGGCTGCGGCAAGGCGCTGTGCGGCGCCTGCACCGTGCACATGGATGGTCAGCCGATCCGTGCCTGCGTAACGCCGGTGTCGGCTGTCGCCGGGAAGAAGATTACGACCATCGAGGGCCTCTCCGCCGATGGCGATCATCCGGTGCAGCGCGCCTGGATCGAACTCGACGTCGTGCAATGTGGCTGGTGCCAGTCCGGCCAGGTGCTGGCGGCGGCCGCGCTCCTCGAAGCTAACAACAATCCCAGCGACGCGGACATCGACGCGGCCATGGATGGCAACATCTGCCGCTGCGGCACTTACCCCCGGATACGGGCAGCGATAAAACGCGCGGCCGAGATCAAGCGTGGAGGTGCGGCATGAACTCGGATACCAACGCAGGACGCCGGCACTTTCTGATTGGTACCGCCGTCATCGGCGCGGGCCTGGTGATCGGCGTCAATGTCGCCAAGCGCCGCGGCACAACCCCCCGATCGGGCGGCGGCGGCAAGACCCTGTCGCCTAACGTCTGGCTGCGAATCGCACCGGACAACACCGTGACGCTGGCATCAGGCAAGGCGGAGATGGGCCAGGGCATTTCAACGGGTTTGTCGATCGCGCTTGGCGAGGAACTGGATATCGATCCGGCGCGGATCGTGGTCGAATTCGCCGGCGTCGACAAAACCTATTTCCACCCCTTCCTGCCGGCGCAATTCACTGGCGGCAGCAACAGCACGGCAACGACTCACGAGGTGTTGCGCCAGGTCGGCGCGACCGCGCGTGCGATGTTGTTAGCTGCGGCAGCGAAGAAGTGGGACACGACCGTGGCGGAGCTGCGCACCGACAACGGCGTGGTCCATTACGGCAGTCGCAAGCTGACCTACGGCGAGCTCGCCGATGCGGCGGCCGGAGAAGTGCTGGCCGCAAAGCCAAAGCTGAAAACCCAGGACGAATTCAAATATATCGGCAAGACGCAGCTGCGCAACGACAGCAAAGTCAAGGTGACGGGTCGCGCGAAGTTCGGCCTCGATGTCGACGTACCGGACATGCTGACCGCGATGATCGCGCGGGCACCGGTGTTCGGCGCGACCGTCAAGTCGTTTGACGACAGCGCGACGCGCAAGATCCCGGGCGTGGTCGCGGTCAAGCAGGTGCCGAGCGGCGTCGCCGTGCTGGCTGACAACACCTGGGCCGCCGAGCGCGGCCGGGACGCGCTCAAGGTGGACTGGAATCTTGGATCCATGGCGCGCTTCGATCTCGCCCAGGTGCGCGCGGATTACCGCGCGAAGATCCGCAAGCCTGGATTGATCGCCCGCAATGACGGCGATGCGCTCAAGGCGCTGCAGGACGCCGGCGCGCGCAGCATCGATGTCGAATACGAGCTGCCGTTCCTCGCGCACGCGACCATGGAGCCGCTGAATTGCGTCGTGCACGCGCGTGCGGATGGCGCGGACATGTGGGTTGGAACCCAGAATCATTCGCAGGACGTAGAGAAAACCGCGGAAATCCTTGGCCTCAAGCCCGAGCAGGTCAAGCTGCATGTGCAGTACCTGGGCGGCGGCTTTGGGCGCAGAGCTACCACGGTGTCGGATTTCACGGTGGAAGCGACTCACGTCGCCAAGGACGTTGGCCGGCCGGTGAAGACCGTCTGGACCCGTGAAGATGACATGCGGGGCGGTTACTACCGGCCCTACAGCATCAGCCGTGTGCGCGCCGCAGTCGACAAGGACGGCAAGCCGCTGGCCTGGTACCACAATTGCGTGTCGCAGCCGGTACTGGCGACCTCGGCATTCGCCAAGATGGTCGTCAAGCCGGACGGCCGCGACCCATCCAGCAGTGAAGGTTCCGCCAACCTGCCGTACGCGTTTCCTAACATCCGCGTTGATTCGATCAATGGCGTGAACGGCGTGCCGATCCTGTGGTGGCGGTCGGTAGCCAATTCCTTCCATGGCTTTGTCGTCAATTCCGCGATGGATGAACTCGCGGCGCTGGCCGGCAAGGATCCGGTGGAATTCCGCCGTGGCCTGTTAGGCAGCGAGCCGCGGCACCTGGCCGTGCTCAATCGCGCCGCCGAGATGGCCAACTGGGGCCGGCCACTGGCGGCGGGTCACTTCCATGGCGTCGCGTTGCACGAAAGTTTTGGCAGCATCGTGGCACAGGTGGCGGAGGTGTCGGTCACCGGGTCTGATGTCAGGGTGCACAAAGTGCATTGCGCGGTCGATTGCGGCACCGCGGTGAATCCGGGCCAGGTCGAGGCACAGATGCAGAGCGGCATCATTTACGGGCTGTCTGCAGCGCTGTGGGGCGAGATCACCTTCAAGGACGGCCGGGTACAACAGTCCAATTTTGATGATTACCGCGTGCTGCGCATGAGTGAAGCGCCCGCCATCGAAGTCAGCATCATCAACAGCGGCGCGGCGTTAGGCGGCATCGGTGAGCCTGGCACGCCACCAATTGCAGCGGCCGTATGCGCGGCGATTTTCGCGGCGACCGGCAAGCGCATCCGCAAACTGCCGATTGCGGGTGCGTTAGCTTAGACAGGCCGTGCACTGACGCACAAACCCGGCTCTCGCCGCTCCCGCCGGCAGGTGTAGAATGTCGGCGCATTTTGAGAGCGTCCGCTGACAACGCCTGCTTGCGCGGCACGGAAAGAGCCCCTTGGACATTGACGTGACCACAGCTATCGACCTTCGCCAATCCCGTTGGCAATGGGCTTGGGACTCGCTGGCCCTGGCGGTCATAATCGCGACGACAGGTACGCTCGAACTCTATCTCGCTGCCCTGGCCGGCGCGAACGATCCCGCCATCGCCGGCTGGCTGGTGCTGCCCTGGGTACCCATGGGCATTGCCGTGAGCGCGCTGCTGCTGCGCGGGACCGATCGTTGGCCGGGTGTACTGGCAGGCGAATTGGCGTACGCAGTGATCGTTGGGTTTGAACCTGCCAAGGTAGTGGTCGGAGCTGCTGCCAGCACGCTCGCGGTCCTGACGATTTGCATGCTGCTGCGAGCGTGGCGCTTCAACCCGGCGATTGCAAAGTGGCGCGACCCTGTCGTGCTTTGGACAGCCGCTGCAGTCGGCGCTGTCGGCAACGCAGCGCTGCAAGCCGCGAGCCTGCTCGCCAATGCATGGATCGACCCGGCAGCGCTGGACCCTGCCCTGGCTGCGCTGGTGCTCGATGCCAGCGGACACGTGACGCTGTCAGGGTCGCTGGCCGGGCTGGCCGCGCGCTGGTGCGTGAACTCCGCTGCGGGCGTTGCGCTGGTCGTGCCGTGTGTGTACGCCTGCACGCGCGCCGGCAGGCGACATGTAAGCGTCAGTCGCACCGAGCTGCTGGCGATGGCGCTGATCCTTGCAGCCTGGATAGTCACGTATCTGTCGCCGGTCCCCCCGGGCGCGCGCCAGCCGCTGTCTCTGGCCGCACTGCTGCTGGTGGCCTGGTCGGCCATTCGCTTCGGCGCCGGGCTGAGCTCGTTCACCACGCTGGCAGTTGCGTTCACGGTGACCGCCGGTTTCCTGCTCGGCCTCGGCCCGGTACACACGCGAACTGCAGCCACGCTCGCAAATGTATGGACTTTCATTTGCATGATTGCTGTCCTTGGTCAGTTGATCACGGCGCTGCTGGCGGAACGCGACACGGCCGCACGGCGCCAGGCGGCCTCCGAAGCGCGTTATCGCGCGCTATTTGATTCAAACCCGCAACCGCTGTGGGTACAGGACCCGGCGACCCGGCGAATCCTGATGGCCAATGACGCCGCAGTGCGTCACTACGGTTACACGCGCCAGGAATTTACAGGCTTGTTAGCCACCGATCTCGAGGCGCACCACCAGCCCGCTAACAACGACAAAACGCTGTCCGACACAAACGAACACCTGCACCGCACATGCGATGGCGCACTGATTACGGTCGAACTGCGCAGCCATCCGATCGAGTTTGATGGCCGGGATGCCGAGCTCGTTTTCAGCTACGACGTGACGGATCGCAATCGCCTGCGCAGCGCACTCATCAATGCAACCGATCGGGCCGCGCGCAAGCTCGGCCAGGAGCTGCACGATGGCCTCGGCCAGGAACTGGTCGGACTGTCGCTGATCACTCGCAGCCAGAACGCCAGGGTCGAGCGCGGTGAGGCGCCGGACGCCGACGTGCTGGGCATGATGGACCATATTGCACAACGGGCAGTGCTGGCCTGCCGCAACATTGCGCACGGTCTGTCGGCGCTCACGGAAACGGGCGGCAACCTCGCCGGCGCATTGCAGAAACTGCCGGAACGGTTTGCCGCCGAAGGCGGCCCCGCGATCTCAGTCGTTGCCAGGAACCAAGTTGAGCTGCTGCTGCCCGATGATGCGCTCGATCATGTCTATCGCATCGCGCAGGAAGCGCTCAGCAATGCCCTGAAGCACGCGCGGGCCCGGCACGTAGACATACGACTCGACGTTACTAACACGCACGCTGTTCTGACGATACGCGATGATGGAGTGGGCTTGTCGCAGACCGCTGCGCAGGGTTCCGGGCTTGGGCTGTCGTCAATGCGCTATCGCGCCGCGGCCATCGGCGCGCGTCTTTCCGTGATGTCTCCGGCCGAAGGCGGCACCGAGGTACGCCTGGAATGTCCGCAAGGCGCGGCGGCCGACGCGGCTCCGGGCCGCAGCCATTCAGTAACTGCGCAGCGCAGCGCAGCGCGTAATTCGCGCTCAGTCGGTTAAGCTAACGCATGGCGTTAGCCTGCGCGACGCCCTGATCAGGCGCCGCGCAGGTTTCAACGAGAAACGCCGCCTTACTTGCGGTCGAAGATCAGCGTGTTGTCGAAGGGTTTGCCGTTGGCGCCAGTTCCCTTGTTCGCCAGCGTCATGACCTTGCCATCCTTGGAAATTGTCCGCACCGTCGTGCCAATCGCCTTGCCCGCCTTCTTTTGCGTGCTGACAACCGTGTTGGCGTCCTTGCGCGTCAATGACAGGCTGTCCCAGTCCGCGGAACCCGAAAACGGGTAATCCTTGCCGTCGTACTTGAAGGTCGACTCCTGGGTCCCGGCCGTGCCGTCAGCAGCAACCAGCGTAACCTTCATCGAAATACCTTGAGCTGATTCCGTGTAGACGCGTGTTTGCGACCTGAGCGCGGGACCGGGGTTGAACTTGGACTTGGCGACATTGAGCTGCCAGGTGCCGACGATCGGGTCCGCCGCGCCGGCCGCCATAACCATGCTGTTACCGGTGACAGCCAGGACGATTCCAAAGCAAAGTGTTCGTAGGAAAGAGCGCATGACTCACCTCTTGTTATTGATCGGCCACTGAGCCTGCGCGCAAAGGCAATTCGTGTCAATTCGCCGCTTCGGCGAGCTAACGTTTCG
Source organism: Gammaproteobacteria bacterium (assembly GCA_031414335.1). GTDB lineage: Bacteria > Pseudomonadota > Gammaproteobacteria > Steroidobacterales > Steroidobacteraceae > UBA964. The sequence continues at coordinate 1,087 of JANNVI010000008.1, read as the reverse complement.
CCTTGGCCTGCAAGTAGTCGACCGCGACCTGCGCAAAGGCGTGCGTGGCGACGGGGATGCCGCTCTCGTCTACATAGAACAGCGGCGAGTGGTTCGATGGCGTCGTCAGCAAGTTCCGGTCTTTCGGCGTGATGCCAACGAAGAAGAAAAAGCTCGGCACTTTCTGCGCAAAATAGGCGAAATCTTCCGCAGTCGTTGCCAGCGGGACGGCAAGCACGTTGGCGGCGCCCGCCGCCCGCTGCAGCGACGGGACCACCATGCTTGTTAGCTCCGGGTTGTTGTAGACGGCCGGGTTGTTGCCGAGAATGAGTTCAAACGTGCCCGTGGCGCCATTCGCTGCCGCCACATCTTCCGCAATGCGTTTCATGCGCATCAGGATATCGGCGCGCTGCTCGGAATCAAACGTGCGTATCGTGCCGACCATCTCGACTTCGTCCGGCACGATGTTGTTGCGCACGCCGCCCTTTATCATGCCGATGGTAACCACGGCCGGATTCTTGGTGATATCGACCGTGCGGCTAACAATGGTTTGCAGCGCAGTGACGATTTGCGCGGAGGTCACGATCGGATCGACACCGAGCCAGGGCAAGGCGCCGTGCGTCTGCACGCCCTTGACCACAATACGGTAGGCATCCGACCCCGCCATCAACGGCCCGCCGCGATAGCCGATCTGGCCGACCTTCAGTGCTGACATCAGGTGCAGGCCAAAGGCGACCTCCGGCTTGTATTTGTCGAATACGCCTTCTTTCAGCATCAGCGGGGCGCCGCCCTCTTCGCCCGCAGGCGCGCCTTCCTCCGCCGGCTGGAAAATGAACAGCACATTGCCCGGCAGGTCGGCGCGAACTTTCGTCAGCGCTTCGGCGACGCCCATCAGTATCGAGGTATGCCCATCATGGCCACAGGCGTGCATGACACCAACCGGGTTGCCGTTGTAGGTGTCGGTGCGCGTGGATTTGAACGGAACATCCGTCTGCTCGACCACAGGCAGTCCATCCATGTCGGCGCGCATCGCGATCGTCACTCCGGGTTTGCCGCCCCTCAGGAGACCTAACACGCCGGTCCTGGCAACACCGGTTTCCACTTCAAG